>NZ_NUEU01000009.1:0-623094 GCF_002556365.1 Bacillus sp. AFS002410
AAAATCGAATGAAATTTTCACTTTTCTCTCTCCTATTGCATATTCCAGGAGTCAACGCATATAATGAAGATGTCTATGATTCATTAAGAGTTGACCCTTCTGGTCAGCTTTTTTTATTTGTTTAATTTTAAATATTCCAAATTTATTTCGTATTTTTTCGCAAATTGGGTAAAAAAATTATGATGCTGAATTTATTTGGACCTGATATTTAATTGCTATTTCTTTAACAACAGCTAAATATATTTCTAGTAATCTTTTATCTTCCTCAATCACATCTAGCCTAGAAACTTTATCAATTTTAGATTTAGCTACACCTTCTAATGCCATTTTTCTTTGCTTGTTCGTTAGACGTTGTTTTATATCCGACTTTGCACGTTCATCTAATAATTTGTAACTTTCATTTCTTATTTCTTGGTATTGTTTATGTCCACCAGTTTTACGAGCAATTTTGTTAATAATCTCAGTCGTTTCCTTTCTCCAGTCGATTGTATTTAAAGCAACGATCTCACTGATGTTATGTACCTGTTGTTTTGTTTCTTCTACTGCTTGGCTAAGACGTTTTTGTTCTAAATCATTTTTAGCAAGTGAATTAAAAATTTGACTAAACATTTGTAATTCTGGACTTAGTTGCGAAGTATCAATTGCATTTTGCTTTACATTAAAGTACGTTTCTTCTAAGTTATCGAATTGTTCCCAAGCTTTATCAGTATCTAAAATTTTGCAATGACGATTAGCTCCTCGTTCTGTCCAAAGCATCAACTCACTTGCAAATTTTAGGTTAGTATCTTTAAGATACTTAGCTTTAAATTCCTTCAATTCAGCACCTGTTAATTTATAATAGTGAGTACCTGATACAAATTTATCTTCATTTCTACTAAAACCTTGGCGAATTCTTACTTCATCAGTTTCATATACCATTGCTAATTGTTCAGTAGTTAAAACTCGTTGATTTTGAAAATCTAAAATTGTTAAGTTGGTCATTTCTCATCTCTCCCATTTTTCGAATACACTTCATTTATAAAATCTAAATAATCGTAGTAATTTCTTTCTTTTAATAAAGATAAATAAGTCATTGTTTCATCAAAAACGATCCACCAATTAAGTTCATGCAATTCATAAAATGAATCGTGATCTAATCGAATAGCATTCATCATCAAAATATTTGTGTCTTTTGTTCCTTTTGAAATCTTAGGTGCTAATTTTAACCACTGGTCTAATGATTCTTTTTTTAGGTCATCTACTAGAATTTGCATAACTAACCACTCTAGACCGTCTATTCCCTGTTTTAATTTGTCTTGAGTAATTTCTCTTTCTGCTTGAAATGTTGCTTCAGTGCGATTTAGATAATTTTTAAAATCACTGGAATCCACTTTAATTAATTTCCTCATCTACCCCACCCCATAAATATTTATTAAATAACGCCTTTACACTCTTAGGAGCTATTAACATAAAAGCTAAAAATCCAGCTAAGGCAAAACCAACCATGAAATACATTACTAATAAAGTAGTCATCTAAATCCTCCTTTCCTCTATAGGATTTTGGATAAAAGGGTATTTTTGGTGAAAGAACCCAATTGGTACCTTTCCTCTTTCTACCCAGTAACCCATTCCCTTTAATTCATCATTCATCGCTTTAATGCGAATTTGAGCTGTTCGTAAACTCCCAAAACCGAGAATTTCTTTAACATCATGGGAGTTGTAGTACATTTTCACTTTTGGTAAACCTCCTATGTTGATTCAGTTACCATTTCGGTAAAATTCTGTTCAAAAAAAAGCTCTTCTAATTTAACACCAAGTATCTTCGCGATTTCAGCAAGTATTTCCGCTTTAATAGAACATCTATCAGATTCTAAGTAGTAGTATCCGTTTGCGCTTTTGAACCCAAGTCTCTCAGACATTTCTAGGAGAGTGATTTTTTTCCCTCTTCTTAAATCACGAATCTTTTTATGATCAATTTTCATATGACTCACCTCCTATTAAATTACCATTTTGGTAACCCCTTGTCTTTATAATAAATTACCATTTTGGTAACGTCAACACTTTTTTTACCTTTTAGGTAAAAAATACATTATGTTTTTACCGAGATGGTAAAATACTTATGAAATATAGATAAAGAAAAGGGAGGGGAACCATTGAGTAATTTAGGAAGAACACTGAGGAATCTAAGAGAAAAGAAAAAAATGTCCCAAAAAAGAGCAGCCGAAATAATAATGATTTCAAATGTTCAACTTTCCAGATACGAATCTGGTGACAGAAATCCAGATTTTGAAACACTGAAATTATTAGCTGATTTATATGAAGTCACTATTGATTATTTACTCGGAGTTTCGAAGGATGCTCAGGTTCCTGATAAAGTAGAAAATAATATTTATAAGGAATGGCCACAAGGAGTACAAGTTTTACAGAGAGCTAATGAAAAACTATCTGAAAAAAATAAAAATAAAGTATTAAAGGTAATTCAAGCATTTATTGACGAGGAAGATGAGGATTAATGACTGTACGATTTCAAAAAGTTAGATACCCATTTGTTAACAATAAAGTTAAAATGTTTTTGGCGGCAAACGCGATCACCTCACCACCAGTAAATGTGAAAGAATTACTTGATAAGAATTTTAGGGTGAAGTACACAGATGTTGTTGCAGAAGGAGCCGCTATTTGGGTGCCACAGAAAAAGAAACATCTAGTATTAATCAATCCGAATAATAATTATCGTCCTAGAAACAATTTTACTTACGCACATGAATTAGGACATATTCTTTTAAATCACTTGATTGATCACAATATAGACCAACTTACAGAGAAACAACATTATCTTTTAGAAAAAGAAGCAAATGCATTTGCTGCAGAATTACTAATGCCTTATGAGTGGATTAAAACATATGCTACTCCTCCCCTTTCAAGGCAAAAAGTTAATGGATTAAAAAAAGTTTTTGGTGTTTCAAGATTTGCATTACGGAATAGATTGATAAACACAAAGATTATTACTCTTGAAGAAAGTAAATTTCTTTTTCCGGAAATTGCATTAAATGATTGTAATGATGTTAATGATATTACCGAAGAGGTGACATACGAAGAAATGATAGAATTTCCTGAAATTGATAAAAATATGCGATTTATCAAGTGCACATGCGGAAATGAGGATTTTTCAGAAAATGCCTCATATTGTAAAAAGTGTGCTACGTATTTATATAACGAATGTTTAAATATTAATAATAACTTTGGATGTGGACAAAAAAATGTAGGTGACGCACTTTATTGTGAATATTGTGGACACCAAACAATGATTGGAAAGAAAATGGAAGAAGAATCTGCTAATAACAATAATTATGATTCATGGAATCCATTTGAAGCAGAAAAAATTAACGGTCCATATTCACTTTAACCAGTAGATGGTTTTTATTTTTAAAGCAAAAATAGAACATACATTCTAAAAAAAGGAGAAAATCATGCCTGTATACGAAGATAAAGAACGTAAGACCTGGTATTTTAAAACAAGATATAAGGATCTTTACGGACGAAATAAACAGAAGATGCAGCGTGGTTTTAAAAAGAGAAAAGATGCTATAACAGCTGAAGCAGCATTTATTATTTCAATTCAAAATACATTTTCAGATGAAGTAACAATTGACGAAGTGTTTAATCATAATATCACTTTCAAATCTTATAAAGATAAAACGGTACGTCGTCGGACTAACGAGTACCGTTTCCATATCCAACCTAGATTTGGCCATATTAAAGTAAAAGATATAAATACACAACAAGTCATAGAGTTTAAATCTTATCTAGAAAAACATTTTGATTCACTTAATAGCGCCAGGACTGTTTATAGTAATTTTAAAATCCTAATAAACCATGCAGTTAAATTTTTTAATTTAAAGATAGATCCTACATTAAAAGTCGGGTCAATCGAACGAGTAAAACCGAATATAAATTTTATCAAAAGAGGCGAATTCGAACAAACAGTTGTCGATTTCAACATGCATCATTATGCTGAATTTACAAGATTATTATTTTACACAGGATTGCGTGTTGGAGAAGCTTTAGCATTAACTTGGAAAGATGTCGAACTAAAGAATAATCAATTGTATGTATCTAAAACTCTTGATCATAAAACCCGACTCCCTACTGCTCCAAAAACAAAAGGTAGTGAAGGATTTGTTCCTTTCCCATCGTTTATTGCGGAGATGTTAAAACAAATAAAAAAAGAATCCGAAGAAAAATTCTACGGATTCAATGAGAGCTTCTATGTTTTTGGTGGAATGTTACCATATCACTATGCTCATTATCACAAACACTTTAAGAAAGTTTTTCCTAACTTAAGGATCCACGATTTAAGACACAGTTACGCATCGTATTTAATAAATAAAGGAATTGATATTTATTTAGTAAAAGAACTAATGCGACATGATGATATTAAACAAACTGCCAACACATACGGGCACCTGTATGTTGAACGAAAACACGAAGCTATGAGTGTTTTTGAAGACTAAACGGTATCATATTGGTATCAAACTATGATACCGTTTAAAAATCTCCAATAATAGCAAGGGTTTTACTTACCCGATACTACCTTCCATCTCGAATTTAATCAGACGGTTCATTTCAACTGCGTATTCCATTGGTAGTTCTTTTGTAAATGGCTCAATGAAGCCCATTACGATCATTTCTGTAGCTTCTTGCTCAGAAATACCACGGCTCATTAAGTAGAATAATTGCTCTTCAGACACTTTTGAAACTTTCGCTTCGTGCTCAAGAGAAATGTTGTCGTTTAAGATTTCGTTATATGGAATTGTATCAGAAGTTGATGCATTATCCATAATTAACGTATCACACTCGATATTCGAGCGAGATCCAGCTGCTTTACGTCCGAAGTGTACAATACCACGGTACGTTACTTTACCACCATGTTTAGAAATAGATTTCGAAACAATAGTAGATGAAGTATTTGGAGCTAAGTGAATCATTTTAGCACCAGCATCTTGGTGTTGTCCTTTACCAGCGATTGCAATAGAAAGTGTAAGACCACGAGCACCTTCACCTTTAAGGATTACTGCTGGGTATTTCATTGTTAATTTTGAACCAATGTTTCCATCGATCCATTCCATTGTTGCGTTCGCTTCACAAACAGCACGTTTCGTAACTAGGTTGAATACGTTATTCGCCCAGTTTTGAATTGTTGTATAACGGCAGTAAGCATCTTTCTTAATGATGATTTCTACTACTGCAGAGTGAAGAGAGTTTGTTGTATAAACAGGAGCAGTACATCCTTCAACGTAATGTACGTGTGCACCTTCGTCAGCGATAATTAATGTACGCTCAAATTGACCCATATTTTCTGAATTAATTCGGAAATATGCTTGTAATGGCGTATCAACTTTAATACCTTTTGGTACGTAGATGAATGATCCACCAGACCAAACAGCTGAGTTTAATGCAGCAAATTTGTTATCTGTTGGTGGAATTACTTTTCCAAAGTGCTCTTTGAAAATTTCTTCATGCTCACGTAATGCAGTATCTGTATCAGTAAATAAGATTCCAAGATCAGTTAAATCTTGTTTCATGCTGTGGTAAACTACCTCAGACTCATACTGTGCAGATACACCTGCTAAATACTTTTGTTCTGCTTCAGGAATACCTAATTTATCAAAAGTGTTTTTGATTTCTTCAGGTACTTCATCCCAAGATTTTTCTGTTTTCTCTGATGGCTTTACATAATAAGTAATTTCATCAAAGCGTAAATCAGCTAAATCTCCACCCCATTGAGGCATTGGCATATCATAGAATAATTGTAAAGATTTTAAACGGAAATCTAACATCCATTGTGGCTCATTTTTCATACGTGAGATTTCTTCAACAATTTCTCTCGTTAAACCACGCTCTGAACGGAAGATCGATACGTCACGGTCATGAAAACCATATTTATAATCACTAATATCTGGCAAATTAGTAGACATTATTCATACTCCCTTCTAATAGAAGAGTAGGATTAAGCTCAGAGGATTATTCCTCTGATTTTAAGCCCTTCTCCATCGCTTTCCATGCAAGTGTTGCACATTTAATTCGAGCTGGAAACTTTGAAACACCTTGTAATGCTTCAATATCATCTAAATCAATCGATTCATCATATTCTTTTCCAAGCATCATATCTGAAAATATTTGAGCAAGTTTTAAAGCTTCCTCTATTTTTTTACCTTTAATTGCGTGAGTCATCATTGAAGCTGATGCCATTGAAATTGAACAACCTTCACCGTCGAAACGAGCGTCCGATACAATTCCATCATCAACTTTTAAGCGAAGCTCAATTCGATCACCACAAGTCGGGTTATTCATGTTTACTGTTAAATCGTTTTCTGATATAGCCCCTACCCCTTTATTACGAGGGTTTTTATAATGGTCCATAATCACACGACGATATAATGCATCAAGATCAATATTTCGATTAATAGACATCGCTAAAGTACTCCTTCGTTTTTACTAGTCCTTTTACAAAAGCATCTACGTCTTCTTTTGTATTATACAGGTAAAAACTTGCACGAGCAGTAGCTGATACCTTTAACCATCTCATTAATGGTTGAGCACAATGATGTCCTGCACGAACAGCAATTCCTTCTACATCTAATACAGTTGCAACATCATGTGGATGAACATCTTCCACATTAAACGTTACTAAACCTGCACGATGCTTTGGACCATAAATTGTTACACCCTTCACAGTAGATAACTGCTCAAGTGCGTAATTCGCAATCTCATGTTCATGCTTTTCGATATTATCCATACCGATTTCAGTTAAGAAATCAATTGCAGCTCCTAAACCAACCGCACCAGCAATGATTGGTGTTCCACCTTCAAACTTCCAAGGTAGTTCTTTCCAAGTAGAATCTTGTAAGTCAACGAAATCAATCATTTCCCCACCAAATTCAATTGGCTCCATATTTTCAAGAAGTTGTTTTTTACCATAAAGTACCCCAATACCTGTAGGTGCACACATTTTATGACCTGAAAAAGCGTAAAAATCGCAATCTAAGTCTTGAACGTCTACCTTCATATGTGGCGTACTTTGAGCACCATCAACTAGCATGATTGCTCCATGCTCATGAGCAATTGCTGCAATCTCTTTAACAGGGTTAATTGAACCAAGTACATTTGAAACGTACATAATCGCAACTATTTTTGTATTAGAGTTAATTGTAGCTCTTGCTTGCTCAACGCTGATTGTTCCATCTTCTTCTAATGGAATATATTTTAATATTGCTCCAGTAGCTTTAGCAACCTGTTGCCAAGGAATAATGTTACTGTGATGTTCCATATAAGAAATCACGATTTCATCTCCAGCTTCAAGGTTCGTTCTTCCGTAACTAGCAGCAACTGTATTGATTGCAGTAGTAGTACCTCTAGTAAAAATAATCTCTTCAATCGATGATGCATTTATAAATTTACGAACTTTATCACGAGCTCCCTCGTATGCATCAGTAGCTTTCGTTCCTAGAGTATGTACACCTCTATGAACGTTTGAATTAATTTCTTTATAATAGTTAGCAACAGCTTCGATTACTTGAACTGGTTTTTGTGAAGTTGCAGCACTATCCAGATATACTAAAGGATGTCCATTTACTTCTTGATTTAATATCGGAAAGGCTTCACGGATTGCTTTAACATCCATTACTTAACTTTCCTCTCAATTACATCAACAAGCATTTTTTTAACTTCTTCAATTGGTAATTCCGAAACTACAGGTGCTAAGAATCCGTGAATAACTAAGCGCTCTGCTTCTTTCTTCGGAATACCGCGACTCATTAAGTAGTAAAGTTGAGTTGGATCTACTTTACCAACTGAAGCAGCATGACCTGCCATTACATCATTTTCATCAATTAATAGAATTGGGTTTGCATCACCACGAGCTTTTTCACTAAGCATTAATACACGAGAAGTTTGTTGTGCATTAGACTTAGAAGCACCATGTTCAATTTTACCAATACCATTAAAGATTGAAGTAGCAGCATCTTTTGATACACCATGTTTTAAGATCCAACCTTCAGATCCTTTACCAAAGTGGATAATGCTTGTCGTAAAGTTCTGAGTTTGCTCTCCACGACCTACAGTTACCATTTTCAAGTCACCGAAAGATCCGTCTCCAATTAGGTTTGTAACATTTTCAAAAATTGAGTTTCCATCGTTCATAAGTCCAAGTGCCCACTCAATTTTGCTATCACGACCTGCGTGTCCACGACGAACAACATATGCAGTAACGCCTTTAGCTAAAGTATCAACAGCACCATAACGAACTTTTGCATTATCTAAAGTAATTACTTCTGTTACAACATTTACAACAGCCGCATCTAAATCTGCAGATGTAGAAACATAGTTTTCAACATAAGTAACTTCACTGTTAGCTTCAGCAACAACAAGAACGTGGTTATATGCAGGAACAGTTTCACCGTCTACTACGAAAATAGATTGGACTGGTTTTTCTAATACTACATTTTTAGGAATGTATAAGAAAGCTCCACCGTTAACTAATGCTGCATGTAGAGCAACTAATTTATTTTCATCGACTTTAACAGCCTCTGTCATAAAATATTTTTTCACAAGATCTTCATGATCTTTAATTGCAGTGTGTAAATCTACGAATACTACACCTTTTTCTTTCGCTTCTGAAGAAAGAGAGTGATATACTGCAGACCCATTATATTGTACGTAAACTGATTGATCAGCGTCTTCATTCATTAAAGCTGTTACTGATTCCGGTAATTGTTCCTTCGTAGGAACATTGCCAGTTGTAACATTAAATTCTTTTCCAAAGAAATCCCATTTAGAGATATTTGTTTTATCTGGCTTTGGAAGAGAAAGTGATTCAGCTTTTGCAAGTGCATTTAAACGGAACTCTGTGAAATATGCAGGTTCGTTTAACAGTGCAGAAAGCTGCTTTACTGTTTCTTGACTAAATGGAATTGTAGTACCAGTTGTCATGCGAATCCCTCCTATCCGATTAAGCTTCTTGCCCAACAGTCTCGTCTTCGATACCTAACTCTTGTTTAATCCAGTCATATCCTTCAGCTTCTAAACGAGCAGCTAATTCAGGACCACCTGATTTTACAATGCGACCTTGCATCATTACGTGAACGAAGTCAGGAGTAATGTAGTTTAATAAGCGTTGGTAGTGAGTGATGATTAGGCAACCAAACTCTTCTCCACGCATTTCGTTAACACCTTTAGAAACAACTTTTAACGCATCGATATCTAAACCAGAGTCGATTTCATCAAGAATTGCAATCTTAGGTTGAATCATCATCATTTGAAGAATCTCATTACGTTTTTTCTCTCCACCTGAGAAACCTTCATTTAAATAACGTTGAGCCATTTCTGGATCCATTTCTAAGAATTCCATGTTTTTATCTAAAGTACGGATAAATTTCATTAAAGAAATTTCATCGCCTTCTTCGCGACGTGCGTTCACTGCAGAACGTAAGAAATCTGCATTTGTTACACCGCTAATTTCACTTGGGTATTGCATAGCAAGGAAAAGACCAGCTTGAGCGCGCTCATCAACTTCCATTTCTAATACATCGTTGCCATCAAGCTCGATGCTACCACCAATTACCTCATATTTAGGATGACCCATAATAGCAGATGATAAAGTTGATTTACCAGTACCATTTGGTCCCATGATTGCGTGAATTTCTCCACCTTTTACTTCAAGGTTTACACCTTTAAGAATTTGCTTTCCTTCAATAGCTACTTGAAGGTCTTTTATTTTTAATGTAGAAGCTCCCATTTTACACCCTCCATAATAATACAAATAAAATTCTATAAAATAGAAAATGGCTATTTTAAGTTCATTCTCATTTTATTCTCATTCTAATCTTAAAGCAATTAAAAAGTATTTTCAAGCTGTGCACTATTTTACCAAAAAAGTTTTATTCCGTGTAACTTTTTTTCACAAAAAAAGAATAAATAAAGATACTATATATATAGGAAATAAAAATCTAATATTACATCTATAAAAAGGAGAATTTTATGTCTAAATCAACAAAGCTCTCACCTGATCAACAGAAATTTGCGATAAACCAACTACAAACATATTTCTTAAACGAAAGAGACGAAGAACTTAGTGAGTTAAGTTCTATGCTGCTATTAGACTTTATATCACAAAAACTTGGACCAATGTTTTACAACAAAGGAATCGAAGACTCACAAAGATTCATGGCCGAACGAGTTGAAGATCTTTACGCACTATTATTAAAAGAACAGATTGAAGATTAGATTTTACACACTCTGTCGTACATACTTAATTTAGATTATTCATTATTTATATAGTTGTTCAATTTATTCTTTTTATTGTTAAAACAAAACTATGATTTAATGCAGACTATACCATTATTCACGAAAAAGCCTAATTTCATAAATCAAATTAGTAAATAATTAAGGGAAAGAACCTTCTTTTAAATGAAGGTTCTTTTTTCGCTGTTGAAAAATGAACTTGTCAATCGATCAGCAATATAGTTTCAATGTAATAAAAGCTGTATGTTGTTCAAATTCTCGCTTTCCATGGGGCGAGATTCCCTTTTCCAATATTGAACAATGTATATTTCACCACAAAACACAAAGAACCTTCGTCTAAAAATGAAGGCTCTTTTTTCGTGGTGAAGTTTATTGATAAACCTGAACAGGTATAAAGACTTCAGGCATACCAGCAGCGTATGCAGCTACTTCGTATTCTTTAAAAATCAACTTGATTCCTGCATGGTCAAATGCCCATAGTCGATTTTTATCACTTAAGTCAATCTCATTAGGAGATTTTATTAAAACATATCCTTTATATTTCTTTTGCAATTGTTGATAAGCATATTCTTGTACTGATTTTGTATTTTCGTTAATTAATTTTGATAGTGGAACTATTTCACCGGTTTTAACATCAAAATTATATGTAGTTCCTGTAGTCATTCCATGCGCTCCACCTGTGTATGAATATTCTTTATAAATGATACTTAATTTATCAAGATTATTATAAAGTACTTTATAAGTAAAAACATATTCATAAGGTCTCCATGGACCTTGGCTAGAATCCCATTTTGCCTTTGCTTCTTTCTCATCTTCCAATAGTTTTAAACGATTATTATTGGCTGTATCTGCCCCTTGTTTTAAAAGATTATTTATCGTTTGTTGAGCTGTTGAATTAGGTGCTCCACTGATTTGTGGATATTTAATAGGTGCATCATTTAGTTTTTGTTCACTGATTTTAATATGTCGGGTTAATGCATTTTCCTTGATTGGTGTTTTTGTTTCGGCATTACTAGACAAAGTAAAGCTCAAATTAATACTCCCAATCATTAGCAATAATAAGAAATAATAAACAAGTTTTTTCACTAGACTCCTCCTACTTTCTTTATCAAAAAATAGTATGAGTATCTTTTAAAGGATTTATGAAATAATTTGCTATCTGTATAAGAGTATTCTAGTAATCATCAAATTCTATTACACTAATTTAAACAATTTCATTGCTACATTAAGTGTATTTGGTTTCATTTTTTGACTATTAGAAAAGACGATTACAATTGTTTTTGAGATTGGATCGAAGACATTTATACAATCAATTCCACGAAATACTCCATGATTATATACATATCCCCCTTTAATATAAATTCCGAAAGCATAATGATGTTGATATGGCTTAGTAAATTGAACAAAACTTTTACTGGATATTAGTTTATGCGATAAGAGTGCCTCGTCCATTTTTTGTATTCCTGTAACTGTTGAAAAAATATCACCACAGCCTAGTAGGTAGCTAAAATTCGGAAGTCGTAATTGCTTCGGTTCGCTGTTAGTTTGAATTAATTTATATCCTATTGCATGATTCTCATTTTTGTAAAAATCATTCCCTTGTCCAATTTCAGTAATATTCGCTTTATCAAAAATATTTGTTTTAACATTTTCTCCATATGATTTTCCAGTTACTTTCTCAATAACGTAAGCAAGTAACATATAATTTGCGTCATTATAGTCCCATTTGTTTAACGGTTTATACTGACTATTTGATTTAACTATTTCCTTAATTAGATTGGTTGATGAAATCGTATTAAATAACTCTTTTTGCAGTTTAATTCCAGAAGTATGTGAAATTAAATGAAATAAAGTTAATTTTGATCCATTCGGAAAATTCGGTATGTATTTTGAAATTGGATCGTTAAAAGAGATCAAACCTTTTTCTTTTAATTGCATTAACGATGTGGCAACAAAAAATTTAGAAATCGAAGCAACTGGATAATAAGTATTTGGTGTATTCGGTAACTGACTAGTGACATTTCGATATCCATATCCCTTTTTAAGAATATTTTCTTCATTTTTTCTAACAAGTACCACTCCGTTAAAATGAATCTGCCGTAAATAGGTATCCATTGCTCTCGTATTCTTATTTTTGTTAGTAGAAAATTCCGTTTTAACCTCTTTAAAGTGACTCGAAACCTTTGCCTTAGTAGGGCTTTTATGCCAGATAAAACTACAAAGAGGAAACATTACAATAAAAAAACAAGTTATCACTAATAGATAAAACTTTTTCATCAATCCACCATCCCTGTAGAGTAGAGATTTTTAGGAACCACTATCCTTCTTCAACAAAAATCACCTTTACTTAATTGTAATAACGAACTCGTCCATTAATCTTTATATTTTCATTAGAAAAAATTTACCTTAATTTTAATAATTTATTATCTAACACTTAATTAAAAGGGTGTTTGGTTAATTTTTTATTTTTTCTACGGTGTTATAATACGTCTAGCTAAAAATTAGGAAAGGTGAAAACAAATGGACAAAATCCATATTTTTCGTTCAAAAACCTTAAGATTTTTGTTTTATACTGCATTTTATTTATCAATTTTACTTGCACTACTGTACTTGTATGGATTTAAAGATGCTTTTACTGGCACCTATATATATAACGATTTTTAGGACGTGAAAAGATGAAATCAATTATTGAACAAATAGATTTATGGGCTTTCAATACCCCAGACACGATTGCTTTTCAAAATAGTGATTATTCATTAACTTATAAAACTTTAAAACAACAATCAGATGCCATTGCTAGTTGGATTGTTAAAAATAATTTTGCGAATAAGCCTATTATTGTGTATGGTCATATGCAATTAGAGATGATTTCAACTTTCTTAGGATGTGTTAAAGCAGGTTGTGCTTATATCCCGGTTGATGAGTCGATTCCTTTTGAAAGGCTCAAAAAAATGATAACTAACTCTGGGGCAACTTTATTAATTACTCCAAAGGAATTTTCATTAGAATTTGAAGCAATTAAAGTCATAAATCTTGGCGAACTACAAAGTATTATTCGTTCTACAAATCTAATTGATTCTTTAGCTGATTTCTACGTTAAAGACGATGAAACATTTTACATTATTTATACTTCCGGAAGTACTGGCGATCCAAAAGGAGTTCAAATTACTGAAAAAAACTTGCGCAGCTTTTCCGGATGGATTTTAAAAGATTTTAATTTACAAAAAGGACAACGCTTTTTGAATCAAGCACCTTTCTCTTTTGATTTATCAGTGATGGATTTATATCCTTCGTTATTATCAGGTGGAACACTTATTGCTGTTGAAAAATCATTGATTGAACGACCAAAATTATTATTCGATTATTTAATGGAAAGAAATCTCGAAGTTTGGACATCTACACCGTCCTTTATAGAGATGTGCATGATGAATCCAGATTTTAACGAAGCCTTCCTACCTAAATTAAAGACTTTTCTTTTTTGTGGTGAAGTACTTTCGAATAATAGCGCTAAACAGCTTTTATCTCGATTTCCTAATGCGGAGATTTATAATACTTATGGTCCAACGGAAGCAACTGTTGCAGTAACATTTGTAAAAATTACTGAAGAAGTGATCAACAAATATTCACCGTTACCGATTGGTGCTCCAAAAGACGATACGATTATTTACATTATGGATGAATTGGGAAATCCACTCCCTGAAGGGTCAACTGGAGAAATTATTATAGCAGGTCCAAGTGTTAGTAAAGGCTATCTTAATAATCAATTAAAAACTGAAGCAGCTTATGACCAGATCAATGGAATGAACGCCTATAAAACTGGTGATTCGGGTTACTTTGAAAATGGTCTACTATTCTATAAAGGTAGAATTGATTTCCAAATAAAGCTACACGGTTATCGTATTGAAATTGAAGATATTGAAAATAACATTAGAAAATTACCATTAGTTCATTCTGCAGTTGTATTACCAGAAATAAAGGATGGTAAATGTATAAATTTACATTGCCTAGTAGTCGTTAAAGAACATGATTTCGAAAAGGAATATCACTTAACACGTTTTTTAAAAGAAGAATTAACTAAATTTATGCCAACTTATATGATACCGAGGAAATTTAGCTATCAATCAAGTTTGCCAATGACTACTAATGGTAAAGTAGATCGAAAAAAATTATTGGAGCAAGTATACCAATGATTCCATATGGTACTTTTACGTTTTTTGGTATTTTATTTGTTCTATTAATCCCAGCGGTCATAATAGGCTTTTTAGGAAAAAGATTAACTAACTACACATCATTTCTTACTTTTGTGTTTTTATTAATAATCTTTTCCTCTTCTAAAATACAAACCTTCTATTTAGTTGGCTATATATTCTGGGTAGTCATTTTAATAAAAGGTTATGGTATTTATCGAAAGAAAGCGAACCATTCCTTTGTTTATTACTCAAGTGTATTTTTATCGATTTTACCTTTAATTATTGTAAAGGTATCACCACTCTTTGAAAGTACTACAATCTTAGGTTTTTTAGGGATATCCTATTTAACGTTTAAGACAACACAAGTAATTATCGAACTTCGTGACCAAAGTATAAAGGAAATTAAAACTGCTGATTTCTTGAGGTTTTTATTGTTTTTCCCAACTATTTCTTCTGGTCCAATCGATCGATTTAGAAGATTTCAACAGGATTCTCAAAAGGTACTAACAGCTAGTGAATATCGTGAGTATTTTCAAATTGGAGTTCATAAAATATTCATTGGTTTTCTCTATAAATATATAATTGGATATTTAATTAACACACACATCCTTGAAACTCAGTTTGCATTAGGTCATACATTCGTTTCAAATCTGACGTATATGTATGCATATAGTTTGTATTTATTTTTTGATTTTGCAGGCTATAGTGCATTTGCGATCGGTGTCAGCTATTTAGTAGGTATTAAAACCCCTGAAAACTTTAATATGCCATTTATTAGCCGGAATATAAAAGATTTTTGGAATCGCTGGCACATGAGCCTATCTTTTTGGTTTCGAGACTATATATATATGAGAATTGTATTCTTACTTACAAAGAAAAAAATCATTAAAAACAGAAGAAATATCTCATATATCGGATATACCACCCTATTTTTAGTAATGGGTGCATGGCATGGACTTCAAATAAATTATCTACTCTATGGCTTATATCAAGCAATATTGATGTGTAGTTTTGATTGGTTTGAACAGTTCAATAAGAAAAAAAAGCTTTGGAAAAATAATAAACTAACACATGTATTAGCGATCATTATTACATTTCACTTTATTTGTTTTGGATTTTTAATATTTTCAGGACATCTAGTGAACTAAAGGAGCCATCTATATAATGGAAAATTTAAGAGAAGAAGTTTTAAAAATTTTAGCTGATTTATGTAATACGGATGAAGTCATCGAAAACCCAGATGTACTTATTTTCGAAGATGGATTATTAGATTCATTTGGAACCGTTAGCTTATTAGTCGAAATTGAGGAACAAATCGGTATTAACGTAACGATTTCTGACTTTGATCGCGAGGAGTGGGCAACACCAAATAAGATTATTTCAATTCTAGAGGCTAGAAGATGAAAAAGGTCCAATTTTTTGGTATGATAACGGCTATTTTCATATTTTTACTTGCCTTATATCTTCCAAATTCTTTTTATGAACTTTTTATTACAAAAGAGCGATTAAATAACACAGCAGCATCTTTAAACCCTAAAACATTTCAAGGCACTTTACTTCAAGATAAAATGTTAACCGACCCGAAATTTTTACCGATTTTTGGGTCTTCTGAACTTGCCAGAAGAGACACCTTCCATCCTTCTAGATTTTTTATGGGAGAAAAAAATGAATTCACCCCATATTTAATTGGTAGAGGAGGATCACAAAGTCTCGTTCATTTTCTTGATTTAGCCTCTTTAGGTGATGGAATAAAAAATAAAAAAATCGTATTTGTCTTGTCTCCACAATGGTTTATTCGACGTGGAATTAATAATACTCATTTTTCACCAAATTATTCTGCGCTTCAAACTTATTCATTCGTTCTTAATAATACAATTAATCGTTCAATAAAGGAACAGGCTGCAAAGAGGCTTTTAACGCTATCTATCATAAAAAAAGACTCTTTGTTAGTAACACAATTAAAAGCATTAACTTCAACTAACAAAAAAATTAAGTTCAAGGCATTTGTTGAAAAGCCTCTAGCTTACACATATTTTAAAATACTTGAAAAGAAAGATCTTTTTGAAACTGTTATTATGGATCCAGATAAAAATTTCCACTTAACAAAATCAAAGTATGAAGATTTACCCTGGAATAAAGTTGCTAAAGCCGCCGATAAAATAGGTCGTAGTCAATCCAGTTCGAACCATTTTGGGATTAATAATAAATACTATAAAAAGTATATCCAAAATCGCCTTGTTACATTTAAAAATTCTAAACGAAATAAAAGCTATAGCGTATCACCAGAATACGATGACCTTCAAATGGTATTAGCGGTATTAAAGCAAGAGCATACTAAAGCGTTGTTTATTTCCGTTCCAGTAAATGGACCTTGGTATGATTACGCCGGATTCCCTAAAAAAGTTAGAGAGGTTTATTACAAAAAGGTAAAAAAACAAATTGAAGATGCAGGTTTCCAAGTAGCTGATTTTTCTTCTCATGATTACGATAAGTTTTTCCTAAAAGACACAATTCACTTAGGCTGGAAGGGTTGGGTATATGTAGATCGATCTTTAAATAAGTTTTATTCAGTAAACCAAACGCCCCCTACCGCAAGTTTAAATCATAATAGATATTAATAAAAAGCAGACTTTGTCTGCTTTTTTTGTCTCCAAATAATAAATGTGGATTTTTACTAAACAAACTAAAAAGTAAATATATTCTCTAATCAGCCAAATACTAAATAAACAAAAACTTAAAACTTCATTTATAATAAAAAAGTTAACATCCATAAAATTAAATTATTGAAGGAAGGTTTCTATTTTGGCACATATTTTAGTAGCAGGTAAAATTCCAGAAAAGGCTGAGGAACTTTTAAAAGATCATCATGTCACTGTTTTTGAAAACGAGCAATTAATTACCGAGGACCAATTGTGTGAGTTAGTTAGTGAGGTTGATGCAATTTTAAGTTTGCTATCTACTCCTATTACAAAAAGAGTAATTGATTCAGCTAAAAATGTAAAAATTATCGCTAATTACGGGGCAGGATTTAATAATATCGATGTTGATTATGCATCTAGTAAAGGAATCCATGTTTCAAACACACCAATGGTTTCTACAGACGCAACTGCAGAGTTAACTTTTGGAATTCTTTTAGCCATTTCTAGAAAAATAGTCGAAGGAGACGAACTTTGCCGCACAAAAGGTTTCGAAGGATGGGCTCCATTATTTTTTAGAGGAACAGAAGTGTCCGGAAAAACGATTGGAATTTTTGGTTTTGGAAATATCGGACAAGCAGTAGCTAAGCGTGCTAAGGCATTTAATATGAATATTATTTATAATCAACCAAGAAGATTAAGTAAAGAGCTTGAACAAGAATTAAATGCAACTTATGTATCATTAGAAGAATTAATACAGACTTCTGACTATATAACACTTCACTGCCCTTATAAACAGGAGCTACACCATTTGTTTGGTAAAGAAGAGTTCGCAAAAATGAAAGATACTGCATTTTTTATAAACGCAGCTAGAGGCCCATTAGTGAACGAGCAGGAATTAGTAATTGCTTTAAAAGACGGCGTAATTGCCGGTGCTGCATTAGATGTATTCGAATTCGAACCAAAAATCACAGAAGAACTAAAATCACTAACAAATGTTGTTTTAACACCCCATATCGGTAATGCAACATATGAAACACGCGATGCTATGTCAGAGATCGCTGCTAAAAATATTATCGAGGTCATGGCTGGTCGACCACCAGTCTCACCTGTTAATGATGTTCTAGTGAAAAATTAGTACTAAACCCGCAAGGAAATTGGGATTCCTTGCGGGTTTTTTTGTGCCTTTTATTAAATGGAGTTCATTATACTCCCAAGTTTTTAGGATTTAACATTTGAAAAAGCAGTATATCAACGAGTAACTGATTTATATCAACGAGTAACTTCGGTTTATCAACGAGAATTAGTGTTATATCAACGGAGTTCACAGCTATTTCAATATAGTTCACATAGTGTTCGTGTTTTTCAAAATAATAAAAGCAGGGATTTAGTGGCCAAATCATCTTATGAACAAATCCCCACACTTTATGAACAAAAAACGTTCATTTATGCACGAAACTCTTCCATTTATGAACAAAACAGCAAAAACAGCTACAATACGAAGAATCGCCTCTCCTCAAAAAAAGAGGATGTCTCAAAATGAGACATCCCCTCTAATTCATTATTGGCTTACAGGCACTACAGCACCTTTATATTTTTTAATAATGAAATCTTGGATCTCTTTAGAGTGTAATACTTTAACAAGTTCTTTGATTTCTTTTTTGTTTTTATCACCTTTACGAACAGCAACAATGTTTACGTATGGAGAATCTTTTCCTTCTAAAGCAATTGCATCTTTCATTGGATTTAGTCCAGCATCAATTGCATAGTTTGTGTTGATTAATACTGCGTCACCTTCATTGTTTTGATAAACTTTTGGAAGCATACCAGCGTCAACATTAGCTTCGAATTTTAAGTGTTTTGGATTCTCAGCGATGTCTTTAATTTGAGCAGTAGTTGGATCAATACCTGCTTTAAGTTTAATTAAACCTTCGTGTTGTAATAAGCTTAACATACGACCATGGTCAGCTACAGAGCTACTCATGATAATTTTAGCTCCATCTGGTAGATCATCTAAGCTCTTATATTTTTTAGAGTAAACACCGATTGGCTCGATGTGAATACCACCAGCGTTTTCAAATTTATAACCATTTTCTTTCATTTGAGACTCTAAATAAGGAATGTGTTGGAAATAGTTTGCATCTAATTCTTTTGAAGCTAATGCCTTATTTGGTAAAACATAATCTTGGAATTTAACAATTTTCAAGTTAATTCCTTCTTTTTTAAGAATTGGTTTAGCTTGTTCTAAAATAACTGCGTGAGGTACATTTGATGCACCTACTACTAATTCTTTATCTTTACTATTAGCACCACATGCTGCTAAAGATAATGCTAATACACCTGCTCCTAAAACGCCTGCGATTCTTTTGAATTTCATTGTCGTTTCCTCCCTAATATCATTAAGCTCTTTTATCTATTTTTGTTGTAATTAAATCACCAATAAATTGAAGAATAAACACGATTAATAAAATAATAACTGTCGCAACAAATGTCACTTCGTTATTTGAACGTTGGTACCCTTCCATAAATGCTAAGTTACCAAGTCCACCACCACCTACTACACCTGCCATTGCTGTATAACCAACAATTGCAATAGTAGTAACAGTTAAACCTGAAATAATTGCTGGTAACGCTTCTGGAATTAACACTTTTACGATGATTGTGAAAGTACTAGCTCCCATTGCTCTTGCAGCTTCAATTACACCTTTATCTATTTCACGTAAGCCTATTTCAACCATTCTTGCGTAGAATGGTGCAGCACCGATAATAAGTGCAGGTAATGCTGCTTTTGCACCAAGCATTGAACCAAGAATAAAGATTGTAAATGGAATTAGTAAAATGATTAATATGATAAACGGTATTGAACGAAAAATATTTACAAACGCTGCTAGGATTGTATTAAAAAATTTATTTTCAAGAAGTTGGTCTTTACTAGTTAAAAATAAGAATAAACCGATTATTATTCCAAAAATAAACGTTGCCACCGCACCTATAACTGTCATAAATAATGTTTCTTGAGTGGCTATTCGCATCGCTTCCCAATCGACATTTTGAAAAAGTTGTGCCATCTTATGCTACCTCCACTTCAACTTGTTTTGATTCTAAATAAGAAATTGCCTCTTTGATGTTATTTCTATCACCAACAAGTTGAATTTTCATAGTCCCATAAGATCCTTCAGCGGTTTGAACAATTTTCCCTTGCAAAATATTAACTTCAATTTCAAAGTGTTTTACTACTTCAGAAATATGCGGTTGGTCTGCTTGTCCATTTTTAAAAGTTAGCTTGTAAGTATTATCATTCCCAACACTTTTAGAAATTACTTCATTGTCCAATTCTTCATCTGTGCCTTTAATTTGCTTTACAAATTTCTTCGTAATTGATTGTTTAGGACGTGTAAATACATCTACAACATGGCCTTCTTCTACAACTTGTCCATTTTCCATTACGGCAACTCGTTGACAAATTTTCTGGATAACATGCATTTCATGTGTGATTAGAATAATCGTAATACCTAACTGCTTATTAATATTTGTAAGCAAAGCTAAGATTGAATCAGTAGTTTCTGGATCTAATGCAGAAGTTGCTTCATCACATAAAAGAACATCTGGATTATTAGCTAATGCTCTTGCAATTCCAACACGTTGCTTTTGTCCACCACTTAGTTCAGAAGGATAAGCATTTTCTCTTCCTTCAAGTCCCACTAGTTTGACTAATTCCTTCGCACGAGTAATGCTTTCCTGTTTAGGTACTTTAGCAATTTCAAGTGGGAAAAGTATATTTTCTAATACAGTTCTTGACCATAATAAATTAAAATGTTGGAAAATCATTCCTATTTTCTGTCTTGCTTTTCTTAATTGACTAGATGAACATTTCGAAATAGATTGACCATTAATAATAACCTCACCTGATGTTGGTGATTCAAGTCCGTTTAGCATACGTAATAGCGTACTTTTCCCTGCGCCGCTATATCCGATCATGCCAAAAATCTCACCTGCACTAATCGTTAACGATACATTTTGTACCGCGGTAACTGTGCCTTTTTTACCCTTGTATATTTTACTTACATTATTTATTTGAATCATACTAGTTCTCCTTTCAAAACATTCTAACAACTCATTCTTCAATTTTTTGTAAGAACGTACTTTTTTAGTCGTATAATACAAAAAAACCTTTCAACTCACATGAGCAGAAAGGTTTTACATACAAAAAGTATTCCTTTCTCTCATCTCTCAAAGCAATTTGCTTTGCAGGAATTAGCACCATTTCAATGACGATCATTGACGGTTGCTGGGTTTCATAGGGCACAGTCCCTCCACCTCTCTCGATAAGAGTTAATCTTACGATATATTAAGTTGTTTAACGTATTTCTTTAACGTAAGTCCAATTCTACAAACTTAGACACAAGTTGTCAACAATTTTCCAAAAGTTTTTTATCACTTTCTACACTTGTATATTGAAAAATTGTTTCAATCAGTAGTAATAAGCGGTAATTCCCATCAAATGAAGCATCCTTTAGCTTTAACAATAGACTTAATCTTTGCGAACCTGAATATAGCGATTCCCATCCATCTTTTGTAAAGTTAACTCTAAGTTGAGGTATTGAGCGATCGATTACCTCAATAAAAGGTGCTTTTTTGCTAAATCTAACAAATAGTTTTTCATTTATTCCGTTAAACTCTACTATTTTTTCTTCAATTGGTAAAATAATTTGTAAATATTCTTTTTTTATAAATAAGTTTTTAGCTTGTCCAACCCACTCCTTAATTTCCATCTTAAACACCTCTTTTTGGATTCTTTAATCTATTTTCTCATAGATTAGAGGTGTGTTCTTTATATTTCGCTCGACATTTACTTGATAAAAATCTATTATTTAATATTATTTCTACACAATTCAACTCATTTCCCGAGAAATATGTCTAAAAACAGGAAATAGTTTAAGGCAATTAAAAAAGAGCGCATCATTTTGAATGCGCTCATCGTTTAATATATAAATTATATTTTTTTAACAGTTCATGTAAATATGGAACAGATTGGAAAGCGTAGATTTTTTGTTTCATTTCCCCATTTTCAAAAATAAGTAAACAAGGTACACTTTCAATCTTCCAGCTTTGAGCTTCCTCCACAATTTCATTAATATTTACCTTACTCATTGGTAAATTCGGTAGAATCTCGTTAACAATTTCTAGCATTTTTGATGCTACTTGGCATGTACCACACATTGCGGTATATATATAAATCACGGTAGTCTCTTTTGACTGTATTCTTTGCATTAAATCTGTCTTTGTCCATTGCTGCATGATCATTATTCCTCTTTAATTTGTTCGTAAATAATCCGTAAATACTGAAATATCCGCTCCTAATAATACACTTGCTAAATGTTGACTTGGAGCTGTTGCTACTTCTCGATAACTTCGATCAATGTACAGATGTTCAGCCTGTGGAAATTCTCTTTTTAACAATCTTCTAAGCTTCTCACCAGCCTCATCTGCATCGACTAACACATAAATTTCTCTTAAATCTAACATTTCAGCAAGCTCATCTAGCTTTGAAGTACCAACTGTACCATTCGTACAGATAATATCTACAGGCTCCTTTATAATCGTCTGTATTTTTCTCTTATCAGTAGTACCTTCGACAATGATAACTTTTCTTTGATCTTCAATATTCACTGGGCATCACCTAATGTATAGGACTCAAAAACTTTTGACTAAAAATCTTTTGTATATAGTATATTCGATTTTCCCTTTGTTGTTTCCTTTTTTTCCCTAAATGAAAATGTCCCTTTAAATTATGTTTTATGTAAATAAGTTAAGCTTTATTACTGCAATTATACACATAAATTTAAAAAAACACTCATGTGGACACTTCAGACTATTGGCAAACGCACGCGTTCTTCGTTACTTCAACTGTTTGCGATTCTAATTACTGCCTAGTATAACGCCGCTCTGAATCATCCAACTTGTCTTGATGTTTTATCAATGAAATTTCTATAAATAAAAAGCGCCCCAAAAGGACGCTTAATGTAAGATAATTAGTCTTGGTTAATCATTTCTTCGTATTGACCAGCAGTCATTAACTCATCAAGTTCAGAAGCGTTTGTAGCTTCAACAACTACCATCCATGCTTTTTCGTAAGGAGATTCGTTTACGAATTCAGGATTTTCATCTAAATCAGCATTTACTTCAATTACTTTACCGCTGATTGGAGCATAAAGTTCAGATACTGTTTTTACAGACTCAACGCTACCGAATGGCTCATTGATAGTAAGATCGTCGCCTACTTCTGGTAGCTCAACAAATACGATATCTCCAAGCTCTGATTGAGCAAAATGAGTAATACCGATATAGTATTTATTACCTTCAACTTTTACCCACTCATGTTCTTCTGAATAACGTAGTTCATTTGGAATTGACATTGTGAAATCCTCCTCTGATTAATTACCTTAAATTTTATAGTTATTTTATAACCAAACTTTTTCAAATACTTCTTCATTAAAACCAACTGTTGCTTGATCTCCATTAAAAACTAGAGGTCTTTTAATTAATTTACCATCGGAACTTAGTAGTTCTAATAGCTCGTCCTCAGTTTTTGTTGGAATAACATCCTTCAATCCAAGCTCACGATATTTAACGCCACTTGTATTAAATAATTTATTTATAGAAAGTCCACTTGCTTTATAAATATCAGCAAGTAATTCCTTTGAAGGTGGATTTAATGTAATATCAATTGCTTCTACTGTAATATTATGTTCTTTTAGCCATGAAGCAGCTTTTCGACAAGTTCCACATTTTGGATATGTATAAAAAATGATACTCATTTAGCAACTCCTCCCAAATTCTATTTTATCACAGGGAATAAGCGAGTTAAAATACTTCCGTTCGAAAATTCTGTAATAATTTGTCGTACACCAATATTATAGCATAATATTCACTCTACACTAGTAGAACGTTCGTGTTTTGATACATTTTCTAACAAAAATCATATATTATTCTAAAATACCATAGCAATTCCCCAAAACCTTCGACTAATCACTTAAATATAACTCAACTTATACTAGTATGGCACAATTCATGGGAATTTTATCCTTTTAAACGAATTAAATTAAAGAAAAAAACTGCCGATCTAAAATCAGCAGTTTTTTTAAATTATACAGTATAACGTTCCTCGTCTAATACAATAGCTGCAATTTCACGCTTTTTCGCAATTACATTAATTGGCGTGTGGCGTGTAAACTTACGAAGTGCTGAAGTCATCATTCGTAAAGTATCTCCAGACTCAACAGCTACAAGTGTTTCTTTAGCATGTGCTTCGATTTCGTTAAATGCTTCTTGGCAGAATACTTGAGTATAAAGTAATTTTTGATTTGATTTTTCAAGCCCTACTTTATTAATTGCCTTTTCAGTACGTAGAACTGTCGATTCCATTGCGTATACATTGCTAACGATATCTGCAATATTGACTAGAATTTCCTGTTCATTACTTAATGCTTTACCGAATTTTTGAACTGCTAAACCTGCGATCATAATCGCAATTTTCTTTGCATTACGTACTAGATATTTTTCTTGCTCTAACGGCGCATCCCCAACTTCTGATGGCATTAACATCATTAATTCTTCTTGAATTTGTTGTGCTTGTTGAAGTAATGGTAGTTCTCCCTTCATTGCTTTTCGAAGGAAAGTACTTGGTACAATTAAACGATTAATTTCATTTGTACCTTCAAAAATTCGATTAATACGTGAATCACGGTAAATTCTCTCAATTTCGTATTCAGCCATGAAACCATATCCACCATGGATTTGTACGCCTTCATCAGCTACATAGTCTAATACTTCTGAACAGAAGAATTTGTTTAATGAACATTCAATAGCGTACTCAGCCACAGCTGCTGCAACTGCTTTAGGATCTTTCGCTTGCTCCTCTGTTAATTGACTGAAGCGGTCTTCAAAAAGTCCGACAGTACGATATGCTGAGCTTTCACTCGCATAAATTTTTGTAGCCATACTTGCTAATTTTTCTTGAATTAAACTAAATTTAGCAATTGGCGTTTTGAATTGTTGACGTTGATTCGCATAGATTGCTGATAATTCTAAAGCACGTTTTGAACCACCAACTGTACCTACAGCCAATTTATAGCGACCAATATTTAAAATATTAAATGCAATAACGTGACCTTTTCCAATTTCACCTAAAAGGTTTTCTACTGGAACTTTGACATCCTCTAATATCAATGTGCGAGTAGAAGAAGATTTAATACCCATTTTCTTTTCTTCTGGGCCAGTTGAAACACCTTCAAATTCTCTTTCAACAATGAATGCTGAGAAGTGCTCTCCATCAATTTTTGCATAAACAACAAATACATCTGCAAAAGCTGAGTTTGTAATCCATTGTTTTTCACCATTTAAAATATAGTGAGTTCCTTCAGCATTTAATTTAGCAACAGTCTTAGCTCCTAATGCATCTGACCCCGAACCTGGTTCAGTTAATGCGTAAGCAGCAAATTTCTCGCCTGATGCTAAACCAGGTAAATATTTTTGCTTTTGATCATGATTTCCAAATAATACGATAGGAAGTGTTCCAATTCCAACGTGAGCTCCTTGAGAAAGTGAGAAGCCGCCAGCGCGGGAAATTTTTTCAGTTATTAATGCAGAGCTAACTTTGTCTAATGCAATTCCACCATACTCTTCAGGTACATCCGCAGCTAATAGTCCAAGCTCACCTGCTTGTTTTAACAATCTTACTGTGCGGTCAAATTCATGTTGCTCTAAATACTCTAACTCAGGTAATACTTCATTAATGACAAACTCTTCAGTTGTTTTCGCAATTAATTTATGCTCATCTGAAAAATCCTCAGGAGTAAAAACTTTATCAAATGTCACTTCATTCGTTAAGAAGCTTCCGCCTTTAAGTAAATCACCAATTGTTTTTTCCATCAATAACTCCTCCTATTTAATTAAGTAATTATTTGAAAACCTATTTTAGCAATCTATTAACACCGATCGATTAAATTAATTCAAATACTCCAGCAGCACCCATTCCGCCACCTACACACATCGTAACAATACCGAACTGCTCACCACGACGCTTCATCTCATGTAATAATGATAAAGTTAATTTAGTACCAGTACAGCCAAGTGGATGACCTAAAGCAATAGCTCCTCCATTTACGTTTACTCGGTTCTCATCAAGTCCTAAATGACGAATAATTTGAATTGATTGAGAAGCAAATGCTTCGTTAAGTTCAAATAAGCCGATATCAGATATGCTTAATCCTGCTAATTTTAGCGCTTTTGGAATTGCTTCAACTGGCCCAATCCCCATAACTTCAGGAGCTACTCCAGCTACTGCAAAAGATCGGAATTTTAATAGCGGGCTTAACCCTTCAGCCTCCGCTTTTTCACGGTCCATTACTAATACTGCAGCTGCACCATCACTTGTTTGTGAAGAATTTCCTGCTGTCACAGAACCTCTCACATTAAATGCCGGTCTTAATTTAGCTAATACTTCAGAAGAAGTCCCTTCTCGAACACCTTCGTCTTGAGAGAAAGTGAAATGCTTTTCTTCTAATTTATGATTCGAGTTTACTGAACGAAGAGTTACATCAACTGGAACGATTTCGTCAACAAAACGGCCTTCTTTAATAGCAGCTGCCGCACGCTGATGACTGCGTACTGCAAAAGCATCTTGATCTTCTCTCGAAATACCATATCGATTAGCAACTTGCTCTGCAGTATGGCCCATTCCCATATAATATTCAGGTGCATTTTCTACTAATCTACTATTTAAACGAGCAACATGCCCTCCCATTGGAAGTAAGCTCATTGATTCTGCTCCGCCTGCAATAATAGCCTCAGAGTGACCTAACATAATACGTTCACTAGCAAAAGCAATACTTTGTAGGCCAGAAGAACAATAACGGTTAACTGTAATTCCAGGCACTGAATGTGATAATCCCGCTAATGCACCAATGTTTCGTGCCATATTAAATCCTTGCTCAGCCTCTGGTGAAGAGCAACCAAAAATAATATCGTCGATTGGACCATCATAATTTCCTGCGCGTTTTAATGTTTCCTTTACAACTAATGCCCCTAGATCATCTGGACGAACCGTTGCTAGTGATCCTTTTTTCGATTTACCTACAGGTGTTCTTGCACCCGCTACAATAACAGCTTCTCTCATGTTCTTCCCTCCATCTCCCATTAATTACGTAACGGTTTTCCTTTAACAAGCATATGTTGCATACGTGCTTGGGATTTCATTTCAGAAATTAAACTTATAAATGCTTCACGCTCTATATTTAATAAATACTCTTCATCTACAAGCGTTCCAAATGGTACTTTACCACCTGCAATTACGTACGCTAGTTTTTTAGCAATTGTTAAATCATGCTCACTTATATAGCCAGAGTAATACATAGAATTTGCACCAGCTAATAAAGTGGCATAACCAGATTCACCAACTACAGGTACTTTTTCGCGAATAGGTGCACTATATCCACCTTCATATAACTCAAGTACACGTTGCTTTGCTTCATAAATTAAATGATCTGCATTAAACACTTTACGGTCATTATGGTTTAAGAAACCATTTTCAAATGCTTCTTGAGCAGAAGTAGAAACTTTTGCCATTGCAACCGTCTCAAATACTCGATTAGCAAGGGCTTGTAGGTCAAATTGAACTCCTTCTGGGAACTCTTTTAATTGTTTAATATAAAGCTCTTTACTACCGCCACCGCCTGGGATTAAGCCTACTCCAACTTCTACTAACCCCATATAAGTTTCAGCTGACGCTACTACACTAGCAGCTGGTAAACAAATCTCAGCACCGCCGCCTAATGACATTCCATAAGGAGCAACTACTACAGGCTTATCAGAGTATTTAATTTTCATCATTGCCTGTTGGAATGCTTTCACAACCATTTCAATTTCAAAGTAGTTGTCATCTTGTGCTTCCATTAAGATCATGGCTAAATTAGCACCAACGCAGAAATTCTTAGATTGGTTACCAATCACTAAGCCCTTATAATTTTTGGAAACCTCATCAACTGCAAAGTTAACCATTTGCGTAATATCCATACCAATTGCATTGCTCTTCGTATGGAATTCTAAACAAGCAACTCCATCTCCAAGGTCAATTAAACTTGCTCCAGAATTTTGTTTAATAATTCGACCTTGCTCCTTTAAGACGCTTAACTTAACTTCTTTATCATTTCTTACTAGTTCTTCATACTTTTCATTGTGATAGAAGCTAGTAACTCCGTTGTCTTGCTTGTAGAAAGTTTCGTTGCCATTATCGATCATACTCTTAACCCAATTTGGGACAGTTAAACCTTCGCTCTCCATTCGTACAACTGATTTAGATACACCAATTGCATCCCAAATTTCAAACGGTCCTAAGTCCCAACCAAATCCCCATTTCATTGCTTGGTCAATTCCGACGATGTTATCAGAAATTTCACCAGACAATTCAGCAGAGTATACTAACACCGGGCTAATGATGCTCCATAAGAAATTACCTGCACGATCATCAGCATATACAAGCGCTTTCAATTTATTGGCTAAGCCCTTAACTTGTTTAATACTTTCAGTTGATGGCGTACGCAAGCTTTTTCTTTCCCCATATTCAAATGTGCTTGGATCTAATTCTAAAATCTCTTTACCTTGCTTTAAGAAAAATCCTTGCCCTGACTTGCTTCCAAGCCATTTACGATTTGCCATTTCTTTCATAAATTCAGGAACTTTAAATACTTCCTTCTCTTCGCCTTCTACAAGGTCATATACATTGTTTGCAACGTGGATGAATGTATCTAATCCAACTACATCCAATGTACGGAATGTTGCACTAGAAGGACGCCCAATCATTGGACCAGTAATAGAGTCAACTTCTCCAACACTGTATCCGCCTTTTAGCATTTCTTGTACAGTTACAAGTAATCCATATGTTCCGATACGGTTTCCAATAAAGTTAGGAGTATCTTTTGCTAATACAACGCCTTTCCCTAAGACGTCTTCTCCAAAAGCTTTCATAAATGTAAGTACTTCTTCAGATGTATGTTTAGTAGGAATAACTTCTAATAATTTTAAATAACGTGGTGGGTTAAAAAAGTGAGTGCCTAAGAAATGTTTTTTGAAGTCATCTGAACAGTCTTCAGACATTGCTTCAATGGAAATACCAGATGTGTTTGAACTTACGATTGAACCAGGTTTGCGAAATGCATCTACCTTAGCCAATACTTGTTTTTTAATTGCTAAATTTTCAACAACTACTTCAATAATCCAGTCAACTTCATTTAAACGACTCATATCGTCTTCAAAGTTACCCGCTTGAATTAATGATAAGTTTTTCTTTGATGCAAGAGGAGCTGGCTTTTGTTTCAATAATTTCTGAATAGCCGTTTGACTAAATCGATTACGGAATTCTATGGAGTCTGTAGTAAGACCTTTAGCAGCATCTTCCTCAGATAGTTCTCTTGGTACAATATCAAGTAGTAATGTTGGAATACCTATATTTGCCAAGTGTGCAGCGATACCAGATCCCATCACACCAGAGCCGAGTACAGCGGCTTTTTTAATTCTTTGGATCATATGCATTTCTCCTCCTCGTTTCTTGAATGAATACTCATTCACTTTCAAGATAGAACAATCCGTAGCAAATGAGCACCTCTTCTTTCACTATATGATAAATTCTCATTTTTCGCAATAAACAAAAAGTTCAAATTAATAAAATTTTACAATTTAGTTTAAAGTCTTTTTCTCGACCTTAAACCATTTTCCTTTTCCTTTATTTTTTTCATCTAAAACCATTTTTTACTAATAAGTTTATTTAATTAGGTTAGTCTAAGAAATGGAGGTGATAAGAAATGAAACGTGAAAGAAACCCATCAAAGGGTGGAGTTAGTGCAGCAAGTGTTCAAGGTAATGCGAGTCATGGAGATCAAGGGCAAGAAAAAGGAAGACAAAGTAACAATCAACAGTACGGTAAAAAAAACATGGGGCAGTAAACTTTTTCACTAAAAAACTTAATAGCAAAACTAGGACAATTATGATTTTAGCAATTATATGAATAATGTTGTTTTACTAATAACTTACTTTTCACAAAAAAATCCTGTAAATAAAGAGAAAAAGGCTGACTAAAAAGGATCCTCACTCAATCCTTTTTAGTTAGCCTTTAATTTTAAAATTATTTACTGAACATACCTTTTAATACGAATGCTACGTTTGCAGGACGCTCTGCTAAGCGACGCATGAAGTATCCATACCAGTCAGTACCATAAGGAACATAAACTCGCATGTTATATCCTTCTTTAACAAGCTCTAATTGACGCTCTGTACGAATTCCGTATAACATTTGGAACTCAAATTGTTCATTTGGAATATTATGCTCTTTTACTAATTGTTTTGTGTATTCAATCATTGCTTCATCATGAGAAGCAATTGCAGTAAAGTTACCGTTTAACAAGTGCATTTTAATGATTTTTTTGAAGTTTTCATCCACATCTTTTTTCTCTGGGAATGCTACTTCAGCAGGCTCTTTATAAGCCCCTTTTACTAAACGTAAATTTGGGTTTAAACTGTTTAGATCTGTAATGTCGCTTTCAGTTCTGTATAAATAAGCTTGAATAACCGTTCCAATATTATCGTACTCAGATTTTAATTGTTTAAAGATACGAATCGTTTTTTCACAACGAGAGAAATCTTCCATATCGATTGTAACAAATACGCCATTCTTTTTAGCTGCCTCTAAAATACGACGCATATTCGCTAATACTAGCTCGTCCGAAATATCAAGACCCATTGAAGTCATTTTTAGCGAGCATTGAGAATTTAATTTCTCTTTACCAATCGCTTCAATTGCTTCAATACAAGAAGTAGCCATTTCATTTGCTTCCTCAACAGTGTCTACGAATTCACCAAGATAATCAATTGTTACTTTTAAATTCTTTTTATTTAAGTCCTTAATAACTTTTGTAGCTAAATCGATTGTTTCGCCTGCAACAAAACGCCCTGCACCAAATCTTAGGCCATATTTCTTAGCCATTTTAGTTAAAAACTTATTTTTAGACATAAATAAAAAAGCATTCTTCATAACTTGTTCCATTACTCTACCCCCAGAATTAATCTTAACTTTTCTCTCTATATAATATTAATGTATCATCTTATGAAATTTGTTAAAACAATTATTTAATAATTTGTCGAATTTTGTTTATTGAAAATTGTATACCCTTACTTAAAATTATATTATCATAATTTATTGATGCCGTCATCTTTGAAAATTATGGATAAGTATTATTGCTTGTTTTTATTAGCCATAGCCTCTCTATGCTGATCATTTAATGTTTTAATTTCTTTTATTAAATTAACGACTTCATCTTTTGCTTGTGGGTACGTATCATTCCAGTGCTTTACTAAAGCAGGCATTGATTTAGATATGTATGTGTACATAACCCACTTCTCGACTTTTGCTTGCTTTTCCTCTGACCAATCCCCTAATAACAATTCTGTGTATTTTTTTAGTAATGCATCAAATTTTGCTTCAAACTCATTTTCCATCAAAATCACCTTCCCATAAAATAGTCTTTACCCGCAACTTAAAACTGAATAGTAATTTTTATTAATTACGATCCCTTCTTGTCTTCAAACTCATATTTGTTTTCCTTAAAATTATAGTATATCTTCGACCAGTACTAAGACGATTATTTACAATTGTAAAGTAAAAATAATAAAGAATGGTTATTTTCGTAGATAATATTGCATTGATGTATTCAATTTTACTTTTCATAATTTGTTCACAGTTTCACAAACTTTTAATCATTTTTTATTTGTATACTATGAATGTGTTTAAAGAACCCATAGGGAGTGAAACCAATTGGAACGAGATAGTATCCAATATTGTATCGATTTAGCTCTTAAAAAAAAGAAAATATTAGATCAAAGCTTAATTAAATATTTAACTCGTGCTGCATTAGCCTCAATTTATATAAGCTTTATTTTGATTGTCTGTTTAAAATTAGCTGAATTATTTAGATTACAGGATTCGCCATTTTCATCTATAGCATATCCATTCGTTTTCGCTACAGCATTAATTATGATTATTTACGGTGGTGGGGAATTATTTACTAGTAATACTATGTATTTTACTTTCTCAACATTAGCTAAAAAAACGTCTAAACTTGATTTAGTAAAAAATTGGATTGCATGTTACTCAGGCAATATTATTGGTGCGCTTTTTTTTGCATTTATATATTATTTAACTGGTTTAGCGAAAGATTTCCCTGCTGATCATTTTTTAAATGGTGTAGTTGACCATAAAATTCATGCATCATTTTTCCACTTATTTTTTAAAGGTGTTTTATGTAACTGGCTTGTTTGTCTTGCTTGTTTCTTACCAACTAGATTTAAAGATGATCTTGCGAAAATATTGCTGATCTTCTTATTAGTATTTGCTTTCTTCTTCTCTGGTTATGAACATAGTATCGCAAATATTGCTGTCTTTGTATTATCATATATTTTACCACATGAAGTGACGTTTACATTTGGTGATGTACTGCATAATTTAATCCCAGTTACATTCGGTAATATTATAGGTGGTTCTGTAGGTGTCGGAATGGCTTATTACTTCTTAAACAATGAAAAAAAATTAGAAGTAAAAGAATTAAAACGCGCTTCATAAAGTGTGTCTACCTGTCTTCATTTTTAGAAGGCAGGTTTTTTCGTGCAATTCTAAATTTAATATGGTAATAATGATTAATAAATGAAAATATTTCCTTTTCTGGTGGTGTGAAAATTGAAATACAATAAATTTGTTCGATTCATTATGTTCATTTCTTTACTTTGTTTCTTTTTATTAGCTTACGGCTTTGCAAAAGGTGCTTATACTGTTCTAAATCCGCAAAAAGGCAAACTAATTGCAAGCAATAATCAAAAGAAGAAAGATGATGATAACGTACATAAAAGCGATCAACTAAAGATCGTTGCATTAGGTGACTCACTTACTCGAGGAGTTGGTGACGATGAAGGGACAGGCTATGTAGGGAGATTAAAAAACGATCTTCAAAAAGAGTACAAACAGTCCACGTCTATATCGAATTTAGCTGTTAGTGGTGCAAAAACATCAGATTTACTTCATGATTTAAAGAAAAAAAATATTCAAGAAACACTAAGCACTGCAAATATAGTCGTTCTTTCCATTGGTAGCAATGATTTATTTCCAGGTGCGAATCAAATGAATGAACAATTTTTAAAAACGTATCGACCTGATGAAAAAACATTTCAAAATAATTTAAATTCGATTTTTAAAATAATACATCAACAAAATCCAAATGCGTCTATTTATGCTTTTGGTTATTATAATCCGTTTCATAATGTTCAAGGTCTCGATGCATCTTCAAGCTTCGTTTATAGATGGAATAATCTACTTGAGTTAGCAACTCTTCAAGTTAAAAATGCTTACGTAATTCCAACATTTGATTTATTTTATAACGAAGAAGATCAATATTTATACACTGACCATTTTCATCCAAACAAAGACGGTTATATAGAAATGGCAAATCGTTTAACTAGTAAAATCGGAAGTCAGTTTCGAGGTGAGTCTAATGAATAAAGTACTTAAATTAGAAGGCGTTTCAAAAAGCATTAAAGGTAAAGTACTAGTTGACCAAATTTCATTTGAAGTTTACGAAGGTGAAGTATTTGGTTTTCTTGGTCCAAATGGAGCTGGTAAAACAACAACTATTCGTATGTTAGTCGGTCTAATAGCACCATCAAAAGGTACGATTGAAATTGCTGGATTTCCCGTTAATACGCACTTCAAAGAAGCAATGAAACAAATTGGATGTATTGTAGAGAATCCCGAATTATATGGCTATTTAACTGGATGGGAAAACTTAAATCAATCTGCAAGAATGTTAGGGATTAAAGATGATAAAAAGATCATCGAAGTCGTAAATCTCGTGAAATTGAGCGAAAGAATTCACGAAAAAGTAAAGACGTATTCATTAGGAATGAAACAAAGGCTCGGTATTGCCCAAGCCTTACTTGGAAGACCAAAGCTTCTTATATTAGATGAACCGACAAATGGTTTAGATCCGGCTGGTATTCGTGAATTACGCGAATTTATTCATATGCTAGTCAAAGAGCAAAATATAAGCGTATTTATTTCAAGTCATTTATTGAGTGAAATTGAAATGATCTGTGATCGAGTAGGAATTATTAATAAAGGAAAAATGGTTAGAGTCTCTACTGTAAAAGATTTAGTAAAAGAAGCGGCTGAACGTGTTGAATGGCGAGTCTCTCCAACACAAAAAGCAATAGATTTATTAAAAAAGGATTCTACAATTCAAGATATAAACGTAAAAGATGACCTCATTCTTTGCCGAATGTCACCTTTAAAAATTAACGAGATTATTCAACATTTCGTAGCTGAAGACATTCAGGTTAACGGAGTTAAAACGATGTCCGATACATTAGAGGATTTATTTATGGAAATGACAGGAGGCGAAGTTCGTGGCTGAGCTAGTTAGACTCGTCTTTAATGAAATTGAAAAAATGGTAAGGAAAAGAAGAATACTTGTTATTTTTATCATTTTAGCAGTACTCATTCCAATTTTTGTTTATGCTCAATTGCAGCAAACGGAAGAAACAATAAAAAGACTCGGAACGGATAATTGGAAAGTATCACTTCAACAAAAAATAGTCGACCAGCAAAATAGATTAAACTCAACCGGAATTCCTGATGAATGGAAAAGTTGGCTAAAAGTTCAAATCGATCAAGAACAATATTATTTGGATAATGATATAAATCCAACAACTCCTGGTGCGCCTACATTTATACGTAAACTAATTGAACAAAGTATTGGATGGCTACTCCTACCTTTACTGGTTATGGTCATTACGATTGATATTATATCTGGAGAGCGAAGCGACGGTACGATAAAAATACTGTTAACTCGTCCTATTAAAAGATGGAAGGTCTTGCTTAGTAAATATATATCAATCTGTTTATTAATCTCTTTTCTTCTAGTCTTATACGGTGTAATGGCGTATATTGCTTCAGGATTTGTATTCAGTTTTAAAGGCTGGACCGTCCCTGTGCTAACAGGATTTGTCATCAAAAATAATCAGCTAATAACAGATTCAGTTCAACTGATTCCACAATGGCAATACATTATCATGGCCTTTGGACTTGCATGGTTCGTATGCATTATAATTGGAACGCTATCATTTATGGTATCAGTATTAGTCCGAACTACACCCGCTGCAATGGGCATTATGCTAGCAGCACTAATTACGGGTAGTGTCCTTAGTGGTCTGGCTACATCTTGGTCAGGAGCAAAATACTTTTTTAGTGTAAATCTCGGACTAACCGACTACCTAGCTGGCCAGCTTCCTTCCATAGAAGGATTAAACATGCACTTCTCCCTAATGAACTTATCCATTTGGGGACTATTAGCATTACTAATCTCTTTCATTGTATTTGTTAAACAAGATATGAATTAAGATGGAGTAAGGGGATTGGAAAAGAATAAAAGTCTTTTCCTATTCCCTTACTCCATCTCTTCCCTTTAAACTGCTCTTTGGCTCTACATGAATATGTGTATAATGAATCCCGTGCTGTTCTTGTAGAATCATTTCGATTTGGTCCGTTATATTGTGACTTTTACTCACATCAATACCGCCATCCACCTCAATTACTACGTCTGCAATCGTTGTATTTCCGTACATTCTCGCTCTTAGATCAACTACTTTATGTACACCTGGTACTTGATCAACGGTTTCACTAAATAAAATCATTTCATCAGGATTAAATCCGTCAGTTAATAGAAGAGTTGAATCATAAAAAATCTCCCATGCAGTTTTGCAAATAATAACACCCACTAAAATGGCAACGATTGGGTCAATAATCGGAAAACCAAATGAAGCTCCGAGTACCCCAATAGTCGTTCCCAAACTAACTAATGCATCAGATAAATTATCTTTAGCTGAAGCCGCAAGCCCCTTACTCTTCGTTTTCTTTGCAACCTTATTATTATAAAAATAAATACCAAACATAAAGATCCCAGAAGCAAATGCAACTACAGCAGCTAATTTATTCGGAGTCCCATATTCCCCAACGAATAGCTTCCGAATATTTTCAATGATTACTTGTAAACCAACTGACATCATAATAAAAGACGCAATTAAAGTAGCGATTTGTTCTGCTCTTGAATGACCATATGGATGATCTAAATCTCTTGGTTTTCTTGCAATCCTTATCCCAATAAACACGGCCAACGTCGCACCAATATCAGTCACATTATTAAGTCCATCAGCTAAAAGAGCACTAGAATCTGTATAAAAACTAACAAGCACTTTCACCGACGCAAGAATCAAATAGGAAACAATACTCAATAAAGCCGCAAAATCTAACTGCTTTTGAAGCCCCTTATCCATAAACTCACCCGCCCTAATAAAAAATCATATGGCATTATCTTACCCATAATGCAAAATTTCCATTTTAAGTAAAAAGAAAAAGCAGAATCTGCTTTCATCAATGGGTTTATAAATACTGTGGACAACAAAAAGAAAAGCGAACACTAAGTGAACTTTGTTGATAAAGTTGCGAACTTTATTGATATAACGTTGGTTTTTGTTGATATATCATTGGTTTTTGTTGATATAACACTGGTTTTTGTTGATATAACACTGGTTTTTGCTGATATCACCCCATTCTTCGTTGATCTATCCCCAATTTTTGCTGATATCACCCCATTCTTCGTCGATTTATCCCCAATTTTTGCTGATATCACTAAATCTTCGTTGAACTATCCCCAACTCTTGTTGATATCACGAGTTACTATCAACTAATCGTAAAATGCCCCATATTTATTCCAAATTAAAAAAGCAGACTCGAAAAATCGAATCTGCCCTTCTCTGCTTTATAATGGCTTTGGATTATAACTAGATCCAGTTAAATCTGTTAAATCACAAACCGTTTGCCATAATTCTGGATAAAATTCGAAGCGAACAGCACGTTCTAATGCTTCTGCTGGTACTCCTTTTAAGCTCTTTGTATTCATACCAATCATGCGACGTACAAGTTGAATATGTTGTCTGCGGAAAGATTGGAATCTTTCATCGAAGCAAGTTAACTCTTGCATTAATTGGAATAACTCAAAGTTTTTAGTAGCATCTTGGTGTAATTGTACTGTTGTCAGTAAATTTTCATCTAATAGATCTTTGAAAGGCTGCCAAAGTGTTGGTCCTAATTTTAAAATTTCATTAAATCCAGGAGAGTCTTGACCGCTACCTCTTCCTAAAGCTAAACGAATTATGTGATAATCACTTGGACTTACTAGTTTTACCATGTCAAAAACTGCTGGTAAGTGTACTAAGTGATTATTAATACGTTGTAAGTGATGAGTTGCTCTTGTCACCTCTTTTGCACGCATATGTTTATCCGCAAAATGAATCGATTGGATGATTAATTTAAAATGTAACTCGGCAATTTGGTGAACTGTTTGAAACGTTAATTCATCTGGACAAAATAATTCTTCATCAGGTTTTTGTAAACTTAATAATTCTTCTGTGCGAATATATTTCTCGTAATCTGTCAGTTTTTTTTGCTCTTGTATCATTTTCATATCTCCCTAAACTAATTTACGTAAGACTGCTCGTACCGGACTACCGTCAGCATCTGTTAAAGGTAGTGGTAATGCTATAAGCTCGTATTCTCCTGAAGCAACATCTCTTAGGTCAACTGATTCTAAAATATGAATACCTGCATGATGAAGAGCATGATGTGCTTCTAATTCCTTACTATCAAGTGGGTCTACTGAAGGTACATCAACCCCAACTAATTTAACTCCTTTTGTATGCAAATACTCTGCTGCTTCCTTTTCAATATGTGGAATACTCTCCGGGAAAACGCTATCATTTTTCCACGAGTTTGTTTTAATTAATAAACGTTCCACGCCATCTAATTTAAAAGTTTCTAAATCTGATTTTTTAATAGAGTCTACTTCAATCAACTCAATTACTTTTGCGATTCCCACATATAAATTAGGATCTAAATCGATCACTCTCTTGCCATTTTCATCAAAATGAAAAGGCGCGTCGATATGTGTGCCTGTATGAGCGCTAAAAGTCAATTTACCAACATTGACCGAACCACTTTCTTCTTTTGTCCAGCTTAATTCGAATGAAAAATTTGTATCACCTGGCCATACAGGCATACCATTTTGCAATCTTCTTGATATATCGATTAATGACATTCCAAACAACTCCTAAGCAATGATTTCGCGCTGATTTTTAAACTGCTCGTATTGCTTTTCAACCATGATCTTCTTTAAAATTTGTACACTATTCCATACATCCACATAAGAAGTATAAAATGCAATTGGAGCTAGTCTGATTACATTTGGTGCTCTAAAGTCAGGAACAATTCCATTTAATTTTAACGCTTTACAAATCCTTGCAGCATCTTCATGCTCAAGACAAACATGTCCACCTCGTTTTGAATCTTCTAGTGGATTACCAATTGTAAAACCAAAATTGTTTAATTCTTCATTTATTAAGCTCATTAAATAGGCTGTACTGTGTAATGACTTTTCACGAATTCGATCAATTGTAGCTTCTTTATACATTTCAAGTGAGCCAGCAAGTGGCGCCATACTTAACACATGTGGCGTACCAATTTGATAAGCTCCAACTGTATTCGATGGAGTAAATTCATGCTTCATATCAAACTGTTTTTCTTTATTTGAACCGAACCAACCAGCTAATCCAGGCATTGTGCCAAAATGCTTTTCGTGAACGAATAAACTTCCTACTCCACCCGGTCCGCTATTTAAATATTTATAATTACACCAATAAGCAAAATCCACATCCCATTCATGGAATTGATGAGGAATTGCTCCAACAGAATGACAACCATCAAATCCTATTATAATTCCACGTTCATGAGCAGCACTTGTTAATCGCTCTATATCTAATAACTGTCCACTTCGATATAAAACAGTAGGAAGAATAATTAATGCAATTTCTTCAGTCATTGCTTCAATGATATCTTCTTCACTAATTGTGCGACCATCGCGACTCTTCACCTGGATTAAATGTGTTTCTGGATCAAAGCCCTTTAATTTTAATTGACTTTGAATAGCATAAATATCAGATGGAAAATTTAATTCATCTGCTAAAATTTTTGTTTTTTGGCCGCTTGGCTCATAAAAAGATGCGATTAATTGGTGAAGATTCGAAGTCGTAGACCCAGTTACAATCACTTCATCCTCTTTTGCCCCAACTAAAGGTGCACTTAATACTCCTAATTTTTCAGCAAAATAATACCATGGATGATCACCTTGCATCCATCCATCGATTGCAAGTGTTTTCCATGAATCTAATAGATCTAATAAACTTTGTTCGGCTCTTTTAGAAAGAAGCCCTAGAGAATTACCATCTAAATAGATTGTATTAGGCTGTAAATAGAACTCATTACGATAAATTGATAAAGAATCTTTTTGATCTAGAAATTCTGCAAATTCTTTTGTTGGCTGAAACATCCCCCAGTTTTACCCCCTTGCAATAAATAACCTACTATATTAAAGGTATTGCGATTATTAATACATGTCAATATTTTCTGAATATAATATTAAATAAAAAAAGTGCCAACAAATCCAAAATATCCCTATCTTAGATTTCGGCACTATTTATTTACTTTTCGTTATAAATGTATATCCCGTTTTTTAAACGAAACATAAGTAATAACTGTTAATAGTATGATCAATCCAATTGAGATCGTTGTAAAAACAATGTCAAATCCTCCACCATACATAATATCTTTCGCTTCAAAGTACTTAAATGGCGTAATATATTTCAATCCTTCAATCCGATCATCCAAATCAATTGCGATCGACAAGATAAATGTGATTAATAGAATACCTGTTGCATAGGATGCTGCTTTTTTGGCGTTTTTATTAACTGCTGCTATAGCCGAGCCAATTACTAAAAATAGTAGCTGTAGTATAAACATACCGACCATTACAACAGCTATATTACCGAATACATCCTCACCCTTACTATACTTCCCTACTATTAATACACTGGATATCCACGTAATACCATTAAAAATAAGAATGTTTACTAGGGCACTTAATAATTTAGACGTTATGACTTTATTTCTTGAAATAGGCTTTGCAAATAAAAACTCTGCCGTTTTATCACGTTCTTCTTTTGCAATTATGTTGGCCCCTAACATGGCGGCGTGAATGGTTGCCATTAAATATAAATATAAAACTAATATGCCAAAATAGCCGCTTGCCTTTGATAAATCAAGTGCACCTGATCCCATTATTGCTTGTAAAGATTTAGGCATTTGATTAAAAATCTCAGTTATTTGTCCATTTGATGCAGTAGCCTTATATTTTGCCATTCCGCTTCCAACTAAAAATACAATCCCAATACACCAAAAAATAATAGATTTACGATATGTCTTCATTTCTCTAAAAAATAGATTCAACTCCATCCCTCCTTTTCTTTAAATTTATACTGCATGAACATCCTTTTTCTTATAAATTACAAAACTCGCAATGATCGAAACGAAAATAATACCGATCGACAAGATTAAAAATGAAGTTTCAAATTTTGAATGAGCAATAATATACTTTGGTTCAAAATATTTAAACGGTGATAAATATCGTTTAGCATTACTTTCATCTGTAGCCACTACCATTCCAACAACAAAAAATGCAAACACAACAGCAAGTGAAATTGATAGGACTGCTTTTATTTTTGAAAAGACGACCGAAACAAGTATTCCAATTCCAAAAAATATTAGTTGAACAATAAATAGAGAAATAGAAAGTAATATAATTAATTTATTGCTATAATCAGCTGTTTTTACATGTTGTGCCATAAGTATAGTTGCTACAAGATAGAAGATATTTGTAATGGCTAAAGAGACGGCACCTGCAAAAATCTTAGAAGTGATAACTTTTGTTCGGGTCACTGGTTTAGTTAAAAGAAAATCAGCTGTTTTTTCTCGTACTTCTTTTGACACAATCGATGTACCTAAAATCATTGCCTGTATCGCACCACATAGTGAAATATAGACAAAAACATACGAATAGAATCCTACTATATTTCCAAAGCTCTCAATCTCAATTCCAAGTGCTTTTCTAACGCCCTCAGGATAGCCCTCCAAAACTTTTGTAAACTCTGCATAGTCCTTTGCAATAGCTGGAAAAAGAGATAAGAAAAACACAACGATTGCCATTAAAGAAACCGTCCAAATGAAAGTGGATTTCCGATAAGCTTTTAATTCGTGTAAAAAAATGTTCATTGCTTATTAGGCCTCCTTTTCATAATAATGTAAGAAAATTTCCTCCAGGTCAGGCTCTTCAATCCATAGATTTTCAATTTCAATGTCTGCTATTTTTCTCAAAACGTTGTTTATATTTCCTTTAAAAATAAAGCTGATTGTTTTACCTTTTATCTCTATATTATTTACACCTGGCATATTGAAGAAGTTTGGATCTACCGCATTTAGAATATCTATTTTAAAACGTTTGTAATTGTTTTCTTGTAATGTACTGATTTTTTCAACTGTAACAATTTTACCTTCCTTAATAATGGCAACTCGATCACATAGACGCTGTACTTCGCTTAAAATATGTGATGAGAATAAAATAGTAGCTCCCTTTTTATTCTCATCTTCTAGTAAGTCAAAAAATCTTTGTTGCATTAAAGGATCAAGGCCACTAGTCGGTTCATCCAATATGATTAACTTCGGTTCGTGAAGCAATCCTTGAACAATCCCCACCTTCTTTTTATTTCCTAAAGATAAATCATCAATTTTCTTTGTTAAATCAAGATCCATAATTTCAGCTAATTCTTTAATTCGCTTCGTGCAATCCTTTTTATAAAAACTAGCTGAGTATTTTAACAAATCCATTACTTTCATATTGTCATAATAAAAAACTTCAGAAGGTAAATAGCCGATTTCTTTTTTTATTTCTGGTGCAAACTGAATACAGTCCTTACCAAATATTTTTGCACTACCACTAGTCGGATAAATTAAAGATAATAAAGTTCGAATCGTTGTTGATTTCCCAGCACCATTTGGACCAATAAAACCAAATATTTCTCCCTCTTCTATATTAAAACTAATATCCGATATTCCCCTTGAATTGCCGTAGGTCTTTGTTAAATTGTTGATTTCAATCGCGTACATAAAATAAACCTCCTGCATTGTTTTGAAATATTTAAATATGATTATTACAAAACTAGTATATACCTCATTCTCTCAAAAGAGAATACATTTTGAAATATTTTTAATAGGATATTTCAAAACATGATATACTATTAGATAGATATTGACGGAGGTATAAATATTGGACGGATATAAAAAACGAACTCTGCAGAAAATGGAGAGCATTGAATTAAGTACAACTGAACTATTGACACTACCATTAAATGATATAAAAATTGCAGATATTGCCAAATTAGCAAATGTATCTCAAGTTTCAATCTACAATTATTATGGCAGTAAAGAAGCACTTTTGAAGGCAACAATTATTCGATTAATGAACCAAAAATATGAGGAATACCAACAGGTCGTTTCAAGTGACATCCCTTTTAATGAGAAAATTAAAGAATTATTTATTCGCAAAAAACAAGGACTCGATATTATTAATTTGGAAATGTTTACAGCTTTAATGAAGAAAGATCCCGAACTGCAAGAATTAGTTTTAGACTTTACAATGAACAAATCTTTCAAAGTGTTGACCTCGCTAATCGATGAAGGACGATCTCTCGGTTTAGTTAGGGGCGGAGTACAAAATCAAACACTACTTATCTATATTCAAGTTATAAGCCAAGCCTTTATGAATATGGATCCAACAACCTCACAATATATCCAACAAAAAGACGTAGTAGATGAAATTATGAATTTATTCTTATATGGATTATTGAAGCAGGATGAAGAGTAATTGCAGCTAAAAAAAAGCACCTTTGCGCTATTAAGCAATGGTGCTTTTTTTAGAAGATTCTTCCAACTAAACTTATCTACTGATTTGTATTATCTTACTCTTTTTGTTCATAGAATGAATTACTTATTAATAATTTTTTCCCTTGGAGGAGCATATGCGCAAAACTATTCTATGGATAAAAGAAAATGGCGATGAGATTAAGCGAGGTCTAATTGGAGGATTTACCATTTTCAGTTTAGCGACGATTTTTTTCACAACAGATTCATCAACAGAGTACAACCAAAACGCCTGTCTAAAGTGGGAATATAACAAATCAGCACAGCTAGAAGTTTGCTCTATGTACAAAGCATCCACTACCAACGACATACCGTATGGAACAATGGTAAAGCATGAATAAGTTAAAAAGAATAGGATAAGGCAAATGCCTTATCCTTTTTCCTTTCTTGATCCCTAAACATCCCTCTTTTTAAAGATTTCACCAGCAGTGACGAGGACTAACAATATATATATGACTAGTACTGTAATAGAGAATTCAATTCTCATCCCATTTTCAATATTGACGCCATTTGTGTAAACTGATAAATCGGTATGCATAAATGGTAGAAACTTCGACCAGTCTTTTACTTTTAACAATGTTGCGATCACATCCGATGTTGACAGCAGAATTATGCTTATTAATAATGAAACACTGCTCGTCCTTAAAACTGTTGACAAGAAATATGCAACTGCCACGAAAAATAAGTAAGGTAGTAGATTGATGATATAATCATGTATTAAACTTGGTAAAATGCTCTGTTCTACTACGTGGTTATTTACATATTGTAAAACTGGTTGTGTGCTAAAACTTAGCCCGTTGAGTGCGCTACCTATAATAAAAGAGTAAATAATGATTGCAAACGAAAAGATGAAATATAAAATTGCCAAACTTATAAATTTTGCATAATAAATCATTCTTCTTGTTGATGGTTTAACTAGCAAGAAATTAATCGTTTTCCATTGATACTCTTTTGACATCATATTACTCGCAAAATAAATAAGAAGGATTCCGATAAAGTTCGTTATGGCCGCACCTTTTTTCATAAAGTCCAAAACAGTATGTTGTTGAATCGTTGAGATATTATGTTTAAGACGATACTTGTTGATTTCATACATCTCTTTTTGTTCCTTTGCAAGAGATGGTAAATCTGACGGGTTTTGCGCTACCAACTCTTCTTCGATCTTTTTATTTTCTATTTTTAATTCTGTTCTCCAATTTTTAGCCTTATCCGCTCCTCTCACCTTTTCAACATAATCCCATCTGCCTAGAACGATGATTGGTATAAATAATATTATTAACGAAATAATAAATGATTTTTGAACGAAGACTTTGCGTAGTTCGTTATCAATTAATCCTATAAAATTACTCAATGACATTTCCTCCTGTCAATTGAATAAATAAGTCTTCTAGTCTTTCTTTTTTTCGAGTTACATAATAAATCTCTACCTCAGCCATTACTAACTCTCTCATTAAAGAAGGAATCTCTTCTTCATCAATCTCAAAGATTAATGATTGATTATTCATAATTTCATATTTGTACTTTTTATCTAGTTTTGTAAATTTACTTTCAAAATCGATTGTAGTTTTAACAACTACTTCAATAAATAACTTCTCACCACTTTGATCGTTTAACTCAATTGACTCAACAAATTGACCGTTTTGAATAATAATAGAACGGTCACATATTAATTCTATTTCAGATAATAAATGGCTTGATAGCAAAATTGCCGTTTGTTCAACTTCAGCTATACGTTTTAAATAATCACGAATTTCTCTTACCCCAGCCGGATCTAATCCATTAGTAGGTTCATCTAAAATTAAAATCGAAGGATTATGTAATAAAGCTTGCGCAATGCCTAATCTCTGCTTCATCCCTAAAGAATAGGTTGAAAACTTTTTATGAATTGCATTTGAAAGTCCAAGTAAATCAATTACTTCAAGCACTCTTTTTTTTGAAACACCTTCTAGCATTCGAGAAAAATACATTAGATTTTTATACCCACTATAAAAAGGATAAAAAGCAGGCGTTTCAATCATAGCACCAATATGCTTAATCGATTCTTTAAAATGATCCTTAATTGAATGACCTTTTATATAAATTTCACCACTTGTAATACTCATAAGACCAACAATCATTCGCATTGTCGTCGTTTTTCCTGAACCATTTGGACCTAATAAACCTAGAACCTCGCCCTGACGTAAATCAAAGCTAATATCTTTAATAATCTCTTGATTCTTAATTGTCTTATTTACATTTTTCAGCTCAAGAACAACATCCTGATTCATCTTGAGGCCTCCTAATTATGTTATAAATTATCACGATCTATTAAGTTTTCCCCTTCCTTTTCTGAATAATTAATGCTATTCTCATGAAAGGAATTGAAAGGAGAACTTTATGAAAAGAATACCATACTACTTAGTATTTGGCTCATTTATTCCATATTTGTTAATCTTCACTTTACCTTTTTTACATGTTTCCGGCGGCTTAAAAGCTGGTCTAATCGCACTATTAGTTATTCTAGGAGAAGCAATGTTTTGGATTGGTGGAGTATTTGTGGGTAAAGATGTAATGACGAACTATCGCAAAAAATTGAATCCCGCGAAGTGGCTTAAAAATAGAAGAAAGCAAGAAAACTAATTGAAGGGGACGTCTCTTAACTTAAGAGACACCCTTTTTATTGTTTATGGCAAATGATTGGTTGTGAATGAACCTCTGTATTTTGTAATAAAGCGCCGTTTGTGCATAAACCACTGTGTTTTGTTCATAAACCAACGAGTTTTGTTCATAAATCGCCGACTTTCGTGTATAAAGTTAGTTGGCAGTATCTTTCTGTTGATTACTAACCAATTCAAATTGAAAATTGCGAACATAAATTGAACATTGTTGATAAAGTTGTGAACTTCGTTGATATAACGGCAAATTTCGTTGATTTACCCACCAAATCCCGTTGATATACTGGCAAATCTCGTTGATTTACCGACCAAGCCTGTTGATATACTGGCAAATCTCGTTGATTTACCGACCAAACCTGTTGATATGTTAACAAATCTTGTTGATGTTTTGGGTCAATCGACTTCTTTTCGCTGGAATTCTCTAAAAAGCCAGCAAGAATTTGAGGATTACGATTCAAAAACGAAAAAAAAAACCCACAAAATCGTGGGTTCACCTCTGGTTTTATTTACCTTCTAACTGCTTCCATTTATTTTGGATAACAGGTGGCTCATAATCCTGCATTAGTTTTAATAAGTCGTCCGCATTTTCTGCAACAACGAATAGTGAAAGGGTATTTTCACCCATAAATCCTTCTTTTACAGCATGTCTAAGTAAATCTAAGACTGGAGTGAAATAGTTATCAACATTTAATAAACCGATTGGCTTATTGTGGATTCCAATTTGTGACCAACAAATGATCTCAAATAATTCATCGAAAGTACCAACTCCACCTGGTAGCGCGATAAAACCATCGGACATTTCGTTCATTAAAGCTTTACGCTCATGCATTGTTTTTGTTTCAATGAATTGCGTCAGCCCTTTATGAGCAACTTCTCCACGAAATAGTCCACCGGGCATAATGCCAATGACATTTCCACCTTGTTTTAAAACTTCATTTGCGATTTCTGCCATAATTCCTAGTCTTGATCCACCGTAAATTAAATCTATATTGTTACTAGCAAATAAAGCACCTAGTTTTTTAGCTTGAAGACTAAATGACTCTCTATTCCCAAGATTTGAACCAGCATAAACGCAAATTTTCTTCATAAAATGTCACTTCCTTCGATGTATTTTACTTTATTTTAACATATCTTTCGATTAGGATTGTAAAGATAAAGTTAACTATGTTTTTTTAGGAGATGAAAAGATGAATTTAGGTACAATTGGAACAAGCTGGATTACAGAAAGTTTTATTGAAGCAGCCAAGGATAGTAAATTGCTTAACTTAACTGCAATTTATTCGAGAAATGAAGAAAGTGCTAAAGCATTTGCCTTAAAGCACAATGCACCTAATTATTTTACGAACATCGAAGAATTAGCAAAAAGCCCTGAGGTTGAAATAGTATACATAGCATCACCAAACTCACTACACTATGAACAAGCAATTTTATTACTGCAAAATAAAAAACACGTTATTTGTGAAAAACCAATTTTCTCTACAACAAAAGAATTAGATCACGCATTTAAAGTTGCAGAAGAAAACGGGGTATATTTATTTGAAGCAATTCGTAACTTCCACTCTCCAAACTTCACAGCTTTAAAAGAAGGTCTTGCAAAAGTTGGTCAGATAAGAAGTGCTAATCTACATTATTTACAATACTCTTCGAAATACGACGCGTTCCTTAGAGGGGAAAATCCAAATGTATTTTCTCCAGAATTTTCAGGTGGTGCATTAGTAGATTTAGGTGTTTACCCAGTTTATGTATTGATTGGTTTATTCGGAAAACCGTCTTCTGTAGATTATACACCTGTAAAACTTCGTAGCGGTATTGATGGTAGTGGAACATTAGTGTTAAATTATGAAGACTTTACTTGTAGCATTCAATGCTCTAAAGTCTCCCAATCTTATATTGAAAGTGAAATTACAGGTGAAATCGGGTCTTTAGTGATTGATAAACCATCTCCAATTTCAAAAATTACTTTGATTAACCATAAGTCAAAGCAAAGAGAGTCACTGGAAGTTAACCAAGTAGAAAATGATATGTTATATGAGATCCAGGACTTTACTCGCATTATTAAAGAATCTAACCAAGCAGAGTATGAAAATTTAAAGGAGCTTAGTAAGGTAGTTTTAACTGTAACTGAAACCGCTAGAAAAAAAGGCGGCATTGTTTTTGGGGTAGAAAAAAATTAATAAAAATACCAGTTATCCGATTAGTTGGATACTGGTATTTTTTTTGAATTATTGAGCGCTAGTGTTCTCTTCTGAAAGTCCAAAAAGTAAGCCCTGGTTATCAATAAAGTATGCAAAATAACCCATTTGAGGAATAGCCGTTTTAGGAACTACTATATTTCCACCATTGCTCGATACTTTATCAATCGCTTCATCAATCGAAGTTACATCAATTGAATTCGTAGTACGAGTCTGCCCATCAGGTGAAAGCATTAATCCACCATCGATCCCTTTGTCTGCTGATTCACCTGTTTGAATAAAATAATATTCATGTTGGCCAGGCATTTTTGTAAATTTCCATCCAAAGCTCTTTGAATAAAAATCGATTGCTTGTTCAATATTAGGTACTTGAAGTTCAAATCTAATCACTTTTCCCATTGCACACTACTCCTTTGGTCATATTTTTCGATTAGTTATGTAAGAAGAGCTGATAAAATCAATCAGCTCTATTATTTTTTAATATACAACAACCCATCCCACGTTAGGAACATAGTACCATCTTCTACCATTCAGGATGTAATAGCTTCCTGACCAATAACCTCCTGGTCCAGGAAATCCATGTCCCGGACCATAACCTGGTCCGTGTCCTGGTCCATATCCCGGTCCATGCCCGTGTCCTTGTCCTGGGCCATATCCCGGTCCATGCCCGTGTCCTTGTCCTGGGCCATACCCCGGTTCATGCCCGTGCCCTTGACCTGGGCCATACCCCGGTCCATGTCCGTGTCCTTGACCTGGGCCATACCCTGGCCCGTGTCCTTGTCCTTGTCCTGGGCCATATCCTGGTCCATGCCCTGGCCCTTGACCTGGGCCGTGTCCTTGTCCTGGTCCGTGTCCTGATCCTTGGCCTGGTCCATGCCCTTGACCTGGGCCATGTACTGGTTGTGCTTGACCTGGTCCTGGATATCTACTATACAGATCATCATAAAACATATACTCACCACCTAAATAGAATCGTAATCTTTATAGCTTATTAATTCTATTTGAGACATGAGCAAGTACTATGTCATTTACCTATCAATTGATGATTACGCCTATACGTATTAAAAGTATTCATTAATAAATACTTACCATTTTTTCTCATTCAATACATTCATCAAGTTCTTTATATAAAGCCATACTTTTTAATTCTAATGCTTCCAATTCTTGATGATATTTCTGTAAACTGTTTAGATCACTTTCAAGCATCATTTGCTTATTTTTTTCACTGATCGCTTCTTCTAACTGATAGATTTCATTTTCAATGTCTTCTATATTTCGCGATTTTGAATTAATCTTATTTGCTGGTTTAGATTCAGGATTTGTTTTTACTACTTTTTCCTTTTCAAGTTTATTTCGATATACGGTCATTTTTTCTTTCGCGACTTGGTATTCTTCAATAAACTCGAATAGAGACCCATTTTCTAGCCAGTAAATTTTTGAAAATAGCTTATTTATGAAATAACGGTCATGCGAGACAGAAAGAATCGTTCCTTTAAAATTTTCTAAAGCGTCTTCTAATACTTCTCTAGATTCAATATCTAGATGGTTAGTAGGCTCATCTACGATTAATAAATTAATATCTTGGTACATAAGTTGAGCCAATCTTAATCGCATTCGCTCTCCACCACTAAGTTGGCTTACTTTTCGATAAACCATATAACCATAAAATAAGAAACCAGCTAATATATTTCGCGCTTCACCTTCAGTCACATGTACTTCTTCTCTGAATTCCTGTAGTACTGTGTGATCAGAATGGATTGGTTCATAATGTTGCGATAAATAACCAATTTTCACACTGCTGCCAAGCTTTAATTTTCCTTCATCTATTGCGGTTTGGCCTAAAATCATCTTTAATAAAGTTGATTTTCCGGTACCGTTGTTTCCTACTATAACTGCTCTTTCTCCATAGAATAATGAGAAATTAAGCTGTTTAAATAAAGCTTTGTCCGCAAAAGATTTTGAAAGATTTTCAGCTACAACGACATCTTTTCCACTTCGACCAGATTCCTCTAGTTGAAATGCCATTTTCTTTTTTTGTAAAATAGGACGCTTTAATCTTTCAATTCGTTCTAGAGCCTTTTCCATACTTCTAGCTCTTCTATGCAAACCAGCATTTGGTGGATTTGCCTGATTAGCCCACTCTCTCAGACGTTTGATTGTTTCTTTCATTTTTTGAATTTTCTTTTGCTGCTCTTCGTAAGCCTGAAACTCTCTTAATAATCTTTCTTCTTTTTGAACAACATACATTGAATAATTTGTATGATAAGCAATAATTTCTCCGTCTTCTAATTCTAAAATATGATTGACCACTTCATCTAAGAAATGTCGATCATGAGAAATGACAACGATTGTTCCTTCATACTCCTTTAAGTAAGAGCCTAACCATTCAATGGCTGATAAATCTAAGTGATTTGTTGGCTCATCAAGTAATAATAAATCTGGTTGTTGTAAAAGGACGATTCCTAACCCAATCTTTGTTTTTTCTCCACCACTTAAAGAAGAAAATTGTTTTGAAAGTAAGTCATTGATTCCTAACCCATTAGCAATTTTCGAAAGCGAGGCTTCCATCTCATATCCGCCGTTAATACTAAATTTCTCTTGCAATGATCCATAACTTACTAACAATTGTTCTAATTTGCGTTCATTTATCGTATTGGCCATCTTTATTTCCAATTGCTTCATTTCATTTTCTATTTTCCGTAATTCTTCAAAAACTGTTAATAATACATCTCTACTTGTCATCTCGGCCTGAAAAACAGGGATCTGCGCAAGATAGCCAATTTTTATTCCTTTTTTAAAGTGAATTGAGCCACTATCAGGCGATTCAATACCTGTTAAAAGTTTAAAAATACTAGTTTTACCACTACCATTTGCGCCAACTAAACCGACGCGGCTACCTTGATGAATTTGAAATGATAATTCCGTAAAAAGTGAATTTCCACCGAACATTTTTGAAATTTTTTCTATACTACATGCAATCATGATTAATTCTCCTTCTATTTTCCGTACCAATCCATAGAAAAAAGCCATAGAACTCATCCATGGCTTAAATCGTGACTTAATAGAAGTGTGTATCACACAATTATTTTATCAATTGAAGTCGTAGGAAAGAGTACGTTTTCGTTTTATTTGAGTTGTTAAATTATTAAAAAAGGACACAGCTATCCCGTTAACAGCTAAACACGCAAATTTTGCACGACAATAATATAAAAACTCTATCATTTGTGCGCAAACCATTTGAAAACGTAACATCTTCTCTACACCTCCTTTTCGAACATAAATTTATTTAAATTATAAAATATTTTAACTTTTAGCACAATACCTATTATAGTTGGCTATACTTAAATTGTGAGTTTTAGTTCGCATTTTATACATATTTATTCTTCAACAACAAACTAAAGGAATTGGGGAGAAAAAATGAAAAATATTTTACCACATATTTACGTTGAAAACTGTAAAGAAGAGCTTGAGTACTACAAGCAAATTTTTGGTGGTGAGATCAGGAACACACAAACTGGTGATGGAATGGAAATGTTTAAAGGCCATGAAGGAAAGTATATTCACGCCGAATTACATATCAATGATAACTGTATAATCTATTTTGCAGATGTTTTTAGACCATTAGTTAAAGGCGACAATGTTTGGACAACACTTGAAATGAGCTCCGAAGATGAAATAAAATCAATTTATGAAAAGTTATCAAAAGACGGAGAAGTTCATATGGAACTGCAAGATACATTTTGGAACTCTAGATTTGCAGTCGTAAAAGATAAAAACGGATTTACTTGGGAGCTAAACTACTCGAAGTAAGTATGAGCAAAAATAAAAGCGAAGAACATAAAATTCTTCGCTTTTCCTATCCCTTACAATTGCGTTAAGATAATTGGCTCACCTTTTGTTACAACAATTGTGTGTTCGCATTGCGCTACTAAGCTTTTATCTGGAGTTACAAATGTCCAGCCATCCCCAGACTCAATGATATGATCCGCGTTTGCTGAGATAAATGGTTCTACTGCTAATACAAGACCATCTTTTAATAATGCCTTATCCATTGGATCGAAATAATTTAAAATATGTTGAGGACTTTCATGAAGACTTTTACCAATTCCGTGGCCCGTTAAGTTTTCAATTACATTTAAACCATTTTTACTTGCTTCATTGAATACTGCTCTACCAATTTGGTTTTTCTTTGCCCCTGCTTTTGTTTTTTTCATAGCAGCCCAAAAAGCATCCTCTGCAACTTTGCAAAGTTTTTCTTTTAATAAATCACCATTTCCAATTACAAAAGAAATGCCAGTGTCAGCATAATAACCATCTAATGCTGCGGAAACATCAATATTAACTAAGTCTCCATCTTGAAGTACTCGTTCTCCGGGAATACCATGAGCTACTTCTTCATTTACACTAATACATGTTGTACCAGGAAAATCATACTCTTTTTGTGGAGCCGAAGTTGCGCCATGCTCATCTAACACGTTTCTACCAATTTCATCTAATTCTTTCGTTGTCATTCCAGCGACAGCCTTTGCTTTCATTTCTTCTCTTGCTAACGCTACGATACGACCTATTTTTCTTAAAGCTTCTAATTCTTGTTCATTATTTATAATCATTTTACTGCTCCTGATTCTATTTAATAATATGTCTTTCTTTTATTATGCCATAATATTACTATGTTATAGTCTTTTAAGCACTTATACAACTTTTTCTATTTAAAAAGAGCCACACCAAATCAATAACCTTTCATGAGAATTATTTAAATACCCTCTTTTTAGCTTCTTTGATTGCTACTATGGGTCATAATACATTTTCTAAAATACTCCTTACAAACTAAAAATAAATTTTATATAAGTCACAGATCTATCACAGAACCCCCAATTTCCTTATCCATAATTGAGATATAATTACCTTAAATAAAAGTTCAGATAATTTTGAGAGGTTGAAAAATATGGTTGAAAAAATTGTATTTTTTATATTATTAATGCCTTTTTATGTAATTTTGGTATGGTCTTTTTTTGAAACAAGAGAAAGTTTATTAATGGGCAGAATATGGATGTATAATGAAGAACCTGACCTTTCTGATGAATATATTCTCTACACAAAAGTCGTGATTGGGATTATCACTGTGTTTATTACAATATTTGCACTTGTTTTCTTCTTTAAATATTAAAAAAGCGTTCTTTTTCTTAAAAAACGCTTTAGTGTTGAATTAAATAAAGGACTGTACAATTACACCTTTCCCATCATTCACTTCTACTTCTGCAAATGCTCCATTAATGAAAGTAATTTGAGGTGGCACATGACCGCAATCAATATCGTATATAATTGGTATTTCTAATTCTTCATTTAATTCATTGTATACATCTTCTATTGTATAGTGATCTACAGCTTGATTTGCTGCACTACGTCCAAATAATATTCCAGAGCAATTTTCGAACCATCCTGCAAGTTTCATTTGTACTAGGGACCTTTTTAGGTCAGTTGTATTCATTTCACAATTCTCAAAATACCAGATAATCGGTTCTTCGCTAATGTATTTACTACTAAATAATCGTACATCACCATAAGGAGTCCCAACAAGATGTCTAATCACGTCAATACATCCACCAAGCAATCTTCCTTGAGCTTTTTCAGCTTTAGTCGAAGTTGTTTTCCATTTTGTTTTTTCAGACAAATGAAATACATAAGGTGTTGAGTTATCATGCTGCCATTTCACTTGGAACATTGGTGAGGAAGCTTGAGTAATAGAGCCCCCGGACTTAGTTGTTAAAACCTTCTGCCACATTGCCGTTGTCTCATCAGAGTATTCTCCTCTTAAATCGATTAAGTTCGTACCGTGGGCAGTTGCGATCCCTGTTGTTAATGTAAATGCTAATAATAGAATACTTGTGTCTGAATATCCTAAAATCCATTTTTCTTTAAAGTTTTCGAACTCCAATTTATCGAGGGTTTCAATCGCAAACTCTCCACCCCACGGCGGAAAAATTAGGTTTATTTCTTCATCATTCATCATTCGATTTAACTCGCTTGCACGCGTTTGGGCATTTGCTGATTTAGCCTTGTCATGTGTCCAAACTGTCTCTCCACATTCCAACTTAAATCCATCTCTTTCCATGCGACTAATTGATTGCTTCATCAATCCATGGAACTGCTCCTTTAAACCTGATGACGGTGCAGTCACCCCTATCGTTGCACCACTATTTAGAATAGGATACCTAATCATCATATCACCTATTTTCTTTTTACTGATTCTAATGGAATACACTGTGTTATACAATCAAAAATTCTAAATTACGAATTTTCTTTAAGTAAATTTCATTAAATTTCTTGTCCATTTTCATTTTACTTTCATAAAACTTGTTTACATTTTATTTAAATCCAATAAGGAGGACATGAAATGGAAACAATTGAAAAAAAGCATACAAATAAGACAATAAATCCACAAATAGAAAATATGTTAAAAAAAGTTCCAGAGGTAACGATTTTTTTCTGGATCACTAAGCTATTAACAACGGGTATGGGTGAAGTGTTTTCTGATTATATCGTAAAAACTTTAACGCCAGTAATCGGTGTTGCAGTAGCATTAATAGTCCTAATACTGTCTTTATTTTTACAGTTTAAGGTCCGCAAATATATACCTAGTATTTATTGGCTTGTTGTTGTAATGATTAGTGTATTTGGTACAGTTGCTGCAGACGTTGTACACGTTGGTCTTGGTGTGCCTTACGTAGCATCAACATTGTTTTTTGCTGTATTGTTAGCAATTATTTTTGCGGTTTGGTATCGCAAGGAAAAAACTCTTTCTATACACAGTATATACACAAAACGCCGTGAGGTTTTATATTGGTCGGTTGTTATGGGAACTTTCGCTTTAGGAACAGCTGCTGGTGATATGACTGCATCAACAATGCATTTAGGTTATTTTTCATCAGGTATTCTGTTCACGATCTTACTAGCAATACCGGTAATCGGAAAAAAATTCTTCAAGTTAAATGAAATTTTCTCTTTTTGGTTTGCTTATATTATGACCAGACCGGTTGGAGCATCTTTTTCTGATTGGAGTTCTGTATCTCAGAAGCATGGTGGACTCGGATTCGGTGGTGGACCAGTAAGCCTAGTATTATCAATTATTATCATCATTTTAGTTGCTTATCTTTCTATTTCAAAAAAAGATGTAATGAAAGTAAGTGATAACGAAGAATCACATTCTACAATTGCATAGGATCTCACAAATAAAAGAAGCTGATGTTGAAATTTTTCCATCAGCTTCTTTTCTTTATCTAAATCCCTTGTTAAAGGAGATTGTGTATCGCAATTAACACTAAAATAATCCCACTTATAATGGAACTAAATTGTCCAAGTGACCATCCACCTATTTTTACATTCGCAACTTTTTTCCCTAAAAGGACTCCTAACCAAATCGCTACGAAACTAAAAATACTGGCTGCTATTGAGATGGCAAATGGTGAAAGTCCTATTAATCCAACACCTAAGCCGTTCGTAAGTGCATTCATCGATACTGCTGTACCGAGTATGATTGCCTCAAAGCTACTAATATCTCCAGAATGATCGACATCGGCCTTTTCTGGTGAGCTTAAATAATTTGTAAGGCCATTAGTATTTGATTCATCTTCATGATCATTTATAATTTCTTCTTTGTTTTTTCTTGGAATCGTAAGAAGGACAATTCTAAGTCCAATAACTAATAAAAAAAATGCTCCGATTACATTGGATAGTGTTCCAGGGAATACTTTTGAAATATATTGCCCTGAAACAATTCCCGCTTCACTGAAAATAAACGCTATGATTGAGATAATTAAATTAGCTAATATACCAACCTTTATTCCACGGATTCCATAAGTTATTCCTACTCCAAAATTATCTATACTAGATGAAAAAGCGAGAAATAAAACAGTGAACCAAATTGAATATTGCATAGTGTATGCTCCTAACTCCATTCATTTTCTGTCAAAGGGTGTTTGCCTAGCTTTTTATAACCTATGATGAATTTATGAATATTCAACTTGTTCAAAGTTTAAATTTTTATTAATAAAACGATTAATAGATATAGATAAAGAAAACTCGCCGATTGATGAGCCGTCGGACGAAGATAGATGCTTTTCTTCAAAATTGCCAATTTATACTTTCTTAATGTGAAAAAAAAGAGGTAAATGAGCTTTTACTCATTTACCTCTTTTTTTCTATAAACCGATTTAGATGTAAAAATACTTAGTTCGTATAATAAAATTAATGGTATTGAAACTGAAATATGAGAAATAAAATCTGGTGGTGAAATACAGCATGCTACAATTACTAATATAAAGTATGCGTATTTTCTAACCTTTTGTAAGTAGCTAGGTTTTACTATGCCAATCTTCGTTAAAAACATAATGACAACTGGCATGTCAAAAAACGCAGCAAATGGAACAACAAGATTAAAAAGAAATGAGAAATACTTTTCTACTGTATAATTTTGTTCAAGCATACCTTGTCCCATTACTGTTAGGAACTTTAGGATGTTTGGAAAAACAAAATAATAGCCAATTGCTAATCCAAAAATAAAAAGAAAAAATAATGCCGGAATATAAAATCCAATCCCTTTTTGCTCTGAAGGATGTAAACCAGGTTTCACAAATAGCCAAGTTTGCCATGTTGCCACTGGAATCGTGAATACGGCCGCAAAAACAGCAGATATTGAAAAATACACCCATAATATATCTCCGGGACTTAGTACGACTAGTTTATATGTTAAAGACCTCGTTAAGAATTTATAGATTGGTTCAACATAAACAAGCCCAATAATAAATAGAACAATAAAAGTAACTGCTGTAATAATAATTCTTTTACGCAGTTCTTCAAGATGATCGACTACTTCCATTTCTTTATTCATATGAATTCTCCGCTTTGTTGTTTACTAGAACAATTTGTATTAAATACTTTTTGATCCCATTATGATTATTTCAAATTAATTGAATTAGTTCAATTAAATTTTTTTAATAAAAGCAGGTTTTTAATCGCAAAAATAATTAATATGCCATATAAAGAAAACTCGCCGATTGGCGAAGACAGAGGGGTAGTTGCACTTATACTTATACCTATAATTGGCATCTACGTCGACTGATCTTCACCGCCTGCCAATCTATACTTTCTTAATGTGTAAAAAATCACTAATAAAAAAATAAGNNCTTATTTTTTTATTAGTGATATTAAACGAACCATAAGCTATCGGTCTTTTCCTAATGGAACTACTAACGGTGTCATGGCAACTGGGTCTTCGATAATCATACATTTTAAGCCGAATACTTCCTCAACAAGTTTTTCGGTAATGATTTCACGAGGATCACCTTGTGCTATGACTTGGCCATCTTTCATGGCAATAATATTATCTGCATATCTTGCAGCGTGATTCAAGTCATGTAAAACGGCAACTAATGTGTTCCCTTGTTGGTTTAAATCTTTAAATAGTTCTAGCAGTTCAATTTGATGAGCAATATCAAGATATGTCGTTGGTTCATCAAGAAGTAGCAATGGTGTTTGCTGAGCTAGCACCATAGCAACCCAAACTCTTTGTCTTTGCCCACCTGAAAGCTCATCGACATATCGATGCGATAAATCGCTCGTATTTGTAAGCTCCATTGCAGACATTACTGCTGCTTCATCTTCATCAGTCCATTGCCTTATAAGATTCTGGTATGGATATCGACCATGTGACACCAAATTCGCAACTGTAATCCCATCTGGTGCAGTTGAAGATTGTGGCAACAAACCTAGTTTACGAGCTACTTCCTTTGATTTATAAGATGTAATAGCTTTCCCGTCTAGTAAAATTTCTCCAGCAGACGGCTTAAGCAAATTTGAAAGAGTTCGCAGTAGGGTTGATTTCCCACAACCATTTGGACCAACAATTACTGTAAATGATCCGTCTGGAATCTGTACTGAAAGGTTTCTGGAAATTACTCGATTATCATATTTGATTGTAATGTTTTCTGTCCAAAGCCTAGACTCTGTTTTGGACATTTTCTGGCTTTGAATTTCTGCTGCTGTTAACTTCATATTTCAAACTCAACTTCTTTCAATCAGAATATCGTAATACGGGAAACCTTTTTTAGAAAGGACCTACTACCTTGCAAATTTCTACTTTATTTAAGCTGCTGAACGTGCCTGTCTAAATAATAGCCACACTAAGTATATTCCGCCTAATGATAAAGTTACTACACCAACTGGAAAAATTGTTCCTGGAATTACTCTTTGAGCAAGTACATCCGCTCCTAGTAATAGAAATGATCCCATCATCGCTGCAGGTAACAAACTCTCTTCGGATTTCGTGATCCGTTTAGCGATTTGTGGCGCAACTAGTGCAACAAAGCTAACTGGTCCAACTACTGCTGTTGGTGCAGCCGTCAAAGCAACGGCAATTAGAATCAACACGAGTTGAGACCGATCAATTCGAACACCGTGAGATTTTGCTGTATCCATCCCAAGCTCCATTTCACGCAATGGTCTGTTCATTATACCAGCGCAAATTATTAGAAGAAAAACAGCAATTGCTGGTGGAATCATTTGCTTCCAATCTATACCGTTTAAAGATCCCACTCCCCAAGCTGCCGCAGTTAATGCGACCTCTGCATCACTTTTAATAAGTAGCATTGAGTTGACACTTCCTAAAAGAGCCGAAACCGCTATTCCGACGATTATTAGACGAAAGTTTTGTGTTCCTTTACGAAAAGCTAGCAAATAAATAAGGAGGGCTGTTGTGAAACCGCCAATTAAAGCTCCACTTGCTACACTTAAGTAGGAAGTTGACTTAGCTACAAGAAGCACAATAAGCGCTCCAGTGTAAGAGCCTGATGTAAAGCCTATGATATCGGGCGATCCTAATGGATTTCGAGTAATTGATTGAAAAATCATTCCACTTACTGCTAAACCAGCTCCAAAAATAATCGCAGCCAGTACCCTTGGTAAACGCCAATCGACTACAACAGTTTGTGTCATACCTGTCGCTTGACCAATTAAAGCAGAAAAAACTTCACTTATACTTAATTTCAGTGTACCTACCATTAACGCAAACATTGCAATTGCAATCGTGGCTATAAGAAGGATTAATGTTACAATTATGCTTCTCACATCAATGCGCGCCTTTATAGGCCATTTAAGTTGTATATAGTGCCGACCGTAATTAATAGGGCGCATAACATTCACTCCTTCTTACTTTCAAACTTATGCCACAAATCATTTTCATATTATAATCCACTCGCTTTACGTCTACGAACAAGAATCAATAGAATCGGTGCACCAACCAATCCTGTGATAATCCCTACTGGAACTTCAGAAGGTAACAATACAACCCTACCAATAATATCCGATAAAATGAGTAGAATCGGTGCTGCTACAATTGAGTATAAAAAGATCCAAAATTGGTCTGGGCCAACAAACCATCGTACACAATGTGGCACCATCAAGCCTATAAAACCAATTGGGCCAGCTATTGCTGTTGCACCACCGGCCAATAAAGTGATGGCAATTAATCCGATTGTACGAGTCACACCAACATTTACGCCCAATGATGATGCACGATCGTCTCCAAATGCGATCGCATTTAATGCCGGAGTTATAACAAAAGCAAGTAAGGCTCCAACTATTAAAATAGGAAGAACAAGCCAAAGGTCATCAAGACTTCTTCTAGCTAATGTCCCAACGCTCCAATTCAACATTCGTGCGAATGCCTTACTATTTATTAATGTTAATGATGTTGTAATTCCGCTCAATGTGGCCCCGAGCGCAACCCCAGCTAATGTAATTTGTACAGGCGTAGGTGCTTTTTTACCTGCGCCTCCACTAATAATATACACAGCAATTGTTGCTACTAATGCTCCTGCTAGTGCAAACCACATATAGGCGGACATCGATGTAACAGAAAATACACCAACTCCTATAGCTACTGCAAAAGCTGCACCTGCATTAACACCAAGAATACCAGGGTCCGCTAGCGGATTCCTGGTAAGTACTTGAATCAATGCACCTGCTAAGCCAAAAGCAGGTCCAACTATAAGTGCAATTAGTGTTCGAGGAACCCGAGTAGTAAGAATGATCGTATGGTCATAGCTGTTGTTTGGTGAAAACAACGCATCCCACACAACTCTAGGTGGAATAGACTTCGCACCGATCATTAAACTTAAAAATACTACGGCTACCAAAAGTAAAAGTGCTACGATGAAGCCCAAAAACCGTTGCAACCGTATTGAAGTAATTGTCTTTTTATTTGTCCCAACTACTTGAGTCGTTTTGTTTTTTGGTTGCTTCATCGCGCTCACTGTATTACTCCCCGCCTTCTAATGCTGTTTTAAATTGTTTTGGTAAATTATCGATTGCCCATAATAATGCAGGAACCGTTCCCGTTGAAAATGCGTTTGATGAATTCGTATCAAGAATTAATGATCTTCCATCAGCTACAGAAGGAATCTTCTGATAAAGTTTATTGTTAGTAATCTCTTTTGGATCAACAAAAATAGGTAATACAAGAGTAAGATCAGCGTTTAAAAGATCTAACTTTTCATCAGCAACTTTAATAAAGAAATTACCTTTTGCTAATTTTTCGATCTCTTCTTTATTTTTGAAACCAAGTCGCGTTACAAAATCAACACGAGAATCTCCTTTTACGTATGCACCGAAACCTGAAGAATCGTAAGCACCAACTGCAATCGTTTTACCTGCAAATTCAGGATTTGCTTTAGCAGCTTTATCAAATGCTACGTCTACGTCCTTAAGAAGTTGTTCTCCTTTACTAACTTTACCAAGAGCTTGAGCAATCATTTGTACTTGTTCTTTAGTAGAAGTTAAATAATTATCTCCATCTTTAGGAACTCCAACCGTTGGAGCAATTTCTGAAAGTCGTTTATATCGTTCTTCATCACCTGAAGATTTTACATCAAGAATTAAATCTGGTTTAAGTGAAGCAATTTTCTCGTAATCAAGTTCCATTGTACCAAGAATAGTTGGTGACTTTTTATATGTACCTTTTAACCATGGTCCAACACCGTCTCCACCAAAAGCAAGCCAGTCACTTGCACCAATCGGTTCAACTCCAAGACTTAATGCAGTCTCTGCATCTCCCCAACCTAGAGCTACTACGCGCTTAGGATGTCCTTTGATTTCCACTTTACCAAATTTAGTATCAATTGTGACAGCGGATTCATTTGAAGACTTTTTATCAGACTTTTTACTTGAATCTGACGAACAGCCAACTAGACCAATTATTAATAATAAAGACATTACAATCCCAAGTATTTTAGGCATTTTCATATTGCTAATCATTTCTGTCTCTCCTTAATTATATGTTGATGTTGATAATCATTTTCAATTATTTATTATACTGGACCGAGAATCAATGTCAATACATTTCACAGTTGATACTGAACTTTCAGAATTGTTTAATTATCAATCAAGCAATTTAATAAATGAATCGAATCTAATCAACTTTTTTTAGTAACATATGTAATTAGGAAATAACATTTCATTTCATCTCATTATATTATAATAACATTTTTTCAAAATAAAAGTATTAAAAATTAACTAAAAAGACTAGCCAGGAAGCAACAAATACTCTTTAACTTACAAAGTTGGTTAATACCCGCACAGTTACTTATTTAATATAAATAAAAGTCAGTAGCTGTTTATCTACTGACTTCTATTTATTAGATGCTATAAAACCTAGTTTCCTTGCTTAAGTTTAATGAAGTTTTCCTGAAGCTGCTCTAAGCGCAATTTACCTTGTTCGCGTTGAACTTTATTTTCTTCTTCAATCGCTTTCGTTTCTTGCATACCCTTCATAATGATATTCCAAGTCTCTTCCATCGTCTCGATTTTAATGCTAGGTGCACCTGATAATCTAGCAATATCAACACTTTGCTGTGAAATTGTATTCGCATTGCGTAATAATAATTCATTAGTTCTCTTATCTAACTCATCCATAGATTGAGCTACTAAATTTTGTCTCTTTGCCGAGATCGCATTAATTAATGCCGTTTTAAAGATTGGAATTGTTGTTACAAATGCTGAGTTAATTTTACCTATCAATTTTGTATTACCACGTTGTAACATACGAATTTGTGGTGCTGATTGGTATGCCACTTGTTTCGCCATTTCTAAATCATAAGTACGTTGTTCAATTAGCTCAATCGCATTTTTTAAAGTGTCTAATTCCATCATAGCAAGCTGATTACCAGTTCCAGCTCTTTCTGTTAATGCAGGAAGCTGAGTTTTTAGCTCTTCGGCTTTCAATTCTGCAGCTACAATATATTTTTCTAAATCCAAATAATACATGACATTTTGCTCGTAAAGTTGTTCTAATGTATTTGTAGATGACTTCATTTCATGTTCATACTTTGTAATTTCGATATAAACCTTATCAATTTCAGTCCCCATTGATTGATACTTATCAAATAACTTATCGATTAACTTTTGTCCGCGATTAAAAATTTTAGAAAGAAATCCTTTTTCCTCTGCAAAATCCTTCGCATCAAAGCGGTCCATAATTTTACCCAATTGCTTTAATAGAACGCTAGATTCTTCCATACTTGAAGCCTTAATCGTATTTAATATTTTGCCTGAGAAAGTTGAAATTTCATTCGCTGGTTCTTTTCCATACTCTAATAAAGCAATTTGATTTTTGTAATCGATTGAATTAGCTAAACGATGTACTTCCGGTTCGTTTCTTAATTGTAATTTCATTTCATTTGGATTAGCTTTTATGATTTCATCTTGATTTTCTAAACTAGTAAGTGTATTTACAGACATTTTAAGCTCCCCTTTATTTAACTATTTTTTTAAATAGCGTTTTAATTATTGACTGTCCTGGTGCACGTAATGCTTGAAACTCACTATCAAAAGTAACCTCATCAAGCCAATGAGAGTCAAATGACTTGTCGTCTACGAATAATTCAATATCATTCTGACCTGTAGGATTAAGTAAAACTAGATCGATTCCAAACTCATTTAATAATAGAAGTAATGCTGCATCAGTTCTACTTAGCTCGCCATCTTTTTCAGTATTATAAATAATTAATTTCGGTATTTGCTGAGTGTAATCAAATTGTTGTAGTAATCTCAACACTTCGTTTGGTATATTCATTGATTGACTAAATAAAAATAGTTGCGTTTGTTCTTTTGTTTCGTTTGGTAACACTTTAATATTTGCGCGTTCAACATATCTAGAAATTGCAGAAGCAAGGCCAAACTGTAATCCACTTGGAAGTTCTTTATATCTCCACCAATTACTAGCCATCATACTATTAGGGTCAAGTAAGCCATCAGGCCCTAAAGCATTTTGATAATGATATTGTTGGTTCCCTTTAACTAATTGACTAAAAGGAAATATATCTATTTTATGTGTTAAATTTGCTTCAGTTAATTGATTAATCTTTTCCCAATACTCACGGCGATTTTTCGTTACACCTAAAATTTTAATAAAGAAAACCGGTATTTCAACAAAATTAGCTTTTACTTGGAAGTTTGGACGTAACATTGCTCTTTCCTTATGTAAAATGAATAATTCGTCATAGGTAGTCTTTAATGTAATTGATCTTGGAGCATAATTTCTAAATTGCCATGGTTTATATAATAATGAATCATCGGTATGCAATAATTTCTCAATTTCCATCGATGCTCTATGAGCAACCGTACTCTTTCTAACTGGTTTTTCAATTGGAAATGGTATTAACGCACTCGATGAAGGTAATATTGTTATTTCATTTTTCTCTTGGCCTACCAAATTAGCTAATAAATCTTTCCCTTCAGGATGAAATATAGCAATATCAAAGCCTAATAATATTAGTAAGTAAAGGAAATAACATTCACTTAATGACGTGTCACCATACCATAATATAAGAGGTGAATTCTTAGGGAAATCCTCAATCCATTTATTCACATGATTATGTAACCATTTCACTAGATCAACTATTACTCTCCTAAAATTACTATCTAGGAATCCATTTTTATGCGAATCTTTAAACGTAGTAAATACAGTTTTAATTTGCTCGCGAATATATCTATGTATATGCTGATTCTCATGTTTAGGAATTAATCTCTCACCATCAAGGAATGCAATAAGTCTGTTTACTGACAACCCATTTTCAGCAGTATTTATTGTTAATATTCTTTGTACTGCTTGAAACAGATCATTCGAAATTGTCTTGTCCAAGCCTTCACTTAATAGAAACGCATTTAGTGAATCATCGTGTACTAGTTCGTATAGATTTTCAAAATACTCATCTTCGTCAATGGTTGTCCCTAAAATTCGCCAAGCAACTTGATTGAAACTGATTGATTCGCTTTCCTCTTCGTAAGAACGTCTTAATGTAGATGGTTGTTTTAAACTACTCAACCAATCATGCTGATTAATATCCATCTTTTTTGGGTTAATCGCAGACATATTTAAATACTCCTTTCCGATGTAATTATTTCGCTTTAGGTTGCCCGAAAACTACTGACATGCCTTCACGAGTTACTACCCAAGATGAACCAAATTTACGTATCGTACCGTCTGGAAAATCAGTTATTCTTTTCCTTAATGTTGAGTCATTGATTCCCCATTCTTGACAAGCCTGACGCGAACTAAGTAAGCTTGGATCGTTTAAATTTATCGTATTTCTTTGTTTACTCAAAATCCCACCCCTAACATCTACATATTATCCAAATATAATACTTATGAGGTAAATGTAACTCATGAACCAAAGGGTGATACTGTATGAGAACATTACATAATAGGAACAAGAGATTCCTATATTTACTTTTTAAGTGATTACAACCGTTATTTCATTGCATTATAAATCCATTTAAGGGAATTATTTCTATTTCTTTTAGTTAACTATTTACAATCTAGGACATCGTTAGAAATTCGTTCATGTTTAGATAGACGTTGTTTGCCAAAGTTTCATCCAAAAATTGACCTATTTTTAGACTACTCCTCTCCTCTAATGGCAGCTTCATTTTCTAAAGATGTACTAAACGATAAAGAAAAGGGGAATTTGAACGTTCCCCTTTTAACTATTACTTTCTATGCTGATGGAGCCTTAAGCGTCTAAGCCGTAATCTCTAACTAATGAAACTAAACCACCTTGGTATCCACTACCAATTGCATTGAATTTCCATTCGCCATTATGACGATATAACTCACCAACAACTACTGAAGTTTCAATTGAGAAATCTTCACCTAAATCATAGCGAACTAACTCTTCACCGTTTGATTCGTTTAAAATACGAACATACGAGTTACTTACTTGTCCAAAATTTTGGTTACGTGCTTCTGCGTCATGAATCGTAATCGCAAATGCAATCCTTTCAACTGAAGCAGGAACGTTTGTAAGATTTACTGTTACTTGCTCGTCGTCTCCATCGCCAGCACCAGTTCTGTTATCACCATGGTGTTCAACTGATCCATTTCCACCTACAGTGTTATTATAGAAAACAAAATCTTGTTCAGAAGCACATTTACTAGCGCCATTTAATAAAAATACTGATGAGTCTAAATCAAAGTCATTTCCACCATTGTACTTATTAGTGTCCCAACCTAAACCAACAACAATATTTGTTAAACCAGGATTTGTTTTTGTTAAATCTACTTTTTGTCCTTTTAATAAGTTTAATGTCATTTTAATTGCACTCCTTTTTTCTTCATATTATTTATTACTTTATTTATTGAAAACGTTGAACGATTTTTTCAAGCGCTATATCTTTTGTTCCTTCTCCAACTGCTGAGAATTTCCATTCGCCATTATGACGATAAATCTCACCAGTGAATAATGCAGTTAAACCTGAATAACTATCAGTGATGTTATAGTTTACTAACTCAGAGTTTGAAGCTTTGTCTACTACACGGATAAATGCATTTTTAATCATTCCGAAATCTTGCTTACGTTGAAAGCAAGCATAGATGTTTACAACAAATACAAGTTTATGGACATAAGAAGGAACCTTATTCAAATTAACAAAGACTTGCTCATCGTCACCGTTTCCATCACCTGTTAGGTTATCTCCAGAATGTACTACGCTACCGCATGAGCTTTTTTTGTTACCAAAATAGATTACATCACTTGCACTTCTTAACTTGTCATTTTCATCTAACATTAAAACGGAAGCGTCACAGTCAATGTTTTCTTGTTTACCAAATCCGAAGAAACCACCACTTTTTTTCACTGGATCCCATCCTAGACCTACAGTTAAAGAAGAAAGTCCCGCTCTTCCTTTTGTAAGGTCGACTTTTTGACCTTTTTGTAAAGAAATTGCCATATGCTATTAACACTCCTTATTATGTATTAATCACGTTTCCGTGATTTATAGTTTCATAATATCATATAAGATTTTGAAAAACTATGAACATATTAGTAATATTATATATTTTATTTTAGCGAATTCATAATGATATATAACATCCCCCAGATTTTACTAATGTATTAATTCATAAAAAGTATCTACTTAAATTTAGTAAAAAAATGCACCTCTAAACGTTAGTGGTTGACTAACTTTCGAGGTGCATTTCATTACGCTAATACTTTTTTTACTCTAAAATCAAAAATGTATACTTGCTATCCACTTTACAACACTTTGACTAAATGAGTTTGATACAGGTTTTTTTACTTTAACCTTTGTTACTGGGCTTGTGTTCCCACTCTTATCTGTAGCTGTTATTGTTAAAGTCGTACCAACCTTTAAGTAAGATTTAATTGTAATCGTAAATTTACCAATACTATTAGCAGTTGCTTCTCCTAATTTAGTCGAACCACTCTTAACAATTACCTTAGATCCTGCTTCAGCCGTTCCTGTAATAGATTTCGTTTTATCTGTTACCGAATTTACACTTGGTGCCTTTGGAGGTGTTTTATCGATTACTTTCACTTGAACTATTGAACTACTATTTCCTGCTTTATCAATAGACACAACCGATAATACTGTACCTGCTTTTAGCTTTGATTTTAAAGTAATGCTGAATATTCCAGCTTTGTCTGCAGTACCTTGTCCTACAAGTGTTTTTGCTACAGAAACCTTAATTGTTGAACCAGCTTCACCTTTTCCTGAAACTTTCGTATCGGAATCTTTTACTGCATTCACAACTGGTTTCACTGGTGGTGTTTTATCTGCAACTGTTACTTGAACTTGTGAACTTTTATTTCCTGCTGAGTCAACGGAAACAACCGTTAATACTGTTCCGGCTTTTTGTTTTGTAATTAAAACATCAAAGCTTCCTTTAGAATTGGTTTTTACTGAACCTAGAACCTTATTTCCAACAGAAACAAATATTGTTGAACCTACTTCTGCGGTACCAGTTACATGAGTATCAGTATCTTTTACTAAATTAACAACTGGTTTCATTGGAGCTGTTTTATCCACTACAATGACTTCAGTTACCGGACTCTTATTACCTGCGTTATCTGTTGAAACAACTGATAATTTTGTTCCTGCAGGTTGTTTTGATGATAATGAAACACTAAAGCTACCATCTTGTTTCGTTACCGATTGTCCTAAAACCACACTTCCCTTTGAAACTGAAATTGTCGTTCCTGGCTCTGCTTTACCTGTTACAGCCATACTATTATCTTGTACTTGATTCACAACAGGCGCGTTTGGAGCTGTTTTATCACTTACAATAACTTCTACTCCATCACTTACATTATTTGCTGAATCGATAGCCGTTACCACAACTTTCGTGCCAACTACTTGTCTCGAAATCTTCATTTCGAAGTGACCATTACTATCTGCTATTCCGTTAGCGATTTCTTTACCATTCACTTTTGCAATCACTTTTGCCCCTGCTTCAGTCGTTCCAGTAATTTTCTCATCTTTATCAGATATACCATTTACTACTGGTTTTATAGGAGCTGTCTTATCAACTACAATGACTTCAGTTACCGAACTTATATTACCAGCGTTGTCTGTTGAAACAACTGATAATTTTGTTCCTGCAGTTTGTTTTGAAGATAATAAAACGCTAAAGTTACCATCTTGATTTGTTACTGCTTGACCTATAATTACACTTCCTTTTGAAACTGTAATTGTTGATCCCACCTCTGCTTTACCTGTTACAGTTGTACTATTATCTTGTACTTCATTTACAACAGGCGCGTTTGGTGCTGTTTTATCACTAACAATTACTTCTACTCCGTCACTTTCATTATTTGCTGAGTCAACCGCTGTTACCACGATTTTCGTACCAGCTACTTGTTTTGTAATCTTCATTTCAAAGTTGCCAGAGTTGTCCGCTATTGCATTTGCGATTTCTTTATCATTTACTTTTGCAATTACTTTTGTTCCTGCTTCAGTCGTTCCAGTAATTTTTTCATCTTGATCAGATAGAGCATTTACTACTGGAGCTTTCGGTTTTGCAGTATGAGTTCCCACTAATTCTTTCGTATCTCTCACTCGTATACGATTTCCTTCTGAGAATTTACCTGCTAGTCCCGTTGCCTCTAACGTATCTCCAATATTCAAGTTTGGTACTGGACCGCTTTGATTCACAACATATCCATCTGTGAATACTAATGTTGGTCCTGAACCATCATCGATTACATAGGAATTATCGTCATACTTAGAAACTACTTTACCAATTACTTTGACTAATTGACCTTGATTTTCATCATTATTTGAATCTTTAGTACTAACAACCTTCGCCTCAATTGGCGTTCCTTTGCCAAGCTTTACAATACTTTCTGCAAAACTACCAAACTCTAACTCGAAGTTGTTTTCAAAGATTTTTATATGACCGTATACGCGTACTTTGTCTCCTACTTCTAAACTACCTGCTGGTACATCGTTAAAGGCCATAATTCCACCAGTACTGTCTTGAATATAAGCTGCATCAAAGAATGAAGTAGCTGTAACAGTTCCTTCAACAACGACATTCGTACCTTCCGTAAGCTTACGAGCATCACCCATTGATTTTACTTCTGGATTAATCTGTGACAACCAATTTACAACATTTACAGCAAATGGGTCATTTCCTTTTGGATTATATGTTTGATCCATTTGTTTATCATTAAAGATATTCATACCTGAAACAAACACTCTACCATTTCCTACTTGTTCAGAAGCAATAATCGGAATGCTAGAACCGCCAGTAACTTGATCTAGTGGAGGTCCATTTTTCCCATTAGAAGTTTGAACATTATATTTTACAGTATCCGGTTTGATCGTAGTTGTATCTTGGAATGTAGACTCATTTCCTTTAGCTATAACTGTGACAGTATCACTGTCAGTCAATGCGACTTTATTTCCAGAACCGTCATTTTTAGCAAGACTTGATCCACTATAGAATTCAATAGTTGGCACGAAGTCTGTTAACGTCGTTTTTTTGTTCGGTGTTGGGTGTAATCTTACAGCATAATTAGCTGTCAGTGGTGTACCCCAGAAGTTTCCGTCAGTTGTTTCATCAAAAACTCCATCATTGTTTACTAGGATACTCGATCCTACACCAGATAAAATACTATTTACATTTTGATTTGTTGCACCAAAATTACTCTTTTCTGTTAGTAATAAAGATCCACCATTTTTCACGAAATTATTAATATCAGAAATTTCACTTGCAGAATAAGCTGAAGCTGGATGTGTAATGACCAACACACTAACATTTTTCAATACTTGTTCTGTAAGCGGCGATGCATTTTCTGCTACAGTATAGCCTTGTTGCTTCATTAAAGTTGTGAATAATTTAAAATTGTCTTTATATGTGCCAGTATCTTGTTTCGAATTCTCATTATTATGAGATCCATCAATCATGACAACTTTGTTTAAAGGAGCCTTAATCGTAAATGATTGCTCGTATTTATTATTACCGAGGTCATGTCCGTCAGCTGCCGTTAATACAACAATAATATTATGTGTACCTGGAACTGGGTTCGTCCATGTAACACTAGCACTTGCTGATGTATTAGATGGAAGTGAATCAATAGAAGCATCTGCAATAAAATGATTAGCATCAATACTGTCATAATAGAAATGAGCAGTTACTTGCTTAACATCTAAAGTTCCTTGATTACTAATTCCCGCTGTTAAATCAGCTGAAAGTCCACCAATAATCGCTCCATCTTTCGTCGTCACATCACTAACTTTTACTGCTAAGTCTTTTTGTTGTGACCAAATAGGTGCTGAATAAACTTGGTCTCCATCTTTTTGTGTTACTTTAACAACGAACCATTGTTGTCCACCAACTACAGTAAAGCTTGGCTTCCAATTAAATGAAGTTGAATCGTTTGTCGGAACATACTTATCTACCACTGTTCCATGATTTGTAATTAATTCTACTTTAGCGATTGCATCGTTAGAAGCAGTTTTAATATAGCTATAATCAGAATCACTTGCTTGTTCTAAAACTGGATCTTTACCTGATATATTAAAATCTAAAGTATCAGTATCCACTGTTGATCCCATATAAAAACCACTTGCAGATACATCCAATGAAAAGTTTGGATCCTCTGTCATATAAACACGTCTGTTTTTCATTGCATCAAGTAAAGCATCTTGGCTTAAATCTTTTGCTACGATTACAGTACGCTTTTTCGTTTGACCCCATGTAGCATCATGGTTATCTTCACCATAAGTTGGTGCAACATGCCAGCCGATATCAAGTGCACTATAGTAGCTATCTTCAGCGTTCGCATAAGAATACTTTCCTGATCCGTTCCCTACTTCAAGCATTGTAAATAGCTTGTCTAAATTTTTGTTATAAGGGATGAAGTTATCGAATGCATTTGCAGACATTTTTGGATGGTTGAATTGCGCTACAATATTGTCGTACGTTAATACCCATCCATAATACTTTTGTAAATTTTGATAAGCTCCACCATCTACTACGCGATCAATAAAGTTCTCTGTTCCGAATACATTTGAGTGACCCCAAGTAGTTGATGTCATTTCAAACGCAGGGAAAACAACGAATTTACCATCTTTCGTATATTGTTTTGCTAAATCCTTTGTTAACTGCCAGTTTGCTCCGCCTGTTCTCTCTTTAAAGCCTTTACGATCGACAGTGTCTTTATTAACAAGGTCTGCATCGATATCGTGAGAGTGATCTGAGAAAGCAAAGAAATCATAATGATACTTTTCAGCTGCTTTTAACGCTTCTTCAGGACTTCCTGCAGCGTCATGTGAAATATTCGTATGATTGTGCGTCGTTCCACGATAATGGTTTCCACCAGTAAATCTTTCTGTAACTGTGAATTTCCATGTAAAGGTAGAAGGATTATTTAATTTATCCTTTGCAGACACTAATATTGTATGCTCACCTTCAGCTAATTCATTAGCAGTTGTAAGATTTAACTTAATTTCTGTATCATTAATCGTTGCGATTGACGTTTTATCTTGGCCATCGATTGAAATAGTTGCTGATGAAAGATTAATTCCACTTGGGTCATCCATTTTTACAACGATTTCAGGATGTCTAGAATCAGTTTTATCACCATTTGCAGGTAACTCATTATAGAATTTAGGACCATCTTGGTCATCTACTACATTTACTTCTAAAGGTTTTGAAGAACTTCCTACTGCTTGTTTACCTTCAGCATTTTCCGCTTCGATATAATAGTAGAATTTTAACTTTGGAACATCTGCTTCTAAAATTTTCCCATTGTAATTAATATGGTCTGCAGTTTCCATATTTACTGAATGATAAGTAGCCTCATTTTCTCCTTTATAATAAAGCGTAACTGAATCTGCGTTCTTTGCAATCGCATTAAAAGCAGCGTCCATTCCTGTATAAGCTTTTGTAATCGGAGTATGAGTTAACACTAATTGCCCTTTTACATCACTTGCGTTTCTTGGAATAAGTAGATATCCACTAGTAAAAGGTGCAGCTTTTTTATATTGGTTAACTATACCTGTAAAAGTATAAGATTGACCTTGTTCGATATTATCTAAAGATCCTTGAATACGTACGATTGCTAAATTATCGCCTGATTCGTCGCTTACTGTAATATCGTAATTTGGACCTTCTGTTGGAATATTTGTGACCTTTCCAGTAAATGACACTAATTTACTTTCAGTTGCCTCATTTAGCTCACCGATTGTGATACTTTTAGCTGCCGGTGTTTGATCATTTCCAACGAAACGAATAGCTGTTGGAATAAATTCCGTCATCCCCGCTGTAAATACAACTCGTCCATCGATGCTATATTTATTTCCAGCTTGAATCGTAGTTGAAGGATTCATGTGATTAATAACATTGATTGCACCAGTCGAATCTTGAATAAAGAAATTTGTATTCACATCACCATTAGGCTGATTATCTGTTGTTGCTACTCCTTCAATTGTAGTGGAATAGCCATTATTGATTGGAAATCCTTTGTCATCATTTTTTCTTAAATCACTAATTGAAGTAACTGATTTTGAATTACCAGCCACATCTACTCTAGAGTAATAACTTTCCTTTGGAGTAGGTTGTGAAGAATCAGTTTCTGTTAAATAGATTACTGAATGATCACTTGAATCTGTCAAACTTAAAGTAAATGAACCGTCAGCTTCTGCTGTTACTTGCCCGGCACTTGTTAATTTACCTTCATTCTCAAAATAAGCTTTTACAGTCGATGAAGCAGGTACTGAGCCAGCTTGTCCCGTTACAGATGATGACCCATTCGCTTTTGTATAAGCTATTTTAGAATCATCTGGAGAAAGCATAAATTTTGAGTTATGGACAGCCATTTCATCGGAATAGTTCGCACTTGTTGGTTTATTTAAGACAAAATCTTTTGAAGGGTCTTTTGTAAACCAGCCGTTTCCAATTCCGTATGCTGAACGTGGGTCTGTACCAATATTTGTTTTACGTTGAATCGTACCTCCACCAATTGTAGAGTCTGAAATTGGACTTCCCCAATATAAAGGGTTTTTGTATACTGCTGTACCATTCGTAAATGCTAATAAATCAACTGCATCTGGATCATCAACACCAGTAACAGCAGTCGTTTTCTTTGCAAGTACTAATGCGCCACCTGTTGAACCACTTGGGTTTAACGTAGTTGTAATATCTGGAGTAACTGGAAGTGCTTGTCCTGTCGTACCCGTACTACCTGCTATTAAGAAGTAACCATGTGCTTTAATAACGCCTGATAATGCTTGCCCAGCTCCAAAGTTCATTGTTGATGCTGAAGTATAAGCAATTGACCAGCCCATTAAATTAATATCTTTATCTGTATTATTATAGAGTTCAAAAAACTTTGTTTTGTAGAATGCTCCCCCATTACCACCATTTACATAGATTTGGCTAAATGCTACGTCACCTGGTGAAATAACTTTTGGGTTTTCAGTTGGACCAGTATAATTTACGGCAGTCTTTTCACTAGGACTCTTCTCTGCTTCTTGAGCAACTAGATTAATGACTGATTTCATTTGAGGATTTGCAAATGTTACGTTAAATGAACCATCTGCTGCCGCTGTTGTAGTAGCTACAATAGTACTGTCATCAAAATAGACATTTACAACTGCATTACTTGCAACTGCTCCGGCAGAACCTGATACATTTGTATACGAATCAAAAGAAATTTTTGTAGCGATCGGAGCAGCTGTTTTCTGAACAATAGTACCTGAGAAATTTACTGAAACTTTATCACTTTCAGCTTTCCCGTTTTCTTGTGCAGTAACATATACAACCGATTTTGATTGTGAATTGGTAATTGTAGTAGTAAATGATCCATCCGCAGCAGCCGTCGTCGTACCAGCTAATTTATTATCATCATAATAAACCTTTACAACGGAATTATTTGCGACTGCTCCCGCATTTCCAGTTACTGTTGAATTTGTAGAATAATTTATTTTTGTTGCGTCAGGAGTAGCTGTTTTTTCTAATGTTGGAGCTCCAATCGACTCACCGTTAATAACGATATCAGCAATACGACTTGTACCTGTCGTAGTACTAAAATTAGACCCATCATTTTTAGCAGCTAATGCTGAATTGACAATCCATCTTAAGTAAACTAAACTCTGATCGTTTGTCTCTTTTGGCAACGCTACATTGATTAATTGTCCCCCACTTGTCCATGTAGCACTTCCATTTGAAATAGAACCATCGGGTACGTCAACCCATGTATTTTCATCTAAACTATATTGTAGTTTAAAATCTTTCGGACCTGTTGTAGAACTATATTGTTTAGATGAAAGAGTTATATTTTCATAGTTTTTTGTTGATAACGAAACTTCCCAATATGAACTATTATTTGACCATGTATTTGCGTTAATAACTGTATTTCCAGATGGGCCGGCATTATACCCAGTAACTTTGGAACCAGTCGTTGTTATATTACTAGTCATATTTTCAGGAATTCCAGCGGACGGTGTAGTTACTTGTCCGTTACTAAAATCCCATTTCGCTAAAGTAGTTGCGGCGGCTGCTTTAGCCATTTGTGGACTAACTGTTGATAATAGCAACAGTATCGTAGTCAAAAGACCCAAATACCTTTTGTATCTTTGCATTATTTTGTGCATGAAAATTTCCCCACTTTAATTATTATTTCAAAACAACTAAAATCTTTCTCCAAAAACACAAGACTATTTTACTATTGGGAAATAATGGTTCAGTTTCGTCCCTCCCTTCACCAAATATAGTGATCGCCCATTAACTATATTATGTTTAAACGAGCAATTTCTACAAAATTTGCTAAAAATTACAAACTCTTTACAATTATATAACAATTCTGTAATGTTTACTATGTACGATAACAATATCTTTCTATTTTATTTCCCGGAGGAGACAAATGAAAAATAGTATTTTTTTCTTAAAAACAAATAAATTACGTCGTTCTTTTCCCCTATTTTTATGCATTCTTATTTTTTTTAGCACATCATTTGTAACAGTTGAAGCTCACTCATTAAGCGCAAGCTACACGACATTAAATCTTTTAAAATCAAAAACTACAATGAACTTTGCTTTAGATGAAGTTTCCGTCATGGAATTAACTGGTGGTGATGTTAATAAGAACGGAATGTTAGACCAAAATGAATTTGAGGCAATTAAGAAAAAAATTGAATCTACTATCCAAAACAACATCACTTTAAAAATTAACGGAGAAAAACAAAATTGGACAAAAATAAATAAGCTGGAGCTTAATCGAAAAGGCGATGCCACACAACTGATCGTTAATGTTGATTACCCGGCAATCCAACCCTCTCAATCTATTATGCTATCTGATAGTTTGTACAAAGATGATTCAAACACGAGTACCACTTATGTTGATTTATTGAAAGTGAACTACGGGAAGGAAAGTAGTACTGCCGCTCTTTCTGATGAAGGCCGTGTGTGGTCTATGATTCTAAGTGACAGTGCATATGAGGGACTAAGCAATGATACGAATACAATTCAACCTACAAAACAACAGCCTGTCATAACAAAACAATCCAACTCGGACTCTACTACAAGTCCATCTTCTAAAGGATGGATTACATTTTTAAAACTCGGTATGAATCATATTCTTACAGGTTATGATCATTTACTGTTTTTACTTTCGTTACTGATCGCAAGACAAAGCTTTAAGCAGTTTGCAAAAGTAATTACTGCTTTTACAGTTGCACATAGTTTGACATTAACATTAACAGTTTTAGGAATTATTTCGATACCTTCCTATATTGTCGAACCTGCAATTGCACTGAGCATTTGTTATGTAGCAATTGAAAATATATTCCGTAAAAACATCAATCATCGCTGGGTATTAACGTTTATTTTTGGATTAATTCATGGAATGGGCTTTGCAGATTTATTAACTGCGATGCATCTATCAAAAAGTGAATTAGCAGCAGATTTGGTTAGCTTCAACCTTGGAATTGAAGTAATACAGCTTTCAATTGTTCTTTTATTATTACCATTATTAACTCAATTACATCGCTCGAAGTATTCAGGAAAAGCAATTATTTCTACCTCTGGCTTTGCTTTTATATTAGGTGGAATTTGGTTATTTGAACGCATCATATCTTAAATGGAAAGAGTGAATCCTTTGCGAAGCATTGCTATTGAAAAACGAAAACCTGCCAGCTCTAATCGACATTTTCTAATCATTATTAGTTTAATCATTGTGTTTCTTTTATATCTATCTTCCACTACAGGCTTGAGCTCTGTTTTTTCGACTGCAAAACTACAAGTCTTTAAAATGGTCTTTATTAGTATTATTATCGAGGCTTTACCTTTTGTTTTAATCGGTGTATTCGTTTCAGCAATCCTTCAGGTTTTCGTTACGGATCAAATGGTTCAAAGATTTATACCGAAAAATCCTTTTTTAGGTATCATTGCGGCTAGTGTTTTAGGAATCATTTTTCCGATTTGTGAATGTGGAATGGTACCTGCTATTCGTAAACTAATAAAAAAAGGAATGCCACTTTATGTTGCCGTTACTTTTATATTAGTTGGTCCAATTTTAAATCCAATTGTATTTCTATCAACTTTAACTGCTTTTCGAAATCAGCCAGTTGTTGCATATTATCGTATGGGACTTGCATTCATTGTTGCACTAATCGTCGGACTGATCGTTTTTCAATTTGTTAAGTCAAATCAATTACGAGATCAAGTTGACCAAACTAAAGAAAATCATCACCATCATGATCATCAGCACGATCCAGCATCTCTTCCAGTTAAAAACAAATTCATTGAAGTTATGGGCCATGCAGTAAGTGAATTTTTTGATATGGGTAAATACTTAGTATTTGGTTCAATCATCGTTGCCCTACTTCAAATTATTGTTTCTCAAAATAGTTTAATTGAAGTAGGAAATAGTGGTCCTGCAGCAAACATCCTTATGATGGGTCTTGGTTTTATCCTATCCCTTTGTTCAACATCAGATGCTTTTGTTGCTCAATCTCTACAAACAATCTTTACAAAGAGCTCACTAATAGGTTTCATGGTTTTTGGGCCAATGATTAATATTAAAGGGATCCTGATGATGCTTGCAGTGTTTAGATCTCGATTTGTTCTACTTCTTTGTACATTGGTTTTCATTTTTGTTTTAATTGGAACGTTAGTCTTGCAGTCTATTAATTTATAAAGGCAGTGATTTACTATGAAGCATAAAATTAGTTCCACGTCGATTCATCATTTTATTAAAGCTGCTATTCTCTTAGGACTTGCTATCTATATTTTTCAATTAACGCTTACTGACGAAATACTTCAATTTATCGTACCTGAGCTTGTAATCTATATAAAAATTGCAACCGGTATTCTGTTTATTGTGGTAATCTCTCAAATATATATAGCCGTTCTTTCATTAAAAAGGCATGTTATTATTTGTGATTGTGGTCATGATCATAGTCACGATCAAGTTTTTGGCCATGAGCACCATCATTTATTTAAAAAATCAATATTGAAGGATATTTTGATTTATAGTCTATTTTTATTACCTCTGTTTCTTGGGTATCTGTTACCAAACCATGCGAGCTCAAGTTCTCTTGCTAGTAATAAGGAAATGAATTTTAAAGGATTGGCTGTTCAATCTTCATCTAGTGGACATGCTGTAGAAGTAAAAGGTAATGAGGACCCTGCGCTTAAGAAACTGTTCAAAACAAATGTATATGATCAAGATTATGCAAAGCTTGGAATGCGATTATACAAGCAGAATATCATCGAGATGAAAGACAAATGGTTTATCGAAAAGCTTCAATCAATGAATACGTTTGTCGACAATTTCCAAAATAAACAAATTAAAATTAAGGGGTTTATCTATCGAGATCCTAAGTTAGCAGGAAATCAATTTATTATTGCAAGAATGGGAATGACTCACTGTATCGCTGATATTTCACCATTCGGTATTATTGCAGAATCAACTGATGCACAGCAATTTGTCAATAATTCATGGGTAACAATTACTGGTACGATCGGTAACACTAATTTTAATGGGCAAACAGTTATAAAAATAAACGTTGAAAAATCAGAGCCAGCTAAATCTCCAAGTGTTCAATACGTATATCCTGACTGGAACTTTGGATCAAAGCTATAGTTAAAAAACTTATTTTAGAGGTGTTATCATGGGATTAAAGTATGGAAGTCTTTTCTTAGTACTCCTTCTTACTTATTATAGTTTAAATCACATTTATCGAAATAAAGAGCGATTCTCTAGTACGTTCTATTCAATGATTTCTTTAATGGTTGGTGTATCATCAGCTACTATCAGTTTCTTATTCATCTTAACTATAAATTACAATTTGCTAATCTCTTTCATTTTGGACGTCTTATTAGCAGTTTTAATTTTAGGTATAACTAAGAAACTATTTAATAAAGGAATTACTGACATGTTAGCGTCTCTACTCGGAGCATTTGTGGGGACAACGATCGGATATATGACATTCACATCAAGTATAACGATCGTTATTGTGGACGTTCTGTTTATCGTTTTTATTTATTTATTATTATTTTTCATTGATCGAAAACTAGTTTCAAATTCACCTCAAAAAAAGAAGCATATAATAGAAGGAAAAAACGAGAGAATACTGATTGGGTCATCAAACAGTACAGTACTATTAATTTCAGCCCTTCTTATATGGGCAATCATTTTTACAGTGAATATCGATAAAGTAAAAGTTGGTGTAATTGGGCAACCCCAGAAGCAGACTGCAAAACAAGATGACCAAAATGACCTTCAATACGCAACAATTCACGTAACTGCTTCAGGTTTTAGTCCGAAGAATACAATCTTTAAACCTGAGACAATGACTAAAATTATTGTTGATGTAGAAAAAGGAAGCGCAGAAAACCCAAAATTGACCTCTGCAGACTTGGGTATTAATATTCCATTGAAAACCGGTAAAAATATCCTCTTATTAAATAATCCTTTAAAAGGGGAATACCAAATTTCATTAGAACCATCTAATTCAGTTGGTAAGTTACTTGTAAAATAAATGTAAGTCCAAGGGCTTCGTCATAGCGAAAATCCGCAAGATAATTAGATTTCTTGCGGATTTTTTTTGTTTCATGTAATTTAAAATAAGCATGCATAAAGGAATAAATGCAGTTAAATAATTTTACTATCTGAGGACTTTTGTAGTATGAATTAAAATATTCCAATTAAATTTAATAAATATTTATAGATTATCACACTTCTATCACAATTTTAATTTAGAATTTAGAAGTTGTTGATCATCTAGCTCATACCAAAAAGTAGATATAGAGGTGACTCAAAATAATAAAATCTCGCAAAATAGGGTTTTCTTTCTTAATTTTATTGATTGCTGCTCTTTATTTTCCATCCATTGCTTCAGCACATGCCTATATCGTAAAATCTACACCTTACGAGAATGAGACTTTTACTAAATCTCCACAACATATTCAAATACGATTTGATGAACCAGTACAGTCTGCATTTCATTCTTTACAAGTTTTAGATGAATTAGGTAAACGAGTTGATTTACACGATGGGAAAGTTAATAAGCAAAATCAATCAATTTTAGAAGGAAACTTAAAACCAAATTTACCTGATGGCAATTATCATATTGTCTGGAAGGTTATATCCAGTGATGGACATTCAGTTAATGGGGTCATTCCATTTAGTGTAGGAGATGCTGGCAGTAAGACCAATATCTCTAGTAAACCTACACAACCATTATCCAATACAGATGTAATGGGGACTTATTGGATCGAATACATTAGTTTATTTTTATTTGTTGGCCTTTTATTTTTTGGCTTATTTGTTTACAAAAGCGATAAAACCAATCGCACAATGGCCTTTAATAAGACAAAAGGTTTATTGTTACTCTCCTATTTCGGGCTATTATTTAGTGTCCTTTTAAGCCTGATTGTTGAGACAAAAAATTATACGAATGGAACATGGCAAGCCGTTCTTCATAAGAACTTACTTATGGAAACAATAAACAACACTAAGTTTGGAAGTGTTTGGATCATCCAACTTCTATTATTAATGGTGCTAGCTAATTCATTGTATATGGCTTGTAAAAAGGAACAAAAAAACACATTTTATTGGTGGCTAAGTGCGTTTGTAATCTGCGCTTTCTTATTACTTACAAAAGCATTTATTGGCCATGCAGCAACGGAAAATGAATTTTTACCAATTCTGTTTGATTTTATCCACTTACTTTCTGTTTCAATTTGGCTAGGAGGATTAATAGGAATATGTTATTTACTTCCTAGAGTACAAATAGAAAAAGAGAATAACGCAGATTATTGGAAAACCATCCAACGATATTCAAAATGGGCAACTATATCAGTTACACTACTTTTAGTAAGTGGTATTTATGCAAGTTTAAACTATATCCCTAACCTTTACTCTTTATTACATACAAACTATGGAAAGGTTTTATGTGGGAAAATACTTTTATTCCTTGTCATGTTGGTATTAGGCTTAATCCATTTTATTAAAGGAAGACGCAGTAAAAATAAATTAGGCAAATCAGTTTGGATTGAAATCAGTGTCGGAATGATCGTACTCGCACTATCATCCTTACTAACTAATCTGCCTACTGCAATGGAATCACCTGGTCCATTTACTGGCGTAAAGCAAAATAAAGGTTATTCAATATCGCTACATGCTACACCAAATATAGTCGGCAAAAACACTTTTACAATTAAGATTAAAGACAAAAATCATAAAAACATCACATCTATTCAACAAGTTACACTTACCTTTAAAAACACTGATATGAATATGGGTAATAACACAACACAAGCTAAACAAGCTTCATCAGGTGTTTTCGAGTCAAAAGGATTTTATACAAATATGGCCGGACATTGGAATGTGAAGGTCCATATTTTAACGGATTCTCTTGATTCAGTAGATGTAAACTTTAACTATATCGTGGGTAGTAGATGATTTATTACATTCAAAGGAGACATAAAAAATGAAAAAATTCATTTCAAAAGCAACTAAAACGATTGCCACAGCATTCGCTATGACTTTGCTATTTACTGGTATTGCAAGTGCACATGTTGTCGTTATGCCAAAAACTTCAACCCCTGGTGCATGGGAAACTTATACAATGAAAGTACCAACTGAAAAAGATGTACCTACAACAAAAGTAACACTCAAAGTTCCTTCAAAATTTGAATTTGTTTCATACCAAGCAATACCAGGATGGAACTTAACTGAAGCAAAAGATGCAAATGGAGTTGTCACATCAGTTACTTGGACTGCACAAAATGGTGGAATTTTGCCAGGACAATTTCAACAATTTGTATTCATGGCCAAAAACCCTGACTCAGAAGTAAATGGCGCATGGGATGCTTACCAATACTATAAAGATGGCAGTATCGTAGAATGGACTGGTGACGAAAAATCAGAATCTCCACACTCAATTACAACGATCGTGAAGGACACAACTGTAAACGAAGCACCAGCTAAAGCAACACAAGATACAACTAAGAAAGCTGATTCTGAGAAGTCAAATTCTAGTAATACTTCATTAGTAATGTCAATTGTAGCAGCTGTTCTTTCTGTGATTGCTTTACTGATTGCACTTCTTAAGAAAAAATAAGAGGACGTAACACGAACAAATCGTGAACAATATTGATAAAGTTGTGAACTCCGTTGATATATCGCTGTTTCTCGTTGATATATTGCCGATTCCCGTTGATATAATGGCAAATCACGTTGATATATAATTACTCGTTTACAAAAAAACTNNAGTTTTTTTGTAAACGAGTATTCACCAACCGCTCGTCGTACGTTTGCCAATTAAAAGTCATAATTAAATCATTTTAGGATATGTTATTTATGTTATAGATAAATTTAAGAATCAACCCTGTCACAAAATTCTACCCTAACTCGTTATATAAGAGACCCTATCTCAAAATCTTCAATAGTAAATTGTTTAAATAGAATGGATGTGAAACTATGCAAGATCTTTACGAAAAGTACAAAAAGTTATTGTTTAAACTTGCATACCAGCTGTTAGGATCGGTTTCAGATGCGGAAGACGTAGTCCAAGATGTATTTTTAAAGCTATATGACGTTTCCCCAGACAAACTAGGCGAACCTAAGGCATATCTATGTAAAATGGTAACAAACCACTGTCACGACATACAAAAATCAGCTCGCAAGAAACGGGAGCAATATTTCGGAGAATGGCTTCCCGAGCCCCTTTATTATGCTGAAGACAATTCAATGGATTCAGTCGAACTTGAAGATCAATTATCATACGGAATGCTCGTTTTACTTGAAAAGCTAACACCTACAGAACGTGTCGTTTTTGTCCTTCGTGAAGCACTTAGCTTCGAATATTACGAAATTGCTGAACTAGTAGAAAAAAGCGAAGCCAATTGCCGTAAAATATTCAGTCGCGCAAAATCAAAAATGGGAATTGGTACTGAAGAAGTAATATATTCCGACACTGCTTCCCAAGAATTAACACATAAATTTATCACTGCACTCAAAAACGGCAACTTGAATCAAGTCGTATCGATGCTAGACCAAAATGCTGTACTAATTGCAGATGGTGGTGGGAAAGTAATCGCTGCTGTGAATCCAATTAAATCAAGTGACCACGTTACAAAATTCCTATTCGGTGCAATACGTAAAGCATCATTGGTTGACGGAGTTCCACATATTGAAATCAGTCAAATTAACGGCCAACCCGCTCTTATTCTCCGTTCCAACGAAGGAATTCACACAGTCGGCATGCTTCATATCGAAAATAATTTAATTCAAAATGTATATATAATCAGGAACCCAGATAAGCTGCAACATCTTGGAACGTGAATTTTAAAAAGCGCGTGATCAATCCACGCGCTTTTTTGTCATTTTTATTTTAGCCCAGCTTTTGTTAATCCAAATGCTACATCTGCTGATCCAGGTACTGCTTTAAACGCTATACTAATTCTGTTCCAAGCATTTATTGCCATAACCGAGAATGTTAAATCAGATAATTCTTTTTCCGATAATTGCTCACGAACTTCATTATAAACTTCATCAGGCACACCGTGTTCAGGTAATTTAGTCAAAATCTCCGTCCATGTTAACGCCGCACGCTCACGTGGACTGAATAATGTAGACTCGCGCCAAATAGGAATATGGTAAAGACGAAGCTCTCTCTCACCATGCATTTTAGCTTGCTTAACGTGCATATCTGTACAAAAACCACATCCATTCATTTGTGATGCTCTAATGTGTACTAAATGAAGAATTGTTTCTTCGATTGAACTCTCATTCTCTGCATTGCTAAGTGCCATCATTTTGTTAACGAATTCTGGTGATTGTTTCATATAATCAATACGTTGTGTCATAATTTTCGTACCTCTTTTCTTTTATTTAAGTCGGATATCTCCACTCGAATATATAACGACTTATGGTTCCTTTTTGTGACATTCTTGAATTAGAAATGAATAAATTGTGACCCTTGAATTAGGCTTCACTTTTGTCTCATTTTCCAATCATATATATAACGATTTAGTGTGTCTTTTTGTGACATATATGTTTTATAAAAAATAAAAACCTGTTCCCGAGAAAACACTAGGAACAGGTTGATAATTTTATTATTAAAGGGTATCTAGCTTAAAAAATCTTCCGCTGCTGTCGATCATCCTTCAAAATTTCAACAGCTTCTCTAAATCTCTGCGAATGAACAATCTCTCGTTCTCTTAAAAATCTTAGACTATCATTTAAATCCGTGTCATCGGAAAGATCAATGATCCATTGATAAGTTGCTCTAGCTTTTTCTTCCGCTGCAATGTCTTCATATAAATCTGCGATTGGATCACCTTTTGCTTGAATATAAGCGGTAGTGAATGGCACACCGTCTGAGTTATGGTAGAAGAGTGCACTGTCGTGTGATGCGTAGTGGGTATCTAATCCTGCAGCTTTCATTTGGTCTGGGGTTGCGTCTTTTGTTAACTTATAAATCATCGTAGCAATCATTTCCAAATGAGCAAATTCCTCTGTCCCGATATCTGTCAAAAGTCCAATAACCTTATCCGGAATTGTATATCGTTGATTTAAGTATCTTAATGCAGCTGCTAATTCTCCGTCCGCTCCACCATATTGTTCAACTAAAAATTTGGCAAGCATGGGATTACAGGTACTTACTTTAACTGGATATTGTAACTTTTTTTCATAAATCCACATTACTACTCCCTCCTTTTAAACCTGCCATGGCCATGGGCCTTTATGCCAGTTCCAGTTTTGGTCTGAAAAACTACTACCAAATTGATATAATGGGCCATATTTTGATTCAAAGTTGGCTTCAATTTGCTTTTTATATTGGGCATATTGGTTAAATTGGTTGATTGCATTTTGATCATCTTGATGAGTATCTAAATATAAAGTTAATTCTACAAGCACAAAATCAACTGCTTGAAGTTCCTCTAAATCTTGATAATACTCTGGAGGAAGTTGCTGCGTCATATTTAATCCCTCCTAGCTTTATATGGATTTTCGTAATAGTCATAAAAAACCTTCCATAGAGTACCCTTTTTTAAAGCCTCTTTGTATGAAAATTGCTCTAATCCTGGTGGCTGAAATCCTAAATATAAATGTGGAGGTGTTGAAAAATATCTTTTCCCGATTGGTGGACACGGGTCATTTGGACCATGAAAAACATCATATGTTTTAACAGGGGTAAATTGAAGTCCTTGGTTATTTTCGTTCAAACTGATCACTCCCTCAAATAAAAAAAACATCCACTATCTCCACTATATTCACGGGAAATGCGAAAAATGAATTTTATTCTTCATTGAGAGTCCGATTATTGACCTCAAATGCCGAGCGAATGCCCGATTCGACTGCACCTTCAATCCATGCAGGAGCAGATGATGTATGTTCTCCAGCAAAGTGTACTTTCCCCTCAGGAGTGGAGATATATGGCGACAGTTCTCTATTTTGTTCAGGCTTAAACATAGAAAAAGCCCCACCAGAGTATGGATAAAGAGCCCAGCTATGTGTATAGCCTGTAATAAATTCAGTATAAACTTGACTTCCATGTATGGTTGCTAGATCTTTCAAAGCATTCATTATGCGGTCATTTTCAGACATACTATCCCAAATCAATGCATCGTCTTCCCAAGTGTAACTAGCTAAAATGATTCCAGACCCGTTATTCCCATTATGATTACTTGGATAGTAAGCAAACCGAATCGGTAAATCCGTAATTAATTTCCCACCTAATGTCCCATCCTTTTCCCAAAATCTACTTTTAAATTGAAGTCCAATTTTTGTAGAAGGAACATAGTGTAATTCTCGAATCGCTTTCCATTTATTATAAGAAAATGAGTTTCTTGGGATCACTTCAATGAAATTTAATAATGAAAAGGGGATGGTAATAATGGCATAGTCAGCAGTAGTTTGATAATGCAGATGGCTTGTATAATGATCTGAATGAATTGTTACTTGATTATTTTCTTGCACTATTTTATTCATTTTTTGACCAAAGAATATATTCTCCTTTAATTGTGTTAAAAACTTTCTAGGCAGTAGATCATTCCCCCCGGTAATCTCGTATAACTTAATTTCCTTTGAAAGTAATACAATGAACTCTCTTAAAATAGCAGTAAAGGCAAGTTCAGGAAATCCTTCCATCCCTTGAAGTACCTTCACTTTTTCCGCAGCACCAGGTGACAGTGGTGTTCCGATTGGATTATATCTTAAAAATGAATCCATTGAATGATTATCATAATTTTGGATAATGGTCTTCCAGTTCTCATCAGGATTTTGATTAATAAAGTCAATTACAGTTTTCAACGATCTTTCAATTAACTGATCTACATTAACTCCTTTTTCATCGGCCGCTACACGATAACCTAAAATATCTGGATTTTGTTCATATAGCTTTTGCGTTGTTTTTACACCATTTACATAAATAATATCCTCTGATTTTCCGTTTATAAACTCATTTATTTTCAACTTAAATTTATTAATATATTCAAGTACAAGCTTGTGATTTGAAGCAATACGCATTGCACCTAATTCTAAATACTGATCATTAATAAAGGGTGCTCTTTTCGTAAAAATCCTACCGCCCACTCGGCCATTTGCTTCTAAAATGGTTACCTCATGTCCTACATCCTTTAATAAAGATCCTGCTACCAATCCCGAAATTCCCGCTCCTACTATAACAATCTTTCTTGGATTATTTGTCTTCACTAGTCCATTTTGGATTATATTTACCATTTCATCCTTTGATAAATGCCTATCCGGTGTAGTATTCATGTTTCCTCTCCTAAAAAAATATTTTAGTTCATAAGATTTTTATTCAGTGAAATATTTCATTAGAATAACAAATCGTTTTATACATTAATTTTTTCAGGTAATTTTTAACAGTTTGATTAACCATAGGTGTGATTTTCCACTCAATACTCTCGAACGGAGCGTGATATATACAGATATCAACAAATTTAACGATTATATCAACAAAAACAGATGCTTTATCAACAAAAATAACCATTATATCAACAAAGTTCACAGCTTTATCAATAAATTACACAATGTGTTCGCTTTCCCGGTCATGTTGCGGTATCGGCGGCAGCACAGCGCCACCACCAAACAAAAAAAGCACCCACTAAAAAAGTGAGTGCCCTTTACAAACATTATTCCTTAACAAAATCCTTCGTACTTCTAACAGTATCAATCTGACGAACCATTCCTTCGATTTCATCACGTTTTGGTTCTAAGAAAGGTGGTAATGATAGTTTTTCACCAAGTGTTTCGTAAGGCTCGTCACCCATAAATCCTGGTCCATCTGTCGCAAATTCAAATAGGATTTGTGGAGCTACTCTTGCGTATAAAGATTCGAAGAAGTGACGATCTACATAGCCAGAGTTAGGTAAACGGAATGAGTCGAGACGTTTGATCCATTCTTTTAGAACAGATGTATCTTCTACACGGAATGCTACATGGTGAACTGTACCAAAGCCTTGGAAGCTTTGAGGTAATATTTCATTATGTTCAGCAATAATTTGTGCTCCGTTTCCTCCTTCGCCAACTTCGAATAAGTGGAATGAATCTTCTTTATCAATTTCTTTAAATAAAAGTACTTTTTCGATTACTTCTTTAAAGAATGCAAAATTTGCTACGCGGATAAAGATTGGGCCTAGTCCTGTTATTGCATATTCTAATGGAATTGGGCCCTTTTGCCACGGTGTACCTGAGGCAATTCCTTTGTTATGTTCATCTGAAATTAATTGGTATTGTTGATCATCGAAATCAACAAACGATAGTGTTTTCTTACCGAATTGTGTTTTTATTCCTGTGTGCTTCACATTTAATCGATCAAAACGTTTCTCCCAATAATCTAGAGCTGCATCTGTTGGTACTCGGAATGATGTTTTTGAAATCTCATTTGTACCATGTGCTCCTTTTGGAATACCAGGGAAGTCAAAAAATGTCATGTCCGTTCCAGCGCTACCCTTATCGTCTGCAAAGAATAAATGATACGTTTGAATATCGTCTTGATTGACTGTTTTCTTTACTAAACGCATTCCTAAAACATAAGTGAAAAATTCATAGTTTTTTTCCGCACTGCTAGTTATTGCTGTTACGTGATGTATACCTTTTAAGCCGTTCATACGAATACCTCCAAATAGTAGTTTTTTTGTATATAAGCATTTTTATTTTGCGAATCTATAGCTGAAGAATACTGAAAAAATTAATTAAAATTTATTTTGAATTCAATATATCTCGAATTCGAGATAAATATATCATGTAAATCATTTTCCGTCAAACTGTAATTTTGATGAACAAAAAAGACTCCGACAAATTCGTCAGAGTCCTTTAACTTACGTCTATTCTATTACGGTAAATGGGCGATCTAACTCAAAAAGGTTGCGATATCGAGTTTCGTGTCTGTAAAGATCATCGTGTGATCCATTCATTGCGATTGTTCCTTTATCTAAGAAAAGAATTTGATCAGCCATTTCTGCACCAATTAAATGGTGTGTAATCCATAATACCGTTTTTCCTTCTAAAACTTTAAAGATTGTCTGAAGTAATTTTCTTTCTGTAATTGAATCCAGTCCGACAGTTGGTTCATCTAGAATGACAATTGGTGTATTTTGAAGGAGTATTCTCGCCAATGCTATTCTTTGACGTTCGCCACCTGAAAATCTTACACCAGTTTCTTGCATAGAAGTATGATAACCTTCCGGAAGTGATGCGATATATTCATGCAGTTCAACCATTTTCGTTACTCTTATAACATCTTCATCACTTGCCGTTGGATTTCCTAAACGAATATTATTTAAAACTGAAGTATCAAATAAATATGGCTTTTGGTTTAGTACAGAGACAACTTTCGAAATATGGTCGCCGAATGATTCACTTTCGATTCCATTCAATTTAACGCTTCCTTGGGTAGGAGGCTCTACTCCCTCAATTAGTTTAAGAATCGTTGATTTACCTGATCCACTTGGTCCTAATAAGGCTGTTTTTTTATTTGGCTCAATCGTAAATGAAATATTGTTTAAAATATTTTCGCTTTCAGGATAATGAAAACTTACATTTTTAAATTCGATTTGTCTATCATCATCAATATTTCCTTCTAAAACAGGTATTTGCTCAACACGTTTTACCTCTTTAATCCCATCTAATCGATTGATTGAATCCGAATATAATGGGACACTGCCAAGAGAATTTGATAACGGAATAAAGGCTTCTGTTAAAGGAAATATTACTAAAACAAATGCAGCAATAAACGTTTTTGGTATCTCTCCAGCTAAACTTTCATTCCCTGCCCAATAAAGCAACATTAACACTAAAATTGCCACAACGAACTGTGCAGCTAAGTCTCGCCATCTTCTAAATCTTTTTTCTTTGCCTTGGATATTTCTTAAGGAATCATCCATTTTGCTATATTCTTTTATAAAACTTGTTTGCCTACCACTAAATAACCAATCGCTAATACCAATCACAGCATCAGTTAGATTTTCGTATAAATGACTTTTTTCCTTTTTTATTTGATGTGTCCGTGCTTTTTCAACTAATAATGAAAAAAGTGGTAAAACTCCGATTAATACAAATGAAACAATTGCGGTTAGTAAGGCAAAAGGAACTGAGAAAAACCCTAGTGCAATTACCGAAATAAAATAGATAAATAATGCAGCAATGCCAGGAAAAATAGTTTTCAAGTAAATATCCTGTAAATGTTCAATATCATTCGCTAGCAATCCTAAAATATCTCCTGTTTTAAACATCGAATTGATATTAAGTGCATACGGTTCGAGATTGCTAAATAATCTAGTTCTCATTCGAGATAAAATTTTTAAAATAGTGTGATGCCCGACTAATCTTTCAACATATTTAGATGCCGACCTTAAAATTCCAAATGTCCTTACAGCTACGATTGGTACATAAATCATTAAAATATTTTCAGGTCTAGTTGCTGCTTTTGAGATTAAATAGCCAGAAGTGTACATAAGTGAAGCCGCTGCAAAAATTGTCAGTGCACTTAAGAAAATCACAACTATAAATAAACGACGATTTTCTTTTATATATGGTAAAATCCACCCATTTTTATTTAACATATTTTTCCCTCTAACTATGAATTAGTCGATAATAATGACCTTTATTCATCATTAATTGTTCGTGCGTACCAACTTCAACTATGCTACCTTCGTTCATCACAATAATTTGATCCATTTCTTTCATCCAATGTAAGCGATGTGTAGCTAATACCACTAATTTATTTGAAAATAACTTAAGCATTGTTTGTTTTAATTCAAACTCTGTTTCAATATCAAGATGACTAGTAGGTTCATCCAATAAAAGTACTGGACGATTTTCTAAAAAAGCTCTAGCAAGTGCAACGCGTTGGCTTTGTCCCCCACTTAACGCTCTGCCACCTTCACCAATCTTTTCTTCTATTCCATTCGGCAGTTCGTTCATTAAAGAAGTTAAACCGGACTCTCTAGCTGCATCTTCAATTTCCTCGTTAGTTGCAGTAGGTTTATAGAAACTTATATTATCTTTTAATGATTTTGAAAAGATGTACGGATTTTGTGGGATATAGATTAACTGTTTATGCCAATCAGCTAATTGAAGATGCGATACCTCTTCACCTGAAATTTGAATAGTACCTTGTGAAGGCTCCAAAAATCCTCCGATCAAGTCAATTAGTGTTGATTTACCCGAGCCACTCTCTCCAACAATCCCTATCTTTTGAAACCCATTAATACTTAAATTTATATTCGATAAAATCGTCTGACCATCTTTCTCAGGGCTTACGGATAGGTCATGCAAATTAATTGTACTTTTATGGCTCCACTCTGAAAGAGGAGCTGTATCTTGAGCTTTAAACTCCTGCTCATCTAAAATATTCTGCATTGCCTTTCCAGCTTCTTGACCGTTTAATGTAGCATGATAATCCGCACCAACTTCGCGAACTGGTAAGAAATATTCAGGAGCTAAGATTAAAATCGTAAGTGCCGGACCTAATAATATTACTCCGTCAATTAAGCGAAGACCTAAAAATACGGCAACTGTAGCAATCGATAGCATAGTAAATAAATCTAGCGCAAATGATGATAAAAAAGCTACTTTCAGAGTTCCCATCGTCGCTTCTCTGTATCTTTCACTTACATTTTCAATTTTTTTAATATGTTTTCTACTTAATCCAAGAAATTTTAATGTTTCCAGACCACGCAGTGAATCTGTAAAATGGTTCGATAAAATTCGGTAAATCTTCCATTGTTTATCTGATTTCTTTTTAGCCGCTAATCCAAGTAAGATCATAAAAATAATAATGATTGGAAATGTTACGATTAATATAAGTGCAGAAACTTTATCAACAAAGAAAATATAGACCACAATTACTGGTGAGATGATGGCTAAATTAATCATTTTCAAAGGAACGATTTCTAAATATTGTTTTAGTTGGGTAGTTCCTTCCATAATTAGTGTTACAATGCTTCCTGTTCCTGATTTTCTTGCATATCTAGGTCCGAGTCTAAAAAGCTTCTCTAAAACTTCCATCTTTATTTCCGTCGATGCAATGTCTGCAAAGCTTTCCGAACACTTCTGTTTGATTGTTGAGACAATATATCGGCAGACAAATGCGACGATGAAGAAAATAGTAGCGTATAAAATATCGCTACTACTTTTTCCATTGAACAATTTGACAATAGCTTGTGAAAGCATATATGCCTGAATAATAATTGTCGCTACATGTATAATTGTTAAAAAAGATAAGATAATAAATAAACTCTTTATCCCTTTGTATTTAATAAGATCTCTTCCCATTAATAAGTCAAATCCTTCTCATCCACTCTTTTTCTAAACACATAATAACTCCAAATTTGATAACCTAGTACGAATGGCAATAGTGTACATGCTACAATTGTCATTACTTTTAATGAATATGGACCTGATGATGCATTATAAACTGTTAAGTCATAAGTTGTTTTTATTGAACTAATCATGACTCTTGGGAACAGAGAAGTAAATAGAGTTCCTACAGTAAGTACAATACCAAGTCCTGTCATAGTAAATGACCAACCGTCTCTTTTCTTAATGATGAAGACTGTAGCAAGAACGTAAGATACTACGATTAATAAAATAAGTGGCACTGTTATTTGCGCTTTTACTTTAAACATATCCGTTTCAAAAAATGCCATACCAGTAAATGCAACTAAGAATAGGAATACTGGTATGATTACTAAACGTGCTAGAGATCGTGCGCGATCTCTTAAGTCTCCAACCGTTTTTAAAGTTAAAAACATTAATCCGTGTAATAGACATAAAAGCGTCACAGTTATACCGCCGACTACAGTGAATAAATTAACGTAATCAGTAAATCCAGCAGATATATTCATATTTTTATCGATCGGCATTCCTCTAAGGATACTAGAGAATAGTACGCCGAATAAAAATGGTGGTAATAAACTACCGAAGAAAATTACCCAATCCCAAGCTTTTGCCCATTTCAAACTTTCAACTTTCCCTCTAAATTCAAAAGCAACTCCGCGTCCAATCAATGCCATTAAGACGAATACAAACGGAATATAATAGCCACTGAACATCGTTGCATACCAATTCGGAAATGCTGCAAAGATTGCTCCACCAGCAGTTAATAACCAAACTTCATTTGCGTCCCAAAATGGCCCAATTGTATTTATTAATATTCTTCTTTCAGTATCATTTTTAGCTAGTAGCTTCGTAGATATACCTACACCAAAGTCAAAGCCTTCTAAAAAGAAGAAGCCAATAAATAAAACTGCAACAAGTAAAAACCATAATTCATTTAACCCAATCATACAATTGTGACCTCCCTTTCAAACGGATCAACAGTAGGAACCTCTTCTTTTTTAACGTGATGTGTTCCTTTTTTAATTTCTTTCACAAACAAGTAAACTAAAACGGCTGCTAAAATTGCGTACATTGAAGTAAAAGTTATGATAGAGAATATAAGTGATCCTTTTGAAACATTAGGTGACACAGATGCAGCTGTCGTCATTAAACCAAATACAGTCCAAGGTTGACGGCCTATTTCCGTCATAACCCATCCAGCTGTATTTGCTATAAATGGTAATGAAATAAGGAATATTGTTGCCTTTAAGAATAGATTTTTTGATTCTAATTTTTTACGATAACTAAAATATAATCCTAGCATCGACATTAAAATCATGACCATTCCTGCACCTGCCATAATTCTAAAGCTCCAGAATGTCGTATTAACTGGTGGAATATAATTTCCGGGACCATATAATTTCTCATATTGCTTTTGTAATGTATTCATTCCAGGTACTTTACCTTCAAACTTCTCGTAAGCTAGATAACTTAATAAATATGGTACTTCTACCTCATATTTATTCTCTTTCTTTTTCGAATCGATCAGACCAAAGAGCATCCAGCCTGCAGGGTCGCCACTATCTTTCCAAAGCCCCTCACTTGCAGCCATTTTCATTGGCTGTGATTCCATTAAATGCTTCGCTTGAGAATGGCCGCTAAACGCCACGCCAATTCCTGCTATTAAAGCGACAACCATTGCTAGATTGAATGCTTTCTTAAAGATTGCGATCTCTTGTTTCTTTAAAATTTTATATGCACTTACACCAGCTACAAATAGTGCACCAGTTGCTAATGCTCCAGCAATCGTATGAGGAAACTCTACTTTTAGCTGAGGATTTGTAATGATTGCCAAGAAATCGTTCATTTGTGCACGTCCATTTTTGATCGTATAACCAACTGGCTCCTGCATAAATGAATTAGCTGCTAAAATCCAAAATGCAGACATGACAGTTCCAAATGCAACTAGCCAAATACACAATAAATGAATTTTTTTAGACAGTTTTTCCCAACCAAAAATCCATATACCTAAAAACGTAGATTCCATAAAAAACGCCAAAAGTGCTTCAATTGCTAGCGGTGCTCCAAATACATCCCCTACAAATCGAGAATACTCAGACCAGTTCATACCAAACTGAAATTCTTGAATAATACCAGTAACAACACCAACAGCAAAATTAATTAAAAATAAGTGCCCAAAGAATTTTGTTAACTTTTTATATGTCTCGTTATTTCGAAAAACATACAATGTTTCCATAATTGCAACCATAAATACTAAACCAATAGAAAGTGGTACAAATAAAAAATGGAAAATCGTCGTGGAACCAAATTGTATTCTTGCAAGTTCTAACACACTCACAGTCCATCCCCCTTAGGATAAAGAATATTTCAAAAAAAATTTCATAAAGCTTAGGATAACTTTGAACATTTTTTCACAAATAATTCATTAAGTAATTTCTAGAGAATCACATACGGTATCTCTTGTTACTTATAGTTTACTTTTCTAAAAGGGTTTTTGACTTAAACTAATATGTCAAATTCGTGTCAATAAATTGTCTATTTTGTGACGAAATTCACAAATGTTGATATGTATAATTTTTACATGCTATAATAATTGCTATTTTTATGACACTTCACATTATGGTAATAAATTTAAAAAGACTCAACGCAAAAAAACATTATTAAAGCAACACCACATTAACTGTTGCTTCAATAATGTTCAACTACTTATGCTAAGAATACAGCTCCATATACAAGTGCTCCCCCGATTACATATGCAGGGTGAATTTTCCAACGCTCCAAAAATAATAGAGAAAGTACACTAATAATGATTGTTTGAGTTACACCTACACCATTATATGAATCATTGAAAAAGTCAAAAGCCATAATGCCAAGTAATACTGCAATTAGCGGTTTAACAAATGCAGTCATTTTTTTAACTTTAGGTGAATTTTTGTGCTTCATTAATATGCTTAATAATGCAATCATCAAAATAAGTGATGGTGCGATTGAAGCAAATAATCCAACAAATGCGCCAAACGCTCCTCCTTGAGCATAACCAATATACCCTGCCAGCTTTGTAGCTATTGGACCTGGTAGTGCATTGGCTAATGCAAGTACATTACTAAAATCAACTGAACTCATCCATCCGTATTTATCTACAACTTCATTCTCAATCAGAGGAATAGAGGCTGGTCCACCACCGTATCCGAAAATTCCAGGTAAGAAAAATGCCAAGAATATTTTCCAAAAGATCATGATGCCTTCACCTTCTTCTTCTTTTCATTTTTACTTTTTGAGAAAAAGGCATATCCAACTAAACATCCGATTAGTATTGCAGGATGTACATTTAAAAAATAGAGAAGGATAAAACTAGCTACTACAATTATACTAGTAATTTTCCAACCGAGAGATTCTCTTGATTTTTCTACAAAATCCCATGTTAAAGTCGCTAACATCACTCCTACTACTGGAACAACCGCTTTTGACATACCTTGTACCCAAGCAATGCCTTTAAAACGATTTAACGTTGATAATAGAATCATAAGTAGGATGACAGTCGGTAGCGTTGTTGCGATTATTGCATTTAGCATACCCACTACCCCACCTATCCTCCATCCAATATATCCCGCAAGCTTTGTTGCGATTGGTCCAGGAAGAGCATTTCCAATTGCTAATACATCGGAAAAGTCATCTTTATTTAACCATTTATACTTATCTACAACCTCTGTATGTATAAGTGGTATGGAAGATGGACCTCCCCCGTAACCTAACATTCCTACTCTAAAAAAAGCTAAAAAAAGTTGCCATTGATTTAACATTGAATCATTCCTTTACCAAACTGCAATTGCGCCATCTGTTCGAGATTCTGTTCCTCCCATTAACACACCGTTCTGTGGATTACGCCATATAATTTGGCCTCTACCAAAGCTGCTACAATCCGTAGCAATCTGAATTTGATGGCCTTTTCGAGCAAGTGCTTGAGCAAGATGATTTGGAAAATGAGGTTCAACTACCACTTTTTTCCCTTCCATCCATTGCCATCTAGGTGCATCTAATGTACTTTGAGGATTTAATAGAAAATCTACCGTATTCATTACAACTTGTGCGTGGCCTTGTGGTTGCATATATCCGCCCATTACGCCAAATGGACCAACCGCTTCGCCATCCTTTGTTAAAAATCCAGGAATTATCGTGTGATATGTTCTTTTACCTGGTTTAAGTGAATTTGAATGCTCTGGAATTAACGAAAAGTCATGCCCTCTGTTTTGGAGTGCAATACCCGTATCTGGAATGACGATTCCTGATCCAAATCCCATATAGTTACTTTGAATAAAAGAAACCATATTCCCTTCCCCATCAGCAGTAGCTAAGTAAACAGTACCACCTTTTGGAGGAGTGTAATTTTCCGGTTCAATCGCTTTTTCACCAATTAATTCTCTACGTGATGCAGCATATTCTTCTGACAATAGCTCATCGACATCGATATTCATATGTTCTGAATCGGTAATGAATGCTTTTCCATCAGTAAAAGCTAGTTTCATAGCTTCTATTTGCTTATGATATGTATCAACTTCATCTTTTGTAGAAAAATTAAAACCTCTAGCAATATTTAATGCCATTAACGCGACCATACCTTGTCCATTCGGCGGGATTTCCCATACATCATATCCACGATAATTAGTAGAGATTGGTTTTACCCATTCCACTTTATATTCACTTAAGTCTTCTAAACTTAAATATCCATTATGCTCTTTCATAAATGAAGCAATTTTTTCTGCTAACTCTCCACGATAAAAGCTTTCTGCATTTGTTGCTCCAATTTCTCGTAAAGTTTTAGCATGCGATTTGGATGACCACATTTCACCGATTTCCGGAGCTCGATCATCTGGAGTGAATGTTTTGAACCATTCGTCAAACTCAGATGTAGTAAATTGTTTTTTAAACTTTTCATAAGCTATATTCCAAAACTTCCCTAGAATTGGCGAGATCGGAAAGCCTTCTTCTGCAAGGGTAATTGCTGGTTGGAGAACTTCTTCTAATGGTAATTTACCAAATCGTTTTGATAATGCTGCCCATGCGGCAGGAACTCCTGGTACTGTAACAGGAATAACACCGTGAGTTGGCATATTCTCAATTCCTTGTTCTTTTAACTTTTCGATTGAAATTGATTTTGGTGCTGGCCCACTACCATTTAAGCCATGTAACTCCCCTTTCACCCAAACTAATGCAAAGGCGTCGCCACCTATTCCATTTGATGTTGGTTCAACTACCGTTAAAGCGGCTGCGGTAGCAATTGCAGCATCAATTGCGTTACCACCTTTTTTCAATATATCTAGCCCTGCTTGTGCTGCTAAAGGCTGGGATGTTGCCACCATTCCATTTTTTCCAAATGTTGTATGACGTTGTGCTGAATATGGATTATTTAAATGATCAAACTGCATTTAGTATCTTCTCCTTTATGCTTCTACATGGTGACATGCAACAAAATGATTTTCTTCTACTTCCTTCCACTCTGGCTTTTTTTGGCCACAAAGATCTGTCGCAAGTGGACAACGTGTACGGAATGTACAACCAGAAGGTGGATTAGCTGGATTTGGAATTTCACCTGTCAAACGGATTTTCTCATGTCTTTTTCCGACTTTTGGACGGGGAATCGCAGATAATAACGCCTTTGTATAAGGGTGTAGTGGATTTTTATATAATTTGTCTACTGGAGCTAGCTCAACAGTATTACCTAAATACATTACTAAAACTCGATCACAGAAATATCTAACTACTCCTAAATCATGGGAGATAAATAAATAAGTCAATTGATATTTTGCTTGTAATGATTTTAAGAGCTTTAATACTTGTGCTTGTACTGACACGTCAAGTGCAGATACTGCTTCGTCACAAATGATTAGTGATGGATTTAGAGCAATCGCTCTAGCAATTCCAATACGTTGGCGTTGTCCACCACTAAATTCATGGGGATAGCGATCGTAATGATCTTCATTTAAACCTACTTCACGAAGCAATCCGATTACTTTCTCTTTTCGTTCTTGTTTTGATAGATTAGTATGAATTACAAATACTTCTTCTAACGCATCGCCAATTCGTTGTCTTGGGTTTAATGAAGCATATGGATCTTGGAAAATCATCTGCATTTGTTTCTTAAAATCATTTCGGTTTTTATTGGATAAATGCTGAATTTCTGTATCTCTAAAAATTACTTTTCCATCTGTAATTTCCTCAAGACCTAAAATTGTCTTACCTAAAGTAGATTTACCGCAGCCCGATTCTCCTACAACTCCTAAGCTTTCACCTTCCAATAATGAAAGGCTTACTGCTTCAACGGCTTTAACGTGACCTTGTACTTTTTTTAGTAATCCTCCACGAATTGGGTAATACTTTTTTACATTTCGAAGCTCTAATAAAGGTGACTTACTTTTTACTAGAGTCATAGTGCATCCTCCTCACTTAACCAACATTTAACCGTGTGCCCATTTTTTATTTTAAATTCCTTTGGCACTTCAACTTTGCATCGCGCAAGGGCACGTTCACAGCGTGGATGAAAACGGCAGCCAGTTATTTGTTCGTTTAAGCTCGGCGTCGAGCCTGGAATAGCTTCCAATTCAAAATCTGGATCATCAACATTTGGTACAGAGTTTAATAGACCAATTGTATATGGATGACTTGGATTATTAAAGATCTCTTCTACAGGGCCTTCTTCAATTTTTTCTCCTGCATACATAACCATCACTTTATCAGCAATTTCAGCAACGACTCCCATATCATGTGTAACCATGATGACACCCATTCCAAGCTGTTCTTGTAAATCATGGATTAAATCTAAAATTTGTGACTGAATCGTGACATCAAGTGCTGTTGTTGGTTCATCCGCTATTAAAAGTCCTGGCGTACAAGCTAATGAAATGGCAATCATAACCCGCTGTCTCATTCCGCCGCTTAATTCATGAGGATATTGATGCATTCTTTTTTCTGGATAAGGAATACCAACTTGTTTTAAAAGTTCAATACCTCTTTTATTTGCTTCTTGTTTAGTAAGCTTTTGGTGAATCATTAGTGGTTCACGTAGTTGATACCCAATTGTAATAACAGGATTTAAAGCAGTCATTGGCTCTTGAAAAATCATCGATATTTTATTACCTCTAATTTTTCTTAGTTCATCATTTGTTAGCTTAGTTAAATCTGTTCCTTCTAATTGAATAGAGCCACTTTTAATTGATCCATTACTTGGCAATAATCCCATTACGGATAATGATGTAATGCTTTTCCCACAACCAGATTCTCCAACGATACATAAAGTCTCGCTTTTGTTTACTGAAAAGGATACATTTCGAACAGCTGGGATTTCTCCGTCAGCTGTTCGAAACGTTGTTACTAAATTGTTTACAGATAGAAGTTCTGTCGTCATCATGCTACCTACTCTCTGTGTACGTTATATAAAGACCATTGTCCAGTAGGGTCAATTACTAAACCTTTCACCGTTTGATCAACTGCAGATGTTACTACACCTTGATTCATAACGATGACCGGAGCATCCTTTACTAATAAATCATCCGCTTCTTTTAGTTTTTCTTTTCGAGCATCTGGGTCAATCGTTTGACGAGATTCATTCACTAACTTATCAAACTCAGGATTACTATATGAAATTCGGTTAGATATTCCAACATTGTCAGAGTGGAAGTTTGGATATAATAATTCACTACCATCTCCTGTACTATTTGCCCATCCTAAGAACGTTACATCGTATTGACCTTTCATTGTTGCATCTAGGAACGTACCCCATTCCATCGTTTCAAGCTTAACTTTTAAGCCAATATCAGTCATTTGAGCTTGAGCAATTTCTGCCATTTTCATATACATATCTCTGTTTGGAACTAACATTTTCACTTCTTTTCCTTCAAATCCATTATCTTTAATCAGTTTCTTAGCTTTTTCTACATCATAAGAATAGCCTGCTTCTTCTTCAGATTGGTCATATCCGAAAACTTTTGGACCAATTACACTATTCCCTTCAATACCTAATCCGTTTAATTGATTAATATACGCTTTACGATCTAATCCATAAGCAACTGCTTGACGGAATGCTAAGTTATTCATTGGTGCTTTTTTCATATTAAATCCTAAATAATAAACAGGTGTTCCTTCTGCTTTTGTAACTTTTACTTTTTTAATTGATTCTAGACGTTTAATTTGCTCTGCTGGTATTGCATCAATAAATTGTACTTTTCCAGTTTGTAGCATTGAGATCGCTGTAGATACTTCAGGAACAACTTTAAACGTAACTTTTTTCAGTTTAGGTGCACCATTCCAATAATCTTTATTCGCTTCAAGAACAATTTGGTCACCAGGTGTCCAGCTAACAAACTTAAATGGCCCAGTACCTACAGGTTTTTTCATTAAATCTCCATTTTTATCTGCTGTTGGACTTACAATTGAAGCAGCTGAGTGAGCAAGTGCCGCTAAAAGAGGTCCGTATGGATATTTCGTTTTAATTTCTAATTTGTAATCATCAACTACATTAATTGATTGGACTGGTTCTAATAAAGAAGCACGTGGAGCAGCCGTTTTTGGGTCACGGAATTTATCGAATGTGTACTTTACTGCTTCTGCGTTGAAATCTGTTCCATCTTGAAACTTAATTCCTTTTTTAAGCGTAATATCCCAAGTTTTATTGTCTGGATTTGTATATGATTCTGCTAAAAGTGGTTCAATTTCCATTGTTTTTGGATCTCGTTTAAATAAAGTTTCATAAACCTGACTGATCACATTAGCCGAAACTGAGTCATTTGTTAAAATTGGTGATAAACCAACTACATCTGATGTTGAAGCATAAGTAAGTTCTTGAGAAACATTAGCGCTATTTGATCCAGTCGTTTTACTAGAACATCCAGCAAGTAAAAGAATTGCACTAAATACGATAAACATCCACTTTTTCATATATCCATCTCCTTAATTGTTTATATTCATATTTGGATCTAAAGCATCTCTTAACCCATCACCTACGACATTAAAAGAGAAAACGATCAACATAATCGCGATACCCGGTACGATTGTCATATGTGGTGAAGAAAACATATAATCTTGCCCTTGCGAAATCATTGATCCCCATTCTGCTGTTGGCGGTTGAGCTCCAAGGCCTAAATAACTAAGTGATGCCGTTGCTAAAATAGCCGTGGCCATCTTCATTGTGCCAAAAACAATTATTGGTGCCATGCAGTTTGGTAAAATATGTTTCACCATAATGCGTAAATCACTAGCTCCTAAAGTCTTCATTGCTTGTATGTATTCTTGCTTTTTTATTGATAATACAGAACCACGAACGATTCTCGCACATGAAGGTATTGCCCATATACTAATCGCAACTGCAACATTTACAAGGCTAGTCCCAAGTATTGCGATAATTAGCATAGCTAGTAGTATTCCTGGGAAAGCAAAGAGTAAATCGACAATTCTCATTAGCAAGCCATCTAGTTTTGAGTAATATCCTGCTAGCATACCGATTGTAATTCCACCGATTAAGCCAAGAATTACTGCGCTAAACCCAACAAGAAGTGATACTCGTGATCCGTATACAATTCGACTCCACATATCACGTCCATAATTATCAGTCCCTAACCAATGTCCACTTGAGAATACTGGTAGCTCCGTTGATGATAAATGTTGTTTAATTGGATCGTGGATCGTAATTAATGGAGCGAACACTGCCATTAAAATTTGTAAAATAATAATAATTAATCCAAAAACGGCTAATCGATTTTTTACTAGTCGTTTAAACGTTTGAACAATAAATTTTTCTTTCTTTTTAGAACTAACTTGTTTTGTACCTATATTATTAATGACAACTTCCGTAGACAATTCCCTTCCTCCTTTCACTGATTAATCGTAGCTAATTCTTGGATCTATAAATACGTATAAAATATCAACAAATAAGTTTACGATTACAAATAGAGTTGCCACTAGTAATACTGCCCCTTGAACCATTGGAAAATCTCTAGATGCAATTGCATCAATCATCAATCTGCCAACGCCGTTAATCGCAAATACTTGTTCAGTAATAATTGTTCCTCCAAGAAGAAATCCGAAATTTAGTCCAATTACAGTAATGACTGGAATCATCGAATTCTTTAATGCATGAATCCAAACAATCGATTTTTCTTTTACACCTTTTGCTCTAGCAGTTCGTATGTAATCTGCTCGAATTACCTCAAGCATAGAAGAACGGCTCATTCTTGCAATCATAGCAGCTGAAGCTGTCCCTAATGCGATGGCTGGTAAAATAATTTGCTTCAGCCCGGCTAATGTCCAAATTGGTGAATCTAATCCCCCAACAGGCAATATTTGTAAGTTAACCCCAAATATGAGAATTAGGATCGCCCCTAGCCAAAAGTTAGGTACTGATATACCTGCAAGTGCAATAATTGTACTTGATACATCCATCCACGAGTTTTGCTTAAGTGCAGAAATAATGCCAGTTACTACTCCGATTATTACCGCAACAACCATACTCGCGATTGCTAAACTTAATGTATTGGGAAAACGAATTGAAATTGCCTCTGCAACTGACTGTTTCGTTTGAAAGGAATATCCAAAATTCCCGTGTAATACACCTGATAAATAATGCCAATATTGAACAAAAAAAGGATCATTCAATCCCAAACTTTCTCGAATGGCACTAAGATCAGCCTTCGTTGCTGTAGGTCCTCCAATGACTGCAGCTGGATCACCAGGTGCTAAATGCATCGAAGCAAAGACTAAAAAAGAGATACCTAGTAAAAGTAAAAACAATTGGAACAATCTTCTCAATATGAGTGCTGCCATCTTTCCACCTACTCCATTTGTAAGTATATTAATTAAAATCACATACGTTTGTTAACTAATGATAATAAATAACCTAACAATGTAAATTTAATTATTTTCGATTATACCCCCGGTAGACAGAATATTCTATAATTTTATGAATTTTTACAAAAAATAGTAAAAAAAACCGAGAGATACGACATCTCTCGGTTAAAAGTACCTATAACTTTAGTCCATTTCTACTTTTAAATCTTCGCAACAGTATATGACTTTCTACTCTCGTAATACCTTCTAAAGCATATAATTCATTATTTATAAATTGTTCTAATCTGACAAAATCATCGACTAATACATGCATATGTAAAGTACTTGGACCCGTCATTTGATAACAACTAGCTACTACAGGATTATCTGCTAGTGCTTCAGCTACATCTACTAAGAAAGCTGGTTCACAATCAACCTCAAAGAAAGCAGATACTCCTTTTCCAATTTTTTCTGAATTAATAACTACAGAGAACCGCTCAATTACGCCATTTTTCATTAATTGATTCACACGCTCACGAATCGAAACTCTTGATAAATTAAGTTCTTTTCCAATATCCGCGTAAGACATCCGACCATTTTTAGTGAGCATCTCTAAAATTCTTTTATCTACGTCCGTTAATTTCATTTATTCACCACTTTTCCTATGAATGAAAACGCTTCCTTGTTTTTTTATATTTAATCGAACTTAAATGCACCCCTATATAATTACCATGTTAAAGTTTACCGATAATTACTTTACAATGTAAAGCAAAACTAAAATTTTTCCTTCAATATGCCCATTTTTCATCTCTAATTTTACAATAAAATATTCCCCTAAAGATACTGGATTTTTATTTCATATATAGTAAAAAAGGATTGAAATCTTTTTTTAATTAGACTTCAATCCTTTTTATTAATTTATGATTTATGCTTCGATTTCACTTAGTTGTTTTTTCTTTGATGATTTAACGCTAACTGCAAATGTTACATTTGTTAGGATAATAAATAGCACTGCAAATCCACATAAATAGTAGACTTGATCCCACACAAATCCTTTGCTGACAGAATTTGAGATTAACTCTCTAAATCCTTTTATAGCATATGTCATCGGTAAATATGGATGAATCGTTTGGAAAAATGTCGGTGTTAATGAAATTGGGAAAGTACCTGAAGTTCCTCCAATTTGTAATAACATCATTACAAACACAAAATATTGTCCTATATTCCCTAATGTAACAGTTAAGAATTGAATTAATGAGAAGAATGTTAAGCTAGTGATGATTGTAAACAGAACGAATAATCCGACGTTTTTCACATCAAGACCCATACCGTAAATTAAAACGATATCTGCTACAATCGATTGCATAATCCCCACAAAAATTAGAACGCTATATTTACTAAAGAACCAAGCTAAACCAGTTGTCGGAGTGATTGAGTTCTTTCTCATTGGATAAACTGAAGTGAACATTAATCCACCTGCAAATAATCCAATTGATAAAATATAAGGCGTTAATCCAACACCATACTCTTTAACATTATTTATTTTATGAGCAACTAACTCTGTTGGTTGTGCAAAGAACTGATCGGTTTTATCACTTGTTTTAACTTTGTTTACTTCATCTCCACCATCTTTTAATGATTTATGAAGTTCAGTCGTTCCTTTTGATAAATCAGTTGCTCCTTTTAATAAGTCTCCAGACCCATTATATAGTTTATTTGTTCCATCAGATAGTTGCTTAGAACCATCATTTAGTTGATCAATACCTTGAACTAGTTGGTCTCCACCTGTATTTAATTTACCTAAACCTGATGAAAGTAATGAGCTTCCTTCACTTAATTGTTTAGTACCATTGTATAAATCATTACTTCCCCCGGCTAATTGATTCGCTCCGTTAGACGCTTGTTGCAATTTACTATTAAATAAACTTAAATTTGAATTTAGTTCTTTTTGTCCTGCAAGTAAATTATTCGAGCCTTCATATAATTGACCTTGCGCTGTAGCAACTTGATCGATACCAGCTTTAATTTGGTTACTTCCTTGTGAAAGCTGATTTAAGCTGTTTGAGATTGCTTGTAATTTTTGTAAATCTTCCTTACTTAATGAGCCATCTTGTAATCCACTAACAATTGATTTTAATGCGTTATTTGTAGCACCTAGGTTCTCATTAAAACCTGCCCCACTTTTTTGCAGTTGGCTTGCACCTTCATAAGATTGTTTTAATCCAGCATTTAATTGATTACTTCCAGATTCCAACTTAGAAGACCCTGCTTCAATTTTAGTTCCACCATCAACTAACTGTGACAGACCATTATTTAATTCACTAGAACCGGCTTTTAATGTGCCAGTACCTTCTAGAAGTGCGTTTAAACCAGTGTTTAATTTATTTGCTCCATCATTTGATTGTTTAATCCCATCTGAAAGTTGTGTTGCGCCACTTTTAAGCTGACTACTTCCGTTTTCAAATGTTAGCATGCTATCATTTAATTTTTTTAAATTTTTATTTAAGACATCTGTTCCATCTGTTATTTTTGATGCGCCATCATTGATTTTACCAGCACCATCAGTTGCCTTTGTCATTCCATCACCAATATCCTTGAAGTTATCAAAGACAGATTTAGCATATTGCTCTGTAATTTCTTTAGAGATATTAGCATTTACTTCTTTCATTGCATTAGTACCGATTTGAGCACCTACATAGTTTTTGCCCGCATTCGTGTAATAGTTTAACTTCATTTTTTTCGGTTTTTCGTCTAATAACGTAGCTGCATTTTTAGAGAAATTAGAAGGAATTTCGATGACTAAATAATATTTTTCATCGTTTAGTCCATCCATTGCCTGTTTTTTACTTGTCACTTTCCATTTAAAAGATTTATTATCTTTTAAACCATCGACAAAATCTTTCCCGACATTAAGCTTTTTATCATTAAACTCGGTACCTTTATCATTATTAATAACTGCGACAGAAAGTTTCTCTGTTTTGTTATAAGGATTCCAGTAAGCAGATAAGAAAATTAATGAGTATAGCATCGGTACAAGTCCAATTGCAATGATTGTTGCTATAGTCATTGGCTTCTTAAAAATATTTTTCCATTCTTGTTTAAACACAATATCACTCCCCTTTTAGACTGATTGACCGAATTTGTATTTTGGTCAATTCTTGTCATTTAAATAGTTTAATACTCCCTTTTATAAAAAATAAAAGGTTATACTAAACCATTCTCCCGTTTTATTCATTAAAAACTAAATACATATTCATGTTTATTCAGGACTTTTATTTCCTATTAAACCAAATAAAATTAATTGCACCATTTTATTGATAGCATCATCTGTTATATGCATTGGATCTTTACCCATTACGCTTTTCTGTAGATTTAAAATCGATATGATTGTCGTAATCATACTTAAGCTTAGTATAGGAATTTCTAAATGTAGATTCGTTTCTTTTGCGAGCATTCTAGCTTCAATTTCTTCTTCAATTGGTGTTTTACGATAGATTTGTTGAAAGAAAATTTCTGATAACTCAGGATGGCGTAAAGTTTCGCTTATCAAAATTTCAATTTGATTTCGATTCATCTCTACCCATTTAATTCGTTTCTCTACATATAATCTAAGCAACTCTTCAATCGAATAGTTACTAAAATCCTCTTCCATCCAAACTTCTTGAATATCAGGCTTTACACAAGTAATTAATACATCTAATTTACTTTTAAAATACTTATAAATTGTCGCTTCAGAAATTTTACTTTCCTTTGCAATTTGATTAATTGTCGTTCCATCATAACCGTTCTTCGCAAAAAGCTGTTTAGATTGTTCTAATATATGATGCTTTGTTCTTTCACCCTTATTCACCATTTACCTCCTTACGAACTAATGTTAAAAAAGGAATTAAACCTATATTTTAGCATGCCTCAAAAAAAGTAAGTGTTTATTCACTTTTCTAGTATATTAACCGAAAATCATTTCGTCAACAAAAAAGTAAGTGAACACTCACTTTTTTAATCTTTTTTTAATTCAACCTAATTTCATTAAGATTTCATTAAAAAACCATTGTCATCATCGGCGTAATAATTTATTATTACACTTTATAGTCAAAATTATCGTATAATTTTGCGAATATTCATACAAAGGAGAGGGATTCATGACAGAATTGGTTACAGTAATCAACGACTATCTATGGGCTAAATTAATTGTCATTTTATTAGTTGCAATTGGCCTATTTTTAACAGCGTATTTAGGATTTATTCAGTTTAAATTCTTCCCTGAAATGGTTCGATTATTAGCTGATGGTCGAAACAGAGACAAAAGTAAAAAAACAGTATCTTCATTACAGGCATTTATGATTGGTATGGCTGCTCGTATTGGGACAGGTAATATTGCAGGTGTAGCAACCGCAGTAGCATTAGGTGGACCAGGCGCAGTATTTTGGATGTGGTTAATGGCATTAATTGGTTCAGCTTCAGCATTTGTAGAAAGTACATTAGCTCAGCTTTATAAAGTGAAAGATGGTTCTTCATGGCGCGGCGGACCTGCTTATTATATGGAAAAAGCTTTAGGTAATCGAAAGCTTGGTGTTATCTTTAGTATTTTAATTACTTTATCTTTTGGTCTTATTTTTAATGCAGTACAAGCAAACACAATTGCTGCTTCTATTAATAATGAATTCGGTGTAAATACAAAAACTACAGCAATTGTATTAGGAATTATTACAGCTTTAATTATTTTTGGTGGCGTACATTCAGTTGCAAAATTCTCAACTGTTTTAGTTCCAATTAAAGCTGGTGTATATATCATTTTAGCTTTATGGGTAATGATTTCAAATTTTGATATTTTACCAAGCGTTTTCGGTGCAATATTCTCTGAAGGAATTTTTACGTTTAAACAAATGTTTGGTGGTGTAATGGGTGCTGCAGTTCTTCACGGGATTCGTCGTGGATTATTCTCAAACGAAGCCGGAATGGGTTCTGCTCCAAACGCAGCAGCAACTGCTGAAGTAACTCACCCAGTTAAACAAGGCTTTATTCAAGCTTTAGGTGTAATTGTCGATACATTTATCATCTGTTCATCGACAGCAATGATCGTATTAGTTTCAGGTGTATATAAAACAACTGAACTTACTGGTATACCTTTAACACAGGAATCTTTACGCGCAAGTCTTGGAGACTTCGCTGCCACATTCGTCTCAATTTCAGTATTCCTATTTGCACTAAGCACAATTATGGGTAACTATTACTACGGTGAATCAAATATTAGCTTCATGAAGCACTCAAAAAAATCAATTTATCTATACCGTTTTGCAGTTATTGGAATGGTATTATTCGGAGCACTATATAGCGCTGAATTAATTTGGTCCTTAGCAGATATCTTCATGGGATTAATGGTAATCGTTAATCTTTACGCAATTACACGTTTAGCTAAAGTAGTAAAAGCCTTATTAATAGATTATATTTCTCAAAAGAAACAAGGTCTGGATCCTGTTTTCTCTGCTGATCAGATTGATAACATACCTGGCCGTGATCAGCTAGAGGCTTGGATTGATGAGAAGAAGGATGTTAAGAAGCAGGTTGGAAAATAAAGAAAACTCTCCGATTGGCGAGCCTTTAGGTGAAGACAGAGGGGTAGTTGCACTTATACTTATACCTAAAATTGGCATCTAAGATATTTTCATTATAGATTTATCACTCTCATTTTCTTTTTTTAATTTAATTGGAGTAGATCCAAAGACATGAAAAAACCATCTAAAATTAGATTTATGATGGTTTTTTCATTGTTTATATCAAATTTGATCATGAAAGATTCGATATTTTAAAGGCAAACTTTTCCTAATAGCACCCTACTATAAAATTCCTGCTTTAATATGCAGTCCAACCTGCATCCCCAGTAATAACAGTACCATTCACAAAACTCGATTCATCTGAAGCAAGGAATAAAGCGATCTTTGCAATCTCTTCTGGTTTACCTACTCGAGGGTTTATTCCTAGTCCTGATTGAATTCGTCCCATACCAAACTCGTTGATGTTTGTCATTGATGAGCCGATATTTGTTTCAACACCACCAGGGGCAATTGCGTTACAACGGATTCCATTCGTTGCGTACATGAATCCAGTATTCTTTGTAAATCCAACAACAGCATGCTTAGAAGCTGTGTATGCCGCTCCTGCTCTAGCACCTTGTAAACCGCCAGCGGAAGCTATGTTAATAATAACTCCATGCTCTTTTTCTAAAAAGATCGGTAAGGCTTTTCTAGTTGAGCGCATGACACTTGTTGTGTTTACTGCAAAAACTCTTTCCCATTTTTCATCTTCAATATCACCTGCAGGTTCAAAGTTATCCATTATTCCTGCATTATTAACTAGAATATCTAATGTGCCAAAAGTATTAATGGCAGAATCAATTAAGTTTTGAACATCATTTTCGAGCGCAACGTTTGCCATTACAGCTATTGCATCTCCGTCGTTTGATTTTATTTCTTCAACGGTTGCTTTAGCAGCATCTACATTAATATCAGATACTACTACTTTTGCACCTTCCTTTGCATAAAGGACAGCGATTGCTTTCCCCATACCTGAACCTGCACCAGTTACTACAGCTACTTTATTTTGAAGTCTCACGATTATTCCTCCAATTAATTATGATGTTTTATGCTTTAACTGTTACTTTATCTAACTTAATAGATGCGTCTTCAGAAGCTGTTTGTTTCCCTCTTTTAATAAAGAAAGAAAGCAATAATCCAAGAATTCCTATTCCAACAATCACTAAATAAGCGTCATTTATTCCATTTATTGAAGCTTCTTTTATCATTTGAGCTTGTGTTAGACCGCTAGAGGCCGCTGTAGGAATTAATTCCTGTATATGTGTTTTTGTACGGTCTGTCATAACTGTAACTAGAAGTGATGTACCAACTGCTCCAGCAACTTGACGAATTGTATTCGTAATTGCTGTACCGTGAGCATTTAATTGCTTTGGAAGTTGATTCAAACCAGCTGTCTGGATTGGCATCATCATTAATGCCATTCCGATTCGTCGACCTGTTGACATTAAAACTAGGTAAGTGTAGCTCGTTGAATCCGTTAAGTTTGTGAAGCCAAGTGTTGTTGCAATTGTAATAATCATCCCGAAAATAGCAAGCCATTTCGCACCCACTCGGTCGAATAGTCTTCCAGTAACTGGCATAAGAAAGCCCATTACTAATGCACCCGGAAGTAATAGAAGACCTGACTCAACTGGTGTATAGCCACGAATATTTTGTAAGTAAAGTGGAAGTAGCATCATATCTGCATACATTACCATCGTTACTGCGATATTAATAACTGTCGTTAATGAGAACGTACTAAACTTGAATGCACGCAAATCAAGTAAAGGATTTTTTGAAACTATTTGTCTCCAAGAAAAAAGTACAAGCGCTAAAATTCCAACAGCAATCGTAGTAATGACTTCGGCGCTCTTCCAGCCTAAGCTTCCAGCTCGACTGAAACCATATAGCATTGCACCGAAACCGACTGTCGATAATGTTACGCTAAGTAAATCAAATTTTGTTACGACACGATCGGATACATTACGTAAATAAATAAACCCAAGTACGATTACTAAAACAGCAAATGGAATCATTCCGTAAAACATCGTTTCCCATTTGTAGTTTTCCATAATGTAACCTGCAAGAGTAGGTCCGATTGCTGGTGCAAAAATAATCGCAAGCCCGACCATCCCCATTGCTCCCCCACGTTTTTCTGGTGGGAATATTGTCAAAATAACATTCGTAAGTAGTGGCATAATAATTCCTGCACCTGCAGCCTGAATCAATCGCCCTGTTAACAAAACAGGAAAGTCAGTCGCAATTGCCGATACAATTGTTCCTGCTAAAAAGATAATCATTGAAGCTTGATAAAGCTGGCGCGTAGTGAAACGTAGCATTAAATATGCTGTAATCGGGATTAACACACCATTTACTAGCATGTAACCTGTTGTTAACCACTGTGCTGTTGCTGCCTTGATTTGAAAATCAACCATTAGCTCAGGAATGGCAACACTCATAAGCGTTTGATTTAACGTTGCTAAAAAAGCACCTAAAATCAATATGAACATAATAGGTCCTTTTTTTATTGAATTTGTGTCTGAAACAGTAATTTTACTCAATCCCCCATCAACTCCTTCTATCTTTATCATGGACATAATTTACAAAGTGTTTAATAATTAACATGATATAAATTAATTATAGTTATATAGTTAGTTCTTACAACCAACAATATTTGTAGAAATGTATTGTAGTTATCACACTTTTTAGTTCTGTAGCAAAAATCCAACTTAATATACACATCTAAAAAAATTGTAAATTTTATGGAAAAGGTGATTTGATTTGAAGGATAAAATAAAAGTAGACCCTAGGATCATTCGTACACGCCAATTGATTAAAGATGCATTTATCGATCTACTTCATGAAATGGATCTAAACAAAATCACAGTTAATCGAATTGCTGAGCGTGCAACCGTTAACCGAGTTACATTCTATCTACATTATCGTGACATACAAGATATGATGGAGAATATGGCTTTGGAAATGGGCGAAAAGCTTGGCCAAATTATGAGGGATTCAACGGATTATAAATCTATAGAAGAAACAGATTCAGTGAAGCTTTTAAAATTGCTCGAACATATAGCTCAGAATGCTAAATTTTATAAAGTAGTTCTTGCCTCTACTAAAACACCTATCTTTACGGAGCAATTATTAAAAATCATTACCGAAACAATAACGCAAAGAAGAGAAATTGATTCCTTACATATTAAAACTGATATTCAAAAGGATATTATTATTTGGTACGGATCATCAGCATTGATCGGTACAATTGTATCTTGGTTAAGAAATGATATGCCCTATACTCCGCAATATCTAGCAAAGCAACTATCTATGCTCTTTAGAATCGGTAATAAAATAGAGAAATAATTCAACGTAAGGTAAAAAAATGAAGTTCGGGAAAGGGATGGCAAAAAATTACTTCCTTCTCCCCCTTTCTTTTCCTGCTTTTTCCTTTTTACCAGTTCTTAACATATCTTTAAGTATTACTTCACATGCTATACCACTATTCTAAATATACTAATTTTGTTGTTAAATGTAGAATTTTAGTATTAGGTACTATTTTTGAAACCTAGAATGGGAGGAGGACTTAGTTATGTATGAAGGAAAAATCATTAAATTTTATCGAGAAAAGTACAAGCTAACGCAAGAACAATTAGGAAAAAACATTTGCTCCGTTACCCATATAAGTAAAATAGAGTGTGCTCAAACAAAGTACGCACCAGAAATACTAAATTTATTATCACAAAGACTTGGCATTGATATGGAATTAGAAGTAACAAATTTTATGAATATAAAACAACGTTTACTTCATTGGCATGATGTTATTATCATGCAATTATTCGAAGAGATGGATCAAATCTATTATGAATTTGAAATGGAAGAGTTAATTCAAATCTCTGAATATAATGATATGTATCAGCTGCTAAGAGCTAAATATTTTCTAGTGTATGATAAATGTAATGAAGCATTTAAAATCATCAAAAAGATTCAAAAAAAAGAAGATAAATTAGCACAATATGAAAGAAATTTATTAAAGCATATTTTAGGAATTTATTATTTAGCAAAACAAGAATATAGTAAAGTAATCCAAATTTTAAAATCGATCGATAATACAATTTATAAAAACCCTGAATATAATTACCATTTAGCATCGGCTTACCATACTTTAAATGCTCCTGTACTAGCCTATTATTATGCTGAAAAATCTCATCATTTTTTCAAACAAATCAATAACTATCTTAGAGTGATTGACGCTGAAATGTTGATGATTATACAAGTTCAAGGTGATACATTAGATGAAGAAATTATTAATCGTTTTAAAAATTTAATTAGAAGTTGCGAACTATGCAATGCACCTGAGCGAAAAGCAAAAGTACTGCATAACTTAGCTTATGAATTATATAGAGGTAAACATTATAAGGATGCTAGTAAATACTACAAAGAATCGATGTTACTGAAGGATTCCGAATCTGCATCATATTTACTTTCATTAGAAGGTTATATTCGAAGTTCATTTGATGGTGGTTCATCTAATATCGAAGAGCTTATTCATGGCACAGACTCTGGACTACTTATAGCGAAGAAGAATAACTATACTTTATATATACACTTATTTAAACTTTTACTTTATTTATTAAAGTCTAAGGAAAAAGAATATCATATCTACCTTAATAATAAAGCTTTACCAATGTTTATAAAAAATGGCTTCACATTTTTAGTGGAGCGCTCGAAAAAGGAATTATTCAATTATTATAAAAAGATGAATTTAAATGAACAGGCAATGGAAATTGCACAATTAATTGTGAATGCTTAGGACTTATACTTTTATTATAGATCGGGGCTGTCTCTTAATTGATACGGCTCTTTTTTATGAAGATTTTTTTTGGGGGAATTCCAGAGTTGTTATTAACAGAAAGACGAACAAATTATGTCTTTTGTTGATAAAGCTGTGAACTTTATTGATATATTCATTTTTTTGTTGATAAAACACCCAAAATTGTTAATATTACTCTAATTTTTATTGATAAACCTTTTTTAGATAAAAAGAAGACAAGAATACTAATTTGTACTCTTGTCTTTTATTATTTTTAAGGGAAGTTTTTAATTTGAAAAAGCCGATCTAATCGTTTTACTTACAAAAAGGGTGGTTAATTGATCTTCTTACTATCATAAACACCCTTTTTGACTTTATTGCTTGAGAGAAAATTGCACTGCTTGTTGCCTCATTTTTTATAGCTTGATAGACAGTACGCTTGTCCATTCACCATAGATTTTTTGCGATCCAACAAGTTTGTAAGAACGGATTTTGTAATAGTATGTTTTACCTTTACTTAATCCTTTGTTTGTGTAATTCGTTGTTGTCACACTAGTTAGGTGAGAATATGATCCTGTTTTTGAAGTTGCTTTAACAATTTCATATCCTGTTGCACCTGAAACTTTTGACCATGATAATTTCACTGAATCTTTTCCAGCTTTCGATAATTTCGCATTTGATGGTTTAGCTGGATTTGCAACCCATTTAGCGTAGATTGTCGTGTTAGCTGTAATATGATCCTTCGTAAAGTTCCAAGTTACTTTACCTGCAGCATCTTTGTACCATCCAAGGAATGTGTAGCCTTTTCTTGTTGGTGACTTTGGTTGGCTAATCGCCCCATTGTAAGTTGCTGTTTTTGAAGCAACTGAACTTCCACCGTTACTGTTAAACTTCACAGTGTACGTGTTAATGTTCCATTTTGCATAAAGTGTGATGTTGTTAGTTAATGTTACAGAATTTCCTACTGGCGTTTTTAATGAAGCATCTTTGTACCATCCAGCAAATGCATAACCTGTTTTTGTTGGTTTTGGTAAATTAACGACGCTATTATAATTTGCCGTTTGAGTAGGAACTGTAGAACCACCATTGCTTACGTAGCTCACTTTATACGAATTGATTTGCCACTTCGCATATAATGTAGTGTCGTTTGTTACTTTATCTGTTGCAAAGTTCCACGCCACTTTGCCAGCAGCATCCTTAGACCATCCAACTAAAGTATATCCTGTTCTAGTCGTTGATGGTGAAGCGATTCCTGTGTTATAATTTGCAGTTTTGTCAGCTACTTGGTTGCCACCATTACTATTAAAGTGAACTGTGTAAGAGTTAATACTCCATTTCGCATAAAGGATCGTGTTATCTGTTACTTTGTCTGTTGCAAAGTTCCATAGTGTTTTACCTTCTGCTTCTTTATACCAACCAAGGAATGTATAGCCTGTTCTTGTTGGTATTGTTTCTTCTAGTAAAGTGTTGTATTCAGCTTTCAATGAAACTACTAGTCCAGCATCTTGAGTGTTATAGACTACAATGTATTTTGCTGGTTTCCATTTTCCGTAAATCGTTTTTGAAGAATAGATTGAACTTGTAAAATCCCAAGGGATTGTGCAATCTTCATCTGCAAACCATGTTAACTCATAACCATGTACAACTGGTTCTGTGATACGACGAGATACGATTTGGTCTTTTACTTCGAATGGTGCTTTTTCACCTTTTACTACAAAATGAATATTGTATCCATTTACGATTTTTTGTGAAACTGATACATCTGCATACTCATTTGCACTAATAATGATATTGAATTCTCCTGCTTTGCTGAAAAGACTCTTATCTAGCGTAATTGTACCGTTTGCTAAATCTACATTGTATTTCGATTGGTCAATCACTGAACCGCCAAGTTGAATGCTTGTGATTGCACGAGCCCAGTCTTTATCTGTAAACTCAAGCGTTATATTGTTCCCTACAGCATTATCACTTGTATCAGTAGTGACGATCGATGTTGCTAATGCATATTTTGCATAAAGCGTCGTCGATTTAGTAATAATTGTTGTGAAATCAAATGGTGTTGTTAACGCTGAATCACTGTACCAGCCGATAAATTTGTAACCAACTTTTGTTGGTTCTTCTGGCTTTGTCAAACGAGAATCAACGACTTTCGGTGCTATCGCATCTCCACCATTTGTTTCGAATGAAACTAGGTGACCAATGATTTGGTCGACAACAGTTGCATCCAAATAACCTTCTGATGCAATTGTTATATTTATTTTTTGTCCAGCCGTGAATAATGCTTTGTTTAAGTTAATTGACCCTTTTTTCGATGTTTGATCATACGTAATCGTGTAATCAGTTGTCTGGCTTAACTCTTTTGAACCAATTTTTACTGATTTGATGTTGTTGCGCCATGTTCCATCATCTGTAAATGGTAACGTGATGTCACTTCCAACTACATTACCAATCGTGTCAGTTCCGACAGCTGGTGCTGCTTTTACCCAGCCAATGTAGTATGTTGCATTATCATGGATCATCATACTATCTGTTAGAGAGATTGGAACATTTTGACCTGTTGAACCTGCTGCATCATAGTATAAACTTGGCATCATCGCAAGATTGCCTTTTGTAACTTTTAATGCAGCTGAATCCATATTAATTCCACTTACTTTTCCATAGACAAGCTTGTCATCAAAGAACGTTTCTTTCGGATCCTTTAATACTCCGCCATTCAAATCAACATGGCGTCGATAAGCTAGTTTGACATTTGGTATGCTGATGCTGTCACCTAACTTTCCTGTTACTTTGATTTGGTACCCATTCGAACTTGCTGTTCCGTTTGCGCCACCAAATGCAAAATTTTCACCAGGATGTTCCGATGCATACTTTTCTGTCGCTGTCGTAAACGTCAGTTTTCCACTACCGTTTCCGATGTCGACAAAGTTATATGTCGATGGATCTAAGGTAATTGTTGTATCAACCGTGTCAGTTGTACCATCTGATTTAATTTTTCGATACGTTGCTTCGATTTTGTCAATTTTGCTCTTATCTGTTAACCATGGTGTTGTCGTGTTATAGTCTGGAATACTAATTTCAAGTGGTCCTTCACCATACACGTTTGCATTAAATACCGCTCCGTCTGGCTTTGTTTTATCAACTTGCGCGAAGTTTTGCGTATAGTTTACTTGCCATTTTGCTGCTAACTTAATGTCACTTGCAATATTTTTATTTGCATCCCATAAAGTTGTTAACTCATTTGTGTTTGGATCCACATTATACCAACCAGCAAACACATAGCCTTGTCTTGTTGGTTTTGGATTACTACTATTATTAGTAAGTTGATTACTATTTGCAATTAAAAGTGATGAACTGCCATATCGGCTATTAGAAGGTTTATAGCCAACTGCAATTTGACCAACCCCTGAACCACCCTTACTATCAAACGTAATGCCATATCCTACCGATTGCATTGCAGTAAATGTTGAATCTGCACCAATCGATACAACTGGATAAATGGTTCCATCTTGACCTGTTGAGTAGATATCTATTTTGTAATTTGTCGGTAGATAGTTTGCTCCACCCGGATTAATTGTTGCATTTTGATACGTGCTAGTCGTTGCAGGATCTAGAGTCGAATTTGTTTTAAATAAATCCTTCTTAAACGTAATTTGTCCTGGTTTACTAATATCGTAGTACGAACTACCATTTGCTATCGTTGATAAATCAACTGTACTCTTACCTGAAGTTGTTGTTAATACGACTTTATTAATTCCTTCGCGCCATTTTGCATCATCCGTAAAATTGAATGTGACATCGTTTCCAATATGCGCTTTTGCTGGGTCTGCAATCATCCCGATTGTTGGCGTTGGAATTGGAACCTCTGTTACAGTAAAGCTTGCATTCACCGGTGCGTATCCTTTAGCTGTGATGCGAACTGTGTACGTACCTGTTTTATCAAATAATGAACCATTCAATCCGATTCTTGCAGGAACATAGGTTTGTCCTTTTTGAGAATCAAAATAAGTGTAACCTGCTGATACAGTCACTGCTTGATTCGACGTATTCGGTACAATAGCATTTGTCACATCCGTGAACACGCCACCAAGACCTACTTCAACTTTTGAAATCGCCTTACGCCACACTTCATCATCTAACATCGTTGTACTTGTAGGTACAAGCGTGATCGATGAACCTGCTTTTAATTCATTTAATGTCGGTATCGTTGTCACAGACGTTTTTTGTGTTGGACCTGCAAAATTTAAGGTATTCATCACATCTGCTAAACTATTTCCAGCTGTTAAATTATACGTTTTTACTTTTGAATCGTATGAAGCACCTGTATAAGTCCCACGATTTGAAGCAATGCTCAGATTTTGTGGAACCGTTAGCTGAGGCGTTGGAACAGTTTTCCCTGCCGCAATTGCGCTTTGGTTTTGTTTTCCAAAGTTTTTAAATATATAGTAAAAATCATTGTAATCAATATTACTAAATGAATAGCCACCTACTTGGTTTTGTCCTGAAAATGCATAAGCAATATCGTTATTACGATGTTGTGCTGAATCGGTAAAGAATGCTGCCTTTTCAGCTGAAGGTGCTAATACACCTTTTAAGAAATCATAATCCGCATACGCTTGAATTTCCGAAACAAGGTCATTCATATCAATGACATCGTCACCGTTTACATCTCCAGCAAGTAACAGAGGTGTATCCATTGATGGGAAGTCATAGGAACTACCTGATTGGTAACCATATCGCTCATTTCCAATGACTGGCGTTGTTTGATACCCCTTGAAATGTCCTGGCATTGATGTGACAACTTTATATGGTTTATCACTCACATTTGTTGTCAACATATACGTTCCAGTTGCATTTCCGTACTGAACTGTATTGGTTGAACTTGTCGGGTTATTTGTCGTGAACGTATTTCCTTTATCATCCGTTGCGGTTACTTTTGCACCCGTATCGGTTGTGATATTTGCAAAGCTACCACTTAAGCTGTTCGCTTTGAAGCTTTCTGCGAATAATCCACCTGAAATATTCGAAACTGGTTGTTTCACGTACGGCCAGTTTGCATTGAAAGCTGGAATTGTTTTGTTGTCTCCATCATAAGTGAAGCTTGCTTTTGTCACAAAGTAACTAAATGGACCAACCACCACATCATTTACTTTTAATGTGACATCATAATCTAACAGTTTCATATCATTCACTAACGCACCTGATGCCGGTATACCTGAAATCGTGATATCCGTTGATTTTCCACCTTCGTGTTGATCATCGTATGGCTGACTGACTGTTAGCGTTGGAGTAATGCCCTTGTTTTGTAAATACTGTTTGTATTCATCTGATAGACGGATGTTCGAGAATTCATATGCCTGACTGTTTAGTGTAAACGTTCCACCCGTCATGCCTTTTGCATTTTTCGATGTGATGTTTCCTTTAAACGGTTTGTTCGGTTCCACCACGACTTTATCATTTACTGTGTCAACGCCATCAGTTGATGAAACTTTTACATAAGGCGAACCTTTTTTAATAAAGTAATAGTTTTGTTGCGTTGTATTAATGTCCCCAGCACCTGAGTAGTCACTCGGATAGAACCAGAAGTTGCTACCTTTTGACGTTACGTCTTCAGGCGATAATCCAAAATGAACACGACCTTCTTTGTTTGTTCGTAGAATCGTTGTTAAGAATGGACCGTCTTGGTATCCCCATACCATGTTTAACGCTTGATCGACTGGTGCGTCTTTACTTATATCATCAAGACTTGGAACAGCAGACTCACCATTTTGTTTCATACGGTCGATATTTGAATCGTACACCGTCCCATAAAACGCTTTGATTTCTTGGCCTGGTAAGTAACCTGTTGGATCAATTTCATAAATACCTGGTTTTGAATCATCATCCATTTTAATCGTTGGTGCATTGTAATCAACGTAAACAGATTCTTCTTTTTTATACTGTTTCCCATCTTTATCAGTCGCAACAATTTCAAGCGAATAAACGCCATCTTTAAGCAATTCTGGTTTTGTTGCAAGACCTGACGCATCAATACTGCCATTGTACGGTTTAGTGAACGGAAGATAATAGCCGCCATAAAGCACTAAATTCGGACCATATTGAACCCCTGGACCTGCGCCAGCAATATTCGACGCATTTTGCGCAAGACCTATATAGTTTCCGTCTTTGTCTTTTAATAAAATATAGATACTTTCCATCGCACTATTTACTGAAAACGTATAAGCAGAAGCTGGTTGACCGTCTGTATTCGGGCTGTAATTTCCTGTATCACGCTCAGTTAGCGTCATGGCTTTAATATTGACTTTAAAATCAATTCCTTTTTCCGCAATCGTAATTGTAAATGGTAAACGGTAGCTTTCTGTTGCATCATTTGCATTCACAACATTCACATACCCTTCATATGTTCCATCCAATGCGTTTGCAGGTACAACGATCGACGCTTTTGCTTTTGCTTTTTGACCACCTGCTACACTAATTGATGATACATCCGAGCCATTTTGTGAGAAGTTAATCTTTACATCATTCCCTGTTCCTTTTCCAACTGAATTCGATTGAGCGAATTTCGTTGAAATGAACGAAGAGCTTAATTTAAATGTTTTATTGTTTGTTCCTTGGTTCGTGATTTCAAAATCTTTTGATGAAACTACATCATCCGAACCGTTTGTTGCGCCTTCACCGCGCCCTTTAAAACCAAACGAGAAGCTACCTGTGACGTTATCAATTTGTGTGTATTGATCGTTACCATCCACGTTTTCAATACTTGTTGCTTTGTCTAAAACTTGAATTTTGATTTCGGAGTTAATCGCACGAACTGGATCCACACGACCTGCACCGACTTGGTACACGCTGTATGTTTTTTTGTCTGTATTCACATCTTTTGCTGTGTTCATAATTGCTGTTTTTACATCGGCTGGTGTGTAATCAGGATGTGCTGCTAGTACTAGTGCTGCAACCCCTGTTAAGTGTGGTGCTGCCATTGATGTGCCAGATTCAGACTCATATGAGTATTTATAGTCTTTTTCTGCGTTTGGTTCCCAAATATCATATGGAATCGTTGACATGATATCCACACCTGGTGAAATGATATCTGGTTTAATGCTCCAATCTTTTACTGGACCTGTTGAGCTGAAATCTGCCAATTGATCCGCAGGTTTCAGAATCGGTGCATCTAGTGTCATTGGGTACGTAATGGCTGCATGTTCTTTGTCTTGTTTAATTGCGTCAACCAACGCTTGACCTTGTGCATTTGTAATAGAGACCGAATAGATATTTTCATTATTAATACCTAAAAAGTTTGGAATGTAACCTTCTGTTTCTTCATCTGATTGGTTATCCCAAATTATCATGCCTTTTGCACCAGCATTTGCTGCGTTTTGCATTTTTGTTGTTAAATAGTCCACACCGCGTTTGACAAGAACGATTTTTCCTTTTACATCGATTCCGCTATAGTCACCTGAACTTCCCATCCCGACATCGATGATCGGAATACTCTGTCCTTTAAACGCATCGTCTGCATCCGCAAAGTTTTTACCAAATAAGCGAGATTGGTATGACTGATTCCCAAACTTTAATGTTTGAACTGGAATTTCTTCTGGAATCGTACTCGCACCAACTGTAATTGCAAGTGGTGATGTCCCTGGTGAACCAACCGTTGATGCACCTGGACCAGCATTTCCTGCTGAAACCGAACAAATAACCCCTTGTAGTGTCGCATTATTAATCGCAATACTCGTTGGGTAGAACGGGTTATTGATTGTCGCACCTAGTGATAAGTTGATCACATCCATTTTGTCTTTCACAGACTGTTCAATCCCACTTAATACCGAGTAAGATGAACCGTGTCCGCCTGGACCAAGTACACGGTATCCGTGTAATTCAACATCAGGTGCCACACCGTTTGCTGAGTAGATGCTATTATTATTTGTCGTACTTGCTGCAATCGTTCCTGATACATGCGTACCATGTAACGTCACATAGTCCTTATAATTAGCTGAAGGTTGTCCTTCTAATGGATTTGGGTTTTCTCTTGCATCCACCCAATCCGGATAAATTGTTTCCATTGGGTTGTGGTCATCAACTTGTGTCACAGTTCCATCTGTATCGACTGTTTCGTTGATAAAGTCGTGCCCTTCATATAAATGACCGTTTTCATCATGTGTTACTTTATATAAATCAGGGTGATTGTAATCAATTCCTGTATCAAGTACCCCAACTTTTACGCGTTGCCCTTTTCGTGCGCCAGACTCAAAAATCCCAGTGTGCCCTTCTGCTTGCAACTTATCGACACCAAGCCATTTTAATCCACTTGTTGGTTTTCCACCAGTTGTCGGAGTAGCTTCATTCGTTGATACATTTACCCCACTTGGTGTTCCGTCTGGGATGCTCATATCAATCACTGACCAAACTGATGCTACTTCTGGTCGATTCGTAATCGTATCAACAAGATTTGCCGGTATATTTAATGAAACCCCATTAAATGAATCGGTAAATTCTCTTGTAATAGCGATGCGAGAAGCCACTGGTTTCCCACCAATGATCGATTGATTTGGCTGTGCACTCACGAATGTCTTAAATACTTTATGTGCATCCGCTACTTTTTGTTTTGCAGACGAGTAGTCAGCCGCAAAGCTTTGTGCGCTTGCCCCGCCATTTGCTAACGATTTTTTAATCATCTGGATTTTTGCTGGATCTACTTTGAATTGAACAATGACATCGATATTCTTGCCACTTTTTAAATCTTTCTGGTCGACATGATTTTTTTGTGTATTGTCTGCACCAGTCAATTTATTTATATTAGCCTTTTGTTCGTCTGTAAGGCCTGCCAAAATGCGATTCACTTCATCTGCTGAAAATCCGTTCGAAGGCTTATTTTGCTCAACCGATGAGTCGGTACTGGCTAAAACCGCTCCCGAAGGCAAAGCAGCATTGAACAACATTGCACTCAATGCTACAGCTGACATCGCTTTTCGCTTTGTTTGTCTCTTTTTCATACTTATCCCCCCATTTGAGTCGTCCTGTTAATTAGGTATTAAAAATATTAAGAAATATTTTTAAATTACTAATCCGTTACTCAATAATACTTCACAAAATCGTTATCTTATATTGGGGGAATTTGCAGTAAATTGTCACCATCTGACGAACAAAATGACCTTCTATTTCATCTATAACTATGTAATATAACTTTCTTTTTATCTATTTTTTCTAAATTATCTTAATATTTTAGTTCTACAGACCCTATTCCTCAGTGAAATCACTATTATTTTAAAATTAAGAAAAAACAGTCTAATTTGGGGGAATTTTTTATTTTTTCTAAAATTTTTAATTTATTTTTATTAAATTCCATTATTTTCTTTCGTTAAAATGGTTATAAAAACATTAAAAAGGACTAGTTTTAATAATTAACATAATAGAAAAACCCCCTAAAACATCCACAATCAGTGTTTTAAGAAGCTTTTACTTTTCATATTTTTAAACATAAAAAAACCACCAAACAGTATGTATTGGTGGAGACGGTGGGAGTCGAACCCACGTCCAAGAATATCGGCACTTAAGCTTCTACGAGCGTAGTCACTGTATTAGAATTTCGCATACCATTCGGCCCAATGACAGGCTTCCTGATAGCTAGTCTGATTAATCTCTTCCATTCCCCTCAGACGGCGAGGTCCGGCGTAGCCCACTAATGAGTGAACCCCTCTAAGCTATGCACATGGGCGATACATAGGAGGAGCCTTTAGTGCAATTAAGCAGCTAAAGAGAAATTGTTGTTTTTGCCAGTTATTGGCTTTTGCGTTTTAACGAGGCCGACCCCTCGACTCGCGACTTAAGCTCGAACTACCCCTGTCGAATCCGTAACGCCCCCATATAAAATGCTCACAAAACTTATTCAGTCATGTTCGCTATGAGTGACTTACGAAGCATAAAGCAAAGGCTTCATAATCTATAAAATCTGCACATCGTGCTAAATTTTTGTTGGTGATTAACTTACAAACTTATTATAGCATATCCATCTCAAGTTGCAATTAACAATTGTTTCTAAAGAAAACCTAAAATTCCAATGCTTCAACATTTATCCAATTAGATTCTTTGACGATCTCTGAAAGCACGTTCTACTTCGCGTTTTGCTTCTTTTTTCTTTAAATCATCACGTTTATCATATTGTTTCTTACCTTTACCTAATCCAAGTAATAGCTTAGCATAGCCATTTTTTAAATAGATTTTTAAAGGTACTAAAGTATAACCAGTTTCTTTTGTATAACCGATTAACTTCACAATTTCTCTATTATGTAGTAATAATTTTCGAGTTCGTAATGGCTCGTGATTATAGCGATTACCTTGTTCATATGGACTTATATGCATATTATGAAGCCATACTTCTCCACCTTGAACGCGGGCAAAGGAATCCTTTAAATTAGCTTTTCCAGCACGTAGTGATTTTATTTCAGTACCTTGTAATACGATACCTGTTTCATACGTTTCTTCAATAAAGTAATCATGATACGCTTTTTTATTTTGAGCAATTACTTTCCCTTCACCTTTTGGCATAATTAACACCTCTCTATCTTTACTTATTTTACCATAATTCAACCTAAAATAGTCAATAAAGCAGTGGACAAGATGTCCACTGCCTTTATGATTATTATCGTTTTTTATTACCTTTTGCTACTTTATCGTAAAAAGGTTTGTTCTTTTTACTCTTACTTTTACTTTTCGTTGGATTAAAACGATCGTCACGTTTATTCCTTGACGATTTTCCGTTACGTCCACTATCTTTTTCGTCACTTCGAGTACTTTCTCCTCGAGGTGAACTTTCTCCTCTTGGTGAACTATCTCCTCGTTTTCCACGAGAACGACCACTGCGAGAACTATCTCCATTTCGGTCTGATGAGCCTCTTCCGCCGCGACCGCCACGTCCTCTACCGCCACCAGAGCCACCGCCAAGATTAACTGGTCCTCTGCCACCGCTTCTACGAGGTTTATTCGATTTCATGCCAACAATCTCAAAATCGATTGCTCGTTCCTCTTTATTAACATTCACTACGCGAACAGCTACTTCATCACCAATTCTGAATACTTTCCCTGTTCTTTCACCAATCATCGCGTACGTACGCTCGTCATAGTTATAGTAGTCATCGGATAAATCAGCAACTCGAACTAATCCTTCGATCGTATTTGGTAGCTCAATAAACATACCGAAATTTGTTACAGAGCTAATAATCCCCTCATACTCTTCGCCAACTTTATCAAGCATGTATTCTGCTTTTTTCAAGTCATCGGTTTCTCTCTCTGCTTCAACTGAACGACGTTCCATATTAGAAGCATGCTCAGCGATTGCAGGAAGTTTATCATCCCATTCACGCTTTGTCTCACTATCCATTTTTCCTTCGATTAAATAATTTCGAATTAATCGATGGACAATTAAGTCTGGATAACGACGAATCGGCGATGTGAAATGAGTATAATACTCCGCTGCTAAACCAAAGTGGCCCAGATTGTCAGCCTCATACTTAGCTTGTTTCATTGAACGAAGCATTACTGTTGAGATAACAGTTTCTTCTGGTTGCCCATGAACCATATCAAGAACTTGTTGCAACGCTCTCGGGTGAATTTCGTTACCGGCACCTTTTACTGTATAGCCAAATGATGCGATAAATTCAAAGAATCGTTGAAGTTTTTCTTCTTTCGGGTCTTCATGCACTCGATACATAAACGGTACATTTAGCCAGTGGAAATGTTCAGCAACTGTTTCATTTGCTACAAGCATAAATTCTTCAATCAGTTTTTCTGCAGTTGAGCGCTCGCGTATTACGACTTCAGTTGGATGACCTTCTTCATCAACAAGCACTTTTGCTTCTTTAAAATCAAAATCAATTGCGCCGCGTGTCATACGTCTATTACGCAAAATTTTTGCTAGCTTAGCCATTTCTTCAAACATCGGCACTAACGGTTCGTAGCGATCACGTAAATCAGTATCTTGGTCATCTAATATTTTATTAACATCGCTATATGTCATTCGTTCAGTTGTTTTAATGATACTTTCAAAAATTTCGTGTTTAACAACTTCACCTTTTTGATCGATTTCCATCTCACATGAAAGGGTAAATCGATTTACTTTAGGATTTAATGAACAAATACCATTAGACAAACGATGCGGAATCATCGGAATAACACGGTCAACTAAGTAAATACTTGTTCCTCGGTCATATGCTTCTTGATCAATTGGAGAACTATCAGTCACATAATATGAAACGTCTGCAATATGTACACCTAGTTTATAATGACCATTTTCAAGCGCTGTAACGGTAACAGCATCGTCTAAATCCTTCGCATCTGCTCCATCAATCGTTACAATCTGTTCATCGCGAAGATCACGACGAGTACCAATTGCTGACTCATCAATCTCATCTGGAACAGCATTTGCTTGATCCATTACTTCTTTAGGGAATTCTTGTGGCAAATCGAATTTATGAATAACTGATAAAATATCAACACCAGGATCATTTTTATGTCCTAGAATTTGAACGACAATACCCTCTGCGTTTTTCCCATTCTCAGGAAACTGAGTAAGTTCTACAACAACCTTGTGGCCCTCCACAGCCCCTTGAGAATTACTTCTTGTAATAAAAATATCGCTTCCAAATCGCTTATCATCAGGAATTACGAAACCGAAACTTTTCTGTGCTTGGTAAGTACCAACCATTTTTGTTTGACCACGTTCTATAATTTTTACAATTGTTCCTTCTCTACGCGCATCACTTTTCTCTTTTGTAATACGAGCGAGAACGATATCTCCATGCAGGGCACCATTTAAGTCTGATGGTGGAATAAATACATCTTCTGCTCCAGTTTCTTCTGGAATGACGAAAGCAAAGCCTTTAGCATGGCCCGTCAATTTACCTCGTACTAAATTTGATTGGTCAGGTAAGCTATATTTATTATTTCGAGAACGTACAATATAACCCTCATCTTCTAAAATGACGAGCGTTTTTACTACTTCTCGGAAGTCACTTGCTTCTGTTAAACCCATAGCCTCTTCTATACCTTGTATATTTAAAGGCATATAGTCAGCGCTTTTCATTAATTCCAATAATTTTTCTTTCCATTGTTGATTCATACTTTTCCCTCCTTTTTCGTTTAAAGGGTATTTAGTTTAAGTTTGTCCAGAAAGATATCATTCTACCATTCCAATTCATTTAAAAATGCTAGTACATCTTCATGTAACAAGTCTTTCTCTTGTCCAAGCGTTATAACATGGGTAGAGTTTTCATACCATTTTAATTTTTTCTGATCAGATTGTACTTCATTGTAAATTATGTTTGCACTGTCTGTATTAATCATTTCGTCTACAGTAGATTGTACGACAAATGTAGGTGCATAAACTGTATCAACATTTTCGCGAACTTCTTTAATTAAACCTTGAAGTGCTCTTAATGTATTCATCGGAGTTTTTTTAAACTCTTCCATTTCTACTTCAATTTGTTCAGGGGTTTTCCCTTCACGTTTTTTAAACTCTCTTGTATATGCTAAAACACCTTCATACATAATTTCTTCGCTTTTTATGTACATTGGTGAACACATCGTAACAATCCCATTCAACGGAACCGTATAGCCTAATTTTAATGCAAAAACTCCACCTAATGATAATCCTACTGCCGCTATCTTTTGATGGCCTTTATCCTTTAAGAATTGGTAAGCATCCATTACATCCTTCCACCAGTCTTCAGGACCTGTATGAACAAGCTCATCTGGTGGTACACCATGACCTTTATAATGTGGTGCATGACAAGTATATCCTTGTTTTTCTAAAAAACGTCCAAGCATACGTACATCTGCTGAATGTCCTGTAAATCCATGTAATAATAAAACTGCTCGATCTCCACCTTCAAATGTAAATGGTTTCGGCATTGTTACTCTCATATATACTCACTCCAAAACTTTTCTATCCATTTTTCTTTCGTTACTTCATATTTTACCTATAATCGTTCAATTCAATATTAAATAATCAATAATAAGAATTAACTAATTTTACGTAAAGAAATTGTCATTTTATTTTACCTTTCAATTCAATTATTTACCAATAAACAGTTTTTTTAAATAACTTGTTATGATTTAATAAAAGGTGTGGTAATAATAATGTTGGTAATTTAAACAACTTAAGGAGGATACGTTATGTTTAATAATGTTGAAGAATTTATTACTGAATGGAAACTTGAAGAAGAAAGCACAATCAAATTACTTAATGCTATGACAGATGAATCTCTTGATCAGGCAATTGGTGAGGATTTTAGTTCTTTAGGCGAATTAGCTTGGCATATTACGACAGCCATTAAAGCAATCATATCACAATCAGGTTTACAATTCGAAGCATCTACGAATAAAGAAGATATGCCTGGAACAGCGAAAGAATTAGCAGAAAAATACGCTGAAGTAAGTAAAGCTATGATCGAAGCAGCACAAAATGAATGGAAAGACAATGATCTAAAACAAATTATTAACGCGTTTGGATTCCTTGAAATGCCGATTCACGCATTACTACGTATGGCAATTCAACACCAAACTCACCACCGTGGCCAAATGACTGTATTAATGAGACAAGCTGGGTTAGCTGTTCCAGGAATGTATGGTCCAAGTAAAGAAGAATGGGCTGCAATGAGAGGTTAATTTTTTTGGAAAATCAAGACAACCTATTTAACGGTTGTCTTTTTTCGTGCTTTTAATTGATATGTGGATAAGTAGCTGCTTCCCCTTGAAATTCTGAGGAATTATCAAAAGAAATACGAACAAATTATGCCTTTTGTTGATAAAGTTGTGAACTTTATTGATATATCCACTTTTTTGTTGATAAACAACAGAAATTTGTTGATATAACTCTAATTTTTGTTGAAAAACCGTTTGGCCTTATATAGTGGCGTCTGTTTTGCCTAAAAATTATAGAAAATCACAAAAAGCCCACTAGGAATCCAAAACTTCCTCGCGAGCTATCATCAATTTTTGAGACAACTTCTTACTCCTAGTCATTAAGAAAAATATCTTCTTGTTTAAGAGAAGTAATTTTTCCTGTTTTTGCATCAATCTCCATAGAATGATTAATATGGTCCTTCATTACTTCAACACTGTAATGGTATTCATTATCGTCTTTTTCCTTTTCAATTTCAGTAATCGTACCATTATTTACTTGGTCTAATGCAATATCTTTTGCTTGTGAAAGTGTAATAACAAATTCATTTTTATATAATAGATTTAGCGCTTGATCGTCTAAGAGATCTCGGTCTTTTTCTTCTTTTTTAATTTTTGCATTTTTTGCATTTACAATTAGCGTTTTTTTATGGTTTTTCTCAAATACTTCAACTTCGTATGTAGAATTATTTTCTTTATCAATATCTGTGACTACTTTATTTGGATCTTTTTCTATTTTGGATACTACTTCTTCTTTTGAAAGAATAGGTCGATTAATTTTATTACTACTACAACCAGTTATAAATATTCCGATTGCTAATACTAAATACGTTACTGTACTGTATTTTTTCTTCATTCTTTTCACCTAATTTTTCTACTTATTTGTTGTTAAGTATTTACTAACTTTATGCTTCGTATTACAAAATCGAATTCCATTTTACCTAACTCAAGTATAATAAATCGGACACCCATATAGGTGTCCGATTTATTACAATTTTAGTAAAAATAAAAAAGCCACCTCTTTAGGCAGCTTGTTTATTACAGTTTAAAATACGTTACAGCAATTGTTAGAATGAAGAATAAAACTGCTACAACAACTGTTATTCGTTGTAAAACCAACTCAAAACCACGAGCCTTTTGCTTGCCAAACAGTTGCTCAGCACCACCAGATATCGCACCTGATAAGCCGTTACTTTTACTAGATTGAAGCAGAACAAGAACAATCATAAGTACTGAAACAATAATTAATAGTACAGATAAAAACGTATGCATTTCTTCACCTCCACAGTAAAATACTGTTACTTCCTATTCTACTATGAAGAATACTATACTTCAATATGTGAGTACAATACTTATTTATTGATTTAATATAGTTTCTTCTATCCAAGTTTTTACATCATGATGAACTTCATCTTTATTGATTTCATGAAGCATCTCATGGCGACCTTCTTCATATAATTTTAATTTTATATTTGTACATCCAATATCTTTATAAAGCTGATAGACCTTCTTTACACCAACGCCATTTTGACCAACTGGATCTTTATCTCCTGAAAAAATATAGATTGGAAGAGAAGTCGGCGTCTTCTTTATTTCTGGTTTACGATGTATCGTTCCAATGCCTCTTAACAGTTCACGGTAAAAGCTGGAAGAACAGATAAAACCACAGAACGGATCTTTTAAATATCGATCAATCTCGGCTTCATCTCTAGTTAACCAATCATATCTCGTTTTTGGAAATTTAAAATGATTATTGAAGTTCCCAAAAGTTAAAAAATCTAATACTTTACTCCTCTTGCTAGCACCAATTAAAAATGCTTCTGCACTTGAAATAAATACCCCCATTTTTCTTAACATTCCAGGATCGCATCCAGTTCCAGAAATAATTAGGCCATCATATAAATTTCCTTTTAATTGAACAACTCTTCTACTTAAATAAGATCCCATACTATGTCCAAATAAAATCAACGGAATATCCTTTAATTCTTTTCTAATCATCTTACTAATAAAAATTATATCATTAGCTACTTCTTCCCAGCCGATTTCTTCACCAAAAAAACCAAGATCATCTTCAATTGCCGCTGTTTTCCCATGACCCCTTTGATCATGAATAAAGACTGCAAACTGATTATGAACTAAATATTCAATAAATTTTTCGTAAGCTCCACCATGTTCTGCCATTCCATGTACAATTTGAATTACAGCAATTGGTTCAGCAGGAATATACTTTCGCAAATAGATTTTAGTTCGATCCTTCGCCGAAATTAATCCTTCCCAATTATTCATTTTTATGCCCCTTCATCTCATATGTTGTAAAAGATACTAAAAAGAAAAAACAAATGAAATAGATTATTTCTATTCGTATGTTAATAAATGAAAATTCATCACCTAATAGTCTCCAAAAAACAATTGCTATTGAAAGAATAACAATAATAAATGGAAGTAAATATGTTTTAATAGTATACCAAATAAAATCTTTTAAGTATGCGAAAAAGTTCATAATTATCCTCCCAACTATTCGTCACCCATATCCCTAATTCAATATTAATTCAATTTTTATTTTTCTTGAGGTAATTTTCTAACAATTTTTCATCCATTTAGTGAATTTTTTATGTCAAAGTTGCGTAATATTTTTGAAGATTTTTTACGAAAACAAGTTTGGCATTAATTTTAAAAAAGAGATAAATAAACAAAATGAATGGGGGATTCGAAATGAAAAGAGGCGTACAAACATTTTTAAGCATTGGCTTTTCTATTGTCATGCTAGTCTTATTTGTCATTTTTATCATGAGAGACGATCATTATCGATACCCAATTGCGTTAGGTGGCATCGCTTGTGCGCTCGTTCCACTCATATTAGATAAGATTTTTAATGTCCGGTTTGCACTACCGTTTATCCTCTCTTATTTTGCTTTTTTAATAGGCTCATTATGTCTTGGTTCAATGCTCAGATTTTATCATTTAGGATGGTGGGATACGTTTTTACATTTCCTAAGTGGAACACTAGTCGCGTTTTTAGCAATTGATTTAATGGGAAAATTGACAACAAAACAGTCTCAGAGTGAAATGTCTGCTGGATTTATTTTTTTATTTGTATTTACTTTTGGCGTATTTTGCGGAGCCATGTGGGAAATTTGGGAATTTAGTAGCGATCAATTCCTTGGAACTAATACTCAAGGTGGAGGTAATTTTGACACAATGACAGATATAATTGCAGACTCAGTCGGCGCACTCATTATTGCATTTTGGAATGCTAGAAGGTCAAGAAAGAAAAATAAAGACGTGTAATATAATGAAAGACCCGCAGGATTATTCCGTTTCCTCGCGGGTCTTTTTATCTAATTGTTCAATTCTACGAGTTATTCTTCATCTTCGCGCACATTATATGCCAAATTAAACAATTCATTCTGGCTATTATATTTTTCATTTCCAATACCTTTTACATAGTGATAAACACCATTTTCATCTTGCTCACGTGCTTTTGCAGTATCGAAGAGCATCATAAGTAGAATGTTCATAATTCGCTTTTTTATATGGTCAGCAAATATCGGGAAAAAGATTTCAACACGTTTTTCCATATTACGAGTCATTAAATCCGCAGATGATAAAAAGATTTTCTGTTCTCCATTATGGTAGAAATAATAGATTCGACTATGTTCTAAAAACCGCCCGACAATACTAATGACGCGAATATTTTCACTTACACCTTTTATTTGTGGACGCAAGCAACAGGTTCCTCGAACAATTAAATCAATTTTCACACCAGCTTTTGACGCCTCATATAGCTTCATAATAATTTGCTTATCGGTTAAAGAATTCATTTTAGCAATTATTCGCCCATTTCCATACTGCCTATGAAATGCAATTTCTTCATCAATCATTCGAATAAAATCGTGACGGATACTATAAGGAGCGACTGATAAATGCCTAAAATCGGGTTTTTCCATGAATCCACTTAGAAAGTTAAAAAAATTTGTTGCATCTACTCCAATTTGACGATTAGCAGTCATTAGTCCCATATCTGTATAAATTTTTGCAGTTGCATCATTATAGTTACCCGTACCTAAATGGACAAATCGTTCAATTCTTCCATTCTTTTTACGAACAACAAGAGTGATTTTACTATGGGTTTTTAAATGGGTCATTCCATAAATAACATGGCAACCCTCTTTTTCTAATTCCTTTGCCCAATGCACATTGTTTTCCTCATCAAATCGAGCTTTTAGCTCAACAAGAACAGTAACTTGCTTACCATTTTCCGCTGCACGTTTTAATGCCTCGATAATTGGGGAATCACCACTTACTCGATACAAGGTTTGTTTTATCGCTAGGACGCTTGGATCATTTGCAGCATCTAATACAAAATCTAATACCGGTTCAAATGATTCGTATGGATGATGTAGCAATATATCTTGTTCCATTATTTTTTCAAATATATCCTCATCGGATTCAAGGTCTTGTGGAGGCTGTGGGATTAATGTTTCGTAAACCAAGTGCTCTTTATATTTTTCTAATTCCTTATAAAAACTAAATAAAAATGTTAAATCTAACGGTCCATCTAGTTCATATACATCTTTGCCATGTACGTCTAGTTCTTCCAATAAATAGTTCAAAATGTAATCGCTCGCCCCAGATTGTCCTATTTCTAGTCGAACTGCCGAACCCCATTTTCGCTTTTTTAATTCTTTTTCTATTTCAAGAAGTAAGTCTCTAGCTCCTTCTTCATGAATTGTCATATCCGCATTTCTAGTAATGCGAAACTGCGCTACTTCTCGTACGATAAATCCTCGAAACAAAAGGTGGATATATGCAGTGATTGCATCTTCCAATAATATATAACAATGCTTTTCATCAAGCGTTGGTATTGATATAAATCTTTTTAATAATGAAGGTACTTGTACAATCGCAAATTTATTACGTTTTTCTTCTTCCTCTGCCAAGTCTTCTAAATAAACTGCCAAATTTAAACTTTTATTTAATAGCATTGGAAATGGTCTATACGCATCAATTGCCATAGGTGTTAGAACAGGGAGTACTTGCTCTTCAAAATATTGTTCTAAATAATTTTTTTGTCGATCACTAAGTTCATGATATTTTACTAAATGAACGTTCTCTTGTTTTAATTTTGGTATTAATGTTTCTCGGAATGTTTTATATTGCAAATTCACTAGTTCATGACCAACTGTTGATATTTGTGAAAGCTGATGCTTTGGTGTTAAACCAGCCTTATTTTCTGGCTTATTAAACCCTGCTTTCACTTGATCCTTTAATCCAGCAACACGCACCATAAAAAACTCATCCAAATTCGAACTAAATATTGCCAAAAATTTCAAACGTTCAAGCAAAGGATTATGTACGTCCAAAGCCTCTTCTAAAACACGCTCATTAAAAGCAAGCCAGCTTAATTCCCGATTATTATAATATTGCGGATCTGCTAACTCGATCTTCTTTTCCTTTACCTCTTTAGTCGCTATCATCATTTACACCCTTTTTTGAACATATTCTAGTTATAATTACTCTATTTTTAATTTATTTTTTCTACAAATTAATCCTACAATACTAAAATTTATGCAATATTAATAGAATGTTAAGTTATTGTAAATATATGAAAGAATTGTTAATTTCTACCATTTTTATTATAAAGAAAACTCGCCGCTTGTCGAGCCTTTAGGAGAAGATGGAGCGTAATTGTACTTATACATCTACCTAAAATTGCAGATATTTCTTCACCGTTGCCAATTTATACTTTCTTAATATGTAACAAAAAAGCACAATCCGATTACTCAGATTTGTGCTCTTCGAAAAAAATTCGTATTGTCTTATTTAATAATTTTTCTAATTGCTTTTTACTTTTTTCAGCTTCTATTTCTTCAGCAGTCGAATCACCTAAACATTTAAGTTGCAGAATAAGATCCTCGCCATTTACTTTAAGTTCAATTTTCTTCACTGCTTCTCTTTTAGAGGCGTTTAAACTATTAGCAAATTTTAAAAGAATCCCTAAAAATCGTAAATTCTTAAGTTCGTCTGATGTAAACCATTCAAGAAACGGTTTACTAAATTGCTTAAAGCTATTTTTATTTTTATAAGAAGCTATTAATGCTATTTTTATACGCTCTTTATGACTCAATCCTTCAATTGTACGATTAGCTAATAAATAAAACGTATGCTGACTACTTGATTCCTCTTCAATGTATTGCCCAATATTATAAACTCGTGCCGCTAGATTTATATCTAAAAAATCTTCAGGCCTTAGCGGGTATAGGTTAGCTTTACTAATTTGTTCCACTAATTGATTTACTAAAATCTTTATATGATCTACGTGATTACTATTTATTTCATAATCTTGTTCTAAATCGCTAAAACTTTTATCCAGCACGCAAGGAAGCAATTTTCGTCCCTTTAAAACAAACTCTTCTATAAAGATCCCGTCTCTTAAACCCTTATTACTTAGAATAAAGTTTTTAGCATTTACGATTGAATAAAGCTCTTTAAAAACTTCAATTGCTGGAAGGATAATATCAGCACGATCTTTTGATAAACCATCAATTCTTAGAAAATCATCAAATGACAACGTTGAGAGGTGATTTTTAATATAGCTAATTTCTTCAAAATTCAACTCATATTGATGTATACCTGAAATTGGATAATCAACTAAACTTTGATGAATTTGCACTACATTACGAGCACTTCCTCCTATCGCAACAATTGGAACTTTCTTACCTCTGAGCCACTCTAATGATTCAAATTGCTTTTGTAAGTATTGAGTAAGTTCTTTCATTTCCTCTATAGTTGGAATATCATTTGATACAAAATCCTGTTTCAAAGATAATGCTCCGAATGGAAAACTATGATAATGAATCATATCTCGATTCTTAAAATAAGTTACCTCAGTGCTACCTCCACCAATATCAATTGTAACTCCCTCTTGAATTGGAGTAGAATTTACAACAGCAAGAAATCCATAAAATGCTTCTTCATACCCCGACAAAACTTGTAATGTAAAATCAGTTTCTTCCGCAACTAGTTTAATAATCTTATCTCGATTAATAGCCTGTCTAATCGTTGCAGTCGCAACACATTTAATTTGATTAATTTTATGATGACGAGTAATCTCTTGAAACATAAGAAGTGTTTTAAGTAGAATATTCACGCCTTCATTGTTCAAGATTTCTTTATCATTTAAATATTTACGTAATCGAGCTACCATTTTAATATTCTCGACTTCTTTTATACGACCGCTTTTACTTTGTTCATAAATAACAAGTCTCATTGTATTCGAACCTATATCAATGATCGCGTATTTCTCTTTCAATATATTATCATCCTTTATTTAAAAATTTAGTTAACTTTCTATTTCCTTCATTATATCAATAGATAGGGACTAAACTCACTTCCCTAAGTCAAACCATACTTTATACCCAATTATTCTTACATTCAATTTACATAAAAATAACAAAAAATAAATAAACCCTGACTATTTTAAAATAATCAGGGTTTAAATGAACTTACTTTATGATTTCGCTTCGACTACGGCATTTTTCACGATTTTGAACATCGGTACCATAATGATAATTCCAATAACAAACAATAACGCTGAAACTTGATAAATAGAAACTAATGAAAAATGTTCCTTTAATACTCCTGCTAAGCTCATAGTAATGACCATAGCCCCCATAAATAAAGGTGTTAGTATACCGTTCACTCTACCTACAAACTTTTCATCAGTATTTTTTAAAATAATTGTATTAATACCGATATGCAGTGCAGGCATAAACAACCCGATAAAAAATTCGGATAATAGCGTTAGCCAAAATACTTCTGACCAACCTATTACAAAGATCCCAATTGCATTAACTGCCATACCAATAAATAATAAAACATGCGGTGCTAACTTATTAGAAATTACCATAATTAGACCACCACCAATAATCATTGCGGCACCATTTGCAGCGAATAACCATTGCAGATATCCCTTATCTAGTCCTAGTCGTTCCGTTACTAAAAAAATTGCTAGTGGATGAATTAGACCTATCCCTAATCCGGCTGCTGCAAATACTCCTCCTAAATAGACTAGTATTTTTCGAGACCAAACGTATTGGAATCCTAGCTTCATCTCTTCTACTAATGATGAAGTATGCTCTGATTTTTCTTCTTCTTGGTCTTTCGGTAACCTTGTTAACACTAAAGCTGACATAAGAAAAGCTATACCTACAATTGCCATCGAAACATACATTCCAGCTTGTTGAAATACAAAAGTACCTAAAACTGGTCCTAAAATCATAAAAATTGCCATCATCGTTTGAAAGATGGACATACCAGCTTGCACTTGCTCACCTGGTACATGAACTTTAAATAATTTCATATTAGAAGGCTGAGAAAACTGAGACAATATCGCTGAAACTAATGTAGCAAAAAATATAAACTTCCAGCTCCCATATAATAGGGCAATCAGTATAACAAAAATAGATGCAGCACTTAAAAGATCACACCACACCATAGTACGCTTTGGTTTCCAACGATCGGCGAAGGTTCCACCGATAAAAGAAAAAATAAAAATCGGCGCAAATTCAGCAACTGAAATAAGTGATACCGCTGTTGCATCACCATTTGTCTTTTCCACAACAAATAATAAGATTGCAAAATTGCGAATCCAAATACCTACTTGAATAAACAAACCCGCTGCAAGAATTGTCTGGATGAAAGGATTTTTTAGCAAAGAAGCCATTGAAGGATTTGAAGCTGTTGAAGTAGTTGTATTCATTTGTTCCCCTCTCTTATTTTTAATACACTCCAATTTTGAATAAAAATTTATGACATATGAATCACTATTTATAAGAACGTATATTCCCATTTTAACATTAAATTTCTTTAACAATCAATCCTTTTATTTAGATGTACTCACTTTTTCTTATTTAAAGGACAGAAACAAAAAAATCAAAAAAAAAAAGAGAAGGTGACGATCCTTCTCTTTTTACGTGTCTATAATGGATTATGTTTTTTGTTAATGCACTTAGTTTTGATTAAATTATTTTCTTAAGTTGTAGAAAGATTTTAATCCTTGGTATACTGCGCTGTCGCCTAACTCGTCTTGAATACGTAATAATTGGTTGTATTTAGCAATACGGTCTGTACGAGAAGCAGAACCAGTTTTGATTTGACCAGCATTTGTAGCTACTGCGATATCAGCGATTGTGCTATCTTCAGTTTCACCTGAACGGTGAGAAACTACAGCTGTGTAACCAGCACGTTTAGCCATTTCGATTGCATCGAAAGTTTCAGTTAATGTACCGATTTGGTTAACTTTGATAAGGATTGAGTTAGCGATACCTTTTTCAATACCTTCAGCTAATTTTTTAGTGTTTGTAACGAATAAATCGTCACCTACTAATTGAACTCGGTTACCTAAACGTTCTGTTAATAATTTGTGACCATCCCAGTCGTTTTCATCTAAACCATCTTCAATTGAAAGAATTGGGAAGTCATTGCAAAGTTGCTCATAGAAATCAACCATTTCAGCTGAAGATACGCCAGTACGTCCTTCGCCTGCAAGATCATATTTACCAGTTTCTTTGTTGAAGAATTCTGAAGATGCAACGTCCATTCCTAAGAATACTTGTTCGCCAGCTTTGTAACCAGATTTATCGATTGCTTCCATGATTACTTCTAAAGCTTCACGGTTTGAACCAAGGTTTGGAGCGAATCCACCTTCGTCACCTACAGCAGTGTTTAAACCTTTGTCATGTAAAACAGCTTTAAGGTTGTGGAAGATTTCAGTACCCATACGGATTGCTTCTTTAAAGCTATCAGCACCAACAGGTAAGATCATAAATTCTTGGAAATCAACGTTATTATCAGCATGAGAACCACCATTGATGATGTTCATCATTGGAACTGGTAATTGCTTCGCGTTAAATCCACCAAGGTATTGGTATAATGGTAAACCTAATTCATCAGCTGCTGCACGAGCTACTGCCATAGATACACCAAGGATTGCGTTAGCACCTAATTTACCTTTGTTTTCAGTACCATCTACTTCAATCATACGACGGTCGATTGAAACTTGGTCAGTTACTTCGTATCCAACGATTTCTTCAGCTAAAATATCATTAACGTTTGATACAGCTTTCTCAACACCTTTACCAAGGTAACGAGATTTGTCACCATCACGTAATTCAACTGCTTCGTATTCACCAGTTGAAGCACCACTTGGTACTAATGCACGGCCAAAACCGCCATCTTCTGTATAAACTTCTACTTCTACAGTAGGGTTACCACGAGAATCTAATACTTCGCGAGCATAAATATCAATAATCATTGACATAATAAAATCTCTCCTTTTATTGCGTTTATACGCATAATTAGTAACTTATTTATAGATAACTGTTCACTTATTTAATAAGTGATTTACCAGTCATTTCTTTTGGTTGTTCTACTTTTAATAAAGCAAGAACTGTTGGAGCTAAATCACCTAAAATACCATCTTCACGTAACGTAATACCTTCTTCAGTTACAATAACTGGTACAGGGTTAGTCGTGTGAGCAGTCATAGGTTCACCCTCAGGTGTAATTTCCTCATCTGCATTTCCATGGTCAGCTGTAATGATTGCTTTTCCGCCTTTTGCAAGAATTGCATCAACTACATCGCCTAAACACTCGTCAACCGCTTCAATTGCTTTAATTGTCGGCTCAAGTTTACCTGAATGTCCAACCATATCCGGATTTGCAAAGTTTAAAATAATTACGTCATGCTTATCTGCAGCAATTTCTTTTACTAGCGCATCTCTTACTTCAAAAGCACTCATTTCGGGTTGTAAATCGTATGTTGCTACTTTTGGCGAGTTGATCAAAATACGTTCTTCACCTGGGAATTGCGCTTCACGGCCACCACTAAAGAAGAATGTAACATGTGGATATTTTTCCGTTTCAGCAATACGTAATTGATTTAAGTTATTTTGAGCAAGTACTTCGCCTAAAGTGTTATCAAGGTTAGTCGGTTTAAATGCCACGTAGCCTTGTACTGTTTCGCTAAAATGTGTTAAACAAACGAAATGAACATTTTTCGGGAACTTACTTCCACGATCAAAGTCACGGAAATCATCATTTGTAAATACATTTGAAATTTGAATCGCACGGTCAGGTCGGAAGTTGTAGAAGATAATTGAATCTTCATCACCTATCGTCGCAACTGGAGTGCCATCTTCTTTAACCATAACTGAAGGCAATACGAATTCATCGTGGATTCCGTTTGCATATGAATCTTCAATTAATTCGTAAGGGCTTGTATAAGTTGGGCCTTCTCCATATACCATAGCACAATAGCATTTTTCAACACGATCCCAACGCTTGTCACGGTCCATCGAATAATAACGACCAGAGATTGTTGCAAATTCACCTACACCATATTCTTTAAACTTAGCTTCTGTTTGATCAATATATTTTTTAGCTGTAGTTGGGCCAACATCTCGGCCATCTAGGAAAGCATGTAAATATACTTTCTTCATGCCTTCTTCAGCAGCTAATTTTAATAAAGCAAACATGTGATTAATATGGCTGTGAATACCGCCATCAGACAGTAATCCAAAAATATGTAATGCTTTGTCTTTTTCTTTTGCACTTTTAATTGCGTCGATGAATGTATCATTTTTTTCAAATTCACCTTCACGAATTGCTTTATTTACACGCGTTAAGCTTTGATAAACAATTCGTCCAGCTCCGATATTTAAATGACCAACCTCAGAGTTACCCATTTGTCCTTGGGGTAAACCTACTGCTTCACCGCTAGCAGTTAATTGTGCATGAGGATATTTATTCCAATATCTATCATAATTTGGTTTCTTCGCTTGTGCAACAGCATTTCCAAATGTTTCGTCGCGTAAACCAAATCCGTCTAGGATAATTAACGCTACTGGTTGCTTACTCATTACTTAACAGCCTCCAATAATGCAAGGAAAGAAGCTGGTTCTAAGCTTGCTCCACCTACTAACGCTCCGTCAATATCAGGTTGAGCCATATACTCTTTAATATTTTCAGGTTTTACGCTACCGCCATATTGTACGCGTACAGATTCTGCAACAGCTTCATCATAAAGACTTGCTACAACATCACGAACAAATTTACATGAATCTTGCGCATCTTTTTCTGTAGCAGATTTACCTGTTCCAATCGCCCAAATCGGTTCATAAGCAATAACTAAACTCTTTACTTGCTCATCTGTAAGACCTGCAAGATCAGCTGTTAATTGAGTGCGAATAACTTCCTCAAATTTACCGCCTTCACGCTCTTCAAGTGTTTCACCACAGCAAAGGATTGGTGTAAGACCATGTTCGAAAGCTTTTTTTGTTTTACTATTAATAAACTCATCTGTTTCGCCATAATATTCACGACGTTCAGAATGTCCGATAATAGCATAAGTTACTCCTAGATCTTTAAGTGCTACTGGGCTAATTTCTCCAGTATAAGCACCACTATCTTTATCACTTACATTTTGAGAACCAATTTTTAATTCCGTTCCTTTTGTACCATACAACATTGGTGCAATAAATAAAGCAGGAGCACAAACTGCTGAATCTACTCTATCAGATGATGGAATGCTATTTTTTACTTCTTCAACAAATGTCATCGCTTCGCTAAGCGTTTTATTCATTTTCCAGTTACCTGCAATTATAGGTTTACGCATAAGAAACACCTTCCTAACAATTGGTAAGACATAAAATCTTACTCTATTTCAATTACTAAAAATTGTAAAGCTATTAGACTTATTTATCGTTTAATAATGCTACTCCTGGAAGTTCTTTACCTTCCATAAATTCTAAAGAAGCACCACCACCAGTAGATATGTGGCTCATTTTATCTGCTAAACCGAATTTTTCAGCAGCCGCAGCTGAGTCTCCTCCACCGATAATTGAGTAAGCATCTGAATCTGCTAAAGCTTGTGCTACTCCAATAGTACCTTGTGCAAATTTATCGATTTCAAATACGCCCATTGGTCCATTCCAAATAACTAATTTAGAACTTTTAATTACATCTGCATAAAGAGCAGTTGTTTTCGGTCCAATATCAAGAGCTTCCCAATCTGCAGGAATGCTATCAATATCAACTTCTTGCGTATTAGCATCTTCACCAAATTTGTCAGCAATAATTGCATCGATTGGCATGTAGAATTTAACGCCTTTTGCTTCTGCTTTTTGCATAAACTCATTCGCTAAATCAATTTTATCCTCTTCTAAAAGAGACTTACCAATTTCATAGCCTTTTGCTTTTAAGAATGTATAAGCTAATCCGCCACCAATGATTAAGTTATCAACTTTTTCTAATAAGTTTTCAATTACACCAATTTTATCTCGAACTTTCGCTCCACCGATAATAGCTGTAAATGGACGCTCTGGGTTAGAAAGTGCTTTACCTAAAACATTAATTTCTTTTTCCATTAAGAAACCTGCTACAGCTGGGATATATTTTGCAATACCAGCAGTAGTTGCATGCGCACGGTGAGCAGCACCAAATGCATCATTTACATATACATCCGCTAAAGCAGCAAATTCTTTTGCTAAAGCATCGTCATTTTTCTCTTCACCTGGGTAGAAACGAACGTTTTCTAATAATAAAACATCGCCTTCGTTCATTTTGCTAATTTCTTCTTGAACTTTAGGGCCGTATGCTTCATCAGTTTTAATTACGTTTTTACCTAATTTTTCACTTAAACGTTGAGCAACAGCATTTAAACGTAAATCTTCATTTACTTGTCCTTTTGGACGACCTAAATGAGATGCTAAAATAACTTTTGCTCCGTTTTCTATTAAATACTGAATTGTAGGAAGTGCAGCACGAATACGTGTATCATCTGTTACTTCACCATTTGCCATTGGTACATTAAAATCCACACGGCAAAATACGCGTTTTCCCTTTACATCAATGTCATGTAATGACTTTTTGTTCATAATAGGTGCCTCCAGTACGTTTTTATTCATCCATATTCAATTCCACTTATCGATCCGTCTCATTTTGAAGTCGCATCTATTCTGTGATATTGTCACCGCAATTTTAACAGATTATGTATATCAATTGGAATTTATTTCTAGAGTATTTTTTTAAAATGTGTTGGATTCGTGACAAAAGAGGATTTTTATCAAATAAAAGAGGGGAGGAATTTCCCCTCACCCTCATATTAATTTTTATTAAAATTATAGACCTTTTGAAGCGATGTGAGCTACTAAGTCAACTACACGTGTTGAGTAACCAGTTTCATTATCGTACCAAGAAAGGATTTTAACCATGTTGCCTTCCATAGTCATTGTAGATAATGCATCGATTGTAGAAGAGTTTGAGCAACCGTTGTAATCGATTGATACTAATGGCTCTTCAGAATATCCTAAAATACCTTTTAATTCACCTTCAGAAGCAGCTTTAAATGCAGCATTTACTTCTTCAGCAGTAACTTCAGCGTTTAATTCTACTACTAAGTCAACTAAAGATACGTTAGCAGTTGGTACACGTACAGCACCACCGTTTAATTTACCTTTTAATTGAGGTAATACTAATGAAACTGCTTTAGCAGCACCAGTAGTTGTTGGAATCATGCTCATTGCAGCAGCACGTGCACGACGTAAATCTTTATGTGGTAAATCTAGAATTTGTTGGTCATTTGTGTAAGAGTGAACAGTTGTCATCATACCACGTTTGATACCAAATTTTTCGTCTAATACTTTAGCAAATGGAGCTAAACAGTTAGTTGTACAAGAAGCGTTTGAAATTACATTGTGGCTAGCTGCATCGTATTTATCATCATTTACACCCATTACGATCGTGATATCTTCGTTAGAAGCTGGTGCAGAGATAATTACTTTTTTAACTGATCCACCTAAGTGTTTTTCAGCGTCTTTTTTATCTGTGAAACGACCAGTAGATTCAACAACAACCTCTACTCCGTAATCGCTCCAAGGTAAAGCTGCTGGGTCACGCTCAGCGATAACTTTAATTTCGTTACCGTTAACTACGATTGAATCACCGTTTACAGCTACATCAGCGTTTACTGAACCGTGTACTGAATCATATTTTAATAAGTGAGCTAAAGTTTTAGCATCTGTTAAGTCGTTAATTGCTACAACCTCTACGTTTGGGTTGTTTAAGCTTGCGCGGAAAACCATACGTCCGATACGTCCAAATCCATTAATACCAATTTTAGTTGCCATTTTTAATTTCCTCCTTTTAATAGGTAGAAGCTTTTATTATATTTTATTTTAAAGGGAACATCCTTTAATTAACTCTTTTGCTGCTCCTTCGTCTGTGACGAGGATGTTTACATGGCCCTTCTTTAAGAATGATGCCATTGCTTTTGCTTTAGAAGAACCTCCTGCTACAGCAAGCACATAAGGTATTTTCTCCAATTCGTTCAGTTGTAAACCAATTGTTCTTACTCTGTAAACAACTTCACCATTTTCATTAAAGTAATATCCAAATGCCTCTCCTACAGCCTCAGATTCAGTTAGAATTTCTAATTGTTCTGATGAAGACTGCCTTCTTTTAGCCATAGTAAATGCGTCACCAATACCGTGTACTACAATTGAAGAAGATCGAATCAAATTCAGAACCTCTTTTACTCTTGGTTCTTCCATCATTGTTAAATAAGCTTCTTCACTAAGTTCATCTGGCAGGTGAAGTAATCGATAATTACCTTTAGCCATTTCAGCCATTTTTGCACAAATCGTATTCGCTTGATTTCTTACTTCTTCTCCTAAACCGCCTCGTGCTGGAACAAATAAGGGATTTAAGTCTTTAGAGTCATCTTTCATCATTTCGGCTACAGCAGCTAAAGTAGAACCACCGGTAACAGCAACAATATTATTTGTCTCTATTCTTTGGTTTATACAGCCAACAGCTGCTCGACCCATCTCCTTTTTTACCCAGTCCAGTTCGTCACTATCGCCAGAAACTACGATTACTTCTTTAAGATTAAATGTATCTTTTAGCAAGTCTTCAATATTTTTCAAGCCGAAAAGTTCACGCATTGGTTCTTCTAGGTCTAGAAGTAAGCTTAGTCCTTCATCCGTTAATGTCATACCTGAAGATGCGACATTAATCAGTCTTTGCTCTTTTAATAGGGCAACTTCTGATCTAAGTACTCTTTCTGTTAATCCTACGCTTGCAGACAAGTTTCTTCGACCGATTGGTTGCATAATTCTTATATACTGTAGGATTTGAAATCTTTTTTGGATAACCGGTATTAGATCAGGTAATAATTTTTGTTGTAGCTTTAAAATGTGGTTCATTTTCATCTCCTCTTTCACAGAGTATTCACTTGGGTCTTTTTATGTCCCTCTATGACATATTATGTCCCACTTGTTTTAAAAAAATTACAGCGTTTTTCAACGTTGTTTTTTTTTGAACAAGATTTACTCCAGAAGTGAAATAACCCTGCTACATTTACATTGTAACAGGGTCATTCATTTCTTTCAACTGATAACTACCTATTTATTGCATTTAATATGTCAATCTTATGAATTTTGCCGTATGCAATTGTTTCCCCGTCCATTTGAATAACTGGAATCATCAATTGATATTCCTCTAATAATGCGTCATCAGTATAAATATCAATTTCATTTACTTCTATTGTATATTCCGATTGGGCTAATCGAATTGATTCTTTTGCTTCTTCACATAATCCACAATTCTCTTTTGTATATAAAGTTAACTTAATTGACATCTAATTCTCCTTTTAACTAAAGCGCTTTCGTTTTGACGAACCAGGAATTCTAAGTATATCCCTATATTTAGCTACAGTTCTTCTAGAAATCTCCACTCCATGCTTTTGTGCTAATAATTCAACAAGTTTTTGATCTGATAGTGGTTTCTCTTTATTTTCTTCATCTACTAATTGCTTTATAAATACTTGCACACTCGTTGATGCAAGCTCTTCTCCATCAACACTTACACCTTGATGGAAAAATTTCTTCATTTCAAATAAACCATATGGCGTTTGTACATATTTGTTTTTACAAGTACGACTGATCGTTGATTCATGTAATGAAAGTTCTTCAGCAATCTCTTTTAATGTCAATGTTTTTAAATTAGCTGGACCTTTTTCGAAAAAAGCAATTTGCTTTCTAAGTATACAATTCATTACAGCTAACATCGTTGATTTTCGTTCTTCTAAGCTTTTCATTAACCAGTTAACTTGTGTGTTTTTATCTTTTAAATAAGTTGAAACTTCCTTCTCATGTTGACCATTTAAAATGGAGGAATATTCACTAAGTACTTTTAAACGTGGCATTATTTTATCATTAATAAGTACAACGAATTCTCCACCTATTTTTTCGACCGATAAATCAGGGGCAACATAATTTACTTGGTCTTGGAAATAATTTAAACCTGGTCTAGGTTGCAACGTCAAAATTAAATCAATTTCCTTTTGTAATTCAGGCAAACTAATCTTAAGTTTTTTTGCAATCTCTTTCCAATTTTTATTAACAAATTGGTCAAAATACAGATCAATGACCTGGTTTGCAATTGTTGTTTCTGCTTCAAGTCCATTTAACTGTATAAGTAAACATTCTTTAACAGATCTTGCTCCAACTCCTGCTGGTTCAAACCGCTGAAGCATTTCAATGCAGATTTGTAACTGAACGAAAGAGATATTCAGTTCTTGAATAAGTTCTTCATCTGACTCCATCAAGAATCCATTTTTATCTAAGTTATAAATTAAATATTTAATAATTCTATATTCCTCAGTCTCAATTTTCAGCTCATTTAACTGACTAACAAGTTCCTCTTGTAGTGTTTCTGTTCTTCGAGTGTATAACTCCATTCCTTGTCCGCCTACAGTAGTTTGTTGTTTGATTTTTGAGGAAGGATAATCGTTATAAGGGGTTTCAACTTCAATTAAGGGATTTTCTAATGATTGTTCAGATAAAAAATCCGTAAGCTCTTGGGCATTAAATTGAAGCATTGTAATGGCTTGTCGTAGTTCCTGAGTCATTGCAAGTTTCAATGATTGTTTTTGCATTAAATTCATTTCCATACTACTTCACTCCCTTATACTATTTTACTCTATATTTAACTTTTTCATAGTACTTGACGAATTGTTGTATTAATTAAAAAATGGTGAAACCGTTTACTTTTTCTTGTATAGTAAAAGTATACAACTCTTTATGATGGGGGGCCATTATGAATAGAAAAAATCAAATTTACGAAGTTTTTCTACAAAGTAAGGAGCAAGGTTTTACTGCTATTGAGATCTCACAAAAATTAAATTTAGACAGAGCTAACGTTAGCAGTGATTTAAATAAATTAGTTAAAGAAGGTTCATTGGTTAAAACGAATTCTAGACCTGTAGTTTTTAAACTTCAGTCTCATACTTTACAACAAACTAATCACTTTCAAAACAATCCGGCAAATTCAGAATATAAGTATGAATATTTTTATGAAGAAAACATTAGTTTAAGACCAGCGATTGAAAAAGCAAGGTCGGCGATTCTTTATCCACCAAATGGTATGCACACATTAATACTTGGTGAGACAGGCGTTGGTAAATCTGCTTTTGCAGCTAGAATGCATGACTTCGCAATTCGTTCAAATGTTTTGCGAAAGGATTCTCCCTTCATTATATTTAACTGTGCAGACTACGCTAATAATCCTCAGCTATTATTAGGACAGCTTTTCGGTGTAAGAAAAGGTGCATATACAGGGGCAACTGAACAAAAGGGTTTACTTGAAAAAGCGAATAATGGAATTTTATTTTTAGATGAGGTACATCGTCTTACTCCTGAAGGTCAAGAAATGTTATTTACATTTATTGATTATAAGTTGTATAGACGACTAGGAGAGACTGAAAATGAGCGAACATCAAATGTTTTAATCATTTCGGCTACTACTGAAGACCCTAGTTCAACTTTATTATCTACATTTACACGTCGTATTCCTATGGTCATTACATTACCGGCATTAAGAGATCGAACTTACGATGAAAGATTTACACTCATTAAGCGATTTTTCTCTGAAGAAAGTCTTCGTCTTGGCAAAGAAATCGTTGTAAGTGCCAATACGATTCGTTCTTTCCTATTCTATCCGTGTCAAAATAATATCGGTCAATTGAAAGCCGATATTCAGTTAGCCTGTGCCAAAGCCTATGCAGATTTTATCACTCATAAGCATGACAAAATCCGAATTCATAGCACCGATTTAAACTGGTATGTGAAAGAAGGCTTATTCATTGAAAAAAAGGTAAAGCATTCAATCACACTGCTAAATGAGTATTTCGAATTTTCGCCAACTAAAGGCATAATCAGTAATCCTCAAATGGATCATTCTGCGGATACAATTTATGACCGAATTGATACAAAGTACGAAGAACTTAAACAACGTGGCGTTAACCAGGACGAGTTATCTTTACTAATGGAAAACGATATTGAAAGCTACTTTACGCATTACATTACCTCCATTAATCGAAAACTATCTAGTAAAGAAAATGTCCAAAAAATAATAAAGCCTGAAATCGTCACATTAAGTGAAAAAGTACTAAAACTCGCAGAAGAAAAATTAAATAAGAGATTTAACGAAAAAATACTTGTTGCTCTTAGCTTGCATATACAAACGCTATTACAACGTATTCAGTCAAACAAGAAAATACATCATCCAAATATAACTCAAATTCGAGATCAATATAAAAACGAGTTTTCCGTTTCAATCGAATGTGTAAAAATGATCGAAGATTTTTCAAACGTTTCAATTCCATTTGATGAAGTAGCATTTATTACGATGTTTTTTGTATATGGGAACGAAGATTTTAAAGTGCCTAGTTCAAATGTAAAAGTAATTGTTTTGGCTCATGGTAACGGAATTGCAAGAGAGATGGCCAATGTAACAAATGAACTGCTAGAAAACGAGGAAGTTATCGGAATTGATATGCCTTTAAGTGAACCACCACAAGATTTCTTAATTCGCGTAAAAGATTATATAAAATCATTAGGTAAATTAAATGGCATTTTACTTTGTATTGATATGGGTTCATTAGCTTATATTGGTGATATTATTGAAGCCGAATTTTCGATCCCTGTACGTGTGATTCAAATGGTAAGTACCGCACATGTAATAGAAGCATCTAGAAAAGCGACATTAGGCTATAGTTTGGACGAACTATACCAAGATGTACGAAACCTAACTACTTTCTTCATCAATTCACATGCAAATAAAACGAAACAACCAGAATTTAATCGTTCAGTCATTTTAACTGCATGTCTGACTGGTCAAGGAAGTGCAATAGCCATTAAAAATATACTAGCGAATAACTTGGTCTATGATAAAGAGATGCTAGAAATCGTTCCAATTAGTCTTTTAAACAAAGAAGAATTACAAAAAATGCTAAATGATATTTCTAAAGAACGAAGTATCGTTTGTATCGTTTCAAATTTTGATATAAGCGTTCCATTCAACACATTCCATTTACAAGATGTATTAAACATGAAGGCTACAAAGAAAATACAGGAATTAATAACATATGAAGAGACGTACTTAAAAATGGCTGAAACATTACAAGAAACGATTTCTTTAAAGGATGCTAAAAAGGTAATCAGTGTGATTAGACGCGCCCTAAATGATATTCAAGTCCAAACAGATAAGTTTTTCAAAAATGAGGATTTGATGGGTATTGTTATTCATATGAGCTGCATGATTGATCGAATTCAAAACTCACAGCCTTTAATTCCGTTTAAAGACAAAGAAGATAAAATAAACAGTGACTATCTGCTATATTTAAAAATAAAAAAAATACTGCAACAAATTGAGGAATCTTGTGACATTATCATACCTGATGATGAAATATGTTATTTAATGGAATTTTATTCTAGAAATGACAAAGAACAAGAGGAGCAGAAAAAAGAAAGCAATTTGTTAAAATAGACTAGAAAAGCCAGTTCTTTCAATTAGAAGGAACTGGCTTTTCGTTGTTTAAAAAAGAACTTGTCAATTAATCAGTAATATTTTCAGTGTAAAGGAAGAGATACGATGTTGATTTCCACTACAGGATTCTCGCTTTACATGGGGCGAGACCTTAGCCTCCTCGGCGAGCCTGTGGGGTCTCAGCCTTCCCGCATATCCCATAGGAGTCGAGCCTCCTTCCGTTCCAATCAACTACTTCAATGTTTTCAGATTTTGGCTTTTTTAATTCATGAACCCTTTATGAGTTACGTATTTTCATATTTCCTCTCTTTTTTTAACTCATGGACTCTTTACGAGTATGTTATTACCAGCTTCATGCCTACTCATATCCTTCTTGAGGAAGTAAGTTTCATATTCACGGTACTTACCATAAGTATCTTCAATTTATTTATCAATATTGACTAGGTTTTATTTCAACAGTCTGAAGCCAGTTCCTATAATTTAGAAGGAACTGGCTTTTCTACATTCAATATTAATATTTTACTAACTCTACTCCCTCTGGAAGATTTGAGTTCGTTAAAATATCAAGTTCTGTTAATCGTTCAAAACAATACGAAGTGCCATTTTTCAAATGATTATCAACTAATGCAGGATGCACCATAATCTCGACTGACTCTACGCCTTTATTTATTCTTTCTTTTATTGTCTCGATATAATTTGCTGGAATTTCACTACCATAAAAATCAGTTAATAATTGATCAGTAAATGGTTTAATTCCGACTATTTGGCTTTCGGGAGAAACACGGACTGGAAGATCATACTTTTGAGATAGTTTCGCAATAACTGGGTGGAGAATAGGAATCATGTGTACATGGTGATGGCTATCTAGATGCGTAGGCTTCAAACCGAACGAAAGGAACTTTTGAATTTGCGCATCCCATTCCTTTTCTACTTCTTCTATATCAACAACTGGATGATCGTACCAATAACTGTTCTTAAGGAAAACGCCATTTTGATCTACAATTGTTTGTAAATCAGTTAATAACGGTTTGCCCGCTGTTAAGACAAGATGTACACCAAGTCCCAACGTAGGATGCAATTTTGCTAATTCAACTCCATGCTCCACAGCATACATATTCATCATCATCGTTGCAGAATTCACTATACCATTCAAATGTGCTTCAATAATACCGAAATTTACACCTTTTGAATATCCGTAGTCATCTGCATTTACAATAAGCTTTGTCATTTTTCATTCCCCTTTTCTTCAATCTACTAATTAAAAAGGGATGCCCTCGCACATTCGAGTTACATCCCTCACTTTAATCGATTAAAACGTTAATTCGCTGCTACTTTTTCGTTTTTGAAAAATTGAGGTAAATGCTCTTTGTGCGCTTCTAACATTTCATCTAAAATTTGTTTTGCTAAACTATCAGACCCAACTAGTGGATTAATACACATTGCAAGTAAAGCAGTTTTATAATCGCCAGTTACACCAGCTTCTGCAGCAACTCGCTCAAATGATTTAATTTGTTGAACTAAACCACGTACAGCCACTGGTAAATCTCCCATTGTTAGTGGTTTCGGGCCATCCTTTGTAATGACTGCACTTACTTCAACTGCACAGTCATCTGGTATAGAAGCAATCGCCCCATTATTCATTGTGTTAACAGGTTGAATATCACCTTTATTGTTATATAGAGATGATATTAATCGACATGCAGCATCACTATAATATGCTCCCCCACGCTTTTCTAATTGTGGTGGCTTAATACTTAAATTAGGATCTTTATATAATTCAAATAATGATTCTTCTAATTTTTTTACAACCTCAGCGCGAGTGCCATCTTTTTTCGCAGCCTCTAGTTCTTCCTCTAGCATTACTTTAGATTGATAGTAGTAACGATGATACGGACAAGGAATCGCTCCTAGTGCTTCAATGAAATCTGGATTCCAATCCATTGCCTTAATATTTTGCATCGTCATACTTTCAGTAGGTCGTGCAAACTCACTTACAACACGACTTGTAACATCTTCACCATCTAACAATACTTTCGTTCCGTAAACCATATGATTTAATCCCATGAAATCAATATGGACACGCTCAGGCTCTACATCTAGACCTTTTGCTATATTCATATGAATATGAATTGGTACATTACATAAGCCTACCACTTTACGGAAGCTTGTATATCTTAAAATCGCTTCAGTTAAAATGCCCGTAGGATTCGTAAAGTTCACTAGCCAAGCATTCGGACAAAGTTCTTCAATATCTTTTACAATATCTAAAATAACTGGAATTGTACGAAGTGCTTTAAACAGACCACCTGGACCATTTGTTTCTTGACCAATGACTCCATACTTTAATGGAATTCGCTCATCTTTCATACGAGCTTCAAGTAAACCTACACGGAACTGAGTAGTAACAAAATCAGCGTCTTTTAGAGCAGCGCGACGATCAAGTGTTAAATGAATTTCCATAGGAACTCCCGCTTTTTCTACCATTCTCTTTGCTAGACTTCCTACGATTTCAAGTTTTTCTCTACCTTCTTCAATATCTACTAACCAAAGCTCCCTAACAGGTAACTCATCATAACGTTTAATAAATCCTTCAATCAATTCTGGAGTATAACTTGAACCGCCACCAATTGTTGCTATTTTAATACCGTTTCTCATCTTCTTCACTCCTTCTATTTAATAGAAGAAAAGTAGTTCGTTCATTCTACAAAACTACTTTTCTAATTTCTCTTATTTGTTTAATTTTTCATGTAAGAAAAGAATTTCCATTACTAAATCTCTCATTGTTAGTGCATTCATTAAATGATCTTGGGCATGAATTAATAAAATACTCAACTGAATATTCTCTCCACGTGCTTCACTTTGAATTAATGATGTTTGTGTATGGTGAGCATGATTTAATTCTACTTTTGCCTCTTCAATCTTACTGTTTGCTTCTTCTAAATTACCCGCTCGAGCAGCTTGCATTGCTTCCATCAATGAGCTTTTTGCGTTTCCTGCGTGTAAGATTAATTGAACTGCTGTTTGCTCGATCGTCATTAAAGTACTCATTTCGTATCCTCCTCAAACTGCGTTACATGGCAGCACTTTGATTATTTGCTGCTTCTCTCATTTTTTTAGCTTCGACTCTTCCTTGCATTGCCACAAATGGTAGATAGATAACCACTGAGATAACTAAGTTAAATGCGGCTAAAGCTGCACCTGTCCAATGTCCACCTGTAATTAACCAACCACCTAAAATTGGCGGAGTTACCCAAGGAATGCTTGTTGTTACAGGATGAACTAATCCAAGGGAAATCGCTGAATATGATATAACTGTTAAGATAATTGGTGTACCTATAAATGGAATTAACCACATTGGATTTAATACGATTGGCAATCCGAAAAGAACTGGTTCATTGATTTGGAATAAACCTGGTGCTCCTCCTAATGCAATCATTTGTTTATTACGTTTTCTATTAATTAAGATCATTGAAATGATTAACCCTATCGTAGCACCTGATCCACCTAAGAAAACAAATGCATCAAAGAATTGGCCAGCCATTACATTGTATTCGCTCCACTTAGTAACACCTTTTGCTGCTAAATCAATATTTTCATTCCCTAAAGCTGTAAATAATGGTGTTGTAATTCCACCTAAAATATTTGGTCCATGTAGGCCAAGCATCCAGAAGAAATGAATGAAGAATGCGATACCGATTGCAAATGGTAATGAGTCAGCAGCATTTGTTAATGGTTTAACAAGCACTGAGCTTAACCAATCATTAAAATATACTCCATCAGATAAATATAATCGGAATAACAAACCAACAATTGCGATTACCAAAATTGTTAACATACCTGGTAACAGTTTCGCAAATGCTTTAGAAACCGCTGGTGGTACACCATCAGGTAATTTAATGACTAATTTTTTCACTTTAGATAAGCGGACAAAAATTTCTGTTGCGATAATTGCGACGATTATTCCAGTAAATAGTGCAGTTGAATTAGTATATGTTGAGTTTACTAATCCCCAAACACTACCAGTAGCTGTTTTTCCATTTTCTAATGTAACTGTCACTGTATTTAAAGTTTGTGGCACTAGCACAAAATATGATGCTAATGCTACAAGCATTGCTTCGAATCCCTCATCTCCATATGAGCGAGCCAATTTATATGCAATCCCTACAACTGCAAACACAGTCATAAATGCGAATGTTCCCCACCAAATGTCTCCACCTAGTGTCTTCCAATTTAGTCCAAAAAGTGCTTCCATCATCTTGTCGTAGCCTTTTATCGCTCCGCCTAGATTATTAAATAAAACTGCAAACGAACCTACCATTGTAATGGCAATCATACCGATTAACGCATCACGTATTGCTAACAAATGACGTTGGTTACCGAACTTTGCTGCAGCTGGCATTATATATCTTTCTACAAAATTTATCATTTTTTAAGGCTCCTTTTTGTTAATAATTCATGCAACAATAAATGCTATTTTTTTAAGCTAAGAGCTAATTCTAAAACAGCTTCACCGTTCATCAGTCCATAATGTACTGGATTGATCACATCAACTGGGATTCCTTTTGGCTCTGCAACTTTTTTCATCTCTGAAGCTAAATATCTTACTTGTGGCCCTAATAAAAGAACATCGGCTTTATCTAAATTTTCTTTTGCAGCATCACCTGATACTGCCCAAATTTTTGCTTCAATTCCTTTTGCTTTTGCTGCATCCTCCATTTTAGTTACTAGTAAACTAGTAGACATCCCTGCTGAACAAGCTAATAAAATATTCATTATAATTCCTCCAGTATCAGTTAATGTGTAGCGCTTACAATCTTTAGTAAGGAACTACCAATTTTTTTATTTTGTACACTCTTTATATAGCAAATGGCGTGCCAACTTTTTATCATTGCTTTAAAAATATTTATTTTCAACTTAAAGTCCTTGTCCTACAAGGATTTAAAATATTAATGGTTTTTTCTAAACCTTTCAAGGCTGCAGCTTAATTTTCTTAGTGTGTTGTATAGAATTGATAATTTTTCTAAAAATGAATTAGTGTGTTAACTACACGCTAGTGTGTTGCAGAATAGACACACAAATAATTTAGTGTTTTAAAACTCTATTGAATTCCTCTTAAATTATATACTTTTATAGAACAAAAAAGTGATGTAGAGCTTGTCTACACCACTTTTTGTTTATTATGAGATTTTCTCATGCAAGTATATAATCTCTTCCACTAAGTCCCTCGTTGTAAGAGTGTTCATTAAATGATCTTGTGCATGCACTAAAAGAATATTAATTTGATAGTGTTGCCCGCCCGCTTCACTTTGTATAAGTGAAGTTTGGGAATGATGAGCCAGCCTAAGTTCAGCATTTGCTTCGCTTACTTTCTTACGAGCTTCCTCAAACTCCCCCTCTCGAGCTTTATACATCGCTTCCATTAATAAACTTTTAGCATTACCTGAATGTAATATAAGCTGAAATGCAATTTGTTCATTGTTTGTGTCGGTAGGCATCTGCACTCTTCTCCTTTACATTCTATTAAACATTTAATGAGTTACTGCTCGTAGTTTCCGTTGATCTTTTAGCTTCCATTCTTTCTGCAACTACTACGAATGGCAAGTAAATAATAACAGAGATTACGGCGTTAACTAACGATAAAGCTGCTCCGCTCCAATGACCACCTGTTGCTAAATATCCGCCAATAACCGGTGGAGTTACCCATGGAATAGTTGAAACAACTGGGAATACGATATGCGATTGAACAGCTAAATAAGAAATAATTGTTAATACAATTGGAGTAAGGATAAATGGTACTAACCATACTGGATTTAATACAATCGGTAAACCGAAAATGATTGGTTCATTAATATTAAATAATCCAGGAGGTGTGCCTAAAGCAATCATCTGTTTATAACGTCTACGGTTAACGATAAACATTGCAATAATTAAACCAATTGTTGTTCCTGATCCGCCCATATACACGAATGCATCTAAGAATGGTCCTGCTAAAACTGAGTACTTATCTAAATCAGTAACTCCTTTTGCGTATAAGTCAATATTATGATTTCCTAAACTTGTTAATAATGGTGTCGTAATACCACCTAAAATATTCGGACCATGTAGTCCTAGTGCCCAGAAGAAATGAACAAAGAATGCAATTGCAACTGCAAATCCTAATGAATCAGCTGCATCAGTTAATGGTTTTACAAGAACTGAGTTTAACCAATCATTAAAGTATACTCCATCAGATAAATACAATCTGAATAATAAACCAACTAAAGCTACAATGAAGATTGTTAGCATACCTGGTAATAGTTTTGCAAACGCTTTCGATACTGCTGGTGGAACACCATCAGGTAATTTAATAACTAATTGCTTTACTCTAGCTAATCGTACAAAAATTTCAGTTGCAACAATCGCTACGATAATACCTGTAAATAAAGCTGTTGAGTTTAATGAATTCCAGCTAATAAATCCCCAAGCACTACCTGTAGCTGTTTTGCCTCCGTCTAATGTAACAGAAACTGCAGCTAATGATTGTGGAACAAGTACAAAATAACATGCTAATGCAACAAGCATAGCTTCAAAACCTTCATCGCCATAAGAACGTGCTAATTTATAGGCAATCCCTACAACTGCAAACACGGTCATAAATGCAAAAGTTCCCCACCAAATATCGCCGCCTAATGTTTTCCAGTTAGCACCGAAGACAGTTTCCATCATGTGATCGTAGCCGTGGATTGCTCCACCTAGATTATTAATTAAAGTCGCAAATGCTCCGATCATCGTAATTGCAATCATACCAATTAACGCATCACGGATAGCTAGCAAATGACGTTGATTTCCAAACTTCGCTGCTGCAGGCATTATATACTTTTCAGCAAAACGCATCATTCTGATACACCTTCTTTTCTCTCTAAATTTTTAATACCCCGTTTTATTTTTTCAAATTTAAAGCCATTTCTAACACAGCTTCACCATTCATCAATCCATAATGTACCGGATTAATAGTATCTACTGGAATCCCCTTAGGTTCAGCCAGCTTCTTCATCTCTGAGGCAAGATAACGAACCTGTGGTCCAAGTAGTAATACATCCGCTTTAGCTAAATTTTCTTTCGCTTCATCACCAGCAACAGCCCATATGTTGGCCTGAATCCCTTTTGCCTTTGCTGCTTGTTCCATCTTCGTGACCAGTAAACTAGTTGACATACCTGCTGAACATACTAATAGAATATTCATTCTCCACCTCCTACAAAATTTACCCAGCCATTGTAGCGCTTACATTTTTACAAATAATGACAAAAGAATTACGCGATACAAGGACAAGTTTTTTAATCAATTTAAATATTGCAAAATCTGTGCCAATTTTCTAAAAAATCTATTTATTTTAAAACCCAATAAAAAAACCTTGAGAAATCAAGGTTTTTAAAACTAATCATTTTTATTAAATTTTAGTGTTTCATTTGTGTGTAGCCATAAATCGTACTGTGTTAGCTAAAAGATAGTAGTGTGTTGGCGAATTAATGCGAAACACCCTAATTAAACCGAAAGTGTGTTATACTACAACACATTAAAATTATTCTTCAACTGTTAAATGAGACTTACAAAATTCAAATACTTCTTTCTCTTCATCTTCTTCCAAATCAAAATCTAAATAACTATTTGATTCAACCTCAAACAAGTCATATTTTATTAATCTAGACTCTTCACCATTTACACCAAAAAGTGCTTTTATGTATATTCCTTTTTCATTATATAATTCATCATCTTCTGGTACATCAATATAAAGAATAAATTCATATCGCTCCCCTTCAATGATGCCAAATGGATCTTTTATTTCTTCTACAGTGTATTCTGCAATAGTTAACACAAAAACATTCCCTTCAATATTAATATGTACTATTATACACAAAGAAATGAACAAAAAGAAAGACGCCTGCCGCAGCAGACGTCTTGATGCGTTTGAGGCGAGAGACCGGGCGGCCACATCCGCGCGTTTAGCTTGCGCATATCTCTCGTCTTACTCAAATTAGCTCATCGCAATAAGTAATATAACATATATTTTTGAAAAATGGTAGAGGAAAAAAATTCAAGCTATTAAAAACCCCATGCCAAATCTTTTAGAATCACGCGACACTATTATCCTTAGTATTGTTTTGGCTTTAAACATCCTCAATTTTATATACAGAATTTAATGATTTTTAGGTCGATAAAGTATTTTTTCTTCTTAGTTGTTGAGTATAGTTTATATGTTTCTGTGAATTTTAGTTCTCTTTCCATTTCTTCTTTATTGAATTTTGCTAGTTCCTCAAAAAACCATGAATTTATATCCATTTTGAAGGCCTCCTTTTTCTTACTTTAAATATATGACAGTAAGGTAAGGGAACCCATTCTTCATTGGATGGAGTTTTGATACATCTTTAGTTGTAGGTTAGAAGGAGGAGGATTATCAGTAGAAAAAAATAAAAACCGATTGATATTACTTCTGTTTTTAAACAGATAATATCAATCGGCTTTTTACTTTTTAGCGCGCTCGACAGGATTCGAACCTGCGACACACGGTACCGGAAACCGACGCTCTATCCACTGAGCTACGAACGCATATTTTATAAGGGTAGATAAGTATATTGTATAGGTCGCCCCAATCTCAGAAAGCTTATGCAAGTAGTGGCTCGATTGGTGCGCTGATGTTTCGCTACGAAGCTTATTCGGACGCGCTCTATCCACTGAGCTAGGAACGCATAATCAATATAGGTCAATTATATCTTTAGAAAGTTCTGACTGCAATGTTTTAGGTCTGTTTTCGGGTATGAAAATATTCTAAGAATATGAAAAGAAGAAGATGTGCTTTTGGTGCCTCCTCTTCTTTGGTTACTATTTTATAGGTTTTCACCGTTTGTTTTGATAACTTGTTGGTACCAGTAAAAGCTTTTTTTCTTGAGTCTTTTTAATGTACCTTTTCCTTCGTTGTCTTTGTCTACGTATATATATCCGTAGCGTTTTTTCATTTCACCGGTTCCTGCACTTACTAGATCGATTGGTCCCCAGCTTGTGTAGCCAATGATTTCGACGCCGTCTTGGATTGCTTCGGACATTTCTTTAAAGTGTGAGTTTAAATATTCGATTCGGTAGTCATCATTAATTGTGTCGTTGTCTTCAATTACATCAATTGCTCCTAGGCCATTTTCCACAATAAATAATGGTTTTTGGTAACGGTCGTATAATTGATTACATGTTATTCGTAATCCTTTAGGATCGATTTGCCATCCCCACTCTGAGGCTTTTAAATATGGATTTTTTATGGAGGCAAAGATATTTCCTTCAGTTAATTGACTTAATACTTCCGGATCAGTACTAGTGCAACGACTTGCATAATAACTGAAACCGATATAGTCCACCGTGTTATTTTTTAATAGCTCTTCATCATCTTTTTCCATTACTATATGTAAATCATTTTCTCTGAAATATCGTTTAGCATACCCAGGGTATTCCCCTCTTGATTGAACATCAATGAAAAAGTAGGATTCTCGGTCTTTTTCGATTGAGTTCCAAACATCGTTTGGATGACAAGTATAAGGATAGGTTGCACCTGCTGCTAGCATACAGCCAATTTGGCTATTTGGAATAATTTCATGACATGCTTTTACAGCTAAAGCACTAGCTACAAGTTGATGATGTGCCGCTTGGTAAAGAACTTGGTCTTTATCCTCACCTTCTTTAAGAATAATCCCTGCTCCAATAAAAGGTGCATGTAATAGCATGTTTATTTCATTAAATGTCATCCAATACTTAACTTTGTTTTTATATCTATCAAAGATTGTTCTTGTATACTTCTCATAAAAGTTGATCATTTCTCTATTTTTCCAACTACCGTATTTCTCTACTAAATGGACTGGCACATCAAAATGGCAAGTCGTGACAACTGGTTCAATATTATATTTTAATAGCTCATCAAAAACATCATCATAGAATTGGAGACCCTCTGCATTTGGTAATTCTTCATCTCCGTTAGGAAAAATCCTTGCCCATGCAATTGATAACCTTAAACATTTAAATCCCATTTCCGCAAACAGTGCAATATCTTCTTTATAACGATGGTAAAAATCAATTGCTTCATGTGAAGGATAGTATACTCCCTCTTTTAATGTTAAAGAGTCTATATTCCCTAACATAAACGAAAATCGTTCTTTACCAGTCGGTAATAAATCTACAGTCGTTAACCCTTTACCACCTTTTAAGTAAGCACCCTCTGCTTGGTTTGCTGCAATTGCACCACCCCAAAGAAAATTTGTTGGAAATGCGGAATGTAACTTATTCAATTTGGCTCTCCTCCTCTAGTAACTTTGTCTACTTTAACTCGATCGTATTTTCTAAGAAGCATTCCTGAAGAAATTGAATTATACTTAAAAAAATCCTTTTAGAATCATTTCTATATCTAGTCCTACCTCTCCTGCTCTTCGTAGTTTATTAGAATTTATACTACTCAAAAGAAAAACTAAATAAAGTTACGTTTAATAATAGGAAAAGTCGTTAATGATGTTGAAGTATTAGATAATCAGTATGTTATAAAAGGTCAATTGTTTTTAGGTAAAAGAATACATAAATAAAGCATCTCTTTTATTTGACCTTTTCTGACCTTAAAGGTATTATTGTATTAATCAATCTTTTGTTTTAAACAAGGAGGAGAAAAAATGAATTTAATCCCTACAGTTATTGAACAAACAAGTCGTGGTGAGCGTGCGTATGATATTTACTCTCGTCTTTTAAAAGACCGCATCATCATGTTAGGTAGTGCAATCGATGATAACGTAGCTAACTCGATCGTGTCACAACTTTTATTTTTAGCAGCAGAAGATCCAGATAAGGATATTTCATTATACATTAATAGCCCAGGAGGAAGTATTACTGCTGGTATGGCTATTTATGATACGATGAATTTCATTAAGCCTCAAGTATCTACAATTTGTATTGGTATGGCAGCTTCAATGGGTGCTTTCTTATTATCTGCTGGTGAAAAAGGTAAGAGATATGCTCTTCCGAATGCAGAAGTTATGATTCACCAACCATTAGGTGGTGCTCAAGGTCAAGCTACTGAAATCGAAATTGCAGCTAAACGGATCTTGTTCTTACGCGATAAATTAAACAAAATTCTTGCTGATCGTACTGGTCAACCATTAGATACGATTGAGCGTGATACTGAGCGTGATAACTTTATGACTGCAGACCGTGCTTTAGAATACGGATTAATCGATAAAGTAATTTCTAATACTGCAGCTATTAAATAATAATTAAAAAACTAGTCGTGATTTTCCGGCTAGTTTTTTTGTATAAAAAAATTGGACATCCACCTAAGTGAATGTCCAATATCATTAAATTTCTTCTCCAATAAAGTCCATTACTGCTTCCATTGCTTCAACTTCATCGTCACCAGTAACAGTAATTACTATTTCTTCTCCATGTGGTACAGCAAGACTCATAACGCCCATAATACTTTTTACGTTCACTTGTTTACCTTTATATGCTAGTAATACTTCTGAACGAAATCTTGTAGCGACTTGAACAAATTGTGCCGCTGGACGAGCCTGTATTCCAGTTTCTAATAGTACTCTCCCTTTTTTCTCAATCATTTTTTTACCTCTTAACTTATTTATTTTATTTTTATTGGTTCCCCAGCTCTTAGCTTATCAGCAATTTCATCAATTTTACGTAAACGATGATTAATTCCGGATTTGCTAATTGCACCGCTAGAAACCATTTCTCCTAATTCTTTTAATGTTACATCCTCATACGCTACTCTAAGCTCAGCAATTTCACGGAGTTTTGGTGGTAATATATCTAAACCGACGGAGCTTTGGATATAACGAATATTTTCGATTTGTCTGAAGGCTGCGCTAATTGTTTTATTTAAGTTCGCAGTTTCACAATTTACTAGACGATTAACACTGTTTCTCATATCTCTTACAATACGGATATCTTCAAACCTTAATAAGGCTGAATGAGCACCAGCAATGTTTAAAAACTCAGTGATTTTTTCTGCTTCCTTTAAATAAGTGATATAGCCTTTTCGTCTCTCTAATGTCTTCGCATTTAACCCGAATTCATTCATTAGACGGCAAATTTCTTCTGTATGCTCTTTATAAAGCGAAAAAATTTCTAAGTGATATGAGGATGTTTCTGGATTATTCACTGAACCACCAGCTAGAAAAGCACCTCTTAAGTAGGAGCGTTTGCAACACTTCTTTTCAATTAGTTCTTTTGCTATTTCATTCGTAAAAGTAAACCCTTCGCCTGTTATATAAAGATCATTTAAAATATGCTTAGCTTCTTCTTTTATTCGAACAATATAGACATTGTTCTTTTTAAGACGCATTTTTTTACGAACGAGTAATTCAACGTCCACATCATAAACACGTTTAATTAATACATATATTCTTCTAGCAATAGCTGCATTTTCAGTAACTACATCTACAATAAATTGGCGATTTGCAAATGATAATGAACCGTTCATACGAATTAAAGAAGACAGTTCCGATTTTGAACAACAATCTTTAATTTCTATTGTTGTTAACTCTTTTTTCGTTTCTGATGCAAAGGACATTTGAATCACCCCCTCCTTCGAACACTAAATATTTTTCATTATTCTTTTATTTTAGTCGGGATAAGGTCACATAAAATTTCTGCTAACTTTACAGTATCATGCCTGATTACATTATCATCATATTTAACGATTGACTTATGAACGACTTCTAGTTTTAAAGCATTTAGCTCATCCAAATCCGGTTTTACTTGTTGAGCATGTTCTTCTTTATAAAGTTCTAAAATGTTCTTTGGCATTGTACCTTCATTTACAATAATTGTATCGATAAAGCTTGAGTCTAAGTGTTCATACAAAGCTTTTACGTGATCACTAGCCGTATAATACAATGTCTCACCAGCTTGAGTCATAACATTACATACATATACTTTTTTAGCTTTTGAGGCTACAACTGCCTTCCCAATTTTAGTAACTAATAGATTTGGTAGAATACTCGTGTATAAGCTACCTGGTCCAATTACAATTAAATCTGCTCGTTCTATTTCATCAATGGCTTCTTTTAAAGGTTCAACATTGCTTGGAGCTAAAAATACTCTTTTAATTTTTTTACCTGAATACGGGATTTTAGATTCACCCGAAACAATTGTGCCATCTTCTAGTTCCGCTTTTAATACAACACTTTGGTTAGCAGCTGGAATAACTTTCCCTCTTACATTTAATACTCTTCTCATTTCAATGATTGCACGATAAAAATCGCCTGTAATGGCAGTCATTGCACTTAACATTAAATTCCCAAGTGAGTGTCCAGAAAGGTCTCCAGATGTAGCAAATCGATGCTGGAATAATTCTTCCAACATCGGTTCCACATCAGATAATGCGGCCAATACATTTCTTACATCACCAGGGGGTGGAATTTTTAATTCATCACGTAATCGTCCAGAACTTCCACCGTCATCTGCGACAGTTACAATTGCGGTAATATCAACGGGATGTTTTTTCAACCCACGAACTAAAACAGATAAACCCGTTCCGCCTCCAATTATTACTATTTTCGAACGTTGGCTAACCATTACTTATGGCTCCTTTTTTCAACATCTCGATGGCTAATATTCGTATCATATTGGTCCTTATAGTAGTTAGCTAAATACTCCGCTAGAGTAACAGAGCGATGCTGTCCACCTGTACATCCAATCGCAATTATTAACTGACGTTTACCTTCTCTTTTGTATTGGGGTAACATAAAACTAATTAAGTCAATTAATTTCAGCATGAACTCAGTTGTCTCATTAAATTTAAGTACATAAGAGGAGACCTCTTCATCTAAGCCTGTTAGTGGACGCATTGATTCAATATAAAATGGGTTTGGTAAAAAGCGTACATCAAAAACTAAATCCGCATCAATCGGTATGCCATACTTAAAACCGAATGACTGAATATTTACTGAAAAACCTTCTTGCTCATTTTCTCTAAACTGTTTTATTATTTTTTCTCTTAATGTTTTAGGTTTTAAATCTGAAGTATCATAAATTAATTGTGCACGTCCTTTTACTTCCGCTAAAAGTGTGCGTTCCATCTCAATTCCTTTTAACGGAGAACCAGTTGGAGAAAGTGGATGTGAACGACGCGTTTCTTTATAGCGAGTAACAAGAGCAGCATTCGTTGCATCTAAAAATAATATTTGAGGGATGATCGAAGGAGTAGACATTAATTGATCTAACGAATTCCCTAATTGATCAAAGAATTCTCTTCCTCGTAAATCCATTACAAGAGCAACTTTATCCGTTGTATTATGATCTGGGTCCTTTAATAGCTCTACAAATTTTGGAAGTAAAGCCGGAGGAAGATTGTCAACACAGAAATAACCGATATCTTCTAACGCTTGAACAACAACAGTCTTTCCAGCACCTGACATTCCAGTTATTATAACCATTTTCACATGTGATTTTGCAGGCATTTAATTCAACCCTTTCTATGAATTTAGGTTAACTAGGATTTAATCGATATCTTAATAATTCAAAATCTGGCGTATATACAAAGGTACCATGCAAGATTTCTGTACCCTGAAGTAAATAATCAATAATGTGATAATCACCTTCAGCCATAGGAAGTTTCTTCACTTCATCTATTGCATGCCAGCGAAGAATGCCTTCTTCACATTCATCTTGATTTTGACCATCATACTCGGTAGCCAAAAATGAGAACATCATCCACTCATTCACTACCTTAGCATCTTCTTCTATAATAATTGTAAAAACACCTTTTAATTTTGGGTTTTTTAAGTAAACACCTGTTTCTTCACGATATTCTCGTACAACTGCTTCTCTAATATTTTCACCTGGCTCCATCTTGCCGCCGGGTGCAACCCACCAGTTTCTTCTAGGTTTTTGTAGCAAGAGGATATTATTTTCATTTAACAAAACACAATGTGTAACTCTTTGCATTTTTTATACCTCACTTACAATTTCGACTTGCAGTTGGTTGAAACTGCCCAATCTATATTATACCGTTAAACCTGTCTAACAACAACTTGTTAGGAGCAGGAATTAGGGGTGGAAAAGCTCTAGGATTTGGAAATAATTTCAAGAATTGGATATACTGTTGGGGAACTAAATTTACACAAAAAAAGGGAACATGGACAAGCGCATATCCATGTTCCTATATATATTAGGGGGCTCTCTGGTTATTAAATATATTACAGTATCTATGTTTCAGTATAGTTACACCCTAATTACATGTAAGTTTCAGAATATTACAATTGTATACACAATTCAAATAAATTGGCAACAATCATATTTTAATGGTAGATTACTTCGTTTTAGCTAACTCTTCCATTAATTCTTCAATATAATGTTGTACTGCTTGAGCAGCAATACTTCCGTCTCCTGTAGCTGTTACAACTTGACGTAATGTTTTTTCACGAACATCACCTGCAGCAAAGATTCCTGCTACTTTTGTTTCCATTACATCATTTGTTTCGATATATCCATTTTCATTCGTAATGCCTAAGCTTAAGAATGGTTTTGTTAATGGAAGCATTCCGATATAAATAAATACTCCATCTGTTTTAAATTCAGATTCTTCTCCATTTTGAGTATCAACAAGTGTTACGCTACTAACTTTACCGTCAGTTCCGTTAACCTCCTTGATTGTTGAATTCCAAACGAATGAAATTTTTTCATTTGCAAATGCACGGTCTTGAAGAATTTTTTGAGCACGTAATTGATCACGGCGGTGTACGATTGTAACTTTAGAAGCGTAGCGAGTTAAATATACGCCTTCTTCAACCGCTGAGTCTCCTCCACCAATGACAACTAATTCTTTATCTTTAAAGAATGCTCCATCACAAACAGCACAGTAAGATACACCGCGTCCGCCTAGTTCTTGTTCACCCGGAACGCCAATTTTCTTGTACTCTGCACCAGTAGTAATAATAACTGCACGTGTTTTATATTCTTTTTTACCAGCAACGATCGTTTTGTATTCTTTGCCGTCGATAATTTCTTTTATGTCTCCATAAGCGTATTCAGCACCAAATTTTTTCGCGTGGTCAAACATTTTATTTGATAAATCAGGACCTAAAATACTATCAAACCCTGGATAATTTTCAATTTCTTCAGTATTTGCCATTTGTCCACCAGGAATACCACGTTCCATCATTAATGTAGAAAGATTAGCACGAGATGTATATACAGCTGCAGTCATCCCTGCAGGACCAGCTCCAATGATTATAACATCATAAATTTTTTCTTCCATTTCTTAATCACTCCTTGTACTTTTATGGCTAATTGCCCTAGTTCATTTAACTACCACTATCCTAATACGCGACAACATAAAACAACAAATCATATGCTCATAATATAGAAAACTCGTTGATTGACGAGCCTTTATACTTAATCTCTTGTGAAATAAAGAAAGCTTGCTTAACACCATCTGGTATTAAAACAAGCTTCGAATGGCGCTGATGCCTTTATTTAATAAATAGGTAGAGATATTATAGTTTGCTGCAATTTTCTTTTGTGATACACGTTTTACTTCATTTTCAACAAGATAATGTGTAGCAGCTAATAAAACTTCTTCATTTACAGGTAACTCTTTATATTTTAAAGTAAGTTCACAAATCGAGAAAAACCATAACTGAAGATGATTACGAAGAATGATATATTCTTCTTCCCAAGTTGCTTGAACTTTTTTCGCTCCATTAATCGCAATATTTAATGATGGATGAGGCTCCAAATAGCACATATTATTCAGAAGAACTTGTTCTAGTTGCTCATCGATTCCAATATTTTCTAACGGTTCGATATCTTGAAGGATTGAACTAAACTTTTGTTCGTAATAATACTCCTTCATGAAATAGATTAATCCCCATCTTTCACTATTGGAATTAGAGTGTTTTGCTTGATACTCAGTTTCCGCCATTAACTGCTCGATTTCGTTCGATGAATGCTTTTTATCAGCCCATGGTGCTAATTCTTCATGCTCTTCAAACTCATTTGACATTTCTTGATTCCAAATGCGCTCGGCAATCGCAATTCGTCCTGAACGATAAGCTGCATCACATAACATATAATAAAATTGAATTTCACGATCAGGTCTTTCCATATAAAGTAAGTTAAATAATTTATATGCTTCTTCATACTTTTTGAATTGATAAAAAAGTACTCCAAGCTTATGACGGTGCTCTTCAGAGATCGGAACGATATTTGATAAGCCTTCAAGATAAACATGAGCAGCTTCTTGTTCATTTAAGATCCTTTTTAGCATCGTTAAATGAATTAACGCTGATAAATTGCCTGGATTTTGTTCTAAAACATACTCCAATACTCTTTCAGCTTCATCGTGATGTCCTAAATGAAGCTCTACTAAAGCTAAATTATTGTATGCTGGCCAAAATTCTTGATATTTATCAACAATGCTCAGTAAAGTGGATTTAGCTGATTTCCAATCATGATTTGCTAAATAGCTAGTAACTCTCTCTTGAAGTACTAGTAAATCATCATTAATACTTAAATCATCATCCTCTTCACTATGAATGATGTCTAAATAATCTTCTAGCTCTTCTAATTGTTCTTCATCTGTTCCAATTTCTAAATACTTTTGAGCATAAAGATTTGCTTTTTGAAATAACCCTAACTCAAAAAATGCAAATGCTAATAAATAATATACATCCTCATTAGTTGGATATTTATCTAAAATATATTCTAAAATAGTAATCGTAGTTTGATATTGATGTAATGATAAAAGCTTCCTAGAAATATCAACAAGAACAGTTTGATTTTCTTCATTTTCAGCAGCTTTTTTCAAGTAATAAATCGCTTGCTCAGTATCGTTACTATTATAAGCTTTCATACCCTTTTCGTAGAAATAATCTTTCGGTAACGAGAACGAAACGACATTATGAAATTGATTTGTTTGATTCCCCAAATTTTCTGACATTCGATCCTCCAGTTTTTCCAGCTTATCACAGTATATCACACAAAAAGAGGAAATAGTCGCCGTCCAAATTATAAGAATTTTAAACGAACGTACAATTTCCACATTATCTAAATAAAGTTGTCAAAGTATTATTCTAACCGAAAAAAAAAATAATGGAAACCACTTTTTTAAAGAGTTTCAGATTGTGACAAAGAAATAACAACCATTGGATTACCTCCAACAAAAGCACCAGCTGGAACATCTTTATTCACTAGTGTTGCGGCTGAAATTTTTGCGCCGTCGCCAATTGTGACACCAGGCAAGATCGTCGTATTTGCACCAACTAACACATTATTACCAATAATGACTTTCCCTAATCGGTATTCATTAATTAAATATTCATGCGCTAAGATTGTCGTATTATAGCCTATTATCGAATTTCTACCTACCGAGATTAACTCAGGGAACATTAAATCCGGTGTCACTTTAAATGCAAAGGATGTAAAATCTCCAACCTTCATTCCTATTAGATTCCTATACATCCAGTTTTTCAATCTAAAGAATGGGACGTATCGGGCTAATTCAATTACAAAAACATTTCGAAATGTTTTCCAAAACGAAACGGTCTTGTACAATTGCCAAAGTGAATTCTCACCCTCAATTGGATAGCGTTTCGTTTTTCTCAATGCTCTTCAATTCCCAGAATCGATAAGATATCACTCATCTTCTCAAGCATAAAATCAGGTTTATACGTTGCTAAAAATTCTTTCCCCTTTAATGACCAAGCAACACCCGCTGTTTCCGTTCCCGCATTTTTACCACCTTCAATATCATGGTAATTATCACCTACCATTAAACTCTCTTCAGGGATCGAATTAAGTTTTTTTAGAGCTAATTGAATTGGCTCTGGATGTGGCTTTGCATTTTGGACATCATCAATTGTAACAACTATGTCAAAAAATTGCTTTAACCGGCCGAAGCTTAAGCCCATCTCAACTACATTTCTCGCTTTTGTAGTTACAATTCCAATTTTGTAGCCTAATCTGTGTAAAGTCTCAATCGTTTCATAAACTGTTTCATACTCTTCAACAAATTCATCATGCATTTCCATATTAAAACGGCGGTATTCAGAAATTAACTCATCAACTCTTCCTTCATCTACTGTAGAAAAAGACTCAGTTAATGTCGGTCCCATAAAAGGAATAACGTGTTCACGTTTATATTGGTCAGGATAATATTTATTTAAAGTATGCAAAAATGAAGCAATAATTAATTCATTTGTATTGATTAAAGTACCGTCTAAATCAAATAATATCGTATTTATTTTCATAGATATTTCCTTTCTATTTCACATCAACGTTTAAACTTGATTCAGTTTTCCTTCCTACTTTGCCTACTACTCTTGCAACTATACACGTAACAATTAGAGCGACTAAGAAACGGATTAAGAATAAATATAAAACAGGAATACCTAAAGGAATAAAGATAAGCGTATCTTCTACCACAGCATGACAAGCTACTAAAAATAAGAAAACGAGATATAAATCACGTTTCGAAACACCATCTTCTTTTACAGCTTGAATCATAACACCAGCTCCAAAAGCTAATCCAAAAAACAATCCCGCAGCTAAAGTAACTCCAGCTTTTGCTTCAACACCAATAAGTTTAGTAAAAGGCGATAATGCTTTAGTTATATAATTCATCCATCCAAAATCTTTTGCTATTTGAATCACTAGCATTAATGGAATAACTATTTTAACAAGGTTTAACACACCCATTAATGACGAAACGAATGCAGTATAAATTATTTCCCACTCTGATTGATTAGCCGCTTCTGCAACTTCAATACCTTTATGAACAATTTCTGTTCCACCAGACCAAAGAAAATGGATACAAATAGCAGATAATATTGCAAATCCTATCCTTACTAAAACAACAAATGATGCTCTAACCCCTACAGCAGTTGCTACAGTCGTTTCAACAAATAGATTATGAGAAAAACTTAACATAACAGCAAGGATCAATGCTTCCTTAACAGTTAAATCCATAGGTAGCATAGCCCCAAGTGCAGCATATAAGTTTAAAACATTACCTAACACTAATACTAATGCTGCATCTCCCTTTAAACCAATAAAACTCATTAATGGTTCAAGCAAATTAACAAACCAGTCCATTAGTGCTGTTTCCTTAATAATCGTTAAAATGAAAGAAATAGGGAAAATGATTTTCCCTATTTTCCAAGAAGTTTGTAAACCAACTAGTAAGCCTCTCTTTAAAGTTTCCACCGTGTTCACCACTCCTGCTTTACAAACTTAAGCATCTAAATATCGTTCATTTGATAATCCTTTAGCTCTACGATAAACAAGAATGATAATTGAGACGATAATTATGACTACTGATATAAACTGAGCCATTCTAATATTATGTGTTAACATTAAGCTGTCTGTTCTTAAACCTTCAATAAAGAAACGTCCAACTGAGTACCAAATTAAATAAGTTAAAAACATTTCTCCACGTCTTAAATTCACTCTTCTTAAAATAAGTAAGAAGATAATTCCTAGTAAGCTCCACAGTGATTCATATAAAAATGTTGGATGATAATATGTTCCATCAATATACATTTGATTAATAATCCATGTAGGTAAATGAAGACTTTCTAAAAACGATCTAGTTACTGGTCCACCATGAGCCTCTTGGTTCATAAAATTTCCCCAGCGTCCTAACATTTGTCCTACTAAAATACTTGGTGCTGCAATATCTGCAAGCTTCCAAAATGAAATCCCTCTTTTCTTTGCAAAGAAATAACTAGCAATAAATGCACCAATTAAACCACCATGAATTGCTAATCCACCATGCCAAATTGCTGGAATTTCACTTACATGCTTAGAATAATAGTCTAACTCAAAGAGTACATAGTATATTCTAGCCCCTATAATTGCTGAAGGTAGAGCTACTAAAATTAAATCTAAGAATGTATCATCTGGTATACCGCGTCGTTTACTTTCACGAATTGCCAACCATAACCCTAAAACAACACCTAGTCCAATCAATACCCCATACCACTTTATTGAAAGTGGACCTAAATGTAAAAAAACTTTATTTAATGGCTGAATATTTGATTCCATTCCAATTTCCCCACTTTATCTTTAAATTAAATCACTTACGTTATTACCACCTTGAATTACCTTTTCCAAACGGTCCGCAAATTGCTGTGCCGCATTTACACCCATATTTTTCAAACGGAAATTCATAGCTGCTACTTCAATAATAACTGCTAAATTTCGTCCAGGACGAACCGGCAATGTAATTTTCGAAATACTTGTATCTAATATTTTTAGTTTTTCATCATCAAGACCAACTCGATCATAGACTTTTTGTGAGTCCCATGTCTCTAAGTCGATGTTTAGCGTAATACGTTTGTAATTTCTTACAGATCCTGCTCCAAAAAGAGTCATTACATTGATAATTCCTAATCCGCGAATTTCCAATAAATGCTCAATCAATTCGGGCGAAGAACCGATAAGCGTATCTTCATCAGTTTGACGAATCTCAACTGAATCATCCGCTACTAATCGATGGCCACGCTTTACTAGTTCAAGAGCAGTCTCACTTTTACCAACTCCACTTTTACCAGTAATTAATACCCCTACCCCATAAATATCAACTAGTACACCATGCAATGCTGTAGTTGGAGCAAGTTTCGCCTCTAAATAGCTCGTTAGTCTACTATACATCTTAGTCGTTTTACTATTTGATAGTAATATAGGTACACCAGTTTCTTCACCTGCTTCAATTAGTTCCGCTGGTATCTCTAATCCTCGTGTAACAATTATACAAGGTGTATCGTCAGCACAAAGCTTTCTTAATCGATCATGCTTTTCTTCATCAGTTAAACTATGATAAAAAGTTAATTCCGTTTTCCCTAGTATTTGCACTCTATCCGATGGATAGTAAGTAAAAAAACCAGCAACCTCTATTCCAGGGCGAGATAAATCAGTAGTGTTAATCGATTTATTCAAACCCGCACTTCCACTAATAACCTCTAATTTAAAATACTCAACTAAATTCTTTGTACGTAATTTAGCCATACAAGCCTCCTAAGGATTAATAATTATGTACTATCTTTCATATTGTACCATTTTTAAACTTTGTGGGAAAATGTCGATAAGCTAATAACTGCACGCAAAAAATTAAAAATTATTAATTTAAAAATGAAACTGTGATCAGCGGGATTTAACAAATTACAAATCAGTTTTAGCATTATATCAACAAAAACCAGTCATTTATCAACGGAGTTCAAAATTTTTTCAAAATTATTCACATTTTGTTCGTCTTACCGTAATGAGAATTTTAGGATTTCTAACCGTATTTTTGTTCATATTTCTGACACATTTAATAAATGCAAAAAAGAGACTCTCAAAAGTAATTGAACTTAAGAGACTCCCATTTTTAGCGTTGACTATTCTTATTTTTGTTTTTTGAGCCAAATATAAAGTATTGAATTAACATACTGAATGTACTAATTAAAATTGATGCAATAATAGCTGTTCCAAAACCATTTACCCTAAGTGCATCCCCTAGTAAATAATCAGTAATCTCTAGCGTAAAAGCATTAATTATAAATAGGAATAAGCCCATTGTAAAAATGGTCACTGGTAAAGTTATTAAAATTAAGACCGGACGAATGATTGTATTTAAGATTGATAATACTAACGCTGCAATTATAGCTGTTGCAACATTCTTCACATAAAAATCTGGTTGTAGAAATCCGGCTACTACAATAAAAACTAAGCTATTAATAGCTAGTGAAAATAACCATCTCATTTAAATCACGTCACCTTCTTTTGGAACAACAAATATCCAAATTAAATATACAAATAGAAGTGCTCCAAATCCTATAAAAAATAATATAACAAAAAGTAACCTTATTAATGTACTATCTAGATTAAAATACTTTCCTAATCCGCCACATACTCCTGCAAGCATAGAATCTTTTGAAGATCGATATAGTTTTTTCACGGGAAATCTCCTCTCTATCGATAAGTCCTCATTTTTATATTCACAAATTTTTCTATTTCATTATTTATTCTATGTTAAAACATTAAAGAAATGTGGACTACTTTTCAAGTAAAAGCAACTACTTAAAAAAACCTAACTAAAAACAAATACAAAGAAAAAGGAGTTTCCTCCCATTCTTTGTATCACGTTTTTACTTTAATTTTGTCTTCAGGATTCCATCAAAGCCATTCGTTTTTCCATTCTAGCTTTGTCACGTTCTAATACAACCTTTAAATACTTACCTGTATGAGACGCTTCGACTTTACATAATTGTTCAGGTGTTCCAGTTGCTACAATCGTTCCACCTTTGTCTCCGCCTTCTGGACCTAAATCAATAAGATAGTCACCCGCTTTAATAACATCTAAATTATGTTCGATTACAAGCACAGTATCTCCATTATCTACTAGTCTTTGTAAAACAACTAATAATCGAGCGATATCATCAACATGAAGCCCAGTTGTAGGTTCATCTAATATATATAAAGTCTTTCCGTTTGTACGTTTATGAAGCTCAGAAGCTAGTTTTACACGCTGAGCTTCCCCACCTGATAAAGTCGTAGCAGGTTGACCTAATGTAATATATCCTAAACCTACATCAAATAACGTTTGAAGTTTACGTTTAATCTTTGGAATATTTTCAAAGAATGAAACTGCATCCTCAACAGTCATATTTAAAACTTCTGAGATTGATTTATCTTTATATTTAACTTCTAAAGTTTCTCTATTATATCGTTTACCATGACAAATTTCACATGGTACATATACATCAGGTAAGAAATGCATTTCTATTTTAATAATCCCATCGCCACGACAAGCTTCACATCTACCGCCTTTAACGTTAAAGCTAAAGCGACCTTTTTTATAACCACGTACCTTCGACTCATTCGTAGCTGCGTACACATCACGAATATCATCAAATACGCCAGTATAAGTAGCAGGATTTGAACGTGGAGTACGACCAATTGGTGATTGATCAATATCAATAACCTTTTCTAATTGTTCAATCCCTTTAATCTCTTTATGCTCACCTGGACGCACTTTTGTACCATTTAACTTTTGAGCTAATGATTTATATAAAATTTCATTAATTAATGTACTTTTTCCTGAACCTGATACACCTGTTACAGCAACGAATGTACCTAATGGGAAGGAAGTCGATACATTTTTTAAATTGTTTTCTTTTGCTCCAACAATCTTTATTTGACGTCCGTCACCTTTTCTACGTTCAAGTGGAACTGGAATAAACTTCTCACCGGATAAATACTTTCCAGTTAACGAGTTTTTATCATGCATTACTTCACTTGGAGTACCTTGTGAAATGACCTGCCCACCGTGAATACCAGCTCCTGGTCCGATATCAATTAAGTAATCTGCTGCTAACATTGTATCTTCATCATGTTCAACAACTATTAATGTATTTCCGATATCTCTCATATTTAATAATGTTGAGATTAATCGATCATTATCACGTTGGTGTAGTCCGATTGACGGTTCATCTAAAATATATAATACGCCTGTTAATCTCGAACCAATTTGAGTTGCTAAACGAATTCGTTGAGCTTCTCCACCTGATAAAGTACCCGCCGCTCGGTTCAGTGTTAAATAATCTAAACCTACATTAACTAAAAAGCCGATACGCTCACTAATTTCTCGAAGAATTAGATTTGCAATTTGTTCCTGCTTTGGAGTCAATTCAAGTGTCCTAAAGAAGTCGAATCCTTCCTTAACTGACATTCGAGTTACTTCACCAACATGTAAACCACCGATAAATACTGCAAGAGCTTCTTGTCTTAAACGATGCCCTTTACAAGTTGGACAATTTTGTTGTGCCATGTATTTTTCCATTTGCTCACGAATAAAATCTGAAGATGTTTCCTTATAACGTCTTTCAACATTTGAAATAACACCTTCAAATTGAATCATCGCTTCACGCACATGACCTTGTTCATTATCATATTTAAAATAAATTTGTTCTCCATTACTACCATAAAGAATTTTATCTTGTTGATCTTTTGGGATGTCTTTAAATGGAATATCCATATTAATTCCATAATGGTTACATACACTTTCAAGCAACTGAGGATAATACATTGAGCTAATTGATTCCCAAGGTGCAATCGCATTCTCTCTAAGCGTCAATTCCTCATTTGGGATTACTAAGCTTAAATCAACTTCTAATTTCGTCCCTAATCCATCACATGAATGACAAGCACCAAATGGGCTATTAAACGAGAACATTCGTGGTTCTAACTCACCAATCGAGAAACCACAAATAGGACATGCATGATGCTCGCTAAAAAGAAGCTCTTCTTCACCAATAACATCTATAATTACTCGACCTTCACCTAGCTTTAATGCCGTCTCAAGCGAATCAGCTAAACGCGTAGCTACTCCATCTTTTACAACAATACGGTCAATTACAACTTCAATTGAATGCTTCTTATTTTTCTCTAATTCTATTTCATCAGATACATCGTATAGCTCACCATCAACTCGAACACGAACAAAACCTTGCTTTTTAATATCTTCAAACACTTTTACATGTGTACCTTTACGACCAGATATAACAGGTGCAAGTACTTGGATTTTCGTACGTTCAGGATATTCCATTACACGGTCTACCATTTGTTCAACTGTTTGAGAAGTAATTTCGATGCCATGATTTGGACAAATTGGCGTACCAATTCGAGCATATAAAAGGCGTAAATAGTCGTAAATTTCTGTTACAGTACCAACTGTCGAACGAGGATTTCGGCTTGTAGTTTTCTGATCAATCGAAATCGCAGGTGATAATCCTTCAATTGAATCAACATCCGGCTTATCCATTTGCCCTAAAAATTGACGAGCATAGGCAGATAGTGATTCCACATATCTGCGTTGACCTTCAGCATAAATCGTATCAAATGCTAGAGAGGACTTACCTGATCCAGATAAACCAGTTACAACAACTAATTGATTACGAGGGATCGTTACATCGATATTTTTTAAGTTATGCGCTCTGGCCCCTTTAATAATAATTTCATTCATACTTTTCAAGTTCTTCACCTCTCAGACTTCAATTCTAATATTAAGTCACGAAGTTCTGTTGCTCGTTCAAAGTCAAGCGCCTTCGCTGCGTCTTTCATTTCCATTTCAATTGATTGGATAAATAGGTGACGCTCTTTTTTGTTCATTTTCTTATATTTAGCACTAATGCCATTTTCGTAAACTTCTTCATCCTCAGCAACAGCAGTGGCTCGAATCACATCACGTACTTGTTTTATAATCGTTTTAGGCGTAATGCCATGTTTTTGGTTATATTCTTCTTGAATCTCACGACGGCGCATTGTTTCATTAATAGCTATATTCATCGAGTTCGTCATTTTATCAGCATACATAATAACGTGACCATTTGAATTCCTTGCTGCTCGACCAATTGTTTGGATTAACGATCGTTCTGAACGTAAGAATCCCTCTTTATCTGCATCTAAAATAACGACTAAAGAAACCTCAGGAATATCAATCCCTTCACGTAAAAGGTTAATTCCAATCAATACATCATATTTCCCTAAACGTAGATCACGAATAATTTCAATTCGTTCAAGCGTTTTAATTTCAGAATGTAGGTAGTTAACTTTAATACCAATTTCTTTTAAATAATCTGTTAAGTCTTCAGACATTTTCTTCGTAAGAGTAGTAATTAGTACTCTCTCATTTTTAGCAATACGATTTCGTATTTCATCAATAAGATCATCGATTTGACCTTCAATCGGTCGTACATCAATCGTTGGATCTAACAGACCCGTTGGACGAATGATTTGCTCTACTTTTTCTGGGCACAATTCTAACTCGTATGGTCCAGGCGTAGCAGTGACATAAATTGTTTGTTGAACTTTTTCTTCAAACTCAGCAAATTTTAAAGGTCGATTATCCAATGCTGAAGGCAAACGGAATCCATGATCTACTAGTACTTGCTTTCTCGCTTGGTCTCCGTTAAACATTCCTCGAATTTGCGGAACTGTAACATGTGACTCATCAATAACCATTAAGAAATCTTCCGGAAAATAATCTAATAATGTATAAGGAGTTGAACCCGCTGGTCTAAGAGTCAGATGACGGGAATAGTTTTCAATACCTGAACAAAATCCCATCTCATTCATCATCTCAAGATCATATCTAGTACGTTGCTCCAGTCTTTGAGCTTCAAGTAATTTACCGTTTTCTCTCATAACCTTTAAACGTTCTTCCAGCTCAAGTTCAATATTTTTAATCGCAACTTTCATTTTTTCTTCACGTGTAACGAAGTGGGATGCAGGGAAAATTGCAACGTGGTCACGATCACCTAAAATCTCACCCGTTAATGCATCAACTTCTCTAATTCTCTCAATTTCATCACCAAAAAACTCCACACGAATACAGTGTTCATCACGTGAAGCTGGAAAAATTTCTACAACGTCTCCACGAACTCGGAATGTACCACGAGAGAAGTCAATATCATTACGTGCATACTGAATATCTACTAGTTTATGTAATAATTCGTCCCTACTAATTTCCATACCAATACGAAGAGAACAAACTAATTCACGATATTCTTCCGGAGAACCTAAACCGTAAATACAAGAAACACTCGCTACGATAATGACATCCTTACGTTCAAAAAGGGAGGAAGTCGCAGAGTGACGCAATTTATCAATCTCATCATTAATACTTGAATCTTTCTCAATATAAGTATCCGTTTGAGGTACATAAGCTTCTGGCTGAAAGTAATCATAGTAACTTACAAAATACTCAACTGCATTATTAGGAAAAAAATCTTTTAATTCACTATATAATTGTCCAGCTAATGTTTTATTGTGAGCAAATACTAATGTAGGTTTTCCTATTTCCTTAATTACATTTGAAATGGTAAACGTTTTTCCCGTACCCGTCGCACCTAATAAAACTTGATGCTCTTTACCATTTTTGACCCCATCTACAAGTTGCTTAATCGCATTTGGCTGGTCACCTTGAGGTGAATAATTAGAAACTACCTCGAAATTCTGCTCCATCTTCCCCGCCTCCATTTCCAAAACATACCTATCCTTCTATTTTACCACAAAATTTCAAAAATCAATCAAAAACAGAACAAACGTACTTTAAAATTTAATAGTTCTTTCATATTATCGATGTTCAAGTACGAAATCAAGTTATTAAACTAGAACGTATATTCCTTAGTAATCAAATTGAGCGAAGAAAGTTGCTATCACAAAAATTGAACCTAGTGGTTTATCAACAAAAATCAAAGCTATATCAACAAAAATAACGACTATATCAATAAAGTTCACAACTTTATCAACAAAAGACATAATTTGTTCGTATTACTTCATTCATGCTGTAAATAAGAAGAAGCTGTCTCATTACTTATGAGACAGCTCCTTATCCAAACACTATTTCGTTAAAAAATCATAAACTTGTAATTTTTTTAATGCTTTACTAGAATTACCTTTTATATTTTTGACATCAATTTTGCCTTCATAAATAATATGTCCGTTCGATAAATCAGCAATTAATAATTTTTTATTTATCTCTTCCGGTTTTTCATTAGACGTTAATGCATAAAGTTTTCCATTTAAAATTTTATAATTAGTGTTATCTAGGTTTACCACTTTCGTGAATAATGGTTGACCATCAATTTTTTTACTATTTAAGTTATACTTTAAAACCGAAATGCCATTATCCTTATTCGTTAAGAAATACAAAACATTATTATCAAGTATTTCATAACTTTGCTTTACCTGCTCTTTTTGTTCATTCGATAAATTTAAAGCTTCATTTTTACCAGTTTCTAAATTAAATAAAACAAGTTCACTACTAATTACATCAGTTGTTGTTTCTCCGTTCTCTTGAAGAGTGTCCTTTAAATTTACCTTTTTGTATATAGAGTATTTAGAAGGAACTGTAGGATCTGTTTCTTGTATTATATTTTGAGATTCAGTATGAGTATGATTCTTTTGATCATTGGTAGTCTTATTGATTACTGTGTGATCAACAATTTTCTTTTGATTTACATTTATCCTATACACTACATTTTCATTTTGGTCGACAGCACCTGAATTTGTATTCTTATCAAAATAAGTTTTATTTTGAGAGGTAGTAACAACCAAATCTTTTCCGATTAATTGTACATCTTCTACGGAAATATAAGAGAATTTTTCTTCTCCGGGAATTTCAAGTTTAAATGTATATCGATCTTTATTTTGAAGATCAAGACCATCTATATACATTTTAAAATGATTATTTTTATCTGCATACGATCCATCAATTCTTCCACCTTTTACATTAACATGCCATGCAAAATCTTTATCGATATAAAATTGAGAAGAAGAAGAATTTTTTCCGCGCATGAAGTTTCTTTCCTCTTTTTGTAGATCATTTAATTTCTTTAAATCATAATAGTCTGCATTCAGTTCACTAAGCATGGAATTACTATTTTTATATTCGCTTCCATCTGTAGTAATACTTAATCCTCTATTTCCGTCCTGGCCATATCCAGCGTTAATCATTAAATCTTTAACGTATTTTGAGTCTCCTTTTTCAGTCTTCAAGTAAAATTTAGGTAACTTACTTTCTGACATAGCTACTTTAGTAAAAAACGTACCAATACTAATTGTCGTTACAACAGCTATTATTGCCAAATTACGATATCGCTTCATTATGAACTCCTCCTTACACCGAAACTTTGTTTTTTAATAAATATTTACTAAATAAGATTGAAATTGTAATGATGATTGCAAAAAGACCTAATTCCATATAAATGACTTCGCTTGGATAAAATGAGAAATCATTTCCAATAATATAGTTTTGAATAATCGCTGGTGAAAATAATAAAACTGCAATCCCCATCGCATATAAAATTCCAAATAATATGCCTTTCCATCGATAACTACGTTCTAATAATATGAATGTGAAAAGGGTAAACACTAGTCCCATTCCAACAAGATATCTAAAAATGAAATCTACAAGATTATTCGGTAAAACCATTACAAAAATATTAGGGCTCATAAACAGGTCAACAGTACTCATTTTTCCTAAAAGTTCAGTTGGAACTATACTTTGGAATACTTTTATTTCTATTGGTATAAGTATTAATTGAAATGCGAGTAAACTTAAAACCATAAGTAAGATCGTAGTTGCTTTAGCAAAGTAAATTGTCATTCTTGAAGTTGGTAGCATAAATAAGCGGTAAATAAATGTGTTTTTTCCGAAATAATCTCTATACCAAATAATAAACACATAAAACATCATTAACGCTATGCATATTAAGATTGGGCCAATAAATAATGGATGATTAACAACATGGTTAAAGTTTAGTAACCCACTTGAAGCGATAAACTCTTGGGTTGCTTTTACTGAGCTTGCGTAATTTGCTTCATTAGCTTGCTCCATATAGGCAGACTTTACGGCAAACAAACTTGCAAACTGTGAAATAGCTACTATAATTAATAATCCTATATATAATTTAACCAATCGATTCACTTCAAAATTCACTAGTTTTAAATATCGATTCATGAATGATACACCTCTCTCATTACGTCCATCACTGACTTACCTTCTTCTAATCGTAACTCTTCAGTATAAAACTCTTTAAGAATTTCCCCATTATCTAATAAAACGACCTTATCGATTAAGTGCTCAATATCACTAATTTCATGTGTTGTTATGATCACGCCTCGATCTTCAATTAAGTGACTCGTAAACACTTTTGCAATTTGCTCTCTACTAAACATATCGATTCCAGAAAAAGGCTCATCCATTAGAACATAATCTACATCTAACCCTAAACCGAATAGTAAATTGGCTTTTGCGGCATTACCTTTTGAAAGTTCACCTAGTTTTTCATCTTCTTTTAAACGGAAAAATCCAAGTAATTCTTTAGCACGTTCTTCGTTCCAATTTACATAAAAATCCTTCATAAACTGCATTGCTTCACCAACTGTAAAACTTGGAAGCATTGTAAGTGTATCTGGAATAAACGTGATATTCTCATACATCGAATGATTCATCTTCTTATCATCTATTAAAATTTCACCGCGATCAATTGGCGTGATTCCCATGATTGCTTTCATCGTTGTGGACTTCCCCACACCATTAATACCTATTAAACATGTTATTTCTCCTTTATTTGCAGTGAAGGAAATATCACGTAATACATTTTTTCGACCAAATTTCTTTGAAACATTTTTTACTTGAATCATTTAAGCCTCTCCTTTCTTTTCTTCTTTTATCTTTTGTTCATAGTTTTGCTTAACCATTGTAAGTAATTCTTCTACCGGGACATTAATTACTTTAATTGAATCTACGAATTCATTTACAGCTTCCATAATCAGTTCATTTCTTACACCATTTAACACTTGTATATCTGTCGTAATTTTACTAGGGAAATTTCGTTCAGTCGTAATCAATCCTTGTTCCTCCATTTCCTTGTATGCTTTTTGTACAGTATTTGGATTTATATTAAATTGAACAGCTAATTCTCTTCTTGATGGTATTTCTTGACCGGCTTCTAATAGTCTTTTTGCAATTTGCTGTTTAAAATGCCTAACAACCTGTAGATAAACTGGTTCACGGTTATTCACTATAAATTCCATCAATCCACCTCCTCGTTCTTAATACAATTTAAATAGTATGTGTGTGTACTACTTAGTTCATACACATACTACATGACTACGTGTATTACTCAATTAATACACCTTATACGTGTACTATACACGTAATACACTAAAGATGTCAAACACAAAAATAAAAATACTAGACTTCATTGTACCGTTCCAATCAGTCTAGTATTTTTAAATACACTTTTTTAAATTAGTTTTTTTCGATCCTTTCTAACAACTAAAAAGTAAAAAAATATACTTGGCCAAGGAAATTGGATTATTCCTAATAAGCCCCATAACCACGCCGAACGATTTCTCTTTTTAGCTTTTGTAAAAAGCATGATACTTTGAGTTATTAAAACGATAAATACTAAAACTAAAATAATGATATTCCTCATTGTCCATTCCATACTAACTCCACTCACTTTCGATTTTCTTTTTATCTCGTTTAAAAATAATTGGTAGTGCAATAAATCCTAAACCTTGAAAAATAACGATACTTACTGGTACTTTTTGCGCTATGAGAAGTATACTTACAAACAAACTGCATGCCACACAAATGAACAGAACTAGTTCTTTTAAAAAAATGGTTTTCTTTTTTTCCTGATGCATTTGAAGTTTTTCTGTAATCGTACTGATTGATGGCTCATGAATATCCACTAATTCATCAAACTGTTTCAGTGCCGATACTATTTCTTCTTTATCCATTTTGCACTAACTCCTTTCGTAATTCCTTCATCCCATTATGGATTCTTGATTTAACCGTTCCTTCACGAATTCCCATCATATTTCCAATTTCTTCGTTTGTATACCCATAGTAATGTTTTAATAAAATAGCCGTTCGTACATCAGATTTAAGTTTTTCAAAGCCTTCCATAATATCACTCCACTCAAATCCTTTATAAGATAGCTGCCAATTTAAGGAACGTGATAATTCTTCTGCCTCATTTTTCTGCCAAAACCACTCACGCTTCTTCCTTCTTTGTTGATCTAAATAAAGTCTAGTAGCGATCGTCATTAACCATGTTGAAAATTTTGATTGACCGTTGTACTTCTTTATATTGTCATATCCTTTCAGCATCGTATCTTGCACTAAATCTTCTGCTGTTTGCTGATTTAACGTCATCTTTAATACGTATTTATATAAAAAGGAGTAATGGATTTGAAAGAGTTTAGCGAAGGCTTCTTGGTCACCTTGCTGAGCATGTTTTATTATTTCTTGTTCATCTAAATCAACCATTTCTTCCTCCTTTCTACCTTGCTTATACAATTTTTGTTTCATTTCATTTGTTATACGATTAGGTTCTGCAAATCGTTCATTTTTCTTTTATTTTTTTTCAAATTTAAAATAGCTTGTACAAAAAAAGACTGCCCTCATATGACAGTCTAGCTTGCTCCTTTACATAAAAAAAGAGCAAAGCACATTCGGCTTTACTCTTCACTCTTATAAACTTATACCGGACGTTCAATCGTAAACATTTCCCCAACTTTAGCATAATCATTTCCTGCTAAACGACTGATTGCTTTTAAACCATTCGCATCGATACGTCCGTTTTCATAAATTTCATCTTCTATATGAAAATGAACGACTTTTCCAATAAGTAAATCACACGCTTCATTATCTTTACCTAACGGAATTGCTTGTTCTAAAACACATTCCATTCTAATTTTCGATTCTTTTACTCCTGGCACTGAAACCTTTACACTTGCAACTGGAGTAAGTCCCGCTAATTCGACCTCACTCTCTGTTGGTGGTAGTGCAGCTGCTGTTTTATTAATCGCTTCTACATTTGATTCATCAACTATATGAACGACGAATTCTTTTTTCTCGATCGCATTTCTAGCTGTATCCTTTTGTTTACCGTTTTGTCGTTGAACAGATACAGAAATCATCGGTGGATTCGATGTGACAATGTTGAAATAACTAAATGGTGCTCCGTTTAATACATTTTCATTTGATTCAGTTGTTACAAAAGCAATTGGTCTTGGGATAATCCCACCAATTAAGAATTTATAATTATCACGATCACTTAAATCTGCTGGAGAAAAAGACTTCATCATTTTTGGTTACCCCTTAAAAGTTATTTTTGTACCAATCAGTTGCTGCTTCAATTTCAGATCTTGTTAAGCTATGACCCATGTTTTCCCAATGAGTAACGACTTCTGCACCAGCACCATCTAACAACGATGCTAGTTCTTCTGTTTCTTGTGGCAAACAGATCGGATCGTTTTTACCTGCTCCAATAAAGACTGACACTTCTTTCATTTTAGGTAATTCTAAATCACGAATTGGTACCATTGGATGTAATAGCATAGCGCCTTTAAATACATTTTCATAATGGAACAGTAGACTACCAGCAATGTTAGCACCATTTGAATAACCAATCGCAATAATATTATTTAAATCAAATCCATGTTCTGAAGAAGCTGATTCAATAAAGTCCTTCAATTCTTTTGTACGGAAAACTAAATCTTCCATATCAAATACCCCTTCAGCTAATCTCTTGAAAAAACGAGGCATTCCATTTTCACTCACATTTCCTCTAACAGATAAAACTGAAGCTTCATCATCAATCATACCCGCAATAGGTAATAGATCATGTTCGTTCCCACCAGTACCATGCAGTAATAAGAATGTTGGCTTAGAAGGATTACTTCCTTTAATAAATACGTGTTTCATCATTATTCTCCTTTCACTTCTCTGATAATTATCGGTTGTAGATGATTTTCGATTGTTTCACGATTAGGTTCCTGCCATTTTGGAAGCATTAGCTGTTCTCCTAAATGGTCTTTTTCCTCATCAATCATAAATCCAGGTGGATCAGTTGCGATTTCAAATAGTAATCCACCATTTTCACGAAAATAGATTGCATTAAAGTAATTTCGATCTTTTATTTCAGTTACTCCATATTGATGGTCATGTATCTTATGCTGCCATTTTACATGTTCTTCATCGTTACTAGCTCTCCATGCAATATGATGGACAGTTCCTACTCCCATAGCTCCTCTTCCTACTGCTGCTAATTCGATATCAATAATATTTCCAATAGCTCCAGCAGCCTTAAAGCGTAAATAGTTTCCATCTTGGCCTAAACTTTCTAATTCCATAACGTTTTCCAATAGCTCTGCTGTTTTATGAGGTGCACCAGAATATAAAACTGCTCCACCAAACCCTTTAATCGCTACATCCTTAGTAACTCCATTAAACTCCCAAGTATTTTCTGTACCCTCTTCTCTTTCAACTAATTCAAGCTGTAAGCCGTGAAAGTCTTCAAATTGTAGAAATGTTTCTCCAAATCGACTAACTTTATTTGTATTAATATTAAAAGAAGCTAAACGAGTTTCCCAAAAAGCCATCGAGTTAGCTGGGATTAAGAATGTTGTTTTCCCTACTTGACCACTTCCAACTTTTCCTCTGTATGCATTTGCCCAAGGGAAAAACGTTATAATAGTCCCTGGTTCAGCACCCTCATTTCCAAAATAAAAGTGATACGTACCTGGATCATCAAAATTAATTGTTTTTTTCACAAAACGTAATCCTAAAATCCCCGCATAAAAGTCCATATTTTCCTGTGGGTCACCAACTATGGCTGTAATATGATGTATTCCTTTCATTTTTTCCATTAACTCTCCTCCATTTCACTTTATTTATTTAATTTCCTTAATAAGTTAAGTAATTGTAATTGTTCTTCTTCAGTCAATTTACTGAATTGAACTTGCTGAAACTCCTCTTGTGTAGGAACAATTTCTTCATACATTTTTTGACCCAAATCTGTTAAAGAGAGGTATTTGTTTTTCCATTCTACTTCTCTTTTTATCCACTGGAGCTCTTCCATTTTCTTTAATAAATGCGTTACATTTCCTTTTGTAACAACTAATTTATCTGCTAATTCTTGCTGAGTAAGACGCTTATTTCTACCCACGTGAACAATGACATCAAATTGAGCAGTCGTCAGTCCCCATTTTTTCAATTGAGTATTTGATTCTCTAACATTTTTAAGATAAAAACGCGCTAATCGAAACCAAAGTAAAACTGCTAAATTTTTTGATTTACTTGTAGAAGATTCATTATGACTATTTAACATTTTTGCACCTCTTTGATCGATCTTGTTATCAGTTTAATACTAAACTGATGAATTAGCAAGTAAATGGTTTTGGCTAATTTTGTTTTCATAAATAAACTTTTAAGCGCTTTATTACACTATTTCTTTCAACATATATAAATTCCCTTTAATTTCCTTCTTTTATTCTTTTTATAATTTTTGATGATATAATTATGTTTAATTTTTACTAACTAGAAAGAAAGGTATAGTATATGAAAAAACGACTACTAAAAATAATTGTAAGTATTGTCATTTTGTTTCTTGTCTTATACGGGTTGTATAAACTAATGAACGCAAGATCTTTTCAACTATTTGGGGGATTAACTAACGAGGTACATACAAACCAAAAAGTAGTGGCTCTTACATTTGATGACGGTCCAACTAAAATTGTTGATCAAATTCTACCTCTTCTAGACCAATATAATGCGAAAGCTACCTTTTTTCTAATCGGCAATGAAATTAAAAAGAATCCAGAGGAAGCTAAAAAAATCGTAGATGCAGGACAACAGGTTGGTAACCATACATACTCTCATAACAGAATGGTGCTAAAATCACCTTCCTACATTAAAAGCGAAATTGAAAAAACAGACAAATTAATCCGAAAAGCAGGCTATAAAGGTGAAATCGACTTCCGTCCTCCGAATGGAAAAAAACTATTTGGTTTACCGTATTACTTGCATAAGCATCATCGAGATACAATTACGTGGAATATAGAACCAGATACTTTTTACACGAATACCGAAGACAAATTGAATTATGTAAAGAAAAATATTAAACCAGGTTCAATTATTTTAATTCATCCGATGTATGATAAAACTGGTAAAGAATTGGCGACAATTAAAGGGATTTTAGATTTACTATCTAATGAAGGATATAAGTTTGTCACGGTGAATGAACTTCAGAAACTAAAAGACAAGTAGCATTTTGCAACTTGTCTTTTTTTTTAACATTTATCCTCAACTAGGTCTGATTTAATATAAAAATTTGTTCTTACACAATAGATAAAGATTCCTAATGCTGTGCCAAGCGTATTTAAGATTAAATCATCGATATCACAAGATCTATAATTGTAACCTAAGAATAATCCAGCTATCCCTTGAGTTAATTCAATTACTAAGCTTAAAGAAAAACCAATTAAAATCGTTTTACGTTTCATAATCTTCGGAAAGAGAATCGGCCATGCTAATCCAAATGGAATAAATAATAAAATATTTCCACCAATTTGTTTTAGAGCAATTGTAAATGAGCCACTCCTTATAATATCTACTACTCCCTTAAAGGGAACAAAATTGTTTAAATCACCTAATCTGTCTTCAATCATGATTTGTATTAAATATTTTTGATAGGGAAATGGAAACAAAGTTAAATCAATGAGGAATGTAAAGTAGACTCCAAAGATTATCCAATATAAATATTTTTGTAAAGTAATATAACTCCTTAGGAATCTATAGCCAAAGTATAAAATAAAAAAAGACATAACAAAAATACTAGGATACAAATAATTTAACAAATCAACGCCCCTTTCATCTTCAAAGAAATTAATATCGTTGAAAGTTTTTTCCATTTTTAACCATTAGTTCATTTTAATATTATATTAAAGTCACTATTTTTTATATATGAAAATAGTATTATTTTTGATGTTCTTCGATTTCCCAAACAAAAAGACATAAAAATTTATGAATATTACTAGAAAAAAAATCCAAAATAATATTGGTACATTTTGAATATTTCTCAAAGGAGACGTCTAGATGAAGAAACAATTACTGAAATTAACAACTGTTTTTTTATGTTTTGCATTATTTTTAGCTCCAATTAAAACAGGTGCTGAGGAGGTTGATACTCGAGTTCACGGAAAATGTGTAAGTAACTCGGCATGTAAATTCCAAGGTGATATGAGAAAGCTTTGGAACGATCACACAATTTGGACTAGCAAATATATTGTAAGTGCAGTTGCGGGCTTACCTGATAAAGATATCGTACTTGCTCGACTTTTAAGGAACCAACAAGATATTGGAAATGCAATTAAACCATATTATGGTGATGCCGCTGGGGATCAACTTGCTAAATTATTAACCGACCATATCGTATTAGCTGGTAAAATTGTTGATGCTGCCAAAGCAAATGATATGACAACATTAAAAACACTAAATGATCAATGGTTCAAAAATGCAGACGATATTGCTGCGTTTTTAAGCAAAGCAAATCCTAATTGGTCAAATCAAGCTTTAAAGAATTTACTATACGTACACTTAAAAATGGTAACAAATGAAGTAGTAACTAGAATAAAAATGGATTGGGCCGGAAATGTAAAAGCATTTGATGATGGTCTACACCACATAAACGTTTTAGCAGATGCATTATCTGCAGGGATAATTAAGCAATTCCCAAATAAGTTTAAAAATTAAACAAACGTTTGATTTATGAATTCAAAAAAAAGATGAATTTAGCTCTAAACTAAATTCATCTTTTTCTTGTTTATTCTACATGATTCAGTCTCTCAAGAATGCGTCTCTTCTTATATAACATTCTACCTGCTTCACCAACATCTTCAATTGCCTGCTTATTTACATATGCACCGAATATTAGGCCAGCAATTGGAATCATTTGGAACAGCTTTTTCCAGCCCATATTGTCACGGTATGTATAGAATACTTCTCTCCAACCTTCTATTTGAGAAAATGCTTTTTTTCCTTCAATATTTGTTAACTCTTCTAATATCGCCTTTTTTCCAACAATATCCGCTGACGTAAACTGTAAACATTTTATAATAAAAACTCTCTCCGTTTGTTCATTTGGATCATAACCATAAGAAATTGCTATTTCTTGAAGTGTCTTTAGTGTAAGACCTAACAATATTGGAATATCTATAGCAATCGTGAACATACCACCAAATCCTGTAGTCGCTCCTTGAACCTTTGCGAATTGTTTACGGCTAGAAATAAAAGCATTTGAAACCTGATCCATTTGTTCAAGACTAAGCTGATTTACCATCTCTACATCAGATATCTCTTGAATAGAAAGTTCCCTGCTCATCTTCGTAAGAGTTGCTGGAACACTAACTAAATATTGACCACCTGCATTAACATATTTTGATAGTTCATCCAAAATTAGACCAATTTTATCATGAACAAATTTCGGCGTTATTTTATCTAAAATCATAAAAGGAATTCTGCCAATTTTCTCCCAAAAAAATACGCTTTTTTGATCCTTTTCCCATTTTTCAATTTCATTAAGCTGCCTTATTAAGTACTCTTTCGTTTCCATATGCACTCCTAACAATTATTCTTTAAACATATTCAATCATTAAACTATATTGCTTAACGTTAATAATACAAAAATCTAAATGGGAATGTCTAATGAGCTAGTATTTCTGACATACTCATTTACTTACTTATTTCCGCTTAACTTCTCTCTTGAAAAAAAACGAGGGTCCCCATAAACCTATGGGATTCCCTCTAATTGAACTTTAATCTTAAAATCTGATTTTATCCGGATTTCGAATCATATAAATTCTTCGATAACGGTCATCTTCTATTTCAAAACAAATTACAGTTGCTTCTTCTCCCTCAGCTTTTACCATTAAGCCAATTTGATTATTTACCAAAACACATTGAATTTCAGAAGGGGTAGTTATTTTCTTTCTTATTTCGGTCAGAAATGCAACCACATTTTTCTGTAGATTTATTGGACGTAGAGCAGCTTTCGTTTTACCACCAGCATCTGTAATTAGTATAATATCTTCGGTTAGAAGTGATATTAACATATCTAAATTACCAGTTTCCGCTGCTTCTATAAATCGTTTAGCAATGTCTAGTTCATGATTAAGATTTTGTTTTGTAGCTGCATCCTTTATTTGGATTTTACGTTGAAGTCTACTAAATATTTTCCGGCAATTTAATTCAGTTTTATTTAAAATGTTCGCTATTGTACGAAAATCAAAGTCAAAGGCTTCACGTAATACAAATACTGCTCTTTCGGTTGGATTTAACTGTTCTATTAATACTAAAAACGCATAGGTAATCGTTTCATCTAAAATCATCTTCTCGATTGGATCTCTAGTTAGATCCTCAGGTAAGTTTTGAATGATCGGTTCTGGTAGCCACGGTCCAATGTAGACTTCCCTTTTATGTTTAGATGATTTTAATACGTCTAGGCAGCGATTGGTCATAATTTTGCATAAATAAGCTTTCATATTATTTGGCTCATCTTTTGCGGCGTGATTCAATTTTTGAACTGCGAGAAATGTATCCTGTACTAAATCCTCCGAATCCTCAATTGAACCAAGCATACTATAACCTATCGAAAATAGAAGTGGCTTATATTGAGAATATAGATCGTCTACCTCCATAAACTTTCTCACCTCTATTATTAAATTAGTTGAAAAGCAAGCTTTTCATTTATTAAATTTGCAGCGCTTTTTGCGCTAGTCAATGATGCATTCAATAGAAGTTCCATTTGACCAACCCAATCTCCTGCGACAAAAATGCCATCTACACCTACTTTTCTATTTGATAAACTGCTATTTAAGCTTTCCAATGGTTTTTTTATATCATTAGAAACAATTAACTTAGGAAGATATCGACGTGAAATGACATAATCTCTCCATCCAGGTTGAAGTAAATCAAGCAAGCCCTCTAGCTCTTCCTCATCTTTTGACGGATCTGTTTCGTTAACCGAGTTTAAATATTTCATTAGATGGACAACAACTTCTCCTTGTTCAGTCGTTAGGTTAGCAACTGTAGAATGATTCGAAAAATACCATGGCTGATCTATACCTAAAGCAAAATTGAGTTTTGGATTTGGTAAACCACGCATGACAAGATCTAAGCATGCAGCTTTTATCGGGATCATTTGACTACATTTCTGTAAAAATGAATCTGAGACTGGCTCATCAATTAGCTTAACTAAATCAACTGGATTAATCGTTGATAATAAACATTTAGTGGAAATACTAGTATCATTTCGTAGTTCGAGATTTATATTTGGATAAGTGCCAGTAACTTTACATACTGATGAACTTTTTTGAATTGCAACACCATGTTGTTCTGCAGTTTTAACCAAGTCATTAACAATTGCTTGCCATCCCTCATTTATATACATTACTTTTGCGCTACGAAGTTGACCTATCGCCACTCCAGCACTTAAAAGTTCAGAGTTACAAGTAAAAGTAGATAAACGTATGAACGCTAATATTAAATTTTTCACGCAATTACTCGTTATATTATTATTCAAATACTCTTCTAAACTAATACAATTTAATTCATCTATATCCATTTTACGGATTTGTCGATAAAAGCGAAGAAATTCCATTTTCTCTTTCCACTTTAAATGATTCCCCAAAAATAAATTGTATGCCTCAATCACTTTCATTTGCTCAAACTGATCTCCAAAAATAAATGAACCACTCAATTTTGGAATTTTGCCAGACAATTTAACTCCTACTTCATTTAAAATCTCAATACAGTTTGTATATAACGCATGTGCTCCAAGATTTAACTGAGCGTTCCCGACTTGATTAGAAATACCTCTACCACCTACTTTAGATCCTTTTTCCAAAATTAATACCTTTTTTCCAGTTTGAGCTAAATAAATCGCTGCAGTCAAACCAGCGATACCTCCACCTAATACAACAACATCCCATTTTTGACTATTATTTATTTGATTTAACATCCTATTTCAGCTCCCTTTCCATCGTTCATTAATTAAGACGAATGAAAAATAAAAAACGTGACATATAGTAGAGCAGAACAAAGAAAAATAAACTAAAAGCTTATTTTATTCTTCGGACGGGCTTTGTGCGCCATTTTGGAATAGTAATGATGATAAAAACATAAAATTACTTTGACAGATAGAGTAATTATTGTTAACATTACTCTATCAGATAGAATAATATATTTTAGAAGGTGAATTATGGTTAGAAGTGACATCATACGAGGGCATCTTGACTCAATCATATTAAAACTAATTTCTGAGAAGGATCGATATGGTTATGAAATATCTCAAGAAATTGGACTACGTACAGATAATCGGTTTCAAATTAAGGAAGCTACTTTATACGCAGTTTTTCAACGTTTAGAAAAAAAGGAACTAGTGGAAGCTTATTTTGGTGATATTACACACGGTGGAAAAAGAAAATATTACAAGATTACTACATTAGGTAAAGCATATTTAAGTGAACTAGTGAAAGAATGGCAGGAAGTCAAAGAAATTATCGATTTATTTATGGAGGAGATACGATGAGAAAAATTAGAAATCATATTGAAGAACTATTTAAAGATGTTCCAAAAACGGAACAGTCAGAAATAGTGAAACAAGAAATCATTCAAAATCTAGAAGAAAAAGTCATGTATTTAATGGAAAATGGCAAAGAAGAAGAAGATGCTATAAATAAAGCAATCGTTGAATTTGGAGACATTGACGAATTAAAGAAAGAACTTGGTGTAAAGAAACCAGATCGAAAAAAAGGTAACTTTGCAAAGCTAAATTTAGCCTATTCAATATGGGGAAGTGGCTTACTAATCGCTTTCTTCTTATTTATTAATTTTTACTACACACCAAAGACAATTTGGTTTGTCTACCCAACGTTTGGACTATTATGGTGGCCACTTTCTATGTACTTCTACTGGCAACGAAAAAAGTGAGGTGAATAAATAGTGAAAAATTATCTTGGTTTCGCAACAGCTGGATGCATTATGACTATGCTCTTTTTCATGATCGTAAATTTTGTTACATCACCTGGTACAGTTTGGTTCATTTACCCATGTTTTTTCATTTTATTTTGGCCCGTTAGCCTATATTTCATTGGGAAAAGATCGCTAAAACAATTCTCAGTTTTCGGCAGTATTGTACTTCTTGCATTTTTGCTAACAGAAAACTTAATTCATTCACCTGATTATCTTTGGTTTTTTTATTCCGCTTTGCCAATTATTAGTTGGCCTATCTTCTTGCATTTAGGTAAGAAAGCTAGAACATTATCGATCGCACTTATTGGTAGTATCATAACAATTGCTTATTATGGCTTATTAAATTTGATCGCATCTCCTGAATATCCGTGGGTGATTTATCCAGCATTTGCGATTATTTGGTGGCCGTTATCAATTTATTATGCAAAACGAAAAGCGTTTGTCGCATTTTCTTTTACGGCTAGCATTTTTATTAGTATTTTCTTTATTATTGTAAATATCATTTCTACACCTAATACAATTTGGGCAGTATATCCAATTTTTGCAGTCATTTGGTGGCCGCTGAGCATGTATTTTTATGGATATAAAAAGAAGCAAATATAAAGAATAATTGTACGTTTAGCTTAGTGGACTTCAAATTAGAAGTCCTTTTTATTTTTCCTTTATTGACCCAGGTACTCTAATGGTACACTTTCAAATAAATAATAAAGGATTAAGATCATCATTTCCTCTGAGCATCTAGCCATTTCGTTGTGACTTCAATTATTTTATCTTGTTGTTGTTTCGCTGTAATTGTAGCTTTTTTATCTCCTTTTTGTTTTCCATACATCCCAAATTGAGCATGGTTACCACCTAGCACCTCATACATAGTAGCATCCTGTGATAGTAAATGTTTAGTTTCTTTAATTTTTGACAATGTAGATAAGCCATCATGTTCCGCATATAGCGATAGCATAGGTAAATTCGAATTAGAAAAGTCATTAGAATTCCCTGGATACGATCCTAGAAAGATGATCCCCTCTATCTTTTTCGGATTCTTATAGGCATAAGCAGCTGCAGACGCTCCGCCAAGGGAGTGCCCACTAATATACCATTTCTTTATAGAAGGATAACTTTTCATTACTTGCTCAGCCTTATCCACATCAAAAATTGCAAAATTAAACTTAACACTTGGAATAATAACCGTATATCCATCATTTGCTAGTCCTTTTGCAAAATAACTGTAAGCCTCTGGCTCAACTTTAGCTCCAGGATATAAAATGATTCCAGTTTCTTTATTCACTTTAGGTTCAAAAACTTCCCAATGGTGTTTATTATCAGTATTCACATTTCCAACTAATGAGTACAACTCCTTTGATGGACTATACGTCTGTTGAGACCAAATATAAAATCCTCCAAATGCAAGTAATAGTATCACCACAATACTAATAACGCAGTACTTTATTATTCTTTTCATCAAACTGCACCCACTTTAATTTAAGATCTCGAGATAATCGGTAATATGAAATTAAAATTTATATTCCAGATGCCGAACTTTAAAGTAATTTTAGTTTGATTAATAAAATTCAAATTAATACATAGCAATTAAGAATGCCAACATATATTGTGAAATTAAGCCATACCTATCGTACTACGGCTACATAAAAAGGATCCTGTGCCTTTTAAATATAAAGATAATAAATAATAATGCAAAGGACGTTAACACCAATGCAAGTAAATTAATAAATTTATTTGTTCTATGCTTAAATATCTTAAATAAAAGTTCATAGATTCCAATCCCGATTAATCCGCCAAGAGTATTGGCCAGTATATCAGTAATATCACTTATACCGATTGCTAAAACGTATTGTATAATCTCAAAAGCTAGGGTTAATCCAAAGAACGAAAGAAGTTTCTTCAGAAAAGACCAATTACTTTTCAACATGCAAATATAGATACCAAATGGCACAAAAATCCTTATATTGTTATACACCTCAGAAAAGACAGACCCATTAAGTGGAATCAAATTAATTACACGCACCCTAGTTATTTGATCAAAGGAAAACTGCAACTTAAATAGGACTAACCAATTAAGTGCTAATAAATAGATTATGAATAACACGAATGTCAATTTTTTATTTCCCAAAATTTCTCCCCCAATTCTTGCTGTTTCATGTAGTTAGGTCATATTTTTTAAATAACTACTTTATTAATGTAGCAAACCCTAAATACTATCAAAAATCAATCCTTTGTTTTCGGTTTACTACTTATTGTTCTATGCTTAAAGGATAGTAGAAACAATTTAAAGAAAGAGTGGGGTAAATCTTAAATTTTTCTTAAATTCACAGCCATGTCGTATTAGATAAGAGATCAACAATCTAAATTAACAGAGATTTTATATTTAATAATGAAAAAAGCGACTCTTCAAAAGAATCGCTTTTCAAAAATTATTCTGCTTCAGAAACTAACGTAAAACGTTCATTTAAATGCTGAGGATTTTCAATTTCATCCACTAATGCAATTGCATAGTCGGCATAGCTTACGTAACTATCACCTTTTTTATTTACAATAAAATTGTCTTTTCCTTTTTGATAAGTCCCAGTTCTTTTTCCGTTTGGATCGAAAAATGCTGCTGGACTAATAAACGTCCAATTTACATCTGTTGTTTTTTGTAAATCTTGAAGACCTTTTGTCATTTTTGATGCAGTTGCATAATATTCTTTTGGAAATTCAGGAGTGTCAACTAGCTGGATCTTTTGTTCTTCATCTACAAATAAACTTCCTGCACCACCAACAACTACTAATCTAGTTTCAGCATTTTTTAAAGCATTAATTAAAACATTTCCAGCTTCCAGATAAAGATGTTCTTGACCATTAGCTGCTTTAAATGCATTAACGACAACGTCAAATTGCTTTAAGTCTGCTGAATTTAAATCAAATAAATCCTTTTCTAAAACAGATATTGTTTTATTAGTTAGTTTAGAAGCATCTCTTACAATTGCTGTTACCTCGTGACCTCTTTCAACAGCTTCCTTCAAAATAAGACTTCCTGCTTTCCCTGTAGCTCCAATAATACCAATCTTCATCATTTTTTCCTCCTAAAGGTTTAATTATTTATTTGGATTAAAATCCAGATTCATTACTCATTCGTTGTAACATGAACAGTTACAACTATTTCAAAAAAATAAAACTTCTTATAGATGTAACTGTTTTAGTTACATCATTTATAAAAAAAATTGAATATTGTTATCCAATTTTTTTACTTAATACTGTAACCAATTCTTCCATTGTAACATCATCCAGTATTTTTTCCATTGCTTCTTGTGCGCGATTTAATATTAATTCTAGCACTGCCTGGATATTTGCACCGACTGGACAGTTCGGATTCGGTTTCTCATGAAATTGAAAAAGTTCACCTTCTTCAACTACTTCAACTGCTCGATAAACATCTAGAAGAGTTATCTCACTTAAAGACTTTTGAAGTGTAGCTCCACCTGTTCCTCGTCGAACTTGAATTAAGCCAGCATTCTTAAGTTTTCCCATCACTCTTCTTATTACGACTGGATTTGTATTCACACTTTCTGCAATCCATTCAGAAGTACAAAGTGCGCTATTTTCAATCGTAACAAGAGACAAAACATGGACAGCAACGGTAAAACGACTACTGATTTTCATAGGATTTAACCTCCGATGTAACCATTATAGTTACAACTATAAATAAATGTCAACAATATTTATTTTACACAATCCGATTGGTGTTTATATTTTTATATAAAATAACCTTTATTACTCTCAAAAGATAAGCAATTTATAATACTTATTTTACATAAATGGTATGTTTTATTTTTTTACTAAAATTAAAACATTAGATCGAAAACTGGGATTAATAAAACTATAAATAAAAGAAGCTATAAGTAGTTTATAGCTTCCTTTCTTATTTAAGAGTAAGTTTATGTTGAAATGGCCGCCAAGGTTGAGCCCACTAAATATTACATTAGTCCATATAAAGCTATGCCACCAAAAATAATAATGATAATACCTGATAGGCGATTAATTAGTGTTAAAGATTGATTATTAATTCGATTTCTAAATAATCCTACACCACTACTTAAAATGACCCACCATAAACTTGATCCACTAAAAACGCCTAATACTAAAATAATAGAAGTTCCAATATTACTAGCTGAATTCGAAATACCTAAACCCGCAAAAATGGCAATAAATGATAAAATTGTCATTGGGTTTGTTAGCGTTAAAAATAAAACTGATAGAAATGCGTTTATCATATTTTTCTTTTGTGTATCAGATTGTGTATAGCTAGCTTTTGAAATAAGTGTTTTTACACCTAAATAACATAGAAAAAAACCACCAATTAATTGAATCCAAACATGCTGACCAATTAAAAAATTCATAATAACAGTTAAACCAAAGCCTGCGATAAGACCATAAATACCATCTGCAGTTGCTGCCCCAAGTCCAGAAACTAAACCAACCATTCTTCCATGAGCTAGTGTTCTACGTATACAAAGCACTCCAATTGGGCCTACAGGTGCAGCAATTGATAAGCCGATTAATAATCCTTTAATGTAAATTTCAAAATTCATATTAACCTCCTACTCAATCGAAAATTTATGCTTTTGCAATGGTTGTCGAAAGGTTTCTTTCGTTGTATCCATTACAATTGTTGTTTTTGTTCTTACCACACCTTTTAACCCTTTTATCTCATGACTAATTACTCGATCTAAGTCCTTCGTATTTCTACTTCTTATTTTTAGTAAATAATCATCTTCACCTGCAATATGGTGGCATTCCTGTACTTCCTCTAATTGATTAACAAGCTCTAAAAATGGTGCTCTATTTTCAGGTCGTTCAAGCGAGACAGCTACAAATGCTGTTAATTCGCTACCGACTTTTTCTGAATCGATTAATACACCAAATCCTTTGATTACACCTTGTTCAACTAATCGGTTTACACGCTCAGCAGTAGCTGGCGCTGATAAGCCGACCTCACTAGCTAAATCCGCCCACTTCATTCTAGAATTATCCATTAAGTGATTAATTATTTTCAAATCATAAGTATCCATGTATTAAAACCTTCTTTTTATAAGTTTTATTTAATTTTACTTATTTTATGAAAGTTAATCAATGTTTTTCAGTAAATATCTTCTAATTTCCGAGCTAAAAAAAACATATTTATTTAATTGCACTAATAAGATGAAAAAGGTAGACAATCTTGATTGAAGGAGGCTCCATTTTATGAAAAGAGACCCGTTTGAATATCGGAAAAGAATAAGAGAAAAAGAATCTAGAGAAGAAGTAGAACAAGAGCCAAACGAAGAAGCAGAAGTAAAACAGGCTGAAGAAAGACCTCAAACACATGTACATGAATTTGTAGCTAGTACTAAATTAGCAGAAGAAAATGACGATCGGCATAACCATCGCTTTGCTGGAGTCACAAGTGAAGTCATTCCCAAAGGAAGACACAGCCATATACACCGAATTGTAGTAAATACAGATTTTCTAGATCATCATCACGAGGTTATTATTGAAACTGGTCCTCCTATACCTGTAGGAAATGGTAAGCATGTTCACTTTGTTAAAGGCATGACAACGATTAATGATGATCATGAACATGATCTTGAATTTGCAACTTTAATAGATCGACCATTGGTTTAGTGCAACTTTAAAATTCAACTTATGTATAGTGCATATACATAACTTTTATTTAGAATAAATTATGGACCTTCTTAGAAGGTCCTTTCAGTATGCTTTCTATTTACAGGTAAATATGGACTCATGTATCCTTCAACCCGTCAGTATTCATTAACACAATCCTCCAACCGTCCGGGTCCTCAAATGTGATACTTTTGCCAAGCCAATAAGAATTCTCAGGTTCAACGTCGAAGTATCCCAAGTTATTTAATCGCGATTTAACTAGGTTAATTTCAGCTTGATCTGGCATATAAAATACTAAAAGATTATCCTTAGTTGGAGCAGGACATGGACTTCCATCAATGTGTTGAGTAAACTCTAGATGGTATTCAACATTCGGTAAACCAAACATGATTCCATCATAACCATCGTGATTTTGGAATCCTCCTACGCATTTTAGGCCAAGCCCTTCACTATAAAACTTGGTTATTTCAGCTAGCTGATCGGTAGGTCTTGCAATTCTAAACTGAACCCAGTTTCTCATTGTCATCACCTTTATCCTTTAATAATTTGATGCTGCCCATTCTTCGTTTAGTTTTTTAGATAATTGTGTGTAAAGCTTCAATTCTTGAATTAATCCGTCTACTAAATAAGAAACGTTTTCTCCTAAACCTGTCCCTTCTGAGACAAAATCCGATGGATCGATGACAACTTGCTTCGATAATACATTTGCATATAAAGCTCTTAAAACGATTCTCATGTTATTAAGTGCATTAATGCCACCTTTTCCACCTCCGGATACAGCCATTATTGCAACTGGTTTATCTTTAAAGTGCTTACTCCCTAAAAAGTCAAAGGCATTTTTTAATGCTCCACTCATTCCACCATGATACTCTGGTGTCGCAACAATTATTGCATCAGCATTTTCTAATTGTGATCTTAATTTTTGGATATTTACAATTTCATTTTGCTCTTCTTGTCCATTGTATATAGGTAATACTAGTTCACTTAAATCAATTGTTTTTATATTGTATTTTCTTGATATGATTGAAGTTAATTTACCTGTACGCCCTTCTTTTCTTGGACTTCCATTTATCATTATAATATTCATATTTTCCACTCCTTTGATTTGTACTTTTAGTATAGTCAATGAATAAAGTGGATACTTCAGTCGTATGATAGAACTTTTGTACACGTTTAGTTGTACATATAAATAAAAAAAATCTACAACTAAAGTTGTAGATTTCAGACCGAAAGATGCTCGCTTTTTTTATCGACTTGTTTGAATCGATCTTGCTGCATTTTTTGATAAACTTTTATATTTTGATAAACTATATCAAGCAATTTAGCATTCATATCCTTATTCTTGGCAAGCTCTAATAAATACCCTTGCAAATGCTCTCCCTCAACCTGGGAACCTTTTTCCATATCACGCTGCAAAGAAGATTTCATATCATACCCAAGAGCATCAATTGATCGCATATGCTCATCGACAATATTTTCAGCTATCGGGGCACCGTAAGCAATCATAATATTAGTACATTCTTCAAATAATTCTCGGATAGTGGCTCTACCACCTTCACTTTCCCTTATCGGACCAATTGGGGCACGCATAAGAGATGTAACGCCAGACATTACCGTAATAAATAAATATTTATGCCACATATCACGCTCAATCTGTTTACTTTGGATGAAATCAGCTTTTGAACCATTAAATACTTCGGCAATTCTTCTTATACGGTCAGTTTCCTTTCCAAGAAATTCTCCAAATACAAGTCTAGCGGCTTTACTTGTTTGAACAACTTCACCAGCTTCATTTAGAGTTGTTTCAATAAAACATAAACCGCCAATCACCTGTTCTTCACCGAAGGCCAGTTTTAATGGATTTAAATGAGCAATTCCGTTTAGAAGAGGTATGATAGCAGTCTGATTACCTACGAACGGTTTTACATCTTTAATTGCGTTTTCCAAATGATATGACTTAGTTGAAAAAAGAATGATATCAAAAATCTCGGCCGGATCCTCAGTAGTAATTAGATTTGGTTGAAATGAAAAATCGCCGTGTAAACTACGGATGATCAAACCGTTTTCCTCAAGCTGTTTTTTTCGATTAGCTCGTACTAAAAAAGTAACGTCTTCTCCTTTTTCTACTAAGCGTCCTCCGAAATAGCCGCCAACTCCTCCAGCTCCCAATACAAGAATTCGCATCAAAAACACCCTCTCTATCCAAATTTAAAACTCAAATGGTTGAACAATCGTTTATTTTGAAATTCCGTTTCGTATTGCATAAAGGGCTAGTTGCGTACGATCTTGAAGCTGCGTCTTAGCCAATATATTCGAAACGTGGGTTTTCACTGTTTTTTCAGTAATAAATAGTGATGCCGCAATTTCTTTATTACTCTTACCACTTGTAATCTCCTTCAAAACATCCATTTCTCGTTTAGTTAATTTATCTTGAAATGATTGTTCCTGTTTTGCTTCAGACTTACCAGTAAGCACAGAAACTAATTGCGTTGTCACCTTAGAGTGAAATTGTTTTTCCCCATCATGAATTTTTCGAATAGCCGAAACAAGCTCGTCTGGGTCACTATCCTTTAAATAATATCCAGCTGCACCGGCTTCAATAGCAGGTAAAATATGATCTTGATCATAAAAACTAGTTAAAATCATTACCTTTACAGCTAAGCCTTCATTGTTAATACGTGTTGTTGCTTCAATCCCATCTAGAACTGGCATCGCTAAATCCATGATTACAATATCTGGTTTTAACTCTTTTATTAAGTTTAATGCCTCTTCTCCGTTTGACGCTTCACCAATGACCTCAATACCATCCTGTGTATTTAAAAAGAAAATTAGTCCTCTCCTAACTACATGATGATCATCAGCAATTAATATTTTAATAGACATAAAATTCTCCTTCTTAAAAAGGGATACTCGTCGTAATTTTTGTTCCCTTGTTCAAATCACTTTCAACTAAGAACGATCCCTTTATCGATTCGACTCTTTCCTTCATGCTCTTCAATCCTAATGTTGGAATTTGTACATCCTTTGGGCAGATAAAACCTACACCCTCATCTCGAATCGTCATTTTTACTTTCTTTATACTGATTGATAACTGTAAAAATACAGCACTTTGACCTGAATGTTTTCTACAATTATTAAAGGCTTCCTGACCGACGCGCCATAATGTTTCTTCTATTTTAGATGGCAATATTGTTGTACCTTTTACATGACTGTTTACGTTCAATCCTAGCATTTCACCATAGTTAATTAGCGCGCTAACGATTCCTTTTTCGATTCCTTGTGGCCTAAGCTGCCAAATTAGAGCTTTCATTTCTGCTTGTGCTTCTTGGGCAATTTGTTGGATCTGATTAAATGTATCTTTTAACTTAGTACTCTCCGAAACATTTGCACCAGCTTTTGCAGTTACATTAATAGAAAACAATAATTGGCTAACTGAGTCATGTAAGTCCTTCGCAAGGCGATTTCTTTCTTGAATCAACTCAAATTCTTTTACCTGTTCAGTTAATTGAATTCGTTTAATCGCTGTTCCAATTTGCAGTGCGACTGCTCCTAGTAAATTCAACTCTTCTCGGTCAAAATTTAATTTATTAGAAGCCGCAACATTTAATAAGCCAAACGATTCTTCGCCTGCTTGTAGTGGTACGGTCGCATGATGTGTGACACCATTCGTTTCTCCCCAATTTTGGATTAATGAATCCTCTAATCTTTTACATTCCATTATGTTAGATGCTTTATTAAGTCTGCCTGTATTATATTTATTTACACACCAACAATCGCCATTACACATTGGTTTAGCTTCTTCGTTCATAAGAGCTGGGGGTAACTCATGTGATGCAACTAATTCATAATCTCCATTATTATCTATTAAAAAAATCCACCCTGTATCTAGGCCCGTTACTTGAATTAATTTGGCTAAGGCGCAATTTAGGGTACTGTATAAATCAGTACCCTCATTTAATATTTCTGCTATTTCCTTTAATACTTGTAGCTCTAAAAGAAATGATTCTTTTTTCATGCTTATGCTAATTCCTTCATACGTCGATCAAGTTGTTCAAGCACCATTGGCCATGCTTGCTCATGCTGATCTCTCGATAGTTCATCTGAGAACCCTGCATGCGTTAACTTAACAACTGCTTCTCCACTCTCATTTGTAGAAAATTCCACTGTAACAACAGTTTCTGTTTTTGATCCTGAAGTAAACCATGTAATCTCAACAAGTTGATTGCGTTCAAGCTTTAAAAAACGACCATAATGAGGATGACGCTTATCTTCAAACTGTGTTTCAAAGAAAAATACAGAATTAACCTCTGCCTTCATAATGACCGAATCCGGCGCAGCAAACCAATCACCGAATCGTTCTGTCCACGCTTCATACAATACTTCTATCGAACTATCCATCACTCGCTCTACTGTTAAACTATATGGTTTACTCGATAAATCTGGATAACTAATAATGGTCATATTAATACCTCCAAAATATTTTAAAGTTATTCATTTTCGTTAATAATTGCAAGTACTTGATGGTCTTCCCATTTTCCATTTATTCGGACATTTTTCTTAGCAATACCCTCTTTATGGAAACCTGACTTTTCCAGCACTCTAATTGAACCAATGTTATGCGGCATTACTCCCGCTTCGATGCGATGTAATTTTAATTCATTAAACGCATATTCAACAACCAACTTTACAGCTTCTGTTGTAAAGCCTTTTCCATTTTGATCCTCATCTAAAGAATAACCAACAAAACAACTTTGTAAATCTCCTCTTAAAACCTCTGCTAGCATCGTAAATCCTATGAAAGCATTCGTTTCATTTAAAAAGATTCCAAATCCATAATACACATCATTGTCACTTTTCTCTTTATAGGATTTAATACGATCGACTTGAGCTTCTAATGTATAGAAACTTTCATCTTTTATATATGTAAATGGTTTAAAAAACTCTCTATTTCTAACTTCGTACGCCAAAAATTCCTCAGCGTCAGAAACTCCTAATTGTCTTATATGTATATTGTTACCAACTAACTTCATCATTTCCGCTACTCTCCCTGTCATAACTACTTTTTAGTGATCCCCACTAATCTATATTCCTGTTGCCCACAATATTCTAGGGTCAATTTTACGAACTAACCGATACGCTATAGGTTTAAAACCATTTTTTGACCAAAATCTTGAGGATTCTAAATTGGTTATTCTCCAATCAGTTTCGCAAAATTGATAGCCTTCCTTTTTAGCAAAAGTAAGTCCATGATCTAATAAGGCCGTGCTAACCCCCATACCACGGGAAGATTCGACCGTTGCTCCTACTACTAAACTAATACAAGATTCCGGAGTTAATAAATTCTCATCAGATGCTTCTGCCGATTCAAATACTTGAAAACCTACACTTTCATTTTGATAGAGTGCTAACCATAAAGTTGCAGTCTCCTCATTAATTAACTCTGCATACCCCCCTTGGTAATCTTCTCTCTCTTCAATAAAACCTGGTGCAAATACTGGCGATTTCGCTTGGTGTTCCATAATGACAGTTGCCAATTCACGAATTCGTTTTTCATCTTCATTATTTGCTACTCGAATTTGTATATCTGAAAAAACGCGATCCGTCGATACTGACAAATCACGGATAGCATGGACCTGTTCATAAGCAAATCCTAAATGAAGCCAAGCCTCTATAGCTGACTTATTTCCACTTGGTACCATTACATAATGATTAAAAGAGCCATTCTCGACCATTTGCTTAGCAAACTCTGCATATAATTCACGATATAATTCTGTACTTTCACTTTCCGCGATTGCCATACCTGCATACTTGACCCAAGTATGTCGCTCGCGATTTTTATCTGTATGAATTGATCCAATCATATAACCAACTAGCTTGGAATCATTTATTGCGGCGACGCCAAAGCTATTTTTTTCATTAAAAAGCACTTCAATAGCCTTTTTAGCATACTCAGTACCTTCGAATTTAGGTGACAATCCCGGGTTCATATTTCGGTCATACATATGACGGTTAGCCAAAAGACTAGCCGCTTCATCTAAATGTCTATTTTCAAACGCGATAAATTTCATCTCAAACCTCCCGAATAGTACATAAACTTTGACTAGTAATAGTGCGACTATTTTACTAATACTTTAATCTACATATAACTAGTTTCAATAAAAAGAGCATTACTTCCTGCTTATAGAAGATAATGCTCGCTTTCATCATGTTATTATTCAGAACAATCCTAATTTGGACTAAGTTTATTAATGAAATTCTAAAAACTCGACTTTATTTCCAAACGGATCATTAACGAAAAATCTAGTTCTACCTTCAATTGGTGGTTCTTCTTTAATTTCAAAGTTAAGTGTAATCAGTTGTTCTCTTAATGTCTCAATATTTGTAACAATTAATCCAGGATGTGCTTTTTTAGGCGGTACAAAGTCTTCTTGAATACTAATATGTATCTCTTGGTTTCCACAAATAAACCAACATCCACCTCTGCCCTTTAAATTTTCTGGCTTTGGCAATTCTTCCATTCCTAAAATGCCGCTATAAAATTTTCGAGCTTCTTCCTCGCCACCCTTTGGACAAACTAACTGAACATGGTCAATTCCTTTTATTTCAAATGCCATAAAAAACACATCTCCTATTATAAAAGAATCTTTTTTATATCTTTAGATTACCAGAACTACCAAATAAGAAAAGCGTTACTTCTATTGAAGCAACGCTATTTTACTTATTTAAACTAATTTTAAACCATTTGTAATTAAATTCTTTAATGAATCCTCTATTCTTAATGCTTCTAATTCAGCTTTAAGTGGCTCCACAAGTTGAGCTAGTTTAGGATTAACTGTAGCAATTTCAAGTAATTCTAAACGTAATAACCAATCACTTTGGTGGTCGCGGTTAAGCTCACCATGAACAGCAATTAATTTAGAAATGCAGTCATCGCAGAAAGTATTCTTTTCTCTAATTACTCTAACTTCTTTATATAATTTTTCTAATTCAGTTAATGGAGCAGGTGTTTCCATTACGAATTCAATCTCTTTAATTGAATCACTGAAGTAAGATGTTGGGTCAGCCGCACCAGGGTATGCTGATACAACGCTTGAACCAACTCCCATATCAAATGTTCCCCACTCTTTTTTGAATAATTCTTTTCCTTCGTAAGTAACAGTGCAGTCTTCAAATGAAATCAATGCAATCTTGTCTTCATTCTTAATGATATTCACAACTCTCCCGGAAGCGCTTACACCGCTTGAGAATTCTAAATCAACAAAGTTTCCTACAACAATACCTAAATTCTTAAGTGCTGCATCATCACATTCTTCTAACCTAATATCACCTTTTAGAAGTCCGATTGGAGTACCAAATCCTTTAGCGTGGTAGTCTGTTCCGTGACCATCTAATTGTTTATTGTTAATTGATAGTGCTGTTGCGCCAGTTGTATTTACGTAAATCGCTTCACCGTTTTCATCTTTTAAGATCGCATGAACAATACCTGTTACGCTTAATCCAGAATTAAATTCAAATGTAGCAACGCTTTTTGATTTAAGAGCCTTATCTAAGCTTTCAGTACCACCAACGCGGAACGCCATAGTACTTGCTAATTCTTCTGCACCTTGCATTAACTCATCAAAATCTTTACATACAAATAGTTGTGCTTGCATTTCAGTTATATTTTTCGGTTGTTCTGTAGCACCTTCAACAGAGAAAGGAAGTTTTTCTACTGCATCTGTAAAGCAATGTGTACTTTCACCTACTGATGATAATAAACCAGCACCATAAATTTTTGGATTATTTACTTCACCAATTAGACCATATTCAACTGTTCTCCAGAATACGCGTGAAATTTTTTCAGCTTCTGAAATTCCAACAATCGCTTTTTGTCTTTCTTCAACTAATTTTTGCGCAGCAGCTTTTTCTTCTGGAGTCGACTTTGGATCTTCCATTACAATCGTTAAATTTCGAACTGCTTCAAATAATTCTTGTTTTTCTTTCGTAGCAAATGCCTTTGCACCAATTGAACCAATTTTTTGAACGTATTCTCTAAATACAGGATCAAATAAGATTGGCGCGTGTCCTGCAGCCTCATGAATAATATCTGGAGCAGGTGTATATTCTATATTCGTTATTTGTCTAATTTCAGTTGCGATTGGTAAAATACCATTAGCTAAAAGTTCAAAAAATGCTGCACCAGGAATTAATCCATTAACGATCCCTGCGCCCCAACCAATTTTTGATAAGCTCTCGTTCATTTCAGCTACATTTGGAATTTTTTCCGTTTCAATTCCCGACATCTTTAAGCCGTCTACAAATGCAGCATGTGCTTTATCTTTTAAAGCATGATGATTTTGTCTCATAACATAACGCCATACCGCATGGTCAATCGGCGTGTATAGATCATAATTTTGCTCCGATAAGTATTGCTTCAAATGAGGTGGTATAATTTTTGTTTCAAAAGCTGCTTCTTTCATGTCATCAATTCCCCTTTTTTATAATTGTTTCACTTAAAAATCTATTACACTACTTTCTTAAAAATACCCGTTCTATCTATTCTTGCTAAAAGCTTTTTTGAGCATTTCTAAGCAAGTTTCCATCATTTATCCATTTCTACTTTTTCCAAGTTACTCCTTCTTTCTACAAAATCTTTTTTTATTCGGTAATTATAGTCATAATCAACCAAATACATCACCCCTTCCAATGGCTAGTGAGAAAGACGCGCTGCACTCACTCTGGCAATTAAAATATTTAAAAACATAAAAAAAATCCCTACTGTTTGCACAGTAGGGACGAACTGTTAATTCGCGGTACCACCCTAGTTATTAGCTGTATTAAATACATACTAATATCTTCATTTCATAACGGCTCTTCACCGTCTTCCCCTCACTATTCGTTTCGAAGAAGATGCTCGTGGATTGTAATTCGTGTCGTTTTTTGTACTGATTTGCACCAACCATCAGCTCTCTGTTACAGGGAAAACTTCACTACTAAATTCCATTCATTGCTTTTCGTTATTAAATTGTTCTTAAAAATAAAAAAGTCCCTACTGTTTGCACAGTAGGGACGAAATATTGTATTCGCGGTACCACCCTAAATTTATTAGTATTCAAAACGATACTAATATCTTCATTTCATAACGGCTCTTCACCGTCTTCCCCTCACTATTCGTTTCGAAGAAGATGCTCTAGGACTGTAATTCATGTGTTTTATGTACTGGTTTGCAGCTACCACCAGCTCTCTGTTACAGGGAAAACTCCACTACTAAATTTCCTATCATTGCTTTTCGTCATTCAATTAATACATACTTTATTCCTATTTCTCATAAATGTCAACACTTTTTATACTTATTTTTTCGAGGGATTTATTATTCAGATATAATTTTAATCTTAACCTCTAGAAAAATATAATCGTAATCATCTATTTTCCCTTCCAAACTTAACGAGAAAATTGAACTTCAATTATAATAAAAGCTTAATTCATCCAAATGATTTTTTACATAGAATTGCCAGATGGATCCTATAGATTCTGAAGCAAAATAATTTTAATAGAGACAAAGCTGTTTCATCTTTATTGTTTATATTTCTTACAATTGAAAACTCACACTTATTTTAATTAGTTCCATCTTTTAAAAGTATTGAAAGTGATGTTATATTAGTAAAACTTACTCTTAGCACACGTAATAACTTCCCTAATGAACGGTTCTTTTTTCTTTGTATACGTTTGACGGTCAAATTGAAATTCCTTCGCAAGATTCTTTTTAAGATTCATATATTCTTCTGCAATTTTAGGATTTTCTCTTAAGTAATCTCTAAACAATAATTTTTCAATCCATTCATTACTTTTGAATTCACAAATATGTAAATGAACTGTTCCTTGTCCCCATTTTCCTTTTCTAAGGAATCTTCTATCTGTTAATTCAGGCTTGGGGACATATTCATAATCAACTGTGCTTAATGGTTTTATTAGTGCATCAACTTCATCTAATTGATCGATTCCAATCATAATATCTATGATTGGTTTTGCTCCTAAACCTTTTACTGACGTACTTCCAATATGTTCGATTTGAATTTGTTGACCTGATAATACAGATAAAACTTTCCTCTTTTCTTCTTCAAATTGCAATTCCCAATTAGGATCATAATTTTTTAATATCACATTTGGACTTGTCACTTCATCTCATCTTCCTCATTAAATTTTTATCAATTCTCTATCTTTCATTTTATTCATATTGACAATCTTTTTATATAAAATATAATTAATTTATAATATGTTAACCATGAAAATAAATAAGTTAACATAAAGAGAGGGAGATTTTAGTAATGCAACAAGAAAGATTAAAAATGATTATTAATTCAGCTTTATTTGCAGCAATTATTGGTATTCTATCTCAAGTATCTATTCCTTTGCCTTTTTCTCCTGTTCCAATCACGGGACAAACATTAGCAATCGGCTTAGCGGCTACGATTTTAGGTAAAAAATACGGAACAATCTCGTTACTTCTTTATTTAGCGCTTGGCGCAATCGGAATTCCGGTTTTCGCAGGAGGTGCTGCGGGATTTGGGGTACTAGTCGGTTCAACTGGTGGTTATTTAATTGGATTTATTCCAACTATTTTTATCATCGCTTACTTTATTGAAAAAACAAAGTTCACAGTATTAAATGCAATGATTGCGAACACGATCGGAATGTTTGTTACATTAATTTTTGGTACTGTCTGGTTAAAAATAGCAGCTTCACTAAGCTGGCACGACGCAATGGTTTTTGGTTTTTATCCATTCATTATTCTAGGATTAGTTAAAGCATACGTTGCATCTGCACTAGGTGTTATGATTGGTAAACGCTTAGTAAAAGCAAATTTACTAAAACGTGATGAAATTTCAGCATAATATAGAAAAAGCTCATTCGATGAAATGAGCTTTTTTTATATTCTTAATTCATTCCCATTGTATTATTACTACGTTTACCGATCAAATCGTAGATGAACTTTATCAATCTTAAAACGAAATAACCTAATATTCCACCGAGTGTATTTAAGATTAAATCATCAACATCAAAGCTACCTAGGGCAAATAACAATTGAAGGATTTCATAAGTTAAACTTAAAATGAACGTCGTTTTTAAAATTGACTTAAAGTTAAAATACTTCTTAAGGATTAAAGGAAGAATAAAACCAAAGGGCATAAAGCCGATAATGTTACCAGCCAAATTATTAATTCTAATATCTAAGTTGATATCTGCTAAAAACAAGTAAAAAATGATTGTTTTAAATGGAATAAGGTTATTAAAACTCCACCAATTCTCTCTAATTAAGCTAAAATCCAATTGACTTATTACTTGTGTAACCGGTGTATACTTGAAAAGAATATTTTGCGACAAAATCATCAAATAGAAACAGAATAATAGAATTAAGATTGTCTTTATCAATTTATACATATGTTTAAATCTCCACACCATTTTTTTATTAAACATACCATAATTATCCAATTTTGAGTTGTTTTATTTTCGAACCTTTTTTGTCGGGTACTAAAAAACCACTCAATTAAATGAGTGGCTACTAATGTGGAAGATCAACAGATTTAACGATTGATCGATCTCCTTTTTGTTGGACTGTAACAATAAAATCACTTTCATTATTGAATTTATCCATTTGTCTCTCGGGAATATAAAAACGACTTAAATTATGGTTAAGGACTATTTTTTTGCCGTCCTCTCCATCATCATATGAATATTGAATGGTTGCTTTAATATATTTTGCATGTGTTGGGCGATGATCCGATGCATAGTTAAATACGTATATACCATTTTGATGATCCTCTTTAAAAACGATATAAGCTGCCTTCCCATCTTTCGGTTCTGATTTTCCCTGCCAATCTTTCATATTAATCGTATCGAAGCTGTATGTCAGGGATGCATAGTGACCTAATAATGGTTCTATCGGATCTAAACTTTTTGATTCGATTTTAAAAGTTTCAGCCGACTGTTTAAAGTACATAATATTTCCAATCAAAGCTAGTAATAGAACAAACTGGATAAGTGAAAGAAGAAGTAACTTTTTCTTATTTTGCATGTTCATCACCTCTTGCTTTTTTCGATTGAAGAAATACCAGATATAAAGCAATTGCAAGGATGATAAATACAATTGATTTGCTTATAAATGAAACAGCTAATCCCGTGTAAATGCCAATTACAAGAGCTGAAAATGTTATAAATCCTATAATGATACTGCCTCTTTCGTGACCTGAAACGCCATTAAATAAACGGATACATGAATAAGCAAATAAGATCAAAACGCCTACAATCATATTGGCTAATTTATCTTGAACACCTAAAATTGGTAATAAAAATATAAATAAGAAAATCCATAGATGATTTTTCATAGACACATTATTCTTCCACTTTTTGTATGCAGTGTAGATTGCTAATATAAGGATTAACAGAATAATAGCATCAAATAATGGTACTGCTACCGGCTTCAAAAACCCATATGAAAATTCCTTTTGTAGCTCATGAGCTACATCATACAGTCCCCCAAATGTTGTAGTGAAATAGGTGAAGAACCATACAAAAATCGTAAATACTGGCAGGAGTACATATTCAATTACTCCGCGTTCATTCAAATACCAAAGAATAAAAACGACTAGAATAATAGGTATAAAATATTGGCGATTTGAAATTGTCTGGAAAAACATAATGATGATATAACCTAGAAACGAATAATTAAAGCTTACACTCCAACGATTCTTCATGATTTTCAAGAAATATATTGAGCAAAGCAACAATGGAATTTGAAGTAGATAAACATGTACAGTATCTATTCCTGCACTATAGCTCAAGCTAAAAAACCCAATTCCTAAAAACAGATAATAAAACATATCGTGCTTTAGCACATAGTAATAAAGAAACGCGAGCATAGTCCACGTAATAAGAAATACTGGACTATCACTAGAAAATTGATACATTTGTACAATTAAAACAAATGCACATGCATACCCAATCACATTAATAAAATTTAAACAATGTCCAAACAACTCTTTGCCTTTTTGATAACTTATAAATGCTACTGCATGGAAAACAAAAAGCGTTACAAAAATAATAACTAATCTCATAGTTTGGCTATATTCATTCCAATTACTACCCACAAGTGCTAGAATCGCAAATGCCACAAGTAAAGCAATTAAAAATGGCACTATATTCCCTAAAAATGATTGCTTCTCAACCTTGCCTTGATGCCTTTCGTAGTCAAGTATTCGATTTAATGAATCATCATCTAGTAAATTGAGCTTGTGCCACTCCTTTAACTTTTGTTCTAATTTACTCATTAACTCCCCCCTTTAGTAGTAGCTCTTAAAGCCACTTCTTTTATTATTATAATTTATCAAGAAAGCATTAATTACCTTTATATTTTAAAAATTTGTCTCTTAATCTACACAATATTTTAATTAAACGTTTGTTTAATTCATTATTTCTTTTACTATGGCTTAAGAAATTGAATTTAATAATTAGCATCGTATTGTCCCCTCTTGGCTATTATGATAGTCTGTTGATAAATTCGATCAGTTTAATCACTTACCAAATAATTCAAAAAGGAGGTTTTTTATTGTTTAAAATCATGATTGTAGAAGATGATGAAAAAATTCGCAAAATCGTCTCCGAAACGTTGAAGAAGTGGCAATACGAGGTGATTGAAGTAACAAACTTTGAACAAGTCCTTTTAGAGTTTGAGAATACTCAACCTCACCTTGTTTTATTGGATATTAACCTCCCTACTTTAGACGGATTTTATTGGTGCCAACGGATTAGAACAGCCTCTAAGGTTCCAATTATATTCCTTTCATCTAGAACTCAAAATATGGACGTTATAATGGCAATTAATATGGGCGGCGACGACTTTGTTCAAAAGCCATTTGATTTAGGTGTTTTAGTTGCGAAGGTTAGTGCGCTATTAAGAAGAAATTATACATATCAAGATGAGAGCAATTCGAATCTCACTCATCGTAATCTACAATTCAATTTAAATAATTCAACAGTTGCTTATATGAAAAATTCAACTGAGCTATCAAGAAACGAATTTATTATTCTCCAAATTATGATGCGTAATATTGGTAAAATCGTGTCCAGAGATGATTTAATGCAGGCGCTTTGGAATGATGACCAATTCATAGATGATAATACATTGACTGTCAACGTTAATCGATTACGACGAAAAATCTCCTCACTTGGGCTTGATGATTTTATTCATACTCGCAAAGGTCAAGGATATATCATATGAAGAAGTTTTTACTGTTCCTTAAGTTTGAAAAATCATATTTGTTTCTATACTTTATAAGCAACATCATCTTTGTCGCTTTACTTACAACCGACCCTTCCATTTCATTTCGGTGGGATACATTCATTTATGCCTTTGCACTGAATATACTAATTTTTATAGCCTTTCTTCTATATCGCTTTCAGAAAAATAGTCAGGCGATACGTCATATAGATGAAGAGGATTATGAAAACCTGTCATTTGAAGGGGTCTTCTATGAACAATATATTGAAGAACTAAAGCGCAATCACATTAGAACAATCAATGATGTTCAAGCTAAGCAAAAAGAATATCATGATTATATTGTCTCTTGGTTTCACGAGATAAAAACACCTATCTCTGTATTACGATTGATGCAACAAACTGACTTCGAGCCTAAAAGTTTAATAGAAGAAATTACTAAGATTGAGCAATATGTTGACCAAGCACTTTACTATGCTAAGCTCGATAACTTTAATCAGGACTATGAAATTAAAAATTGCAACTTAGATCGGCTCGTTAAAGATACTTTGAAAACGCACTCTAAAGCCTTTTTTGCTAAAAAAATTCGTTTAAACTTGTCCATAGAACCTACAATTATCCAAAGTGATTCAAAATGGTTACAATTCATCTTAAACCAACTAATTACGAATAGTTTGAAGTATACGAACGAAAACGGAGAAATAGCAATCTCCACAAATGAAACACAGCAGGAAAAGCTTTTAATCATCGAAGATAATGGTGTCGGAATTAAACAAGAGGACTTGCCGCGCATATTCAATCGTGGCTTTACTGGAACAAATGGACGCATTTTCACTAAATCCACTGGTATGGGTTTATATTTAGCCCAGGAGCTATCAAATAAATTGGGGCACTTTATTACTTGTACTTCAGATGAAAATGTTTATACCCAATTTGTCATACACTTTCCAAAAAATATTGACCCATTTTGGGCTACAAAGAAAAACTCTTTAGCACATAGTAAAGGAGCTCCCCTTTAGGTCGGACAAATCGACGAACGGGAGCTCCTTTTATTAGCCTATTCTGTTAGTTTGTTGATTAGTGGAAGAATCTCGAAATTTAATTGGGAAGCTACCTCTTCTGATTAACGATCTTATAATAAATACTCGTCGAAGATAAATAAAACAATATATAGATCAATGTATATGAAATTAATACACCTATTATAATGCTAGTGAGCCCAGGAAAGCCCTTCACTGAATCTAACATATAATATTTTAATATTAGCCAGCTATGCATTACTCCTAGTAGTAATGGAGGCATGAAAACAAATAATAATTGCTTTCGTATTACACTTTTTATAATATTATTTGTCGTACCGATTTTACGTAAGATTGCATATAATCTTTGCTCTTCTGTAGCTTCACGTAATTGCTTAAAATAAATAACGCTCGCCAAAGCAAATAATGCAATAATGGCTAAGAAACAAGCCGAAAACAGAACTAAAGATGAGCTTTCAATTTGTTTTGAATACACATCAGCAAATGAGGAGTAATACGCATTGGGCGTTTTTGTTACAATTGCATGTATCTTTTTGGAAAGCTCTTCAGCATTTTTCACGTCTTTAATATGATAAATTTCAAATCCCTGCTTAACCGATTGTTTCTTTATATTATCGTAGGCCTCATTTGAAATAATTAGTATCGAAGGTTTTATTATCATTGATTTACCCGGATCTGTTCCCCACCCAAGCAACGCATAGTCTTTTTTTCTACTAGATTAAAGGTTTGGTCTTGTTTAGTTGTAATCGTAAATTTCGGCTGATGGTCTACAGGATATACTTTTGGAAAGTCTGATCCTGAGATAGTGAAACAGCTTCCATCCCTTTCAAATGAACTTTTTCTTTTTTACCATGCATCGTTACAATTTTATTATAATCCTTCTCTGAAAATAGCAGGATTTCTTTCGTAAAATATTGAGGGTTTTCAAAAGCAATTGCTCTGTTTGATTTTGTTTTTGAAACTAATCCTTCTATTTGTTTGTATTCTTCAATAGGATGGTTTGAATTTTTTATCATTTGATGAATATGATTGCTTGTATTTTTATCGATTGTTTGGAAAGCAATATCATTAGGTAAGTTCATTCCAACAGCTTCAAATTGCACTTTATAATTAATTGTAACAAATCCGATTAACAATATTAGTACTGCACTAAATAGCGTAATAAATGTTAGGTTTAACGTATTACTTCTAATTTGAAATCTTAATGATGAAACCCAAAGGACGGTGTTTCCTTCATAAAACCTTTTTCTATTAGAAAAAACTTGTAATAGCCAACCGGTAAACTGGCGAAAAAATAAATATGTTCCACCTATTAAACCAATTGTTACGGTGCTTGAAGTTAAGCTTACATGTTCTTGCCAAAAAACCGAGTCTTTTCCGCTAGTAATGAGATAGACAGCTATTCCTAGCAATACGATTGATAAAATCGCAAAAAAAGGTGAAGATTTAAATGTTTTTTCTTTTTTTGATTGTGCATGGAATAGTTCAACGATTTGAACTCTGCGAATCATAAAAAAGCTTTGAATGCTAATAATAATCGCTAGTAAAATAAACAAACCAACTGTTGAGGCAATCGCTTCAATCGGAAAATTCAATGAAATGACTTCATTATATTTCATTAAATTCATTAATAACATTCCGAAGAATTTAGATAATAAGCCCCCAATTAACATCCCACTTACAAGAGAAATCCCACCGATGAAAAGATTTTCATAAAATATCATAAGTGTGATTTGAGGTTCACTCATCCCATACAATAAATACATTCCGAATTCTTTCTTTCGCTGTTTCATAAAAAATGAATTTGAATACAAAATGAAAAAAATAATGAATAAGAAAATCACAACCGTTGCAATGCTGACGCCAGTTTTGAAGCTTTCTTTGTTTTTAAGTGCATTAATAATGTCATCGTTATACATTAAAGCCGAAAACGTAAATTGAATAATCACTCCGATAATCATTGAAACTAAATAAATTGTATATAAGCGAAAGTTTCGTTTTATATTCCGACTTGTTAACTCTAGGAGGTTCATTTTAATTCCCTCCCATAATACTTTGTGTGTCTAAAATTCGATCGTAAAACGTCCTTTGCTCTTGATTACCTCTATATAGTTCATTCACAATACTTCCATCTCGAAGAAAAATGACTCGCTTACAATGGCTAGCTGCATAAGGATCGTGTGTGACCATTAAAATAGTTGTTTGAAATAATTCATTCAAATTGACTAGTTGTTCTAACAGTTGCGTTGCAGATCGCGAGTCAAGTGCTCCCGTCGGCTCATCAGCAAATACAATTGCCGGATTCGTAATAATAGCTCTAGCAGAAGCTGCTCTTTGTTTTTGGCCACCAGAAATTTCATAAGGATATTTTTGTAATATATCCTCAATATTTAGCGCACTAACAATTGGACCAAGTCGCTTTTCCATCTCTTCAATCGAGAATTTACGTAATGAAAGTGGTAGCAAAATGTTTTCTTTTACATTTAAAGTATCTAACAAATTATAATCTTGGAAAATAAATCCCATATGCTCTTGTCTAAATTTGCGCAAAGTTTTCTTATTTAAATCTAATAGAGACTGTTCATTTAACCAAACATCTCCACCTGATAATTGGTCGATTGTTGATAAAACATTCATTAATGTTGATTTCCCTGATCCTGATGGCCCCATTATGGCTGTAAATTCAGCTAGCTGAATTGTTAAATCAATATTTTTTAAGACGGTTGTTTTACCGTAGTTTTTTGATAAATTTTTAGATTGGATTACAGTTTTCATGATTTATTACCTCCTGTTCATGTTAACTATATACTGACCACAAGATGTAAACCATCGATTTAACATGGACTAAAGTGACGATTTTGTCACATTGTAAACTGTATGCAAATCTAATTTTCCATAAATATTTGATTATTAATCCAATTAACGAGAAAAGTTTTTTTTCAAACAAAAAAACAGCCCTATTTCTAGGGCCGTTTCTTCATCTATTATACCGGATAAACACCATGCTTTTTCGTAGCAGGAGTTTCATACGACTCTGAATAATATGCAAAACGTTTAATAAGCTCTGCACGTAGTTCTTCTGGTTGGATGACTACATCTACTACTAGCTCAGATGCTAAGCGATAAATATCAATATCCTCAGAGTACTCTTTACGTTTTTCTTGGATAAAGGCAGCTTGTTCTTCTTTTGGTAAACTTGCTATTTTTTTCGCATATACTGCGTTTACTGCTGCTTCAGGACCCATTACAGCGATTTGAGCAGATGGGAATGCAATTACACAATCCGTTTCAAATGCAGGGCCTGCCATTGCGTAAAGTCCAGCACCGTAGGCTTTACGAGCAATTACAGAAATTTTTGGAACTGATGCATTACTCATACTATAAAGCATTTTTGCACCATGACGGATAATTCCAGCACGCTCTACTTTTGTACCAATCATGAATCCAGGTACATCCATTAAGAATAGTAAAGGAATATGGAACGCATCACATAAATTAATAAATTTAGCTGCCTTGTCAGCTGAATCGTGGAATAATACGCCACCTTTAACTCTTGGTTGGTTAGCGACAACTCCTACGCTACGTCCATCTAATCTAGCAAAACCAGTTACTAGTTCAGGAGCAAATAGCTTTTTAATTTCGAAGAATGAATCTTCATCAACTACTCGGTCAATAAATTCATAAATTGAAAATGGTACGTTTTGATTACTTGGAATAATTTCTGATAAAGTTTTCTCCTTTTGTACAGGATTTTTAGCCTCAACAACAGGAGCTCCTTGTTTGAAATTAGTTGGTAAGTAAGATAAATAGTCTTTTAACTTAGAAATCGCTTCTTCTTCTGACTCACATAATACATCTCCACAGCCTGAAACTGAACAGTGCATTCTAGCTCCACCCATCTCTTCGAGTGTAACTTTTTCACCAATTACCATTTCAGCCATACGAGGTGAACCTAAGTACATTGAAGAGTTGCCTTCAACCATAAATACAGCATCACAAAATGCAGGAATATAAGCGCCACCTGCAGCAGATGGTCCAAATAATAAGCAAATTTGAGGTACTTGACCTGATAGCTTAATTTGGTTGTTGAATATACGTCCAGCACCACGTCTACCTGGGAACATGAATACTTGATCAGTAATACGAGCTCCTGCAGAGTCTACTAAGTAAACTAGAGGTACTAGCATTTTTAAACAAGTTTCTTGGATACGGATAATTTTCTCAACTGTTTTTTCGCCCCATGAACCTGCTTTTACAGTTGAATCATTTGCCATTACACAAACAGTACGGCCATTAATTTTACCGATTCCTGTTACAATGCCATCCGCTGGAAATTCATCATTCATACAGTTCGCAAAGAAACCATCCTCTACAAAACTGTCTTTATCTAAAAGTTGATTAATTCTTTCTCTTGCAAAGAGCTTACCAATTTTGGCATTGCTCTCATGATATTTTTCTTTCCCACCAGAAAGTATTTGTTCTTTTCGAGCTTGATATGTTGCTTCGTTTGACATGCAATTACTCTCCTTTATATTGCGGCTTACGCTTTTCTTGAAATGCTACTAAACCTTCCATACGGTCGTTTGTATGCAATAATGTTTCGTATTCATATGTTTCTAATCTTAACCCTAAATCTAAAGGAAGATCGAAACCACGTTGAATAGCCTTTTTTGCAGCACGAATTGCAAGTGGACCTTTACTTGCAATTGTTTCACACATTTCAAGCGCCTTATTTTGTAATTCATCTATTTCAACAACATGTTCTAAAATGCCATAACCTTCAGCCTCAACTGCACTTAAGCGTTTGCCAGTAAAGATTAGTTCTTTTGCTCTTCCAAGGCCAATTAAACGTGGAAGCCTTTGCGTACCACCAGCACCTGGAATAATCGCTAAAGATGTTTCTGGTAAGCCAACTATTGCCTCTTTATGAGCAATTCTTATGTCACAGGCTAAAGCAAGCTCTAGTCCTCCACCTAAGGCAACACCGTTGATTGCAGCGATTGTTGGCATTGGTAATCTTTCAACCTTTTCAAAAAGTGTCCCGATTTTTTCAACAGTCTCTCGAGCCTCACTCTCAGTCATGCCTCTTCTTTCTTTTAAATCAGCACCACTACAGAAATAAGATGATCCACTACCTGTAAATACTACAGCGCGTATAGATGATTTCTTTAACTCTTCCATTTGGCTATGAAGAGCATCTAATAACTCACGTGATAACGAATTAGCTGCATTTGTACGATTTAAAGTAAGAATTCTAATGTGACCGATATCACTCACTAATAAACTTGATTCCATTTAAATACTCTCCTTTGAACCATTCCATACTGAAAATAGCTTACTAACTGGTGTTAAGTTCATTTTTTCAGAGATATATGAAGTAGCTTGATGAAGTTTCTTTTCATCAATTTTAGTTGAAATACCTAAATTATGAAGTAATGAAACAACATCTTCAGTAGCTACATTGCCACTAGCTCCTGGTGCGTAAGGACATCCACCAAGCCCACCATTTGAAGAATCAAATTTTTCTATACCAAATTGTAGAGAAGTATATAGATTTGCAATCGCACGACCATATGTATCATGGAAGTGCATAGCAACTCGATCAACTGGTACTTCTTTAACAAGATTTTCTAAAAAATCATTCACTTGAAGTGGGTTAGCAATTCCAATTGTGTCTCCTAAAGAGATTTCATCTACACCACATTCAAGTAATTGGTTTGCAAGATTGATAACCTTCAATTGGTCTACAGCACCCTCATATGGACAACCAAATACAGTTGAAATATAGGCTCTAGTAGTCTTTTTATTGTTTTTACATTCTGTAATCATTGAGCGAATATCGTTCATTGAATGTTCGATACTCGCGTTCTTGTTTTTTAAATTATGTGTTTCGCTAGCAGATACAAAGAAATTAATTTCATCTGCATCTACTTCAAATGCGCTCATTAAACCTCTTTTATTAGGAACTAGAGCTGCATAAGTAACCCCATCTTTTTTCTTAAGCTTTGTAAACAAATCTACAGAGTCACTTAACTGAGGAATCCAGTCAGGTCTCACAAATGAAGAAACTTCAATATAAGATAAACCACTATTAACTAATAAATTTATCCATTCAAGCTTCTGCTCAGTTGAAACAAACTGTTTTTCATTTTGTAAACCATCGCGTGGTCCTACTTCTCTTATAAGAGCCGATTGAGGTAGCTTCATCATTTTTACTCCTAACCTAATTTTTCAACTTGGATTAAAGAGTCGCCTTCATTTACAAAATCGCCTTCGTTTACGAATACATTTACTACCTTACATTTATAAGGAGCAGTATGTGGGATTTCCATTTTCATAGATTCTAAGATTACATAATCTTGATCACTACTAATTTCGTCTCCTACAGATACAAGACATTTCCATACGCTTCCAGCCATCATTGCAGTTAAGTTTTCCATATTTAATTACCTCATTTCACTTTTTGATATTCACTAATAAAACTTGTTGTATAGTCGCCTTCTTGGAATGCATTCGTTGAAAGAATATCAATCAAAAATGGCACATTTGTTTTAATGCCTTCAATTTCTACATTTTTAAGATAATTGTGCAGTTGAATTACTGCTTCTTTTCTTGTATTTGCTGTAACAATTACTTTCGCTAATAACGGATCATAAAATGGTGATACTACCCATCCATCATATAGATGTGTATCAATACGTACACCAATCTCCTCTGGGAATTTACAATGTTGAACTGTTCCTGGAGATGGGAAGAATGTTTTAGGGTCTTCAGCATAAACCCTCACTTCAATCGAGTGACCATTCATTTCGACATGAGTAGGACGCATTGGAAGTGTTTCACCAAATGTAATGCGGAATTGCCATTCAACTAAATCAATTCCTGTAATTCCTTCTGTTACACCGTGCTCAACTTGTAATCTTGTATTCATTTCTAAGAAATAAATATTTTCTTTTTCATCAACTAAAAATTCAATTGTTCCTACGTTTACATACTTCATTTGATTAGCAATTGTAAGAGCATATTCCTCAAGCTTTTTTCTACCTTGAGGAGAAAGGAATGGTGATGGTGCTTCCTCAACAACCTTTTGGTTTCTTCTTTGAATTGAACAATCTCTTTCAAATAAGAAAACAGCATTGCCATGAGTATCAGCAGCAACTTGTGCTTCAATATGTCTTGGTTTAATAATCGCTTTTTCAATGAATACATCATCATTCGCAAAAAATTGAAGAGCTCTCGTTTGTGTTGTTAAAAATTCTTTTTCAAGCTGTGCTTCGTTTTCAATTAGCTTCATGCCAATTCCGCCGCCGCCACTAGAAGCTTTTAACATAACAGGATAACCAATTTGTTCTGCAATTTCTTTTGCCTCTTCAACAGATTGAATTGGATGAGAATTCCCTTTAATTACTGGAATGTTTAATTGCTCCATTATTTGTCTTGCTCTAATTTTTTCACCCATCATCTCTAAATGCTCAGGCTTAGGACCAACAAATAAGATGCCTGCTTCCTTACATTTTTTAGCAAAATCGCTATTTTCTGATAAGAAGCCATATCCTGGGTGAATGGCTGTTACATTATTCTCTTTTGCAATTTTTATAATTAAATCTGCGTTTAAATACGTATCTTTTGTATGATTTCCTTTTAAAGAAAAAGCTTCATCACTTAACTTAACGTGCAAACTTTCTTTATCAGCATCTGAATAAACTGCCACAGTTTGATAACGAAGTTTTTTACATGTTTCAATAATTCTACATGCGATTTCCCCACGGTTTGCAATAAGTATTTTGATCATATTCTCGCTCCTTATCGGCATCCTAATTGACGTGCGATTACTATACGTTGAATTTCTGAAGTACCTTCACCAATTTCAAGTAACTTAGCATCACGAACTAAACGCTCAATACCATATTCCTTCATATAGCCATATCCACCATGAATTTGTAATGATTCATTCGCAATTTTGGAAGCGATTTCAGATGCGTATAACTTAGCGAACGCCGCTTCTTTCGTGAACGGTTTTCCATTATCTTTTAACCATGCTGCTTTATGCACCATGTTTCGTGCTAATTCAACTCCCATAGCCATATCAGCTAACTTAAACTGAATAGCTTGGAAACTTGATAAAGGTTGTTTAAATTGCTTACGTTCTTTAGCATATGCTAATGCTTTATCAAGAGCTTTTTGTGCAATACCTACAGCAAGTGCTGCGATTGAAATTCTTCCACCATCTAATGTATATAAGAATTGGCCAAAACCTTTATCAGGATTACCAAGAATGTTTTCTTTTGGAACACGTACCCCATCTAATACAATTTGAGTCGTATTAGAAGCACGAACACCCATCTTGTCATAAGGATCTGTAATTGTTAATCCTTCTGAGTCAGTTGGTACGATAAACGCACAAATATTTTTCTTTCCTTTTTCGTCAATCGAAGTATAAGCAGTTACGATGATTGTGTTAGAATATTGAGCATTTGTAATCCAGCATTTTTCACCAGTAATCACATACTCGTCACCTTCTAAAACTGCTTTTGTTTGAGTTCCACCAGCATCAGAACCTGCATTTGGTTCTGTTAAACCGAAAGCACCAAGTGTTTTTCCTTGCGCCATTGGAACTAAATATTTTTGCTTTTGTTCTTCTGTACCAAAATAGTAAATAGGAGAAGCACCTAATGAACAAGTTGCCGCAAAGCTTAAACCTGTTCCTCCACATGCACGCCCAATTTCCTCTACAGCTAACGCATAACTAATTGTATCGCCACCGCTACCGCCGTATTCTTCAGGGAACGGAATACCTAATAAACCTAATTCACCCATTTTTTTGAACGTTTCAATCGGGAATTTACTATCACGATCAAGCTCTTCTGCAAAAGGCTCAATTTCCTTCGCTGCGAAATCTCGTACCATTTCTTGAATCATTTGCTGTTCTTTAGATAATAAAAAATCCATGTGTTAGTCACTCTCCTTTTAATATTTAGGTACGTTTTAAAAAACGTAAGAATGTCTCCAACTGCGCAAATAGCAGTGGAGTCCTTATAGTTCATGTATAAGAAATAAATATTTTAGTCCTACAATTGATAATATTCGATATATTCTACCATTTCCCTTTATTGTCCTTTCGACAAATTGAGACAAAAGGGGTATTGGTATAAGATGAGTATGTCTTAAGTGTATGATTATGTTAGTTGAACAACATTTTGATATAAAAAAGTCGATTCCCATATTTAGGAATCGACTTTTTACGCTGTTGAAAAAAGAACTTTTCAATTAATCAGCAATATTTTCAACATAAAAGAACCTTATTAATCCCTTATACTTGAGAAAAATAGAAATTAAATACTGATTTCATTGTTCACTAATCTTCTATAAAAGATTTAATATTATATAATCAATTTTTACCACCAACGATAGAGCTTTTTGCCTTTTCTGTGACATAAAACATGCGTCATGTATAAACGTTACGCTAATGCTGCTGCTTGTTCATCTAACCCTTTTGGTCTTAAAGATAATTCAAATCCTAGAGAGTTAGCCAATTTTAATAATGTAGGTATTTTTGGTATATCTATTCCGTTCTCTATCCTGCTTATTGTTTTTTGCGGAACACCTGATAGTTTCGATAATTGCCTCTGTGACAAGCCCATTCTGTCCCTTGCTGCCATCAACTTACCTACTATTTCCAGCGCGATAAACAAGTCCGGATCACTTTGGGCTAAATCTTTCTGTAGATCATCAAAGCTTTTCATGTGTTACACCTCCTAAGTTTTTAAATAGTTTGTTTGCATTTAGATTTTTGGGTTTAAGGCTTTATATTCATTACAACCGGCAAAGCCGGTCACGAGCATCTAGGCTAATTCAAGAGGTTTTTGAGCCAATCGTCTTTTCTTCTTTCAGCACGTTCTATTTCGTTTCGAGGTGTATCGTCTTGTTTTTTCTGAAACTGGTTGGTGAAGATAATGGCATTGTTTTCGAAATAAAAAAATAACACTCTGTTCTCGTTGATTCTTAGCTGCCATACATCGGTGCCTTTCAGTTTCTTAATGTCTTTTCTTGATATTTCCCCCGAATTAATCAAATGTCCGTTTTCCTTTAGATAAACTTGCATTTGATAAAACTTTCTATAAGCAACCTTATCGTGCTTTTTGACATGATCAAACCACTCTAATACTTCCTGACGCCCGCGACTATCGGAATAGTAATGAATTTCCATACACGCGGATGCCCCCTAATATTATATTCAATTTCCTCACCAGTGATACCATTATGTTATCATTTTTTACAATATAACACAGTGGTATCACTAAAGTCAAAATCTTTGAAAAATCTAAATGTAAAACTACCATATTTGCTCTACCCACCTGCCAATTCTGCTAAAAAATTGATACCAAACTGCTAATTATTCAAAAGATAATTTCAGGTTATTCAAAACAAAAAAGGCATACCCCAAGTCACAGAGATACGCCCCTCATAATCAATTATTAATATCCAATAAAATCTTCCCAGTGCTTTGTCTACTTTCTATTAATCTATGAGCACTAGCAGCATCTTCTAACGAAAAATGATGCCCGATTTTGATGTTTAAAAGTCCTTCATCGATATATTTAAATACTTGTTCCGCTGTTTCCTTCAAGATTTCTGGTCTTTCTTTCCTTGTTGTACCTAAACTAAAACCAAGGACTGATCGACAGCTTGAATGTAACTCACTTGTTTTAAAATGACCAACTTCTCCGCTTGAATTGCCGAAGTGAACAAGGCGTCCGTATTTCGCTAAGCAATCTATGCTTTGTTCTGAAATTCTACCAGCAACCGAATCTAAAATGATATTGGCTCCTATTCCGTCCGTTAACTCATTTACTTTCTCTGCAAAGTTTTCTTTTTCATAGCAAATCACATGATCTGCCCCAGCATTTAGAGCATACTCTATTTTCTGTTGACTTCCCACTGTACCGATAACTTTACCGGCCCCTAATATCTTTGCTATTTGAATAGCAGTCGTACCTACACCGCCAGCAGCAGAATGAATTAGAACAGTTTCTCCTTTTTCAATTCTCGCTAAATCAGCTAACAACTTATATGATAGAAACGAAACGGTAGGACATGCTGCAGCTATATCAAATCCAACTGTTTCAGGTAACAGGAACGTTAGATTTTCATTTGCAACTACATATTCAGCGTATGAACCGCCAATTGGAAAAGCAGCAACTCTTTGACCAACTTTAAATTGTTTCACATCAGCTCCAACAGCTTCAATAGTTCCAGCGGCATCTAGGCCAGGGATAAATGGGAACTTTCCTTTACCTTTTTTTCCATATCTTGCTTTTACATCTGCAAAATTCACACTGGCTTTTTCTACTTTAATTAACACTTGATTAGAGCTAATTTTTGGTAATTCAAGATCAACAAACTTTAATACATCTGGAGTTCCGAACTCTGTCACAACAACTGCTTTCACAATCTCCACCTCACTTATGATCACTACTTTTATTTTATCTGTAAGAATGAAGTCTCGGAAAATAACAATTTATTATGACTTCCAATAAGTCAGGCTTATTAATTTCATTGCTATTGTAAAGTTCTGAACATCATCTCGAATATATCGCTCATATTTATTTTAGAATTTTCCTTGTTCATTGTATTTTGAACCCGTAAACCATACATAAACGTTAGAAATAAATTAGCCATTTTTTCTGCATCAACTGATAAAGGAATCGCACCCTCTTCCTGCCCTACTTTGATCCATTTTGTTGACGTAGCTAGACTATGCAAATAGACATCTTTTAGGATTTCTTCAACCTTCTGATTATCCACGCGACTTAGTAAATAAATAAAAATTTTAGTCGTTACATCCTGTTCCGTAGAGTGTTTAGCCACGCCACTGGCAACTACTTTCAGTGGGTCATTAATTCCTATTGTTTCTTTCTGTGATACGACTTCCAAAAATTTTGTATCGACTTGCCCAATACGCGCTTTCAAAATCAGTCCAAACAATTCATCTTTTCCAGTAACATAATGATAAATGGCACCTTTAGAAAGTCCTGTTCGATCAATAATATCCTGCATTGTTGTTTTTCTACAGCCTTTTTCTTCGATGAGCTTTTCTGTAATTGATAAGATCAATTGAAAACTTGAATTTAGCTGCGAATTTTCTTTCATGTTTACCTCCTATGCAAAACAATTAATGATGATACCAATCTATTAAATTAATTATTATTTAGTTGTTTTTCCATACAATAGTAGTGATTCTTTCGTAATGGAAACTCTATAGTCCCTCTTTTAACATACCCATACTTTGTATACAGCCCCACTGCTTCTCCATTTGTAGAATAGACATCCAATCTAATACTTGTATAGCCTCTTTGTATTGCCAATTTCCACGTACTCTAAAAGTAATTTTCCGATTCCCCTGCCCTGGTAATTAGGCCGTACCGCAAGTCGGTGTATGCAAACTGGGTTTCCATTTTTGTCATCCCAATCTATTTGTTCATATTTTTTACTTTGTAATTCATCGAGTACAACAGTTCCAATTACAATATCATTGTCTATTATTCCATATATATTTTGATTAGTTATATCATCTTGGATAACAAATAGATTTGGGTAAAATAGATCCCATTGATCATTATGATTGCTACGCAAATGCTTCGTCACGGTTTTATACAGCTTCAAAACGTCTTTTTGATAATTCTTTTGAATTGGAATAATGTCCATCTTAATTCTCCTTATCAAGATTACTTAGTTAACTGTAATTTAATTTCTTGAAGCTTTTTTGCTGACTTTCTTCTATAAATAACAGTCCATAAAATTGCAGCACCTATAAATCCGTAAAGGACATAATTTGAGAAAAGTAGATATCTTTCCGTTGATAGATCATAAACCATAATGACTCGCACGACAGCCTCTGATAACAGCATAATTCCCCAGACAAAAGTCATTAATCGCATAACAAAACGAAAATATTTAATATTCCAGTTTTCAGCAAAACGATTATTTTGGATAAATCGCATTCCTAAATAAAACATGATAGGTCGCTTAAATAATAGAGATACTAAAAAGATTATTCCGACCGAAGCCGTAATTAATGATTCTCTCACAAGCAAAATCTTTTCACTTCCACCTAGAAAGACTAATAAAAGAGTTAGAATAAGTGAAAAAAGCATTAACCCTCCAAAAGCATCAAGCCTTTTATGCTTCCATAAATGAACTACATTATCAACCAATGGAATTAGAGTTGCAATCGAAAGAGCTAATATACTGCTCATATAATCTGATAACACGACATAAATAACCCAAGGTAAAATACCGTTAATTACTAATGTAAAAATGACATACATTCTTTTAGACATAAGATCATTCCTTTAAACTTATTTTTTAAATAGAGAAAATTGGTACGAATGCTGTTTTGTTTTTTTAGCGATTTTTAGAAAGACCGACTGTTGGTTTGTTTTTTTATAAGAGTATATTATGTACCGACCGTCGGTATGTTAATGAAAAATAATATTTTTTTGAAAATAGGCTACTAATGCAATTTTGTTTACTAAACTTAGAATCTTTATGAATTTTTCCATCCTACAAATCATTTAACTTTTAGAAAACAAAAAAAAGGCATCTATCCATCAAATAACGATGAAATAGACACCCTAGTAATTTACTATTTATTAACCAGCACACTTAAATGCTTAGCAGCAGATTTAATATCTTCTTTCCCTAAAATCGCGGAAACAATTGCAACACCATCAATTTTTGATTCCATTAATTCAGAAACGTTTTCTTCATTAATACCACCGATGCCTACGATTGGAATCTTTACTGCCTCGCGTATTCTTCGTAGTTCATCAAGTGTTAAGTACTTTGCATCTAGTTTTGTACTAGTTGGATACATTGAACCAATACCGACATAGTCCGCTCCTTGTTCTTGTGCAATCATTGCTTCTTCTAATGTCGATGCAGATACCCCAATAATCATGTCTTCGCCAACAATTTTTCTAGCCACTGTTAAAGGTAAGTCTTCTTGGCCGATATGCAGGCCATCAGCTTTAATTGCCAATGCGATATCTAAGCGATCATTTATAATCAATGGCACATTATATTTTGAAGTAACTTCTTTTACTTGCATAGCAACTTGATAGAAATCCAGACTGCTACAGTTCTTTTCTCTTATTTGAACGATTGTTGTTCCGCCTTGAATTGCTTCCTCAACAGATTGAACAAGGTCTCTTGAACCTAGTACATCACGGTCAGTTACTAAGTAAAGCTTATAATCGATTTTGTTTTTTGTTATAGCCATTCGATTTTACCTCCTGTTAGAAGTGTATCAACTGAAACTTTAGATACTTCGTCAAATAAATTTACTCTAAATGTACCGATAGCTTGTTCTTCAGTTAAACGAGCCTTAGCAAGTTCCCCGCAAAGACCCATTGTAGTGATACCCGATACCGCTGCAAGGAAATAATCATTTGTTGTACCAGCATAAGTTCCGATTAATGATGTAGTCATACATCCAGTACCAGTTACATCGGCTAGCATTTTATCTCCATTTGATATTGTGCATACTCGGTCCTGTTCTGCAACAACATCCACTGCACCCGTGATTGCTACTACTGATCCTAATTTCGCTGAGAGTGATTTTGCAATTTCGACACCATCTTCTTCATCAGCTACAGAGTCAACACCTTTAATTTGAACGTTTAAGCCGGCAATCATTTTAATTTCTGACATATTTCCACGTACTACAGCAAAACGTACTTCTTTCAATAACCTTGCAGTTGTTTCTGTGCGTAGAGTCGTTGCCCCAACTCCTACAGGATCCAAAATAACAGGTACACCTAATTGATTAGCTTTTTTACCTGCTTGAATCATTGATTGGATAGTTCTCTCATTTAACGTACCAATATTAATTACAAGAGCTGAAGCAAATGATACCATTTCCTCTACTTCGGCTAAATCATCTGCCATAACTGGTGACCCACCTAGTGCTAATACCATGTTTGCACAGTCGTTTACCGTTACATAGTTCGTAATATGATGAACTAAAGGCTTTTTCTCTTTTACGCTTGCAATTAATTGACTCATTTCATTCATAGTTAACATTTTTTTCTCCCCCTATTTGCTTTCGAATAAGTTTATTTAATATAAATTGAACGACAATATAAATAACACAAATTAAAATCATACTCGGAACGGTAGCCCCAAGGAATAAATCTAATTGAACAAACTTGCGATAAATGAAAACTCCTAAAATCCATGTAATAAACGCTAACCAGTCAATTTTTAAGGATTTACTTATACTTGTTCTTTTTAGAATAAAGTAATCTGTTAATAAAATTGCGTACAACGGTGCAAAGAATGACCCAATTGTATATAAGAATCCTTCATATTTTTCAATTGGGAAAATCACCGCTAATATTGTTCCGATTGCCGTAACGATCAGCGCTATATGTTTTCCATTTAGTTTTGGAAAAATGGTTGTAACTGATATCCCAGCTGAATAAGCATCCATGAAAGTTGTTGTAACAGTCGCTAAAACAACGATACCAACTGCGAAAAGGCCTAAATTTGCACTCATTAAAACAGCTACTGGATCTACTTCATTAAATGCTAACGCTGCCCCTAGTCCAATAATATACATCCATGAACTTCCAAACATATAACCTATGAAACTACCAATTGCACCGTCTTTTGTAGTTTTCGCGAATCGAGTATAGTCACTAATTAATGGGATCCACGATAATGGCATAATGACTGATAATTCAACTGCTTCGCCAAAAGATAATCCTGATGTACTTGGTTGAGTAAGAATATTATCGCTTTTAAAAATAACAAAGCATAATACAATCGTTAAAACGAATAGTAAACAAACTGCTATACTATTAAGTTTTTTTGAAGCATTTTGTCCAAAGTACAACCAGATTGCTATTAGCACTCCGATTACTAAACACCAAACCCAAAGGTGATTAAAATGATAGTCATCTTTTGTAACGATATTGATTGAACGAGCTCCTGTTAAGATCATAATGGCCGTCCAGCCAAGCAACTGTAATACATTTAAAATTGAAAATAAGTAACTACCATAGCTACCAAATGAAATTTTTGTAGATTCCATTGCAGATAATCTTTGCTGAGACCCAATTACACCACCTAAAACAAGTAAAAGTGTACCTATTAAATGTCCTACTAAAATAGCAGTTAAACCTTTAGTAAAACCTAATGGAGCCACTAATGCCCCCGTCATGATTTCCGCTACTGATACCGCAGCACCAAACCAAAGCGTCGTAAAATTCCACTTTGTCATTTTTGCATTTTGATTAGACATGTTGAACTCCTGCCTTTTCATACAATGAGTAGAAGTGATGGACAGGACCTACCCCTTTTCCGATTGAGAAGGAATGTTGAATCGCTAATGTTATATAGTTTTTTGCTTCTCTAATTGCCTCATTTAATTCAAGTTCATTTGCTAAATTAGATGTAATTGCTGAAGATAAAGTACATCCAGTACCATGGGTATTAATTGTATTGATTCTAACGCTATTAAAACTAGTAAACTCCTCACCATTAAAGCAAATATCCGTTGCTTCACCTTCTAGATGTCCACCTTTTACAAGGACATTTTTTGCACCTAATGAATGAATTTGTATAGCAGCTTCTTTCATTTCTTCAATCGTCGTAATTTTTCTTCCAGTAATAACTTCTGCCTCAGGAAGATTCGGTGTGATAACAGTTGCTAACGGAATCAATTCTTGAATTAAAGCTTCCTTAGCATCTGGACTTAATAAGTCAAATCCGCTCTTAGAAACCATAACTGGATCAACTACAATATGCTTTGGTTTATATTGCTTTAGTTTTTCAGCTATCACTTTAATCGTATCGATTTGTGATACCATACCAATTTTTACTGCATCTACTTCGATATCCGTAAATATTGCATCTAATTGACTCGCAATAATCTCTGGTGTCATATCTTGAACCGCAAAAACTCCTTGCGTATTTTGAGCAGTTACTGCTGTTATTACACTCATTCCAAAAACACCATGAGCTGAAAACGTCTTTAAATCTGCTTGAATTCCAGCACCACCACTTGAATCAGATCCGGCTATTGTTAATACTTTCTTCAATGTTCTTCCCCCTATTTAATGAATAGAACTCTTTTGATCTTACAGATAGAAGCTGAAACTTGATTTTAAATACAAAAAAGCACAAATCCCATAAGGACTTGTGCTCGAACAAATCAATGTTATGAATACAAAAATGTATTCAACCGTTCACTTTCCTACGCTGGCATTATCCAGATCAGGTTAAAGGGTCAAAGACTATTCGTGTCTTAATCTCAGCCGACCATTTTCGGCACCCCTAGTACTATTCAATTATTTAATTTGATTACTTTATCATCTTAATTAATCCTTATACTTTATTCAAGTATTTAGACCAGATTACTTTAAATTTTATCTTTAAAGAACACCCTACTATTATTTTGAATAATTAGCTGTATCACAATTTGAACTACAAGTTTTTGCGATTGAACAAGAGCCACATTTACCTTTTTTTGTTTTCTTTACATATCGTAAAAGTGTCCACCCTGCATATCCAAAAATAAGAGCTCCTATTAAAATATTGACAACCATAAGTAGATACCCCTTTCTCTAATAGCCTAAGAGTCTTCCAACTTGATAGATAATTAGCGCTAATATATAGGCAATAACTAATGCATAACCAACTGAGAAATACGTCCATTTAGCTGATCCTGTCTCTTTACGAATTGTCGCAACAGTTGCAAGACATGGTACATACAATAAGACAAAAACCATAAAGCTAAAAGCAGAAAGTGCAGAAAACTGCGTTGCCAATATTCCTTGTAAAGAATTCGCATTTGGCACGTGATAAATAATATTCATAGCAGATACAACAACCTCTTTAGCTAAAAATCCTGTTAGTAAAGAAGCACCCGCTTGCCATGTTCCAAATCCTAAAGGTGCAAGTATTGGAGTTAAGATGCCCCCAATCATTGCTAAGAAGCTATCATCCATCGAAACACCGAAACCACTTGGTCCCATATAAGATAATAACCAAATTACTACAGAACCACCAAAAATAAACGTACCTGCTTTTCGAATAAACCCTTTACCTTTATCCCAAGTGCTTCTAAACAAAGCTTTACCTTGTGGCATACGGTACGGTGGGAGTTCTACGACAAATAATGAAAACTCACCCTTTAATATAGTAGATGAAAAAACCTTAGCTAATATTAATGCAACTACTATTCCAAGTATATACAGTGAAAATACAACTATTGCTTGATTTTTCGCGAAAAACGCTCCAACGAATAGTGCATATACTGGTAAACGCGCCGAACAAGACATTAATGGTGTTAACAAAATCGTGAGCAGTCTCTCTCTAGGCTGTTCAATTGTTCTGGCAGCCATTACTCCAGGTACATTACAACCAAATCCAATAATCATTGGAATAAATGCTTTTCCGGTTAAACCAACCATTTCCATCGAACGATCCATTACTAAAGCCGCACGAGACATATATCCAAAATCTTCAAGGAATGAAATTAGTAAAAACAAAATAAAAATTTGTGGAACAAAGACTAAAACTCCACCAACACCAGCAACAATACCATCAAGAATAACTGCTTTTATAAAACCAGATGCATGTATTGCATTTAAGCCGTTTGTAAGCCAGTCTGTCACAGGTCCTGATAAAAACCCATCTAATGCGTCAGATAATGGTAACCCTAACCAATCAAAAGTAAGCTTAAACATTAAAAACATTGTCGCTAAGAAAATAGGAATACCCAAAATTGGATGTGTAACAAATCGATCAATTCGATCAGTTAATGTAACTGCTTCACTCGATTCTTTCTCTACAGATTTACCAATTAACTGTGATATCACTTCTTTTCTTGCTGAATAAATCCACTTAGAAGGTGCTACACCATGTTCACTACTTAATTGTTCCTCTGTTAATTTAATGATTTCGCCAATTTTACTAAAATCGTAAGATGAAGATATAAAATCTATTACTTCTTTATTACCCTCTAGAATTTGTATTGCAGTCCATCTTTTAGGAATAGTTAAGGTTGAAGGTAATAGCGTCATAATATTTTTAATACCATCTTCAATAATTTTTCCATAATCAATTTCAAACTCAACTTCAGCTTGAGGAATAGTCACTAACATATTATTTACTTCGTCTGTTCCCTTACCCGATCTAGCATCAATTGGAATAACTGGTACTTTTAATATCTTTGAGATACTAGAAGGATCAATTGAAATCCCTCTCCTTTTAGCAACGTCAACCATATTTAGACCAATAATCATTGATTTATTAAACTCTAGAAGTTGAAGAGTTAGCATTAAGTTTCTCTCTAATTGAGCAGCGTCAACTATATTTATCATCCCATCAAATGTTTCATTTACAAAAAAATGTGAAACAACGGCCTCATCCTTTGAAAGAGGGCTTAGAGAATAAATACCTGGTAAATCAATTAAATTTCCAAGTTTATTTTTTATAGTCCCTACCTTTTTTTCAACAGTAACCCCACTCCAATTTCCTACGTATTGGTATGTACCTGTTAAATTATTAAATAGAGAAGTTTTTCCTGTATTTGGATTTCCAATAAGTGCTATATTTAACATATTTTTTCTACCTTTATCCCAGATGCATCATTAAATCGAATACCAAGTGATTGTCCGCAATTTTCAATCATACAAGGCCCTTTGAACGGCATTGTACATTGTAAGCAGACCATAGCCCCTTCACTTATTCCAAGATCTAAAAGACGTCTCTTCACTGCCTCACCTAGTGATGACAAGTCTGTAATTTTTGCTTTTTCGCCCTTTTTTAATTCTGAAAGTAACATGAATGATTCCCCCGAATCAAAACTATTTTATCTAAAATACTTAAGAATGATAATCCTTATCAACTAACTTTATTTTAAATTAAGAATTATAATTTGTCTATGCAACTATTAGAAAAGGTTTACATTAGAAAAAGTTTCCAAACGAGAAATAAAAATAAAAAAACCTACAAAGAAAATTCTTTGTAAGTTTTTCATAAAACCGACAACTATCAGTTCTCTCTTTTATATTATTTTAAATCTTTAACTTCTTTTAACACGCTCTTTAATTCATCGCCAGCTTGGTTTAATGTATCTGCATCAAGTGGTGAAACTTTTACTCCCGCTTCAATAATATGAAGTGGAGTTTCAACTTTTCCATACAATGCTTTGTCTTTATCTTTAACTGAGTCTTCGAATTTTTCCCATGATTTCTCAAGCGCTTCTCCGCTTTCTTTTGCTTTTGCTTCATCATTATTCGAAACTTGTGTTTTTAGTTCAGAAATCGTTTTGATCATATCGTCAGATCCTGTTTTAATTGCATCGTTTGTGTTCGTTCCACATGCAGATAAAATTAAAGATAGTCCTAGAGCCATTGCCGCGATCAATTTTTTATTAGATAACATTTTTCGTACCCTCCGAATTTTTACTACTTTTTTTATTATTTTTATTTGAGAATCTATTATAAATAACAGTTATACAAGCTATTAGTAACAAGAACATCTGTGGTACAAAGCTCTCCCAAGTAGAATAGATTGCAAAGAAATCTATTGTTGGAATAGGAGCCTGGGTAGCAGGAAGTAATCCTGAAAGTTGTAAACCGTGAATACCCATACCCGCAAATTTAAAACATAAGTAGAACATTAAGATACTTGAAACTAGGAAAAATGGTCTCATTGGAATCTTTAAGCCAACCTTTAATATTAAGAAGCTCAGTATTGCTAAAATAGCAAACCCTAACGCAATTCCTATTAATAAAGATGATAGTTTAATTGATGATGCCATTCCAATAAAGAATAATACTGTTTCAGTTCCTTCGCGAAACACCGCTAAAAACGCAAGAATAGCTAAAGATAATAGGCTACCAGTATTTAATGCTTTATCACTTTTAGTTTTAATATATTGTTGCCATTGCTTCGTATTAGATTTGCTATGTAACCAATAACTCATATATAAAAGCATGACAGCCGCAAATACTCCAGTCCAACCTGCAATTAAGAAGTTGTTACTTCCAAAAGCACCTGCTGAGAATAAGATATTTACAATAACACCTAGTATAATACTGACGCCTAAACCACCACCAACACCAAACCAGATCCACTTACTTTTCTTTTCTTGACCAGACTTTTTAATAAAACCTAGTAATGCTACAACAACTAGTAACGCTTCTAAACCTTCTCGAAGTAGGATTGTAATAGCATCTAACATTGTATAACTAGTTTTAGAAGCTAAAGGTAATAGATAATCGCGCATATCTTTAATTGTTTTTGTAGCCGCTTTCACATCTGGCGTTTTAGCAGTTAACATTGCATAAGATGTAACCATATCTCTTTCAGAGTCAGTGTAAACTTTTTGTGATTGAGTTAATACTACACCTTCAATATTAATCCAAGATTTTCTAAATTGATTAATTTCTGAAGTTGCTCCTGAAACATTATTATCTTTTAAATCCGCTAATGCTTTGTTTAATATTTCAATTAAATCTTCAACACTACCTGTACTTTTTGAACTTAATTTTGAACTAGCAAACTGATGAGAAATAAACTTTTCATTTACACCTTCTAATTCTTTAAGTGCAGTAATAAGTGCATTTTGATTCACTGTTTTTTGTGCTAGGTTATACTGAACCATTCCCATAGCTTCCTCGATTTTGCCATACGCATCAATCGATTTATTTTTTATACCATCCTCTTTATCAAGCCACTCATCGTTGAATTTTTTATATTCCTGCTCGGCAGACTTAAAATCCCCTTTTTGTGCAGCTTGGATTGCATTTTCTACAAAAGTATTTGCATTGGTTAAATCCTCTTCAGGGCTAGCTGCAAAGGTTTTAAACGGTAAAACAAGTAAAAGTAAAACTGTTAAAGTTACTTTGATAAGCGTTTGCTTCATGGTTGATTTTCCCCTTAAGTAAAAATGATAATCATTATCACATCTTGATAATAAAGGTATTTCATATCACAGTCAATTATATTTTTATTAACTATTTTTAATGTTAATTTCAACATTCGAGTAAATTAAAAAAACTGAGGAACTTTTTCTTCAGCTTTTAATGTCTATGTTAACTAAGAGCTTCAAAAGACATCCCTTCATTTTTAAATTCATACTTTCTAATATGGCCAATCTTCTATTGAGATGGCAGTATATGGGTAACTTTGTTTCCAAGCAATTTTTACTTATAACGCATCCAAAAGAGACTGCCTCATAAGNNNCTTATGAGGCAGTCTCTTTTTTAAAATTTTTAGTTAGATGAACCAACCAAAATCTTTTGTTCAATATTTAAAATTTTGTATAACTCATCAAGTTTTTGTATTTCATAAGTAGGGATTAGATCTGTATCATTTGATAGTGCTTTTGAATTAACCCAGCAAGTATCTATTCCCGCTCCGACTCCACCAGTAATATCCGCACTGAACGAATCTCCAATGATCAAAGTCTTATCCAACTCGATATTTGGAATTCGAGCAAATACATAATCAAAGTACTCTTTCATTGGTTTTTGATAGCCAGTATCCTCAGAAACAAAAATATCTTTAAAGAATGGATAAACCCTAGCAGCATTTAATCTTTTGTATTGTGTCTTTGAAACGCCATTTGTCACAATATACAAATCAAAATGATCCTGAAGATTTGAAAGTAATTCGAAAGCCCCTTCAATTAATTGATTGCCTTCTCCTAAGTAATTTTGAAAAGTCTGTTCTAGCATTAAACCGTCTACATCGATACCGAACTCTTTAAATAAAGTTGAAAATCGGGTATTTAATATGTCATCGCGACTTATTTTCCCCTCTTCAAAAGCCTTCCAAAGTCCATGGTTAATTTCCTTATATCTCGACGTAATTTCAGTCGTTAACGGTATATTTTGATCTTTAAATAGAGATTGTAATGCTACTTTTTCTGCTGCGCCAAAATCTAATAATGTATCATCTACATCTAATAATAATGTCTTGTAAGTTTTCATAACATTTTCCCCATCCCTATTATATTAAAATCATATTTTACTAGATTACCATTAAATCAAATTAGCTGTTTTATACGTTTAAAGCTTATTCCGCTTAATTTAAAAACTAATATACCACTTATAATCAGCAATACTCCAATTAATTGCTTAGAAGTAAACGGAACTTTCTCAAGACCTAGCCACCCTTTAGTATCAAATAATAATGCAAACAATAATTGTGATGTCAGAATTATTGATGTTGCATAGGTTGGCCCAAGTATTCTAATCCCTTTCGTTAAGCAGAATACAACTCCTACACCAACAATGCCACTAAACCAATACCAAACTTTCATATTATGCAAATCAAATAATTGTTTCCCATCAAGGAAAAGACCCATAATTAGTGAAGCTATAAAGCCCATTCCTAATACAAATGTTGTTGTGAGCCATATTCCAGTCCGTTCATTAACCTTACTATTAAATATACTTTGTAAGCCAATAAGTGCACCCGCGATTAAAGATAAAAGTAATCCATAAAGCATAAGCTTACACACCTCCCAAATTTAGCAATGTGATTTTTTATTCGTAAATATTATTACTCGCAAGAATACTCAGGCCATCTCTATTTTTTATAAGAATGCTCCCATTTTTTCGCTCTACTAGGCCATCCTTACAGAATTGTTGAATAACTCTATTAACATGTCGATAACTCGTTCCGATCAAATTTGCCGCATCTTTAAGATTGATCGTATTTAAATTATCATTGAGTAAAGAATTTGTATCATCGTATGAAATGGATAATAAATAGCTCGCTAAGCGTACTTCTACTGGATACATTAAGTTAAAACTCATCGAATTCGATTTAATATAAAATTTTTCCGTTATGACCTTTAATAGGAATTGAAGAAACGGTGTATAGTTTTTGCTAAGTTTTTTTAACCAACGATAGTCTATAGAGATCACTTCAACAGTAGAAATTGCTTCCACCGTATTAATATAATTCGATTCTCTTACATATTCGATATCACCGATTAATTCAAGAGGAGTTTTAAACGATAGGATTAATGTTTTCCCTTCAGCTGAGGAAGTATAAACTTTTACCTTTCCTTTTACTAAAATAAACATTGTTTGTGCCGAGTCTCCTTGAGAACAAATAAATGCTCCTTGATTGAATCGTTGAATAGTCATATGAGTTCTTAATTCCTCATTAAAGACTTCTTCAATACGATGTTCAGCTAAAAATTGATTAATTTGTTCAGTATCACTAGAAATTTTCAAGTTAAAATCACCTCCAGTAGGTTATAAGTTAAGATCCTAGCACAATGACACCAATCATCATCATTCCAATTCCAATTAATTGGGTTGGAGTTATATTAAGCTTTTTTACTCCGAACCAACCTCTACTATCAATAATAAAAGTTAAACATAGCTGTGCGATTAACAGCGTTGAAACTGAAAAGGTAACACCATTCAAATGAATTGCCGTCACATTACAAAAAATAACAAACGCTCCAAATGCTCCACTTGTTAAATAAATTGGATTTACTTTCTTAACTTCAGCTAAATTTTTATCTTTTATTATAAGTAGAATTAAAAACGCAACAAGAAAACCAGTAAATTGAGTAATCGTAGCTGCTTGCCAAGTACCTATATCACTACTAATTTTCGAATTTGCGACTCCTTGTAGCGTGATGAATGCTCCAGCCAAAATTGCTAATATAATTCCTTTCATATACTTTCTCTCCTGACATTTTGATTTCTTCATTATTAAACGATATTGGAGGCACGTTTGGAAAGGACATATGTCCCAAGATGAGTTAGATGAAGAATCAGCCTGTAGAAAACTTTAATGTATAGCTAAAATTTGCAAAGTTCTGTGGATAATTGCATTAATCTTTATTAGAAAGCAATTTTTTGTGGATACTCAGTTATTATGTGGAAAACCGATAACTGTTTTTCATTGAATTGAGATGAGAAAAATATACTTTTTGTGGATAATTTGTGATGAACTTGTTTTCGGGATGGGTGGTAAGTCGTATATTAAATTATGGGAATCGCAATTAAGCGATAAAGCCAAAAAATCAGGCCATATTGGTAGCCTGATTTTCTTCATATTAGATTACTTCTTCACTTACTAAAATTGATTCCATTAAAAGCTTAATTTCATTAATCTTATTTTGATTAAATAAATCAACAATTTTACTTCCAACAATGACCCCATCGCAATCTTGGCACAATTCTTTTACTTGATCAGGGCTAGATACGCCGAATCCAGCTATAACCGGTTTATTACTAACTTCTTTAACACCTTTTAGAAAGGATGATAAACTTACGTCTAGTTCATTTCGAACACCAGTAATCCCTTTTACCGTTACTGTGTATAAAAAACCTTTGCCTTTTTCTGCAATTTTAATGATTCGTTCTTTTGGTGTTGTCATTGTAACTAGTCGAATTAGTTCTACTTCAAATTCTTCTAGTTTATTTATGATAATCTCTTCTTCTTCAATTGGTAGGTCAGGTATAATGCAACCGTCTACTCCTGCTTGTTTGAGGTCAGCTACGAATTTATCAATTCCGTAAGCTAGAATAGGATTCATGTACGTCATAACGATTAAAGGTACTGAAACCAATTTTCGAACCTCTTTGATTTTTTCAAGAACGGCTTTTAAAGTTGTACCTTCTTGTAGTGCTCGAATGCCTGCTTGCTGAATTACTGGTCCGTCAGCTACTGGGTCTGAAAAAGGTATTCCTATTTCAATCGCTGAGGCACCAAATTTTTCTAGTAAGGCTAATCTTCCTCCTAATACTTCTAGACCACCGTCGCCTGCCATTATATAAGGAATAAATAATTTTTCACCTTTTTTAATTCGCTCTGAAAACTGACATTCAATTCGATTCATGATTATTTTTCCTCCTTTAATCGATCTCGAACGGTATGCACATCTTTATCGCCTCGACCAGATAAACAAATGATTAAATTTTCGTCTTTACCCATTATTTTTGCTTGTTTTATTGCGTATGCAACTGCGTGTGCGCTTTCTAGTGCTGGAATAATTCCTTCTAGTCTCGCTAATAATTGGAATGCGTCGAGCGCTTCTTCATCTGTAATTGATTCATATTTTACTCGGTCAATATCCTTCAAATAACAATGCTCTGGTCCAACTCCTGGATAATCAAGTCCAGCTGAAATCGAATGTGCTTCTTGTATTTGACCGTCCTCATCTTGAAGTAAATACATTAGGGCACCGTGTAAAACACCTGGCACACCTTTTGTTAACGAAGCTGCTTGTTTATCTGTATCAATTCCGTGTCCGGCCGCTTCTACTCCAAACAGTTTTACACTTTCATCTGTAATAAATGGATGGAACATACCAATTGCATTACTTCCTCCACCAATACATGCAACTACTGCATCAGGAAGCTTGCCTTCTTTTTCTAAAAACTGTTGTCGCGTTTCCTTTCCGATAACACTTTGAAAATCGCGAACCATCATTGGAAATGGGTGTGGTCCCATAACTGAACCTAACAAATAATGTGTGTCATCAACATTTGCAACCCAGTAACGAAGTGCCTCATTTACTGCATCCTTTAATGTCGCGCTCCCCGATTCAACACTAATAACTTTCGCGCCTAGTAATTCCATACGGAACACATTTAATTCTTGTCGACGAACATCTTCAGCCCCCATAAAAATCACACAATCTAAATTTAATAGCGCACAAACCGTTGCAGTTGCTACACCGTGTTGACCCGCACCTGTTTCTGCAACAATTTTTCGTTTGCCCATTCGTAAAGCAAGTAATGCCTGACCAATCGCATTATTTATTTTGTGAGCTCCAGTATGATTTAAATCTTCTCGTTTTAAATAAATTTTTGCTCCATTTGCATGCTTAGTTAAATTTTCTGCGAAGTAAAGTGGCGTTTGGCGACCTACGTAGTCCTTTAATAGGTTTTCAATTTCCTCATTGAAAGTCGGATCATCTTTAATAGTTGAATATGCTTCCTCCAATTCAGTAATTGCTTGAACAAGCGTTTCAGGTATATATTTTCCGCCATACATACCAAAGTGTCCTTTTACATCTGGAAGTGTGTACGTAGTCATTTAAATTCCTCCTAATTTTACTTTTTTTATAAACATTTTTATTTTTTCATAGTCCTTTTTGCCGTTCGTTTCAACTCCGCTACTTACGTCAACCATCCATGGTTTAACAATATTACAAGCCGGTAATACATTATCAATTGTTAATCCACCCGCTAAAACCAAGTTGTTAATCTTTTTAGAATTGAGCAACTCCCAGTCAAACGTTGTTCCATTGCCGCCACGATATTTACCGCTTGGACTATCTACTAATACATAATCACAATCATATTCTGATAATTTTTCAACATCCTTTTCAGACTCTACTCGTATCGCCTTTATACTCGGAAATCGTAATGAACGGCAAAATTCAGGCGTTTCGTCACCATGCAACTGTAAATGCGTTAATCCAACTTCCTCGTAGATGGATTCTAAAGTTTCTTTTGATTCATTAACAAATACACCAATTTTTAAGATCGAATTTGGCAGCGATTTAATGATCTTTTTTGCTTCATCAATTTGGATTTGTCGCTTACTTTCAGCAAAAACAAACCCAATCGCATCAGCTCCTGCATCAATTGCAATCTGTGCTGAAGTCAAATCCGTAATACCACAAATTTTGACCTTCACTGCTTAGCCTCCTTAAGGATAGGAAGCATAAGCTCTTTCATATTTGTAGATAAATCATTGCTTCTCATTAAAGCCTCTCCTACTAAAATTCCATTAGCTCCAGCATCTCTTACTCGTTTTGCATCATACTCATTGAAAACTCCACTTTCGCTAATAATGAAACCTCCTTGTGCTTGAATGATTGGTGCTAATTTTTCTGTTACATTTAAATTTACTTCAAACGTTTTCAAATTTCGGTTATTAATGCCATATAATTGAGGTCCAATTTTTAATGCTTTTTCCAAATCTTCCTCATCATGCACTTCCATCAACACTTCAAGGTTTTGCTGTTTAGCATATTGATATAGTCTATTTAGTTCTGTGAAAGGTAAAGCAGCAGCAATTAATAAAATAATGTTTGCACCGTGCTCTTTGGCGATATCTATTTGAACTTCATCAATCATAAAATCCTTACATAAAATCGGGATGTTAACAGCGTCTCGTACGACTTTCAGATCTTTAAATGATCCTTTGAAGAAAGTCGTATCGGTTAACACAGATATTGCGGATGCTCCATTTTTTTCATACCTTTTTGCTTGTTCAGCTGGATTTAAATTGGTATTAATATCACCTTTTGATGGTGAAGCTCGCTTAAACTCAGCAATAATCGATAGAGTATCTGCACTTTTTAAATGGTCAATGAATGATAAACTCTTTGTATCGTTGACTATTTGTCGACTAATCGCTCTTAAATTTTTAATTTCGATTCGCTTTTGAGAAATAATTCGATCTAAAATTGTTTCCATTTAAATAACCTCTCTTTTTAGTTTGCTAGTTTTTTCGATTAATTTTTGCAGTTTCTCATGAGCTGCACCTGAATCGATGCTCTCCTTGGCTTTCTTAATCCCTTCATCAATGCGATTAACGATCCCTGAAGTGTAGATTGCTAAACCTGCATTTAATAACACGGTATCTCTAAATACTCCCTTTTCACCTTTTAAAACTCTAAGAAGAATATCCGCATTCCTTTTTGCGTCTCCACCTTTAATTGCCTCGTTTGGGTAGTAACTTAATCCAACTTCCTCTGGGTGAAGCGTCATTTTTTTAAGCTCATTATTTTCAAGTAACACGATATGATTTTCTCCTGCTAATGAAGCCTCATCTAAGTGACCGGCACCATTTAATACAATCGCTCGTTTACGTCCTAACTTTTTTAACACTTCTGCAAATACTTCTAAATAATCTCTACGATAGATTCCTAATAATTGAGTCTCTAATTCAACTGGATTAGTTAAAGGTCCTATTAAATTGAAAATCGTTGGAATTTGTAGCTCGCGTCGTACCTTCATTACTTTTTTCAGCCGTGGATGTACATAAGGTGCAAATAAGAAAGTCATTCCAATATCCTCTAAAAGCTCTTCTGAAGATTGCGTTGGAATCGATAACTCCACACCTAATTGTTCTAATACATCGGCACTTCCTGTTTTACTAGACATGCTACGGTTGCCATGTTTGGCAATCGGAATTCCACTTGCTGCAATAACAAATGCTGAAGTGGTACTTACATTAAAGGAAGAAGAGTTATCTCCGCCTGTTCCGCAATTATCAATGACATGATGAAACTTTCTAGTAAAGCCGACGGTATGATTTCTAATGGCATTTACTAATCCGGCGATTTCATTAACTGTTTCTCCTTTTGTTTTTAAGGCAACTAGAAATGCAGCGATTTCACTATCTGATATTTGATCATCCTGTAGAATTCTTTGTACAGCTACTTGCATCTCCTCTACCGTAAAGGACTCCCGATTAGCTAAGCGTTGAAGGTACTCTTTCATCTTTCAATTCCTCCTTTATTTCATTTAAAAAATTTAGTAAAAGTTGTTTTCCACATTCAGTTCCAATCGATTCTGGATGAAATTGCATCCCGTAAATTGGATATTTGCGATGTTTAATCGCCATAATTTCTTGGTCATCCATCGCAACTGCTAATGTTTCAAATATTGGAGGGATTGTTTCCTTTTCAATAACTAGTGAGTGATATCTCATAACCTCTAATGGCTGAGTCATATACGCAAATAAGTTACTAGCGTCATGTTTAATTTTTGATGTTTTTCCGTGCTTGATTTGTTTAGCACTAATAATTTTTGCACCAAATGCATATCCGATTGCTTGGTGCCCTAAGCAAATTCCTAATATAGGGAACGTCTTATATAAAGATAGAATAAGTTCATTCGTTTCTTTCTTCTCTTCTGGCTTTCCTGGCCCTGGTGATAGAATGATTGCTTTAGGATTTAATTCTTCTATTTCAGAAATCGAAATTTTGTCATATCTTACTACCTTAACTTCTTGACCAAGCTCTCCTAAAAATTGATATAGATTGTACGTAAACGAGTCATAGTGATCAATTAATAAAATCATGATGTTCCTCCAAAAATGCTTTTAGTTTATTAATGGTTTCTTCATATTCCTGATCCGGTTTACTGTCATAAACAATGCCTGCACCTGCTTGAATATAAGCCATTTGATTTTTTAAAATCATCGTCCGAATAGCTAATGCAAAATCAAGATTTCCATTAACTGAAACATAGCCGACTGCACCTGAATAAACACCTCGTTTTGATACTTCTAATTCATTAATAATTTCCATTGCTCTAATCTTAGGTGCACCTGATACTGTTCCAGCTGGTAAACAAGCTATTAGCGCGTCAAGTGTTGTATTTGTCTTATTTAATTGCCCGCTAACTTCTGAAACGATATGCATCACATATTTATACTTTTCAACGATCATGTATTTATCTAATTTGACTGTTCCAAACTCGCAAACCTTTCCTAAATCATTTCTTCCTAAATCAACAAGCATTTTATGTTCAGCTAATTCCTTTTCATCGTGTAATAAATTTCTTTCGATAATTAAATCTTGCTCGGGGGTTTTCCCTCTTTTTTTCGTACCAGCGATTGGATTCGTAATGACTTGATTATTTTGAACTTTTATCAAGCTTTCAGGAGATGTTCCAGCGACTACACTATCTCCAAAATCAATGAAATACATATATGGTGAAGGATTTTTGATTCGTAATTTTCGATAATAATCAAATGGATCGCCTTCAAATTTAGCTCCCATTCGGTGAGATAGAACGACTTGAAAAATATCTCCTTTTTGAATCAATTGTTTTGCTTTTTCTACCTTCGACATGTAATCAGCCTTACTAATCTCTGAATTGAAAGTGGAAAATACAACAGGTTTTACTTCCTCTTTCTCTGAATTTGTAAAAATCTCTTGCTTCAGCTTCTGAATACCTGCCTTTAAATCTATTAGAGTTGTGTCTTTTGAAAGCTTAGTTCCGACTAAATGAATTTTCTGTTCTAAATGATCAAACACAATAAAAACTTCAAAAAACATTAAATGCAGATCGGGCATTTCTAATACGTCCTCTAGCTCTTCGCCGATCTCTTCAAATTGACGAATGATATCGTATCCAACGTATCCAATTCCTCCTCCAATGAAGGGAAAATCAGTTTCTTCCGGGTATTCTTGCTCTGATAATAATTCCTTCAGTTTTAAAAGTGGATTACCGATAAATTCTTCTGTTTCACCATGTTGATCAATGATTTGGCCACCTTGCTTCGCACCAATCAATTCAAAAGTAGGATTGGAACCGACAAATGAATAACGTCCAGAATCTTGATGCTTATAAGAGCTTTCAAATAAGAATTTTTTGCTACCGCTCAATTTCTTAAATACCGAAATCGGTGTAAATAAATCCCCCGCTATCGTTTCAATAAATAGTTCAGCCTTATGTTTCACGCCCAATTAGTTCGCCCCCAAAAAGTTTTGATGAAAATAAAAAAGTCCCCTATATACACAAAGATTGTGTATATAGAGGACGATTAGTTGCTACCGCGGTGCCACCTCGATTGGATATCAGATTGTTCTGAAATCCCACTTTTCAGATACGGGAATTAATTGGACCTGATCTTCCAATTTCCGATATCCTATCCTTTTAACGGTGGAAATCCGTGCATCCCTACTGTTAGTTCAAGATGCCTCTCGTAAGCCCATTCGATAAAGGTTCCTGTATTAGACTCCCACCATTGTCTAACTCTCTGTGACATTCACCAATATTTACTCTTCTTACTCAGCGATTTATTGTTATTTAATTAAAAAGAAATACAAAAAGGGCCCCCCGTCCTAAAAAGGACGAGAGACCCGTGGTGCCACCTTCATTAGCTGATTAACAGCTCGCTTTGTCAGTATCCAATCAAATTTAGATTGAATACCCGTCTTTTGTAACAAGAAGACTACTCGCCAAAGCCTACTACTCTTTTAAGGTTCGGTTTGAATGCTCGGAAGTCCATTCGCGATTACTTTCACACTGATTCGCACCAACCATCAGCTCTCTTTAGTTTCCGTAATCGTTACTACTCTTCGTCAACGCAAAGGAATTATGAATGTTCGATTTAAATTAATTGTCCTTATATTATTATGCAAAAAATAAAAAGTCAACAAGTTTATTTCTACAAGATTCGATTTTTTTGCTCTCAACAAACTGAGATCCTACGTTTTTTTTACTCTAAAAAAATTAGATTCGAACAATGTTTTTCAATTGGATCTTCTTTGCATACTAAGCCAAATTATGGAAAGAATAAACGCAATTAGACCGTCCATAAAGAGGTATCAATATGAGATCCAATACAACAACAATTAGTTCAAATAAAGAAGAATTTCTGTCTGATAATCTAAAAAATAATATTGAAATGATTCAAGAATATTTATGTCATACAGAGGATTTAGTTGTTAAAGTAATTCATAAAAACGACCAGATTTTTGCTATTTTATTTCTTGAAACGATGATAAAAATAGAGGCACTTCAAGCATTTATTATCGAACCTATTTTAAGAGAAAAAAAAGATGAAACAGGTAATATCGTCAAATCTTATGAAATAAAAAACTCAACAAAAATCTCCGAATTGGGAGATAGTTTATTAGACGGATTTTGTCTTATTTTAGAAGAAAATAATGCATTCGGGATTTTAGCTGCAGCTGCAGATGATAAAGAACGCGCAATTCAAGAACCTGCTAACGAACAAAATATAAATGGTGCCCACGATGGTTTTGTTGAAAATATCAATACAAATATACAATTACTGAGAAAAAGAATACATTCACCTGATTTAAAGGTTAAGTATTTTACGATTGGTAAAATTACGAATACAAAGGTGGCATTGGTTTACCTCGATTCAATTGCAAATCGAAAGCTAGTTGAAGTCATAGAAGAAAGAATTTCTAGTGTTGAGGTAGACAGCCTTCAATCTACAGGACATTTAGAAGAATTAATCGAGGATAATACTTTTTCACCATTTCCACAAGTATTAAATACAGAAAGACCGGACCGGGCTGTATCTTATCTTTTAGATGGGAAAATAAATTTACTTGTAGATGGAAACCCTACTGTGTCAGTCGTACCAATCACCTTTTTTGCTTTTTATCAAGCTCCCGATGATTATAATCATCGATGGTTGATCGGATCGTTTTTTCGGATTATTAGAGTATTTAGCTTCCTTATTGCAATTTGTCTGCCTGCAATCTACATTGCGATTGTATCTTTCCATTCTGAGATACTACCAATCGGTATTCTATATTCTATTAGAGTCTCCTTAGAGTTTGTACCGTTTCTTCCCCTCGTAGAAGCATTTATGATGCAAATCATATTGGAGCTATTGAAGGAAGCCGCTATTAGACTACCATCTCCTATCGCTCAAACAATCGGTATAGTAGGTGGACTAGTTATTGGTACGGCTGTTGTTGAAGCTCATTTAGTGTCAAATACGATGATTGTTGTAATTGGATTTACAGCAATTGCATCATTTGTAGCTCCCGTCAGTGAAATGGGAACAAGTATGAGATTATTAGGTTTTCCAACTATGATAATGGCTTCGATTTTAGGATTTTTTGGGATTACTTTAAGTTTAATGTTAATTTTTATGCACATGTGTAAATTAAAATCTTTTGGTATGCCGTACTTTTCACCAATGGCACCATTTAGAAAAGAAGATATTAAGGATACATTTATAAGGCTGCCTATATGGAAACAAAATACAAGACCAACTGATGCACTTCCCCAAAAACTTGAACGACAAAGAATGTCTAGGGTGTGGAAGAAAAAATGATAACGAATAGTAATTCGATTTCTAAATTACAGCTTTATTTTTTTATTATCCAAAGTCAAATAGGTATTGGATTACTAGCCTTGCCAAATGCAGTCGAGACAACTACTAAAGGTGATGGTTGGATTTCTACATTAGTTGCAGGATTAGCAGTTCAAATTACAATCATCATTTATTGGCTATTACTAAGAAAATACCCAAATGCAATCTATACGGAAATCACAAAAAAAATTTTAGGAAAATATGTGGGAAAGTTATGTAATTTATTTATATTCATTTATTTTATTATGATTGGAAGTTTGGCTTGTGCACTTTTTATACGAACCATTTCTCTTTGGCTACTACCGCTTACTCCTATGTGGGTACTATCGCTAATTATTATTTTATCAAGCATTTATTTAACAATTAGCGACTTAAGAATCATTTCTAGATTTTTTGTTTTAGGATCCATTTTAATTATCTTACTTTTCTTTCTGTCCTTCTTTACCTTTTATTTACCAAAGGATTTTGGCTTTATGCTACCAGTTGGACAATCTGGTGTGAAAAATATACTGATGGGAAGTCATAAATCTTTACTCTCAATGCTAGGATTTGAAAGTATTTTACTAATATTTCCTTTTATTCTTGATTCAGAAAAAGGAATATTAAAAACTGCGAGTTTTGCCAATTTAACAGTGACACTATTCTATACATATTTCACTTTAATTTGTCTAATAAGCTTTAGTCCAACGCAGCTTTTGCAAATTCGGGAACCTGTCTTATATATATTTAAAGTACTTTCGTTTGAAATGATCGACCGTTTAGATTTGATTTTTTTATCAGTCTGGATCGTACCAATGACAACATCGGTAATTATTTATATGTTTTTATCAGCGAAAAGTATAAGCAAAGAAAACTCATTCAAAAAGAATGTTATTTTAAGTGGAATCCTTATTTTTATTATTACAATTTTTCCATATGATGAAGATCAACTAGCTCTCTTTAACAAATATGTAACTTATTTAAGTTATGTAGTTGTATTTGGGCTTCCGATCATTCTCTTTTGCCTATCCTTCATCATCTCTAAGACTGAAAGGAGTGAGCAATTATGAGAAGATCTTTCTTAATTACTTTATGTTTGTTTTCCTTTTTATTAACTGGTTGTTGGGATCAAAATCTATTAGTAGATAAAAAAATGGTGAATGGGATCAGTCTTGACATAGACCAAGACAATAATATACTAGCCACAGTCAGAGCATTAAATATTGAAAACAAAGGCGGCGGCCAATTCGAAGTGCAAGACGAACTAGTCAAAATAAAGCAATCTAATGTATCAGGAATGGCAATTGAAATTAATAATAAACTACCTGGCCAAATTGATGTAAGTAAAGCACACATTATATTAATTGGAAGAGAACTTGCTAGGAAAGGAATTTACCCTTTTTTAGAGGTTTTTTTTCGACCTAGACAAGCCTCTGTATTTACTAGAATTGTCATCGCAGAAGATAAAGCATCAGACCTTATTTCACTGGACCCTGGAACTAGTCCGATTGCATTCGAAATCTTAAAAGGATTAGAAGCTGCTGAAGAAACTACAAAAATTCCGAAAGAGACTGCTTTTACAGCTTGGACAAAAATTACAGATGAAGGTAGCGATCTCGTTTTACCTTTTGTAAAAAAAGATGAAAATGATAAAATTACAATTGGTGGAATAGACTTATTTGATGGAGATAAGTTTTCAGGAATTAGCTTACCTGATGCAAAAGGAAGCCTATTATTATTAATGATGGATCGATTAACTAAGTTTAGTGAAATGGCCGTAAACTTAGGAACAAATCGTTCAATCTCATTTAGGGTAAAAGATATAAAAAGGGATTTGGATTTAAAAATAGATAAAAAAACGTCAAAAATAACTTGTAAACTAAATCTAAATCTTGATTTAACAATTACGAGTTATTCAGGTAAGGTAGGCGAAAAGCTTAATAAGGACAAGTTAAATAAAGAAATTTCACAAATCCTTACTAAACAGGCGAATGAAATTACTAAATCATTACTAGAGGCAAACTGTGATGCATTTGGAATTGGAAGAAGAGTTTCAAGTTCTCATTCAGCTTTATGGAAAAAATTAAATTGGCAGAAGGATTATAAAGATGTTAAGTTCAAAACTTCCGTAAAGGCAAAAATTGATCGAACCGGACCTGTTTTTTAAAGTTACTATTTATAATATTTAATACTCTTGTGCAACATAATGTAAGGGAAAAACCATCTGTTTTTTTAGGAGGAACTACTTTGATATTCGGTAAAAAAAATGATATTTTCTTTGAAATACTATTAGATATTGCAGAAAATGCAAATGCTTGTGCGATCTATCTTGATGACTTTAAAATAAAAAACGCTACTGACTTAAAAACTTTTGCTCAAGAAATGAAAGCCTATGAAACAAAAGGCGATACATATATTCATAAAATTATTGTCGAACTAAACAAAACATTTATTACACCCATTGAACGTGAAGATATTCTCGAACTTGCTAATAAAATGGACGATGTGCTAGATGGGATGGAACAATGTTCAGCAACATTTGAAATGTACTCCATCATTCAAATCGATGATTTCATGATCAAATTCGTAAAAAACATCCGAGCTGCAACGAATGAAATTTTAAAAGCAATTCAACTCCTTTCAAGAAAAAAACTACTTGAGATGCGCGTACACGCGATCCAAGTAAAAGATTATGAATCACAATGCGATTCCTTATTACGTACCTCAATTAAAGAATTATTTAAAAATGAAAAAGATCCAATAAAAATCATTCAATTCAAGGAAATTTATGAAATGTTAGAAGCAGTTTCTGACAGCGCACAAGATGTAGCGAATACACTTGAGCAAATTATTATGGGTAACGCTTAATTGAATAATTTAGATGGAACTGTCTCGCAAGCCGATGGACTTTTGGGGCAGTTTTTTTATTTTCCTGCTGGTAATCTGAGGTGCCTCCTGCTTCTGGGTAGTGGTCTCGATATGGGACAAACACGAACACTATGTGAACTTTGTTGATAAAGCTGTGAACTTCGTTGATATATTGCTATTTCTCGTTGATAAATCACTTATTCTTGTTGATAAATGGTCTTTTCTCGTTGATAAACCCTTACTCCTGTTGGTAGATAGCCATATTTCGTTGATAAACCACCTATTCTTGTTGATAAATGGTCCTTTCTCGTTAATAAATCACTTATTCCCGTTGATTGATAGCTGTTTTCCATTGATAATTCACCTATTCTTGTTGATAGCCAGCCGTTTTTCGTTGGTAATTCAATTAAAAACAAAAATGCCCACCAGTTTTCGTACCTCCTGGTGGGCTTTCACTAGTTATAAGACTTTTTTTTATTTCTCGTCTAGCAGTTTCCTTGCAAGTTTTCTCACAATCGTACGGGGAATAAATCGAACAGCTTGAGCAAGAATTTTATTTTTTAGTCCTGTCACAACAACTGTCTTCTCCTTTTTTATTGCTTCATATGTCAACTTTGCAACTTTTCTCGGTGACATCATTTTGCCTTGAAATAGTTTGGATTTATTTCCACCAGATGCATTGATTATTCCAGTTTTGGTTGGTCCTGGACATATTGTGGTTACGCTAACTCCTGTATGCTTTAATTCCTCAGATAGAGCTTCACTGAATGAAAGCACATAAGCTTTTGAGGCAGCATAGACGGACATTAGCGGACCTGGTTGAAAAGCTGCTGTTGAAGCAATATTAATAATTTGACCTGACTTGTTTTGTAGCATAGTTGGGAGAAAGTATTTTACTAGCTCAGTTAATGTAACAATATTAAGTTGAATCATATTTAACTCTTTTTCTAAATCTGTAAAACCGAAGTTGCCATATAGTGCAACCCCAGCATTATTTATCAGAAGATCTACTTCCATTTCTGATTTTAATACTTGATCGGCAATAGATTTAGCAGAGCTTGCTTGAGAAAGATCTTCCGAAATAACTAAGACTTTTATACTAAATTGCTTCATCAGCGATATTGCCATTTCTTCTAATTTATTTCTATTTCTTGCTACTAAAATTAAATTGAACTGATCTTTTGCAAATAGCTTTGTTAATTCAAAGCCGATTCCATTTGTTGCCCCTGTAATTAAAACAGTTTTTCTCTTTTGATTTTTTAAAGTCATTATTATTGTCCTTTTTCACTTTTATTGAACACTTTTCGTTTTACTATATGTTTAATAAAATAAAAAAAGGATTAGTACTTTACTATTTTTTAATTAGCTCTATAAATAATTCCATCGATTTAGTTTGCAGCTCGATTTTATCTGTGATGATTGAAAAATTCCTTTGAATAGGGGTCCCCTCTACTTTAAGGTAATCGATTGTACCTAATTGCTTTTCTTTTTTAATTGTAAGCTCAGATAAGTACGTAATGCCCATTCCAGCTTCTACCGCTTCTTTTATTAGTTGCGTGCTACCAAATTCAACAATGTTCTTAGGTCTTATCTTTAATACTTCAAATAATCGTTCAGTTGCTTCCCTTGTTCCTGACCCTTCTTCTCGAACAATCCAAGTCTCATTTTCTATTTCATCCATTGTCAAAATCTCTTTACATGAAATTTCACTTTTAGTTCCTGCAATAATATACATTTCATCATTCGCAAAAGGTTGTATCGTTAAATTTTGATTAGTCGCATCTCCTTCAACAATGCCAACGTCAACTTGATAACTTAGTACAGATTGAACAATTTCTCGAGTATTACCTATTAAAACTGATGGAACAATACTCGGGTAAGATCTTTTCATTTCCGCTAATATTTTCGGTAACACATACTCACCAAACGTGTAACTCGCACCTATTTTTAGATGACCGCTAGCTTCATTCACCAGATCATTGACTAATGTGCTCATACGTTTATATAAACTCGTTATTTCTTTTGCATGCAAATAAACTATTTCTCCAGCTTTAGTTAACTGAACATACTTATTCGTTCTAATAAAAAGCTTTGCACCAATCTGTCTCTCTAATAATTGAATTTGTTGACTAACAGACGGTTGAGTCATATGTAATTCTTCGGCTGCTCTTGAAAAATTTCTTTTTTCAGCCACCGCCATAAAAACTAAAAGAATTTGATCCATACTCCACATCCTTATATCGCATTTACTTATTATCACTATTATAATCATTTATTTTGCTTATAGGCATCATGTAGTAAAGGTCCTTCTACTCTAATAGTGAAATAATAAAAAGACCGATTCAAAGCGAACCGGTCTTTAGCTAGTAGAACAAGTTTTCACAATATGATTTTCAGAATGAATCAGTCTTCTTTGATGACTTAACTTTTCTAACTAAATTAATTGCCAAGTATGTTAAAACCATAAAGATGAGATAGATTGACGCATAGAACCAGTATTCTTTACTTGTAAGTTTATTACTTAGAAGACTTAAAATAAAAAATGTTGTCAATGAACCTATTAATAATCCTATTAATGTTTTTAATTTCATTTCAATACACTCCCATTTGAAGCCATTTTATAAAATTTCCACAGTTTATATAATTTATTATTGGTAAGAATATTCCATTCTAACCTTTTTAATAGAAAAATGATTGCGGGGTTACTAGGTAAAGAAAAAAAGCAGGTAAAAGACTTGATAATCCTTAACCTGCTCTAAATCACTTATGTGCAAAAAATATTAGTTGTACTAAGAATAATACTGCAAAAAGATAAACAAATGGGTGTACTTCATTAAATTTGCGTTTTACGATCTTCATTATAGGATATGCAATAAAGCCTAATGCAATTCCGTTTGCAATGCTTGATGTTAAAGGCATACTAACGATAACCAAAAATGCAGGAAATGCTTCTTCAATATCATCCCATTTTATCTCTGAAATACTTTTAATCATAAAGCAACCAACAATAATTAAACTAGGCGCTGTAATTGCGGCTACATCTGATACTGAACCGATCATTGGGCTAAAGAACGCAGCAATTACAAATAAAACAACTACAGTCAGTGAAGTTAAACCAGTTTTCCCGCCTGCACCAACACCTGCAGAAGATTCTACTGTTGCTGCAGTTGGACTTGTTCCTAACATCGCACCAACTATAGTACCAATAGAGTCAGCAGAGAATGCACTTCCTCCCTTTTCCAACTTTCCATTTTTTAAAAGGTCTGCTTGTTTAACGATTGCTAATAATGCTCCAGTCGTATCGAATAGCATGACAAGTAAAAATGAGAAGATTACACTATAAAGTCCATATTCAATAATATCTTTAATCGAATCAATTGGATTGTAGACTAAAATACCTTTTGGTAAATGAGGCATTGCAACAAAGCCATTTGAAAAGTCTAATTGTCCAGTAAAATAAGCAATAAGTCCTGTCGTAATCATACCAAGGAATAATGCACCGTTTAAGTTTAGTGCCATGAATACAATTGTTATAAGTAAGCCAATTAAAGTAAGTGCTACTTTAGGGGATGTAAAATCACCAATTTGAACTAGATTGGTAGGATGATCGGCTACGATACCAGATAAACGTAATCCAATAAATGTTATAAATAAACCAATTCCGGCCGCAATTGCATGTTTTAGATTGGCCGGGATCGCCTGGATTAATTTTGTACGAAATGAAGTTAATGATAATAATAAAAATAAAATACCAGTAATAAAAACTGCAGAGAAACCTACTGCATATGGAAGATTATGTCCTCCAATTACAGAATAAGTAAAATAAGCATTTAACCCCATTGCGGGTGCAATAACGATTGGATAATTAGCAATTAATGACATTGTTAATGTACCAACAATAGTTGCTAAAATAGTAGCCAAAAATGCTTGGTTAAAAGGTACACCAGCATCCTTTAAGATCATTGGATTAACAATAATAATGTACGCTAATGTTAAAAAAGTTGTAAAACCAGCTAACACTTCCACTTTTAACGAAGTATTACGTTCTTTAAGTTGAAACATGTGAAGACTCCTTTATTATATTAAAATAAAAAAACTGCCCGCTTTTCATGAGAAAAAGCAGGCAGTTTTATATTGTGTAGAAAATAAAAATCCGAAGCTCTTCCTCATAGTCTAGCAATTTACGGGCGCTAGGTAGAAACTCTTGAACCTTATTTTCAAGTTTATATGAGAAAATATTAATATATTTTATCTATCATACGACCGACCTTACAATCTGTCAATAAAAAACATTATTGTTATATAATTTAGAAAATAAAACGATTAATCTGGTTAAAATAATAATTATCATTCCTAAAAGAAACATCTATTAGAAAGTACCTTCTATTATTAGTCAAATGGTATTCTCATTAAAAAGCTATTTATGTTATTCTGAAAATATAATTTAGAGTTTAAGGGGTTGTTTAACATTCGTTTAAATAAATTTATCAGCGAATCTGGGAAAGCTTCACGACGCGCTGCAGACAAGTTAATTACTGAAGGTAGAGTTAAATTAAATGGCAAGGTAGCCAAAGTCGGCGATCAAGTTGAGCCTGGTGACGAAGTAATTGTGAATGGCGAACACATCAGACTAGCACGAAATCACGTTTATATTGCTTTAAATAAACCTGTTGGCATTACATCTACGACAGAAAAAGGTGTTAAAGGAAATATTGTTGATCTAGTAAACCATCCATTACGTATCTTTAATATTGGAAGATTAGATAAAGACTCTGAAGGTTTAATCCTACTTACAAATGACGGGGATATCGTTAATGAAATTCTACGTGTTGAAAATAAGCATGAAAAAGAATATATCGTATCAGTAGATAAACCGATTACACCTGAATTTTTAACAAAAATGTCTGAAGGGGTAAAAATTCTAGGTACAAAAACATTGCCATGTGAAGTAAGGCAACTTTCGAAGTACGATTTCCAAATCATTTTAACACAAGGTTTAAATCGTCAAATTCGTCGCATGTGTGAAGCGCTTGGATATGAAGTATTTCGATTACAAAGAACTCGAATTATGAATATTCATCTAGGCAATCTACCAATGGGTCAATGGAGAGATTTATCTAAAAAAGAAAAAACTCAGCTGTTTAGAGATTTAAATTACGAACCAAATGAATGGTAAGAATCATAGAACAGAAGTCCGGAAAGTGGACTTCTGTTTTTTGAGTGATGAACTATTGCAGAATTGCAAACTACGAACACTAAGTGAACTTTATTGATAAAGTTGTGAAATTTGTTGATATAATGGTATTTTTTGTTGATATATTAATGCTTTTTGTTGATAAAACAACGAAATTTATTGATAAATGGTTTGGAGAGATTCTTTTTGTTGATTTTACCTATTTTGTTTGGTTTTCATTGAACATAAATTTTAGTTTAGTTATTTCCCCTATTTTCTTGATACTATTGCTACAAAATTCTCCATAAAAAAAGAAACCACTATTAATAATATTTAATAGCAGCTTCCTTGGGATATAAGATTATAGGCCTAACTCACTTTTAATCGCTTCTAATGTTGCATTTTTAAATTTCTTTTTCGCAGTTGGTGCATTTTGTACTGATGGATTTTGCTGTAAATAATTTTTCTCTACGAATGCAAAATCTTTTGCGTCTACTGTTCCGTCAAAGTTGATATCTGCACTGCGTTTGTTAGTTCCCCAGTATGTTTGAACGTAAAGCGCATCTTGAATATCGATTACATTGTCTTGGTTTACATCTCCAGCTATCAATTTAGCATTGATTGTTGAATATGCTTTTCCATATAACTCACCTTTGTATTTAAATCCAAATTTATTCGTTACTTTTGTAATAAAGTGTCCTGGAACATTTACTTCAAAAGTAAATGCATCCTTGTTTAATGGAAGCGGCTCAATATTATAACGACCTCCATTAGCGATCAATTTAGTAGCATCTAAGCTATATTCACCATTTGTTACTTTCATAGTTGCTCCTACTTTTGACCAGTCACGATATCCCGTATATGATCCATCTTCAACAAGATAGCCTTCTGGAATAATATTTCCTTGTACACGGTTAAATTTCGATTTTAATAGGAATCGTTTACCAGCATTTAGTAACTTCACTGCTTTTCCATCAGCATCTATGATATTTGCAGATGGGTTAATATAACCTATTGGATAAAATATTTGATCTTGCACTTTTACCTTTACATTTACTACTTCTGTGCGGTCAAATACCATTGATTTATTAAATGTTACTTTAACTTGGTTACCATTTACTTGAATGCTTGCCTTATCCTTAAATTTATTTGTTAAAGAAGCCTCTACAAGATTAACATAAGGGATACCTGCCGCTTGTGCAGCATCAAAATTCCAAGTTGCTTCTTTTGCGCCTTGTAAGTTGTCTAATACTAGAGATGCAGATAGGATATCACCTGATCTAGCTAGCTCTACATTATGTTTAGCGTATGAAACAGGCGTTCCTTCTTTAACAAAGTAATATTCTTTCCAATTAGCTTGGTTTCCAGCTGCATCATATCCAATTAAGTTAAACGAAAGAGCTTGAGTATTTTCATCCATTTGTACTTCATCGCTCCATTTGCCGTTCTCGTCCATATGGATTGGGCCATAAGGAACCGGTATACCATAAGTATAAACTGCAAAATTCGATGTTTCGTCAATATTCATACCAGCCTTCTGCATATCTTTTAAAGCTGCATCTTTAACTTCCATTTCAAAAGGAACTGTTTTTTGTCCTGGCTTGTATTCAACGAAAGGTGATTCACTATCTAATGAACTTTTCACCTTTGGTGTGTCAATATCAATGAAAACATCTTTTGTTTTTATTTGCTGTTTCCCACCCGGTAAAGTAGTGATCAGTTTTAGTTTGTAATGGCCTGGTTCAGCAATACTCACCTCTGAAGAAACAGGCAGTTTTTTATCCCCTGTAAACTTGTAATACGACCCATTAAACGCTTGAAGGAAATAATCTACATCTGTAGAAGCTCCTTGCAAATTAAGTGTACCAATAAGTCCTAGATCTTCATTGGTATTTGCGTTTTGTAATACAACATCTAGCGTATTAACAGCTGAGCCTAAATTGTATTTTAACAATGCTGATGCTGTGCGAAAGCCATCAGAACCATGGTTATAAGCACTAGGTGAGATAGCAGGTGTTACTATATCAAGCGTGTCAAAACCTTCATCTGATTTCTTAAAACTAAATGGTACACGATATTGCTCTGTTTTATCTTCATTATTTGTAATTAAAACATACCCTTCATAAAAGCCTTTTTTAGCTGTTGAAGGTACTGTTAATGTTGCTTTTATTGTTTTAGCTGAGTTTGGATTAATTTTAATCGAATCACCCATATCTAAAACTACACCGTTCTCTTGTAATCCATTTGTTCCTTGTGCGTTATCTACCACTTTGACATCAAAAGTTTTCTTTTTATTACTGTTATTTGTAAACTCAATATCTTTCTTAGCTTTTAGTTGTGAAGCCGTTTTAACTACCTGTTTTCCGAAACTTAACCCACCTGTTTCATTCTCTGCCTTTAATAGTTTTTCGCCGACCGGGATTAATGTTTCATCCTGTACTTTTACTTCTGTGTCGGTGTGAAGTGCTTGATATGGATCAACACGACCCGCTCCAACTTCAAATACACTATAGTCGCCATTTAGTGGGTCAGCTGTGTTCATTAAGATTGATTTAACATCTGCTGGCTCAAGGTTTGGATTTTCTCCTATTAATAATGCCGCCACCCCAGCTGCAAATGGTGATGCCATAGATGTTCCATCCATTCTTTGGTATGCATATCGATAGTCTTCTGGTGTATCATGATTTGCAATATAAGAAGGAACCGTAGAAAGAACACTCACGCCAGGTGCTGTAATCTCAGGCTTCATTTGGTAGTTTCCATTAACCGGACCTCTTGAGCTGAAGTCTGCTAAATGATCACCTTCTGTTAACTTTTCTTTCAAGTTCGTAAACGTGAAAGTTGTATTTCCGCCCGCAATTTTTTCTTTTAACTCTTCTCCTGCTTTCTTTGTCATAGAGAATGCAGGTATATATTCCATTGATTCACCTAAGTTATATCCAACATGTCCGTCCACATTGTTGTACATAATAACTGCCTTTGCTCCGCTTTGCTTTGCAAACTTTACTTTGTCTACTAGAGCAAAGTTTCCACGTTGAACGAATGCAATTTTTCCAGCAACATTTTTATTTTTGTAGTCATCTAAAGTTCCTAGTCCAACATCTACTAGATCAAGAGATTTTCCTTCTAAACTATTAAAGTTATAGGCGAAGCTTCTAGCCATACTAACAAGATCAGTCGACCAGCCGTCAGCTATTTTCCCATCAAATGTTGTAATTGAAGTTGGGACATCACTTGCGCCAACTGTTAAAGCAAATGCTGCTGTACCCGGTGAACCTAAAGTATAAGCATTTGGCCCACTGTTTCCTGCAGAAACTACCGCTGTTACGCCATTTAGTACCGCATAGTTTATTGCTGTGCTCGTTGGATAATACGGATCGTTGATAGCAGCACCTAATGAAAGGTTAATGACATCCATGCCATCTTGAACTGCTTTATCTATCCCTGCAATAACATTTTCAGAAGATCCACTTCCATAAGAACCAAGCACACGATACATATATAGATCCGCATCTGGTGCAACACCTTCTACTGATACTCCATTTTCACCTTTATTTTGTCCTACAATTGTGCCCGATACATGTGTGCCATGCTCTGTATAGTAAGAGCTACTACCATTACTTTCTGGTTGATTTGATGTCTGCCAGTCCTTGTATGTAGCTTCCATTGGATCATTATCATTATCTACAAAATCATATCCGCCTTTGAAAGCTTCTTTTAAATCAGGGTGGTTATAGTCGATACCTGTATCTAATACCCCAACTTTAACGCCTTTACCTGTTACTCCTTCTTTATGTAGCTTGTCCACATTTAAATATGGGATGCTGTCAACAGATGTAGTTGTTTTATCTGAAACATCAGTTGGAACATTCTCTTTAACAGGATCTACATTAAAGGTAATATCCTTATAAATCGTTTTAACCGCATCAGATTTTAATAACTCCTTCACTTCATTAGCAGGGAGTGTTATAGCTGCACCGTTAAATGCTGTTTTATAAGTTTTTGTAATGACAGGTGCTTTTTTCTTATCCTTAACCTTTACAAACTTTCCTACATCTTCTTTAAAAACTTTGTGTTCTTTGTCTACTTGTGCTTTTGCTGATTCTTTTGTTAATGACTTTCCATCAACTGCTGCTTCTAATACTGCGACATTGCTTGGATCTGAATTAAACTGAACAATTACAGAGATGTCTTTATCAAAATTCAGATCATTTTCACTGAAACCTTGAAGTCCATCTTGATCATTTAATTTTAATTGCTTTAATGCTTCCCTTTGTTCTGGTGAAATTGATGATAATATCTCTTCTGCTTTAGAAGTTGCCGCTTTTGCCGTTAAATATGACTTTGCACTAAAAGGTGATATAAGCAGACTTGTAGAAAGGGCAAGTACCGCTGAGTGCTTTACCAATGTTTTTGCCTTCATAAACTTCATCCCCCATTTTTCTCTATATAATTTAAAAATTCTTATAATTTAAATAGTAATCTTATTTGTAAAAAAAGCCTATTGTGTTATTTCCAATCGAAATTTAGGTTATTTTGTAGGATTTTTTTACTAAAAAGCATTGAAATTTGAAAGAAAGTTTCATTAAATATAAAAAAAGCAGGAAATTATACGTAAATATTTGTGTTATTTTTATTTTAAAATGAAAGTATTTGACTTTACGAAATTCTAGTTATAATTGAAATAATGGGTTTATTAGAGTCTTTGAACTTTCTAGTTTCTTAGATTTGCGTAATTCGTATTGCGTGAATGTGGTCTTACAATAACGCAAAGAAGCATCAGAGTTTATCAACTGGGATTAGAAAAGGAGAGAACATATGCTTGAAGGAGAAATCATTAAATTTTACCGCAAAAAAGCGGGGTTGACTCAAGAAGAATTAGGTAAAGACATTTGTACTGCCACTCATGTGAGCAGAATTGAAAGAGGAGAAACTCGATATTCTGAAGAAATTATCCAATTGTTCTCTCAACGTCTTCAGATTGACATAAGGAATGAAATTATTACTGTTCAAAATATTGAAATGAAGCTTCAAAAATGGCACAACGCAATCATATTAGAGCGAATGAGAGATGTCATAAACATAAAAGAAGAATTAGAAAACATTCACTATATAAAAGCTTCCAACTATGCAATCTATTATCAACTTTTATTAATTCGTTATTTTATTTTATGTAAAAACATAGATAAAGCAGATCGCCTGATTAAACGAATCGAAAAAGATTCTCCCCCAATGACTAGTTATGAAAAAAACTTATATCATCACGTCAAAGGCATATACTATTTAGCCCAATATACTCGTTTAGAAAATGTGAATAGACAAATTGCATTACAGGAATTAAAGAAGGTCAATATAGAGGAATATGGAAATAAAGAATATTACTATCATCTAGGATCAGCCTATCATTGGACCCAGTCAAAAGTTATGGCATATTTCTATGGTGAAAAAGCCTTTAGATTCTTTAATAAAACAAATAATTACGCAAGAGCAATTTTGGCTGAATCATTGATGCTAGTACAATTAAAAGACAGTACACAGCTAGATTTTGAAGAAATTGTAAAAAGGTACGAGAGCTTAATTGAGCATAGTGAAGCACTAGGTCTCCTAGATAAAAGAGGTATGATCTTACATAATTTAGGTTTAATGTATTTTTGGAAGCAAGACTATAAAAATGCACATATTTTTTATAAAGAGTCAGTTGAAGAAGCTGATAAACAATCACTACCTTATTTAAATCGTTTGTATAACTATTTAGATAATGCAGAAGAAGGAAAGCTTTTATCAACAAAAGAGTTGCTAGAACAAGCATTAGAAGGACTCGCTCTTTCAGAAAAAGCTACAAATGATTTATATAAGATTCTCTTTAACCTTCTAATTTTACGATTTAACAAAGATTTCGATGAATATTATAGGTACTTGGAGCAAACTGCATTTCCATTTTTTAAAAGTCACCATCATGTAACGCATTTAACTAAATATGCAAAATTACTTTATAACTATTATGTTACTACTAAGCAATATGAGAAAGCAGTGCAAACTGGGGATATGTTTGTTAATGGCCGTTAGTATAAGACATGAAAATGAAAAAGGACCGATTCAATAAACGAATTGGTCCTTTTTTAGCCCCAAATGATTAATAAAAAATTAAATCAATGTACAAGTAAGTCTCTCTCTAATTGATTGTACTCATCTATAATTAAATGAATTAGCTCTTTGTATTCTGATAATTCAGAATATTTAACGAGCAACTCTTCCACAGTATGGTTCTGAAGAAAACTTTGTAGTTCAATTGCTTCGTTATCATCTTTATTTTTATAGAATAGTGCAGTTGCAATAGCTTTAACTAAATATTTAGGTGTTATGCCAAATTCCATTAACTCCCTCAATGGTTTAATAAAACGATCATTTGCTCCTAATTTACGAATTGGAGAACGTGCAACTCGGGACACTTCATCAGATATATATTCATTTTCAAATCTTGCTATAATTTTTTGGATATATGTATTGTGTTCAACTGGATCAAAATTATATTTTTTAACTAATAGCTTCCCAGTCTCATCTAATACTGAGCTAACGATATTTCTAATATTTTTATCAGAAATAGCTTCTTTAATCGTTTCGTATCCATAAAAATTTCCTAGATAAGCTGTCGCTGCATGGCCAGTATTTACTGTAAATAGTTTTCTTTCAATATATGGAAGCAAATCATCTACATATGTTACCCCATTAATTACTGGAACTTCTCCAATCATTTTTGATTGGTCAATCACCCATTCATAAAATGGTTCAACTGCTACCAACAATTTATCTTCATGACTTTGAATCGGTACGATGCGATCTACCGCTGCATCCGGAAAACTGACTGACTGTTCAGTTTTTTTCTGTTGGGATAATGTCATATTTAAGTACACTTCATCTCTCAAAAATGTACTTCCACCAATCATATTTTCACATGCAATAATATTTAAAGCTTTATCCGAACTTTCAACCCGTTCTATTATTCCATCTGCAATTAGCTTTGCTATTTTTGGAAGAATTGTCGGGCCTACTGCTGTTGTTACAAGATCAGCCTGTGCAATTACTTTTGCTACTTCTTGAGGATCTTTCAGACTATTAATTCCTCTTACATTCGTTATACTAGTTTTTTCTTGAGTACGATCTGCTAGCATGACAGAATATGTTTTTTTATCATTTAACTCATTAATCATCTCTTCATTTACATCAACGAAGCAAATTTCATATCCTGCCTTATGCAATAATTGTCCAATAAAACCTCTACCAATATTTCCAGCGCCAAAGTGTACAGCTAACATCTACTCCACCTCACTAAACATTGAAATTAGTTCCTCTTTTGATGTGGCAGCGACCAATTTATGTACATTTTCTTCCTCTGAACAAAGGATTGCAATTTGAGATAATAAATCCAGATGTTCATTGTCTTTTCCTGCAATACCGAATACTACCTTTACAATATTTCCATTCCCAAAATCTACTCCATTAGGAATTTGAAGAATCGAAATACCAGATGAAATAACTTCTTGCTTTGATTCTTCTGTTCCGTGTGGAATTGCAATAAAGTTCCCCATGTAAGTAGTTAGAGACTCTTCTCTTTCAATCATTTTCTCGATGTAATTTTCTTTTACATAACCGTTCTTAACTAAAACACTTCCTGCTAATCGAATAGCCTCTTCTTTTGTTTTTGCTTCTACATTTAATAAAATATTTTCTGTTGGTAAAACTGTTTGAATCATTATTAATCCCTCAATTCTTAAATCTTTTCTGTAAATTTTCATATAATGCATAACTGAGCTTTTTATAAACATCTGTATAGTTATTAGAAGCAAAAATCTTCATCGATTCTTCATCTTCAATAATTGTTGAGCTAATCGTGCTTAGTACTTCTAATTGACCTAGCTGTATATCAACTGGTGCAAGTAATAATAATACTGTCTCAATTTTAATTGTTGATTGATCCATCGCTTTTACTACCATTGGTTCATGAAGTTGAAACGATAAAAATACAGGCTTTACAACATATTCTGAACGACAGTGATATAACGCTACATTTGTGCCAGGTATCCCTAAACCGCCCTTCTTTTCTCTATCCAAAAGTTGATTTGATACTTCGAAATAGTCACCGATCAACCCTCTTAAGTTGGCTTGTTTACATACCTCCAATAATAAAATTGATGAAGTTGGAATAAATGGTAAAGAAATCGCCTCAAATGTATCCAAAATATGTAGCACGGTCTCTGTAAATTGGTGAACAATCTCCATATTTTGTTTAATTGATTCTGGCGTTTCTAGTGTTATTTTCTTTTGAACAGTTTTGCTATGGAGCTTTCTTAATAGCGTCGCTTCTGTCGTTAAGGAATTGCGCTTTATTTCTTCACGAATTTGTTCAGCCTCTTCCTTTGTTAACAACGGATTTACTGTAAAATATTTTTGTGAGAAGCCTGGCATTTCAACAGTTGATAAAATAATATCGTATTTTTCAAAGTGAATATTTTTTAAGTTTGCTAAAGACGATACTTCAATTTCAGTGATCTCTTTTATCTCTTTTTTGATTCGACTTGCTAACATTTTAGAAGAGCCAATGCCACTTGAACATAATACAAGTGCCGTTATTTCTTTACTGTTATCATAGATTACGTGTGATGAACCAAAATGCAGCACAAGATAAGCGACTTCCTCAATCGGAAAAACAACCGATGGAAAGGCAATTTTCAATCCATTTTGAATGATCTTAAATAGAACAGGATAGTTATCTTGAATTTGGCTGGTTAATGGGTTATTTACATCTAGTTTTTTTTGAATTCGATAAATTGCTGGTTCAATATGTGTAATTAACCCCTCAAATAACGCATGATCTTCATCAAAATTTATATCAAGTTCCTCAGATACATAGTTGATTAGCTTTTTTGAGCCCGCAATAATTTCGGTACTACTTTCTTCTAACCAATCATTTTTCTCCTGGCGTTGTCTTGCACCCAATAAGTGCATCGTAATATACCCTTTTTCTGCATCTGGTATCTTAACTTTAAACACTTCTTCTAATTCATTTACGATTTGACCTGCTATATGAAATTCCTTAGAAGTTCCTAGCTCTTCAAGTACTACCTGATTAATCTGTATGACCTCACCCTGAATAATTCTTTCGATTGCCAAAGAAAGATGAATTGTAAAAGTCATAAATGCACTATCAGCTAAAGAGTATGGTAACTGTTGTTCATTATCCCGAATTATTTTTCCTATTATAGTTAACTTCTCGAGCTTTATTATTTCTAACAACCCATCTGAGAATCTATTCCTTGTCTCGCGCTCATTTTCCATTACAGACAAAAACTCATATTCATTTAATTGTTGTGCAATCAGGTGCCCTAATGCCTTTCTCTTTTTCCTTTCAGAACCAAGCAAAGCAATACCGTACCCTTTTTTTCTGATCAGTTCTAAATCAAAGTCCTTTAGCCACTCTTCAACTTTATTTAAGTCGTTACTAACCGTAGCAACCGTAACATGTAGCTCATTTGCCAGAGAGCTTAATTTAATAGATTCCGGCTCTTTCAATAAGGAACAGAGAATTAACTCTTGTCTTTCTTTTTGAGTAAACTCTTGCCCACTTTTTAATATTGCTATTTGAAGCTCATTTTTTTGCTCAGGTGACCCTTCGATATACATCCCGACACCTGATACCTTTTTAAATAAAAGATGATGAGCTTTAACAATACCTTCGACCCCTTTAAGCTCTCGTTGCACGGTTCGACTACTTACATTTAAGTGCACTGCAATTTCTTGAGCATTCATTCCGTTTGGATGATCTAACAACAAAGTAATGATTTCTCTTTCTCTAGCTGATATATACATGTATACCTCTTTTAAAATTTATTATTATTTTAATAAAGAGTTCACTAATTCATCATACTTCGGACTATTTAAGAAGTTTTCTACTGAGATATGAATTGCATTTGGCACTTTTGCTTTTGCTCGATCAGTTAAATCTTTATGTGTTATGACAACATCTACATCATTTGGTAGATTATTAATTGCTACATTAGTAACCTCTAAATCTATTCCCGCTGTTTTTACCTTTTTGCGCATTATTGATGCTCCCATGGCACTTGATCCCATACCCGCATCACAAGCAAATATAATTTTTGTCACTTCTTTACTAATACCAAGAGAACTAGCTACTTCTTTTTCAGTCTGTAATAGACTAGCCACTTTACTTTCTTTTCCTTTTAAATCTTGCGTTTTTTGAGCAGCTTTTTCTAAATCTTCGTCTGATGCCACAGATTTTGATGATTTTAAAACGACTGCTGAAATAATAAATGAAACAGCTGTTGCTACTAATACTCCCGCAAGGATTGGTAAGTATCCTCCTTTTGGTGCCATTGCTAAAATCGCGATAATACTACCTGGAGAAGCTGCTGCTACAAGTCCTGCTCCTAAAACATTAAAAGTAAATGTTCCGGCAACACCACCTGCAATAACTGATAAAATTAATAAAGGTCTCATTAAGATATAAGGGAAATAAATCTCATGAATCCCGCCCAAGAAGTGAATAATAACTGCTCCTGGTGCTGTTTGTTTAGCCGTTCCTTTTCCGAAAATTGTATATGCTAATAAAACGCCTAAGCCCGGTCCTGGGTTAGCTTCTAATAAAAATAAAAGTGATTTTCCTGCAGATTTTGCTTGTTCAAGACCAATTGGACTTAAAATCCCGTGGTTAATTGCATTATTTAAAAATAAAATTTTAGCTGGTTCAATAAATATGTTTGCTAATGGAATGACATTTGCCTTTACCATCATATCTACGCCGTTTGCTAATACTTCAGTTAAAGTTGATACAACCGGATTAACACCAATTAAACCAATAATTGCTAAAATTGCTCCGATTATACCCGCAGAGAAATTATTAACTAACATCTCAAATCCTGATTTAACTTTTCCTTGTATAGCTTGGTCAAATTTCTTTATGGCCAAACCGCCAAGTGGCCCCATAATCATAGCCCCTAAAAACATTGGCATTTCAGCACCTACAATTACACCCATTGTTGCAATCGCTCCAACTACGCCGCCTCGAATATCATGTACCATTCTTCCACCGGTAAAACCAATTAACAATGGTAGTAAGTATGTAATCATTGGGCTTACTAAAACTGCTAGCTTTGCATTAGGAATCCATCCAGTAGGTATAAATAATGCCGTTATTAATCCCCATGCTATAAACGCACCAATGTTTGGCATAACCATTCCGCTTAGGAAACTACCAAACCGTTGTATTTTTACTTTTATTTTACTATTTTTACTTGTATTCAAATTTTTACCTCCCTCGTAAACCTTGTATCTAAATGATAAAACGCTTACAGTACCAATACAATGAAATGAATATTCGTATTTGTCACAAACTAAAGTGACAAAATTTAAAAGAAGAAAATTCGCACTGTTCTTATTTCCTTCTTTTAATAGAATGATAGATTTTACATTTCCGAGCAATAGGTCTCACATCACGGTTGTACACACGACATATTACCCATGTATTTTTCACTACATAATACTCACACTTCAGTCGAAATCCCAAAAATAAAACAAATAAAAAAGGAACATATTCTCAGTTAGAATATGTTCCTTCTTATTTGACTGTTTAAAAATTATCCAACCTGGCCACTATATTTAGATTCCTCTTCCGGGAATAAGAATCCTAACTCATGGTGCTCACCTTCATAAACGGAAGATTGAGCAATACGCATTTCAGAATTATAATCAATTACTTCTAATTTACAGTACGCGCGATTAATTTGAAGTGCTTCATAAAATTCATTAACGGTTGACACATTTTTTCCATTTACCTTTGTAATGCTTTCACCAACTAGTATTTTCATTTTGTCAGCGACAGAGTTTGGTAAAATTCCTAATACAGTAAGGCCCGTTGATTTCGTTGTGAAGTATGATGGTGTATTAGTATCTCGATTTCTATGAAAATAACTGATTGCTTCTCTTCCTACTACTGCGATTGCAGCAGCAATAAAAGCTACAAATCCAATAAAATAACTTAAGATTCCACCAATGCATACTAAAATCGCTAAAGAAACTATTCGCTTACCTACTAACTTAATTGAATCCTTTGGTAGCATTCCTTGAATTAATTGGTAAAACCCAATCCCAAATGGTACGCAAATTATAGAATAGCTACTATCGCCTAAAGAAAGTGTAGGCCACCATGAATAATCACTTACAATTGGTCCACTTGGTATTAATAAAAATAAAGGAATCATCCATAATTTATTTGACTGATGTGCCCCTACTCTTTTTCCCCGTTTACTCTCAATAAATAAAGGCGTTGTATGCTTTGCCGCATTTCGCTGAACTAATATTCCTTCAGCCAATAGCATTAAACCAAGTAAAATAATGATAGCAGGAAGCATTGCACTCATATCGCTAGGAACAAACTTATGTAAAAATGGTAAAGATCCTTGTCCTCTATTTAATAAAGGTAGCGCAACTAATGCTAGTCCAAAAATATTAGCTGGTGACATCCATCTAAATTGCAACAATAGCGCACAAATAATCGTTAGCACACTCAATAAATAAACCATTTCAATTGGAATACTTATTCCAGCCCCTAACGTAATAACCGAGAGAATTACTCCAATAAATAACCCAGACCATATTGAAGTCTTCCACTCGAACGTTACATTAAAATTTCGGACTGAAAAATGCTTACGTTCACGCTTTACACGAATATTGCCACATATAATTGATGCGATAAAGAATATATAAGTAAATGGATTTAAAAATAATTTACCTAATCCAACTAAGAGTTCAGAGACTAAATTTGACCACATAACATTCACCACCTTCTTTTATTAATAGATTGATATACTTATGTTATCGGTTTATTGATGTTTTTTCAAAGAGAATATGTTTTAAAACAATAAAAAAAGCACACTTCTTCTCAAAGTGTACTTTCGACATCAAAAACTAAAACTCCTGCATGGTTTGTAATTTCGAATCTATTTCCCGGGAATTATGTCAAAAGAGGACGAACTGCTAAAAATATTCTGCTTTTCAAAACCAGTTTATCTACACAACAAAAGGACGAATTAATATTCGTCCTTTGTCTGTTATTTTTACTTAGCTACCATATCTAAAGCTTTTTCTAATTGTAGATCATTCTTTTCATCTTTAATTTTATCAATTAATGATGCCTCAAGTTTATCTGAAGTTAAAGGATCGATTTTACCATTGACTGTAATACCAGCAGCTCCTTGGAAGTCCTTAACAGCAGTTTCTGTTTGCTTGCTGAAGTAACCATCCTTACGTCCTGGGTCATATCCTAAACCTTTTAACATAATTTGAGCTTGCTTAATATTCTCATCATTGTCATCAAATTTAAATGTTTTCTTTTTATCAATCGGTGTTGCGTAGAAATAATCAGGCTGTTTCACCGCAACATCTGGTTTAATACCTTTTTTATGAATCCAAGTACCATCTGGAGTTAACCATTTAAATTGAGTTAGCTTAATGTTACTGCCATCCTTGAAATCTAATGTTGATTGAACAGTACCTTTACCATATGATTTTTGACCAATTAATTCATAATGTCCTGCTTCACTTAATGCTGCCGCAAGAATCTCAGCTGCTGATGCACTACCATTATCAATTAATACATCAATTGGATATGGTTTCGCTTTTGTTAATTTAGTATAGTATTTCTCACGTTGGCCATCTCGATTTTCTACTTGTAAATATGGTTCATTTTTTACAACTAATTCTTCTAATACACCTTCAACAGCTTGTAAGTAACCACCAGGATTACCACGCACGTCAATTGTTAGGCCTTGAATATCCTGATTCTCTAATTTTTTCAATTCCTTCTTAAACTCATCAGCTGTTTTTTCATTAAATGAAGTGATATGAATATATCCGATTTTTTCATTGTTTACATCTTTAACTGAACTAAATACTGTATACATTGGAATATCGTCACGTTTAATTGTAAATTTAATTGGATCTGCAACTCCTGGACGTTTCACTTCTATCGTTACATTAGTTCCCTTTTTACCACGGATTTTTAAGACAGCATCATATTGAGATAAACCTTTTACACTTTTACCATCAACAGATAAAATTTCATCCTTCGGTTTCAGACCAGCCTTTTCTGCAGGTGAATTTTTAATTGGAGATACGATAATTAACTTGTCTCCATCTTTAGAAACCTCTGCTCCAATTCCTTGGAAAGATGAACCTAAAGATTCGTGGAATTGTTTAGCTGTTCTCCCATCCATATAAGTCGAGAATGGATCATCTAAAGTTGTCACCATTCCTTGAATTGCTCCTTCAGTTAATTTATCCGGATCAATTTTTTTCACATATTGGTTCGCTATTATTTCGTAAGCTTTTTGTATTTTAGCTATATTTTGATCTTCAGAAGCTTTTACTTCTTTACTCTCTGATAATTTCGAAACGATCGTACTTGTACCATCACCAAATCCAAATGTACCTACACCCATACCAACAACAAATGTCGCTGTTGCAAGTAGAGTCGTTGTTTTACGATTCATACAGAACCTCCTATTTTTCGTTCCTTTTAGAACGTTCCAATCTATTAAATAGTGTATGTATTGAAAAAGCATCACACAGACGTGCGATGCCATTTCTGTTCTATTATATGATAAGCCTGTATCACTTATGTTTGCAAGTAGAACACGATTTAATAAATTTTTATTAGAAGAGTTTAATTTATTTTGGAAGATGTTGCAAGTATGGAGTTAAATCAATTCCTAAGTTATTTGCAAGTTTCTCACCTAAATTTGCGTCAGCACGATAGAAGTTACAAACTGCACGAAGCTTAATTTTTTCATCTACGTCTGCCATATCAGCGCTAATATTTTTAATAACAGCATCCTTCTCTGCTTTACTATATCTATTCCATACTTCCCCTGCATGTCCAAAGTCATTCGTTTTTTCGATTTTCTTACGCTCAGAAACACCGTTTAATGGCTGAGCCACTTCTACATAATTCGTATCCTCTTTTGGCGTATTTGAGTAGCTATTTGGCTCAAAGTTAATTTGATGGGTTTGCTGACCAATTGGCATATGACCATCGCGTTGGCCATTCGCTACTTTCGCAAAAGGACAATTAATAGGAAGCTGCATATAATTTGCTCCAATTCGATATCTTTGTGTATCTGAATACGAGAATAGTCTTCCTTGCAGCAACTTATCCTCAGAAGGTAGCATACCGGGAACTAGTACACCAGGATTAAATCCAACTGATTCTGTTTCAGCAAATATGTTTTCCGGGTTTTTATTTAAGATCATTGTTCCAACAAACTGACGTGGAATCACATTTTCAAACCAATCTTTTGTAGGATCTAATGGATCAAAGTCGAAATCATCCATATCTGCTGGATTTAATACTTGAACATATAAGTCCCATTCTGGGAAATCTTCATTTTCAATTGAAACATATAAATCACGGCTCGCATGGTTAAAATCTTTACCTTGAACTTCACTAGCTTCTTCCATTGAAAGATTTTCAATTCCCTGCTTTGGTACCCAACGAAGTTTTATATATACGGTATTCCCGTATTCGTTTACCCACTTATATGCATGAACACTTGAACCTCTCATTTGACGGTAGTTCGCTGGAATACCTTCATCAGAAAATACATGTAATAACATATTTGTTGACTCAGGCGTTAGTGACATAAAATCCCAATATCGGTTAGGTGTTTGTAAATTTGTTCTTGGATCTGGCTTCAACGAGTGAACCATATCAGGGAATTTCATTGCATCACGAATAAAGAATATTGGTAGATTATTACCGACAAAGTCATAGTTTCCATCTTCAGTATAGAATTTCACAGCAAACCCTCGAGGGTCACGTAGTGTTTCAGGAGAATGCATTCCATGAATAACTGTTGAGAAACGAGCAAATACCGGTGTTTCCGTACCAGCATCTTGTAGAAATTTAGCTTTCGTGTATTTTTTCATACTATTTTTAGTGATGAAAACACCATGTGCTCCAGCTCCACGCGCATGTACAACACGTTCAGGTACTCTTTCACGATCAAAATGAGCTAGCTTTTCAATTAATTGATAATCCTCTAATAAAGTTGGACCTCTACGCCCTGCCGTAAGTGAATTTTGATTATCTCCAATAGGAACACCTTGATTTGTTGTTAAACGGTTATTTGTCATATCATTTCTCCTTAATTATAATTATTATTAATTAGTAATAAATATATAATAAATTACTTTTAAATGAAAATCAATATCAAATTATAATTATTATAAACTAGGAATATTTTAACTAAATTGGATTTTTTTTATTTATGTAAAAGTAATATGCTATTTTATTAGATTCGTTGAAAAAATCTGGTGGATCTGTCATTTTTTTAACATTAAAAGGGATGAAGATGCCGTTCTAACAAGTAAGCGTAATAGCCACATAGAGAAATAAACTTTTAAGTTGGGGCTAATTTATTTGTTTTTTTATTTAATAGAGGTTTTTGATGAAAACTACTTAACTTTTTTAAAAACTAGCGAATTTTTGTTAAAAGGTGATACTATTTCATCGGTTTGACGGCATTTTTTTTGATATTCTGCATTTTAATTGCGATTTCCCATTTTTATTTGCGATTCTCACTTTTTATTTGCGATTCCACAATTTTAATTGCGATTCTCACTTTTTATTTGCGATTCCATAATTTTAATTGCGATTCTCGCTTTTTATTTGCGATTTCCCAAATTTATTTGCGATGGCCTATTTTTATTTACGATTCTCACTTTTGAATTGCAATTCACATCATTTACAACTCCTCAATTTTATGTGCAATCTTCAACACTCGTTTACGATTCCCTACCCCTTATCACGATTTAAAAACAAAAAACCTATCCCAAAAAATTAGGATAGGTTTACTAACTTAAAAATTAATATATTTCATCGGATCTACTGCATTTGTTTTAGCGTAATTCCATTCACCTTTGTGTAATTCAAAGTGTAAATGTTGTCCAGTAGAGTGACCTGAATTACCCATATAACCAATTTGCATACCTTTTGAAACAGTTTGTCCTGTTGATACGTTAAAACTAGCTAAGTGAGCATATACAGTTGTCCATACTTGTCCATCTATATTATGTGTAATGAATACACAATTACCATAAGTAGATGAGACGTAAGCACGTATAACAACTCCATCAGCTGCTGCTACAACTGGTACACTACCTGCTGAGGCAATGTCAACTCCTTCATGGAATTCCCCGCCTTCGAATGAACGTTGGCCAAATCCAGAGGAGATGTAACCGTTAGCCGGTCTTGTAAAGTTTCCGCTAGACACTGTTGGAGTACTATCAGAGCTTCCTGTTGAACTACTAGAACTACTAGAGTTTCCAGAGCTTCCAGATCCACTTGAATGACTTGAACTAGTAGATGGTTTATTTTTTTCTGCTTCAGCCTTGCGCTTAGCTGCTTCTGCGGCAGCTTTTGCAGCTGCTGCTTTTTCCGCAGCTTCTTTCTTGGCTCTTTCTTCAGCTTGTTTCTTAGCTATTTCAAGTGCCTTTTGCATTGCAGCTTGTTGACTAGCTAAAAGTTGATCTTGTTCTTTTAAATTTAATACATCTTCATGGGCTTCGCTTTCTCGCTCTTTTAAGGAAGCCATTAATTTGTTCTTTTCACTTACTTGACTTGTAAGTTGATTTTTAAGACTCTTTAAGCTCGCTAAATCACTTTCAATTTTTGCTTGCTTTGCTGTCAAATCATCTTTTTTAGCACTGACTTCTTTTAAGTCTGAGTTTTGCTGTTTAATAATGTCTTCGTCAGCCTTCATAATAGTTTGTACAGCACTCATTCGTTGAATTAAATCTCCGAAACTATTAGCCCCTAGAATGACATCAATATAGGATACCATTCCCCCAGCTTTTTGAAGAGATCGCATGCGGTTTTTCAATAATTCTTGACGAGACTCAATACGCTCCTCAATAAACTTAATTTCTTCCTTTAGTTTTGAAATCTGCACTTTCCCACTATTAACTGCATCTTCCGTTTGGTTAACTTTTTGCTTAGTTACTTTCATTCGTGCATCAAGTTTTTCAAGCTCTGCAACAACTGCTTGCTGGTCATGTTTAATGTCCGCAATTTTGTTGTTTGTTGCATCCGTCTTTTCCTTAACCTCACTACGCTTCGTTTTGATGCGGTCAATTTCAGATTGGTACTTACTTTCAGCAAAAGAAACGGATGGGATAGCACCGATTATGAAAGTACTGCATAACATAACCGTTATTACTTTCGATGATTGTCTCCTGTTCATCTAAGATCCCTCCTTTTATGTATATAGAAAAGCCCTAGTACCTGTATCAACTCAAAAAAGACGTTAAATGAGGAACTAGAGCTCATCAATCGCATTACGTTATTAATAAAACTATCGATAAAAAACTTACTCTTATTTTCGTAAAAACTTACGAATAGACATAACAGAACCCCACATACCGATTACAGCACCAATACCTATTAAAACAGCAGATAGTTGGTACACAAACGGTGAAAATGGTAGTAATGTAAACATTGTTCCTGCCAATTTTGGCATTAGCATATTATAAATGACCTTATAGCCAGTTAATAGTATAACGATAGGAATAACTGAACCTAATACCCCTAGTAACAATCCTTCTAATAAGAACGGCCAACGAATAAAGTTATTAGTTGCCCCTACTAATCTCATAATCTCAATTTCACGACGTCTTGCCATAATCGTTATTTTAATCGTATTAGAGATTAGGAACATTGCTGTAAATAATAGTCCGAAAATCAGTACTAAACCGATGTTACGACCTACAGAAACGGCATTAAATAATTTTTGTACTTGTTTTTTACCATAAATTACTTCGTCAATATATTTTAAGCCTTCAATTTTTTTCGCTACAGGAGCAATTTGCTCAGGAGAATCTGTTTTAACGATATACGTATCATTTAATGGGTTTTGTTGCTCAAATAGTTGGAATGCTTTCCCATCTTCGCCCATGCTTTTGATTAGATTATTTAGTTCTTGATCTTTCGACGAGAACTTAACAGTCGTTACATGATCTAATTTTTGAATTTCTTCTTTTAAAATAGCTTGCTGTTTTTTATTTGCTGTTAAATCAACTAATACACGTACTTCAACATCTTTTTCTAAAGTCGTTCCGATATGATTAACATTTAAAATTACAGTTAAAAATACACCAACAAGCATCAATGTAACTGCAACAGCACTTACTGATGCAAAAGTCATCCAACCATTTCTCTTTAAACTACGAAGTCCTTCGCGAACATGTCTTCTTGCAGTTCTAGCTTTCATAACCGTACACTCCTCTCGCTTGGTCGCGTACAATTTTTCCAGATTCAATTGCAATAACACGTCGCTTAATCGTATTTACAATTTCTTTATTATGTGTCGCCATTACTACAGTTGTTCCACGGTCATTGATTTCTTTAAAAATCTCCATAATTTCCCATGTAGTCTCAGGGTCTAGGTTACCCGTCGGCTCATCTGCGATCACTACTTTTGGTCTGTTTACAATAGAACGTGCAATCGAAACACGTTGCTGTTCTCCACCAGAAAGCTCAGTAGGTAAGAATCGTGCTTTATGTTTTAACTTAACAAGTTCAAGTACTTCCATAACTCTCTTCTTTATTGTTTTCGGATTTTCTTCAATAACTTCAAGTGCAAATGCAATATTTTCATAAACTGATAATGTCGGTAATAACTTATAGTCTTGGAATACTACACCTATATTTCGGCGTAGTAAAGGAACCTTTTTATCCTTCATATGGCTTAAATCAATTCCATTAATTAAGATCGAACCCTTTGATGGTTTTTCTTCACGATACATCATTTTAATGAATGTCGACTTACCGGCACCACTTGGTCCAACGACATAAACAAATTCACCTTGGCGAATTTTTACATTAATACCATTTACCGCAAGAACACCATTAGGATAGGTCTTGTATACATCTTTTAACTCAATCATGACATTCTCCTTAATTTTTGTTCCATTTTTCTTCTATCAAATCATATTAGATTCATTCTGGATGTAATTTTTCTTGTCTTTTCTTAATCTCACGTTTCGCCTGCTATTTACATTTTTCGATAAATTCAGCTAAGCTCCTCTATTATACCACTTAAAAAATGTCAGAACTGATAAATTTATGTTACATTTTCATAATAGTCAATATAAATTTCGACTTTTCAGAGTGATTCTTTAACAAATTTTGGCATACTGTAACTAAAATGAAAAAAAACAGACCTTTTCTAATTAACAGAAAATAGTCTGTTTTATTAAATTAGGTTATGGTTTTAATTGGAAAACAAAACCAAATGACATGAAAGAAGTAAGGATTGACAAAATAGCCTTCCTTACTTCTTTTTCGTTACATAAACCTGATACATAATTAGCAACCGAACGATTTGCTTGTCCGTTTTAACAGCAAATCATCAAAAAATCTAACGCTTATTTTTTAGTAGCTAACCACATTGCAACACTCTTCGCTTCGTTTCCTTTTAAAACTCCACTAGGCATTGATCCTCTACCATCATGAATAATATTTTCTATATCTTTTTCAGAATATTTCGCTCCAACCTTTTTTAAACTTGGCCCAATTATACCTTCTAAATTTCCACCGTGGCAGCTAGCACAAGTTTGTTTAAAAAATTTTTCACCGTTTGCAACTGAAGCCGGCTCACTTGAATCTTTAGTATCGCTTGTATTGTTGTTATTATTTGATCCACACGCTGCCATTGTTAACAACATACCACCAGTTACAAATGCAAGAAGTAGTTTTTTCACAAATATCGCCCCTTTAATATTCCCATAACTATAGTCTACTACTTATAAAAGTATTTATTTTTCCTTTTTATGTCAAATTTGTGAATCCTTCACCAAGAACCTCTGTTGCATCCACGACTGTGATGAATGCTTGTCGATCGATTGACTGAACGATGTCACGTAGGGAAGAAAATTCTGTTTGATCTAATACACACATTAATACTAGACGATCTTCATTAGTATATCCTCCAACACCGGTAAGCTTTGTTACACCGCGATCTAGTTCGTGAACAATTGCGTTCGTTACTTGCTCTACTTCTGATGTAATAATAAGTGCCATTTTTGATCTAGCAAGACCAATTTGAACTAAATCAATTGTTTTACTCGTAACAAATAGTGCAATCAGTGCATACATACCACTTTCAAGATTAAATACGATTGCAGAAGTAAGTACAATTAATCCATCGATGAATGCTACACAGATTCCAAGTGAAAAACCTGTATATTTATGAACGATTTGAGCTGCTAAATCTGTTCCACCTGTAGATGCTTTACCACGGAATACGATCCCCAGACCTAAACCAATAAAAAGTCCACCAAATATAGATGCTAAAAGTGGGTTATCAGTTGCAGGCTTTACATTGTATAAATCAACTAAATATACTACTAGCGGAATAAAAATTGTTCCAACTAATGTTTTTGCTCCAAATTGACGACCTAAAAAAATAACACCTGCTATAAATAAAGGAATATTAAATGCCCACTGTACAAAAGCTGGGTTAAATCCCATAGTACTTTTTAGAATAGTCGAGATCCCACTTACTCCTCCAGAAGCAATATGGTTTGGTAATAAAAATACACAGAATGCAATAGCTATAATAGCTGAACCAATTAAAACGAAAAAATAATCAAAAAACGTTTTTCCCCACCCTACAGTTAGAGCAGTTGAATATTTTACCTTTTTCAAACTTATCCCCCTCAAAATTTCTCACTTATCGAAAACTTTTCGATTTTATATCCTTTTTATCGGATACTCTCTCTATTTTTTATTATGAAAAAAACAATAAGATTTCATTACACTTAAACAAAATTTACTTTCTTACATTTGTAAAACAATCGAAAAATAAATATGATTCATGTAACTCCTTCACATTAGTAAGAAAGTTCCTTGCTAATCCCCAAAAAGAAAAAAGTTCAAAAGAATAACACCTTCTAAATAGAAGATGTTGTTGGTCACAGACTATCTGAATTAGATTGATAAAAATACCTCTTTAAGTCCTCAAAGATTAAGGCTGGTAAGAATGAAGTGCTCTTCAATCTTATCAGCCCATTTTTCAAAATTAAATCTTTGAACGTAAGTAAGCATCGATAAATGGATCAAGTCCACCATCCATTACTGCCTGAACATTACCTACTTCAGCATTTGTTCGGTGATCTTTAACCATTGAGTAAGGATGGAAAACATATGAACGAATTTGACTTCCCCAGCCAATTTCTTTTTGTTCTCCACGGATTTCATCTAATTGAGCTTGTTGCTCTTCTATTTTGCGTTGATATAGTTTTGCTTTTAACATTTTCATTGCAGATTCACGGTTTTTAATTTGTGAGCGTTCTGACTGACAAGTAACAACTGTGTTAGTCGGTGTATGCGTAATACGAACTGCTGAGTCAGTCGTATTAATATGCTGACCACCTGCTCCACTTGCACGGTACGTATCAATTTTTAAATCTTCCGTACGAACTTCAATTTCAATCTCTTCATTAAATTCTGGCATAATTTCACAAGAAACGAATGAAGTATGTCTGCGACCTGAAGAGTCAAATGGAGATATACGTACTAAACGATGTACACCTTTTTCCGCTTTTAAATACCCATATGCATTGTGTCCTTTAATTGCTAAAGTTACACTTTTAATTCCTGCTTCGTCACCAGGTAAGTAGTCTAATGTTTCTACTTTAAATCCACGTTTTTCAGCCCATCTTGTATACATACGTAACAACATAGAACCCCAGTCTTGTGACTCAGTTCCACCCGCTCCTGGGTGTAATTCTAAAATTGCATTATTCTTATCATATGGTTCACTTAAAAGTAACTGAAGCTCAAAGTCATTTAACTTAACTGTTAATACTTTTACTTCAGAAACTAATTCTTCAAATAGCTCTTTATCGTCTTCTTCTTTAACTAACTCATAAGTTATTTCTAGGTTCTCATAACCTTCATCTAAGTCATTAAATTCATTGATTACTTCTTTTAAACCACTTACTTCGCTAATTACTACTTGCGCAGCTTTTTGATCATCCCAAAAATCCGGTTCTGACATAAACGCTTCAAGCTCTTCTAATCTTGCTTGTTTTGTTTCGACGTCAAAGAGACCCCCTAAATGCTTGAAGGCGTTTCGCCATCTTTTCTAATTCTTGCTTTACTTCTACTAATTCCATTACATAACACCTCGATTAAATTTTACGAACAATAAAAAGCAGGTAAAGACAAGTAGTAAAGTGAGTATAACTAATGAAAGTTATAACTCATCCTTAACAGTACTTGCCCTTGCCCCTTTTCATATAGTTTCTATTTTATTAGATTCCTTTACCGTGGCAATTTTTATACTTCTTACCTGATCCACAAGGACAATCTTCATTACGACCAATTTCTTCGCCTTTTACGATTGGTTTTTTCTTAACTTCACCTTCACCGTCATTACTTACATGAATCGCTTCACCTTGTACAGCTTCACGCTCTACATCGGCTTCAATTTCAGCTTTCATAATGATGCGAGATACTTCTTCTTCAATAGAAGCAATCATCTCTTCAAACATTGCAAAACCTTCCATTTGATATTCACGTAATGGATCGATTTGTGCGTATGCACGTAAATGGATACCTTCACGAAGTTGATCCATTGCATCGATATGAGCCATCCACTTACCATCAACTGTACGTAATAGTACAACCTTTTCGAACTCACGCATTTGTTCTTCTGGTAGGACTGCTTGTTTTTCTTCATAACGTTCAAATACCACTTTTTGAATTAACTCAACCATTTCATCTGGCTCAATTACTCGTAATTGTTCAACTGCAACTTCATCTTCATTTAACAAGTTAGCTTCTAAGAAATCAACGATTCCTTCTACATTCCACTCTTCTTGAAGTTGTTCGTTTGGTGTATGAGCTTGAACTACTCTGTTAATAGTTCCTTCAATCATACTCTTAACGATTGGTTGTAAATCAGTTGAATCAATAACTTCAGAACGCTGAGCATAAATAACTTCACGTTGTTGACGTAAAACATCATCGTATTGAAGTAATTGTTTACGAGCATCAAAGTTATTACCCTCTACTCGTTTTTGTGCAGATTCAACTGCACGAGAAACCATTTTACTTTCAATCGGTTGAGTATCATCTAAGCCTAGACGGTCCATCATTACCGATAAATTATCTGAGCCGAATCGACGCATTAACTCATCTTCCATTGATAGGTAGAAAGTTGTCACCCCTGGGTCACCTTGACGACCAGAACGACCACGTAACTGATTATCAATACGACGACTCTCATGTCGCTCTGTACCAATAACGGCTAATCCGCCAAGTTCACGTACGCCTTCACCTAATTTAATATCTGTACCACGACCGGCCATGTTTGTTGCAATCGTAACTGCGCCTTGATGTCCAGCTAAAGCGATAATATCAGCTTCACGTTCATGGTTTTTAGCATTTAATACTTCATGCTTAACACCTTTACGTTTTAATAATTGAGCAATTAACTCTGAAGTTTCGATCGCAACTGTACCAACAAGAACTGGTTGGCCCGCTTTGTGGCGCTCTACGATTTCATCAACAACAGCGTTAAATTTACCATTCATTGATTTAAATACAAGATCCGGTTTATCCATACGAGCGATTGGACGATTCGTAGGAATAACAAGAACATTCATATTGTAAATATTACGGAACTCTTCTTCCTCAGTTTTAGCTGTACCTGTCATACCAGAAAGCTTTTTATACATACGGAAGTAGTTTTGGAAAGTAATTGTCGCAAGCGTCATACTTTCGTTTTGGACTTTTAATCCTTCTTTAGCCTCGATCGCTTGGTGAAGACCTTCACTGTAACGGCGACCTTTCATTAAACGACCTGTAAATTGGTCAACGATCACAATTTCCCCATCTTGAACTACATAATCAACATCATGCGTCATTGTAACATGAGCACGCAATGCCTGAGTGATATGATGGTTTAGATTAACATTTTTTAAATCAAATAGGTTTTCAACGCCGAAAGCTTTCTCTGCGCGTGAAATACCATCTTCAGTTAATAGAACTGATTTTGTTTTTACATCATACGTGTAATCATTGTCTAGCTTAAGCATTCCAACAAATGCATTTGCCGCAATATACGCTTGGGCCGATTGTTTCGCCTGTCCAGAAATGATTAATGGCGTACGTGCTTCGTCAATTAAAATTGAGTCAACCTCATCAATAATTGCATAGTTTAACGGTCGTTGTACGCGTTGTTCTGCGTAAACAACCATGTTATCACGTAGGTAATCGAAGCCTAATTCATTATTTGTATTATACGTTATATCACATGCATATGCTTCACGCTTCTCATCAGGTTCCATGCTATTTAAATTAAGACCAACTGTCAGTCCTAAGAATTCATATAATTGACCCATTTCTCGAGCATCACGAGTAGCTAAGTATTCGTTGACAGTAACAACATGAACACCTTCTCCACTCAATGCATTTAAGTAAACTGGTAAAGCAGATGTTAATGTTTTACCTTCCCCAGTTTTCATTTCTGAAATATTACCTTCATGTAATGAGATTCCACCTAATAACTGCACAGGATATGGAGTCATACCTAGTACACGAGTAGCACCTTCACGAACTACAGCAAACGCATCAGCTAAAATATCATCAAGTGTTTCACCTTTTTGGATACGCTCTTTAAACTCAAATGTTTTACCTCTAAGTTCATCATCAGTTAATTTAGCATACTGATCTTGTAAAGATATAACTTGATCAACCTGTTTTTGCATTTTATTTAATTGTCGTTGATTAAGGTCAAAAACCTTTTTTATCATTCCAAGCATTCGTAACGCTCCTCTATTTTAAAGTCATAAACTAAAATGTCATTAAGTAAGTAGATACTATTTCTAATTTTATCATTAAATGAAGTTAAGTGACAACCTTATGTCGAGAATGTTCCGTTAGAATTATTTAATATTTTCGAAAATATTAACAAATAAGCAAAAAAGGACTAAGCTTAATCATCAGCTTAGTCCTTTTATTATTATTTTGTTGTTATATTATTTAGCTTCAATTAAACCATAACGTCCATCTTTTCTAGCATAAACGATGTTGGTTTTATTTGTATCGCCATTTAAGAATACAAAGAAGTTATGGCCTAGCATATTCATTTGCAATACGGCTTCTTCTGCATCCATAGGTTTTAAATCAAATTGCTTTGTTCGTACTAACTCAATATCATTTTCATGCTCTTCTACTGCAACAGCTGCTTCAGTAGTAGATGGTGCAAACATAAATTTTAATGAACCTTTTTCTCGTAGTTTACGATTAACTTTCGTTTTGTGTTTTCTAATTTGACGATCTAGTTTATCAATCACTAAATCAACAGCTGCATATAAATCTGCATGTTCTTCTTCTGCACGTAATAACATATACGTTCCAGGAATAGTTACTTCAATTCTTTGCTTGTCGTGGAATACCTTAGCATTAACTCTAGCTGTTAACTCTTCGTCAAAATAACGATCAAATCGTGATAACTTTTTATCTACATAGTCACGAATTGCTGGAGTAATTTCAATATTTTCGCCTCGGATGTTTAGCATCATATGGGTTTCCTCCTTCATCAAGCTCCAAAAGTGAAAGCTGTCATACTTATATTCTACACCTCAATTCGAAAATCCTGCTTGCTAATTTTGTCCAATATTCGAAATCTCTGTGTCATTTTAATGAACGTTTATACATTTATATCAGATTATATTTTTATCTCACTCTAAAGATACATACTACATTTTCACGGAAAAACAAACAAAGGCTTACTCAAATGAGTAAGCCCTCGTGGTCCGAATCTATATAAGCAAATACTTACTTATTAACGGAAAAATTAAATTTTAGTAACGTTAGCAGCTTGAGGTCCACGGTTACCTTCAACGATTTCGAAGCTAACTGCTTGGCCTTCTTCTAAAGATTTGTAGCCGTCTGCGTTAATTGCTGAGAAATGTACGAATACATCGTCTCCATCTTCGCGCTCGATAAATCCAAAACCTTTTTCTGCATTAAACCATTTTACTTTACCTTGCATTCAAATCCATTCCCTTCAGTCGAAAACTTGTGAATCTTCTCCACAATTCAACTATACATCATAAAACCAGGACAAGTCAAAAGTAGCTTATCGCCTTTTTTTTCACGAATTCGACAAATAACGAAAAATTCTAATTATTCCTTCATTTATCTTATTCGCGAACCTTTTAACTTGTCCTGCTATAATTTACCTATTTTTTCCAAAAATATTATTAAATTAATTTTTCTATTAAAACCACTGGTTCCTATAGACTTTACTACACTTTAAATCTGAAAGGTACAGTAGTTACTATAACGCTTCGTTTATGAAGTAAATACGCACGTAATAATAAACTTGATTGGTTGTGTAGAATATTATGCCAGTTTTTCTTCGTAATAAACTGTGGAATTAAGACTGTAATTTCAAAGCCTTGCTCATGAGCTTTAGCTTCCATTTCATCAATTACTTTTAGAAGTGGTCTAGTAATTTCTCGATACTCCGAATGGACGACAATTAGGTTTACATTCGGATTCCATGCTTTCCACTTTTCTCTCATTTGATCTTCACTTTCCTTATCAAAAGAGATATAAACAGCATAGACTTCATCGGCAATACCTTGAGCGTATTGCATTGTCCGTTCAACTACTTTTGTAATTCCTGCAACAGGAACGACCATGATATTTCCACTTATTTTTTCAGGAATATCATTATTTAATCTTAATTGGTCACCTACTGCTTCATAATGCTTACGTATTCTCAAGAAAAGAATAACAATCAAAGGTAAGAAAATAAAGATTGACCAAACTTGGTTTAGCTTTGTCGTTAAGAAAATAATTGAAACTGTTGCAGAAATAAATGCCCCTACAAAGTTTGCGATTAATTTTGGGAACCAACCCGGTGGCTTTTGCTTAATCCATTTAACAACCATACCCGTTTGAGATAGTGTAAACGGTACGAATACACCAACAGCATATAGTGGAATTAACGCTTCTGTTTTACCTTGGAACGCAATAATTAATAATATTGAAGCAACGCCAAGTGTAATAATACCATTTGAATAACCTAAACGATCTCCTCGAAGTAGATACATTCTTGGCATAAATTTATCACTTGCTAAGTTATATGCAAGTAATGGGAAAGCCGAGAATCCAGTATTTGCTGCTAAAACAAGAATTAAAGCAGTTGTACCTTGTACAAAGAAATAGATTATATTTCTTCCGAAAATATCGGACCCTAATTGAGACATTACAGTTTCTTCAGCATTTGGTACAATTCCATACCAGTATGCTAAAAACATGATTCCTGAAAAAAGTACAGCTAAAATTGACCCCATCATTAATAATGTTTTTGCTGCGTTTTTATCAGAAGGAACCTTAAAGTTAGGAATTGCGTTCGATATTGCTTCTACACCAGTTAAAGCTGAGCAACCAGATGAAAATGCTTTTAAAAGAATAAAGAGCGAGATTCCCGGAACAACCGTACCGATAGCCGCATGATCTGTTTGTGGTGCATGACCTGTAAAGACGTTATACAAACCTACGATAATGATAATAACAAGTGCTACAACAAATAAATAAACTGGATATGCCAAAATTGAAGCAGATTCAGTTAATCCACGTAAGTTTAAAATCGTAATACACATAACCAAAATAACAGCAATAAAAACTGTGTGAGAATGCAAAATCGGAAAGGCGGATGTAATCGCGTCCGTTCCCGCTGAAACACTAACTGCTACTGTCAAAATATAGTCAACAAGTAAGGAACCACCTGCAACTAAACCTGGAACGACGCCGAGGTTTTGCTTAGAAACGACATAAGCGCCACCACCATGTGGATAACTAAAAATAATTTGGCGATAAGATAATATTAATGCTAATAATAAAACCAAAACACCTATACCAATCGGAACCGAATACCAATATGCTACTGCCCCTACAGTAGTTAATACGATCAAAATTTGTTCAGGACCGTATGCTACTGAAGATAGTGCATCTGATGAAAGGATTGCTAATGCCTTCGTATTCGATAACCTTTGTTCACTTAATTCTGTCGACTTAAGTGGTTTACCAATCAAGTATCGTTTTAATATCGATAACATATGTACACCTCTACAAAAAAAGTTAAAAACTAAACCATTTGAGTTTATCACATTATTAGAAAAAATTGTGTGATATATTATGAAAATCTTTCCAAGAATTTATTAAGTTTTTATCAAAATAATTAATATTAACTTTCCTCTAATTCAAATTAAAATACTACAAAAAATTAAGTCCCTATAAAAACATAATTCCACTATTGAAATTCGATTTACTTAGTCTAAATTATTATATTTTGGCGAAATTGACTTAGCACAAAAAAGACCTGGCAGTTCTCTGCCAAGCCCAATTATCTTTTATGTAATCTATAGTTCTTTAATAGAAATTAATACTGAACTCCTCACCACTTAACACCGACTTTAGATCTTATTTTTTATGAAAGTACTTAAGCATTTTTTCAGCAACATCCATAGCTTGTACTTTGTAGGTTCCTTCTTCGATTTGCTTTTTTAATTGCTCTATACGATCATTGCGTTTCGTGATTATCTCATCGGCATTTTGATTTTCCATAGCCTGAGGGGAGATTTCTATTCTTTCTTCTCTATTCTCTTGTTTATCCTCTGCGATTTTTTCTATGTTGTTTTGATCTAAATGAAATCGATCTTCATCAGATGGATTACCCTTCATTTCTCTCACCTCATCGTTAATCGCTTATTACCTCTACAATAGGCATTTTGCTCTATTTCTAGTTTTTTCTTTCTATTATATTCAGTGCACATAATTTATATCGGCAAAATTAGTAGTAAAATTAATTCATTTTACACATGACAATACACTAACATTTATGCACGAATTAATGTTAGCGAATATACCTCAGCAGCACCATTTTCTAACAAAATTGTTGCAGCATCTCGCACGGTTTTTCCTGTTGTATATACATCATCAAGTATTATTACCGATTCATTATCGATCTTCATCTCCCCACTAAATGAAAATATTTGATCTCGGTTTAGCCTTTCATTTCGGTTTAACTTACTTTGCCTTTCTGTATGAATTCGTTTTAAACATTTGGTTAAACTTAACCCGGCATAACGCGCAAGCTCTTCTACTTGATTAAAACCTCTTTCGTTTAATCTCTCATTACTTAACGGGACAGGCACTATTTTATAATTTCCAAAAGAATTTTCATAGTATTCTTTCAAATCTTCAGCAAATAATGATGCTAATTTTACATCACCACAAAATTTAAAATAAGTTAACCACTCTTTTATTTCATTTGTATAATGAAATATTGATTTATTTATAATCAGAGGTTGATTCGGATTTTGCTCCTTATATTCTAAACAATTTTTACAAAGCTTTTGATTCTCTAATACATGGCCACAACAAATTTCACAAACTGGATCAATAATTTTTATAAACAGCCCTTTACATTGCAAACATACGATATCCTTTTTTTCAAAGAACAGTTTGTGCAATGTAAAATTCTCAATAAACCGACCTCCGCAATATATACAGATCATTTTTTATCTAGCCATCCTCTCTTCAGTCCTAATTCATTCATTAGAAGGATTTGCTTTTTAGCTCTAACCATTTCCTCACTAATGCCATTATGAAAAAAAAGTACCTCTCCGGTAGCATAATCAATATGTCTTCCCGCTCTACCTGCAATTTGAACGAGTGCACTTTCAGAAAAAACCACTTCATCAGCACCTAGTACTGCAATTTGACTATTTGATATCGTGACACCTCGCTCTAAAATAGTCGTTGTTATAAAGATTTGAATTTCTCCATTTCGGAATGCACGAACTTTTTCATGTCTAGATTGGTCTTTACTATGGACTGATGCAGTTTTATTAGATATCTTTTTAACAGCTTCTTCTATATAAATACATTCACTAATCGTCGGGATAAATAGAAAGATTGGACAGTCTTCTAGTAGAATTTTTTTTAGCCATTTCTCTAGTGGTTTTGGGAGTTTTTTTGATTTGTGGATTACTTTACGCCAATTACCAATCCATTCGAAGTCTGGCACAGGCAGAGGTTGTCTATGGTATCTAGCGGGGACCATAACGTTTTTAATTCTATTTTTTAGCGCTAACTGTTGTAGAGTTGTTGACGGGGTGGCAGTCAATTGTACTGTTGAACCTATCATTGTTCTTGCTTCACTTGCAACCCAGTGCAAATGCGTTTCAATATTATAAGGAAAAGCATCGACTTCATCAATAATTAGAAGATGGAAAGCATGCCTAAATTTCACTAACTGATGAACTGTACAAATTGTTATTCTATTACCGTCCCATACTTCTTCACTATCACCATAAAGTACTGCAATTGAAATAGTAGGGAATGCTTGCCGAAAACGATTAGCTAATTCTAAAACAACATCTACTCTTGGAGTCGTAATACAAACGAATTTACCTTGCTGTAGTGCAGCATCAATTCCGTCAAATAACATTTCAGTTTTTCCTGCACCACATACTGCCCAGAGAAGCAGACTTTGATTTTCATTTACAGTTTCAACAACCTTCAGAGAAGCTTTCTCTTGTTGAGGCGAAAGCTTTCCAGTCCACTCAAGTCCAGCTATTGAACGATCTAATTTCATATCAGCTTCATTTATAACAAGCTTTGTACAAGTTGACATTTTCCCCATAATGATACACTTTCGACAATACGTACATTGCGAAGAACATTTATAACAAAAATGAGTAGCAAAAAAATGTTGGTCTTGATTACCACAACGAAAACATTGATAACGTGTTTTGACTTTTTGAACTGCTTGAATGATTTGACTTGTTGGAGGGAGATCTTGAGGGCTAAATGTGGGACTGAGTTGGTGTTTTCTACCTAAGAATTCGTCCATTTTTTACCTACTTTCTTTAAATGATTTTTTGGAGAAAAAACAAAAAGACCCCCATGTTTATAGGCATCTTATATCCTTTTCATCATTATATTCATCAATTAATTACTTCACTGAATTAATCGAAGTAGCAAGTGACGACTTAAGATAATTGTAACGACAAAGTTCCTTCATCGCGCATATAACACTTTAAAACTTTATGTCAGAAAATCAGATAATTTGTGTCTTTATAAACACTTTCTTCCATACTCTCACCAATAAAAAAAGCCCCTAATCAAAGGAGCTTCTACTCAAACAATATACCAACCCAATCCTAAAGCACCATCACCGAGATGCGTTCCTATGACTGGGCCAAAATATGAAATTTCCATTTCAGCATTCGGATATGCTTCTCCGAGTTGTTGGGCTAATTTTTTGGCATCTTCTTCACGGTTGGAGTGAATAACAACTGCCTTCATTTTTTCACCTTTTGATGCAACTTCACCGAATAAGTCTGTAATTCGCTTCATTGCTTTTTTTTCAGTTCTTATTTTTTCAAAAGCTACGATCTTTTTGTCTACGAATGTTAGGATTGGTTTTACTTGTAGTAAACTTCCTACAAATGCTTGTGCACTTGATAGTCTTCCACCGCGTTGTAGGTGATCTAGATCATAAACCATGAAGTAGGCATTTGCTGATTTTTTTATTTCGTCTAAACGAGCGACGATTTCAGAAGGTCTTGCACCATCTTTGGCCATTTTCGCAGCTTCAATAACATAATATCCTTGGACCATACAGCTAATTTCTGAATCATATGCTACTACCTCTAAGTTATCAAACATTGATCCAGCTGTAACCATACTTTGATATGTTCCACTTATTCCAGATGATAATGTGATCGCAACTACTGCGTCATATTCCTTTGCTAACTGTTCAAATTTATCAATAATCGTGCCATAAGCAGGCTGTGATGTTTTTGGTAGGTCCTTTTGTTCTCGAACCTTAATAAAAAATTGTTCAGCTGTTATTTCAATTTCCTCTTGATAGGATGCATCTCCGAAAATTACATTAAGTGGCAGCATATGTATATCTAAAGAATCCCTTAATTCCTGAACGATATAGGATGTACTGTCTGTAACAATTGCAGTTCTCATTGTCATATCCTTTCTTACAAATAGTAACGTTTAACTATGTATTTAATAATTTAATTTTACACAACAAACTTAGTAAAATCATTGAATTTTATTCTCTATACTCTGAGGCAATTCGACAATTCCTTTAGAGTTAGAAAGAACTATTATACTTAAAAGCCTATGCGTTGAAAAGCATAACCGAGTAATTAAGGCTTCTTTCCAAACGATTTCTAACTGAAAGATGTGGTCTTAGTGCGCCCCTCATTCTGCCAAAAAATAAAAATAGAGTATCATATTGATACTCTATTTTTTCAGATTATTTCACTTCTACCCAAGCATTACGTATAGCCGTTACAACAGCATGAGTACGGTCATTTACTTCTAGTTTTTGTAAAATATTACTTACATGATTTTTTACAGTTTTTTCACTAATGAAAAGCGCTTCACCAATTGCACGGTTACTTTTGCCGTCTGCTAACATTTGGAGTACTTCACATTCTCTTCTTGTCAGTAAATGTAGCGGACGACGCACTTCTACTTCGCGAGATTTAAATAATTGTTCTTTTAATGATAATCGTCTAAATTCTTCTACTAGATTATGAGTAATCTTAGGATGTAAATAGCATCCGCCTTTTGTGACTACCTTAATTGCTTCAATCAAAGTATCTGAGTCCATTTCTTTTAATAAATAGCCTCTTGCTCCTACTTTTAGAACATGAGTTACATATGATTCATCATCGTGAATAGACAAAATGATAACTTTAGCATCAGGATATTTTTCTAGCAGTGCCTTTGTAGCCGTTACTCCGTTCATATTTGGCATGTTGATATCGACAATTAATACATCTACTTGATGTTGATCCATGATACCCACAACTTCTGTACCGTCTGAACCTTCAGCAACAACATCAAAACTTTCTTCAAAATCTAGGATTCTCTTAATTCCTTCTCGAAACAGTTTATGATCATCTACAATTGCAATTCTAGTTTTCATTCCATTACTCCTCTGCCATTATTCTAGTTTGCCTATCTATCGAAATTTGTAGAAATTGGTATTTTTTTCTAAATTATAGTATATTTTAGCATAATTTATTGATAATTTCGACGTAATTATCCAAAAACATGAAACAAAATTTTATTTTTTAAAATTTTCAGACGTTTGTTTTTATATTTCCAATTCTACTTCATTCTCAGTTTTTATTTCTAAATCTATTTGAATAGTTGTACCAACATTTATGATTGATTCGATTTTGAAATGACCATTTAACAATTCAACACGCTCTTTCATACCTGTTAATCCAAATGAATTTTCACTTTGCCTTAATTCAACAGGAAATCCTACTCCGTCATCCTTAATCAAGAGATTAATTTTATTTCTAAAAAATTCTATTTTGACAAAAATCGTTGAAGGATTGGCATGCTTACAAGCATTTTGAACTGCCTCTTGAATCAATCTAAAAATAGCAACTTCTATTTTTGAATTTAAACTTCTATTCTCGTACCCATAATTCTCAAATTTTATTTCAATATGGTTATGATACTCAAGCGACTTAAAATATTTATTTAGTGCTGAAACTAGACCCAAATCTTCTAATGCCATCGGACGTAAATCATAAATAATCCTTCTTACTTCCCCTAGTGCATTGCGGACCTGTTCCTTCATATCACTAAGTTCTTTCCTAGCATCTTCTTGCGGTCTTTGACGATAAGTTTTAATTAAAAAATCTGAACGCATTAATATACTCGCTAACGTTTGAGCAGGCCCATCATGAATTTCGCGGGATAATTTTAAACGTTCTTCTTCCTTAGCATGCAATACTTGCAATCCGAATTGTTGCCTCTGTTTTGTATCCTCAAGTAAATGACTAACTTGCTCAAAGTCTGTATTAAGATAGTTTAAAACAATTGAAATACGGGAAATGATTAATTCGGCTCTTTGCAGTTTTTCAAGCAAAGTCTGAAGTTTACATTCTAATTCTTTTCTTTTATGGATTAGAACTTTTTCTTCTTTTAATGAAAGAAGAAAATCTTCCTGTATATTTTGGGCTATATAATATGCAGCCTTTATTTCGGAATTAGTATACTTCATGTAGTTTTGATCTACTTCCGTTAACCTTTGTTTTGCCGTTCTCGCTAATAAATCTAATCTAGCTGTATTTTCAATCTTCTCTACTACTTGAACTTTTACTTCTTCAAGCTCTACTCTTAAATTCTCATATTCAGAGCGAGTATCTTCAACAATTCCGAACACGTGGGACTTACTATCTATAACAGAAGAGAGCATATTATCCATTATTTCGTCTAGTGTCTGATTGTCCATTTTCCTAGCTGTCATTCACCTTTTCCTCCATTAGCCTATTACTATATGACTAATTATTTTATGTATATTTAATATTATAATGTAATTAGGATTATAATTGTACAAAAATTTAAAATAAGCAAAAATTTTTATATTTTCCGATTCTATACTAATAACACCGGCATTTATTGTTATTTTATTATAAATTTTAAAAAATACATACCGTTATATGACATCATTAACACAATGTTAACAAGTATTACAAGTATATTACGTTAGACCCAAAAAAAAAGCTGATTCCTCTAAAAGAATCAGCTTTTTGACTATTTATTGACTGGTACTATTCTCATTTCCAGATCCTTGATCCGGATTAGACGTACCCTTTGCAGGTGGTTTATCTAAACCTAGGTGTACACGGAACTTGCTAGAAATATCTTGTACACTTTGTTCTTCAGGAACATAGTAGTAAATCTTGTTGATTGTAGCATCATGACCTTCTAATTTTAATGTTTCTAAATCAGTTGGAGAGATGTTTGGTAAATGCTTCGCAAGCGAAATACCGCCACTCAATTTCATATTCGTGCTAACGTTTTTACTAAATACCTTCGCATATTCATCCATCTTCATAATTGTTTCCGGTGATTTAATTTCAGCTAATATCGACTTAATTACTTGTTGCTGTCTTTCTTCACGTCCAAAATCACCTCTTGGATCACGTTTACGCATACGCGCATACGCTAATGCCTGTTGGCCATTTAAATGCATCATACCTTTTGTAAAGTAAACCTTTTTCCTTGGGTGGGTATCAGTATTTTCCCAGAAGTCAAATGGTACATCAACATCAATTCCACCAACTGCATCAACAATATTTTTAAAGCCATTAAAATCCACTGTAACGTAGTAATCAATTGGTACATTTAAGAAATTTTCAACAGTATCAACTGTTAATTGTAAACCACCATATGCGTATGCATGATTTATTTTAGTTTTTTCTGCGTGACCTGGAATATCTACATATGTATCACGAGGAATACTCATTGTTTTTATTGTTTCTTTTTTCGGATTAAAGGTAGCCAAAATCATCGAGTCAGTTCGTCCGCCTTTACCACCAGTCGCATAGTTTTCAATCCCTAAGAAGAGAATAGAAATTGGATCTTTCGAAATTGCAACTTTTTCATTTCTTAGATTTGACGAAATATCCTCACCTTTTGTTGCTTTATTTAATTCAAGATATGTTCTAACACCTTTATATCCTACAAAAATTAAGGCAATTATTATCACTAGTAATAATACTCTACCAATAACACTTCTCTTTTTCTTTTTTCTTTTCTTGGCCATTTTTCGAGAATGATCCTGATTCTGTTTCTGATTCATATGTTCGAAGAGACCTCCTTTAAAGTTAGTATGATTTTTCTATATAAAATTAGTCAAAAATTTTACAATTTCAAACAGCTTGACTACTACATGTATTTAACAATACTTTCATTTATCTGGCAACTTCCATTTGTTAACTCAATTATCCAGCTTTTGAAACTGTCAACTTCATTAACTTTTATCCAAAGTTCAAAGCTTACTTCATCTAAATGGATAACATTTTCTAAATGATAATGCGAATTACGTAATGCGAACTCAACTTTACCTAATAATTTGTAATTAATTTTTATATTCATTACTTTAACTAAAGAACGTTCAACAATCCCAACAGCATTTAAACCTTCACTAACTGCTTGTCCATAAGCGCGAATTAGCCCACCTGCACCAAGTTTTTTTCCACCAAAGTATCTTGTAACTACAACAACCGTATCTTTTAATCCTCGCTTTTTTAAAACCTCTAGCATTGGTACTCCAGCAGTACCACTCGGTTCACCGTCATCATTAGCCTTTTGGATTTCATCATTTTCACCGATTAAATAAGCAGAGCAATTATGAGAAGCATCAAAATGCTTTTTTTTAATTTCAGAAATGAATTGTTGCGCATCGCCTTCAGTTTTTGCTTCTTTTATATAACAAATAAATTTCGATTTTTCGATCTCAATCTCATGACTGCCATAGCCACGAACAGTGAAATAACTCGCTAGCATTTAACACCTAACCTTTCGACTAAACTATTAAAATTTCGACTCACTTCCATATATTACTACAATTATTCATTCCAATCCTTAAAAAACACTAATATTCTTCAAAAGTAAGTATTTACTGACAAGTTTAGATGCAGTAACATTAATAATAAGGATATATTTACACCTATGATGGATATTAAGAATAGTCCAAAAGAAATTGAAGAAAGCTCTGCTAATCTTTTTAAATTTTCATCACTTTAACTTGATCGCTTTTACACTAATTTAATGAAATCATTCGATTCACTTCAAATTTAACTTAATTTTGATATTTACTACACATCCAAGTAGCAAGTACAAACCCTCTATAAAAATCATTGATTTAAACAAACGATTGCATCAAGAAATTTCCGCATAAAAGAACATAATAGAAAACAATTAAATAAAAAATTCCACTTCACCGTATGAGCAGTCCAAACACCAACTGTTTTTTAAAATTTACTTTACTCCATATTTGAGTCATTTAGCTTTTTTGTTTAAATACACTACTGTTTTTTCTAAAGAAGAAGTTAATACTAATTGATGAGAAAAATATAAGAATCATCTTTACTAAGCAGTAATAAGCTTAATAATGCCGGTAATTAAAAATGTACTTGAAGGTGAGCGGTAAGTTTAAAAAATTTTTGCATCCCTTCCATTAAGAAGCGTCACTCCACTTAGAATATTTACTAAAACCCAATAATCCAATTTAGCTATCATTAGAAAAGATCTGCTGCAAAACAAATGTCTCTATAAAGTACGAAAAGCTTAAACAAATATGGTAAGGGAGTTGATGTTAATCAGGAAGGAGAAAGTTTTGCAATTGGAGAAGTACATAAATTATATAAAGTACAAACACACTAAATTAATTTTAAAATTATTTTGAAAAAGTGCTTTTCAAAACGAGGTATTTTTCTACTGACTTTATGCTAAAATAATAATACCTAAAAAGTCGACCTGGAGTTGATTATTTACTAATTAATGTAATTCCGATTAATAAATCATTCTTGTACACACTATAAGTGTAAGGTACCCTTTTTATGTACAGTAATAAGCTTGTAACATAAAATTAATTTGATTTTTTTCTATGAACATTTATAATTGTTATGATGTTATAAAACGTAAACGTTATACATTAGGACATGTTGCAATGCACTTGCAAGAATGGGCCTAAATTATAAACTGGGGTGTTTAAATGGCCTTACAGAATACTCAACAAAAGGTTGAAAGCCGATATTCTATTCAACAATTTGAGTCATTAAAAAAGAAAAGTATTTTTTATTCATTTATAAAAAGAACGATGGACATAGTCTTTGCGTTGTTCGCATTTGTCATTTCTTTACCATTTGTTTTGTTCTTTATTGCATTAATTAAAATTGATTCTCCTGGACCAGCTCTTTTTATACAGGAACGAGTTGGATTAAACGGTAAAATTTTTAATATATACAAGTTAAGAACAATGCGTATGGATGCAGAGGTAAATGGACCACAATGGGCTAGTACAGATGATCCTCGAATTACAAAGCTTGGTCACTTCCTGCGAAAAACTCGTATCGATGAATTGCCACAGTTCGTCAATGTACTACGTGGTGATATGAGCCTCGTTGGACCGAGACCAGAAAGAGCATTTTTTTTAGTAAAATTTAATCATGAAGTACCAGGCTTTACTAATCGATTAACCGTGAAACCTGGATTAACTGGTTGGGCACAAGTGAATGGTGGATATGAATTATCACCTAAAGAAAAATTAGTTTTGGATTTACATTATATTGAACATCAGTCAATTGTATTAGACATTCGAATAATGTTTAAAACAATAAAAGTTGTCTTAACTGGTGAAGGTGCTCGTTAAATAATATAAGACAAGTCCAAAGTACTACTTGAACGAAAAAAATCGAAGAAATTAAACTACGGCCTTTTCTCAATTGAGGAAAGGCCGTTTAATTTTCTTCAGAAAATACGCAAAAGCCCTAAAGGCGAAACTATGTCGAATTTTTCTTCCAGTTGCAAATTTATCCCCTATTAATGTACAAAATATTTTAAATTTCGAAAATTACCCACATTTTCAAAAACTTATTAACAATTTGTGGATAACCTTCTATACTTATCCACATATCAATTGTTTATAAATTAACAACTAATACAAAGAAATATGAGGATACGACAAAATTCTTCTAAAATGAAAAATCTTCTTGTCGATAAGATTGAATTTTACTCACAAGTTATCCACATATTAGAATAAATTTTCAACATTTTAAAACTTCTATATGTTGATAAGTAGGGCAATTATAAATTATCAGTAAAAAAAGGATGCTCCCAAAAAATTACTTTGGAACATCCTCGTTATTATGATCATTTTACAACTTTAATTGTACGCACACTCTTATTTCCCGACTTATCAACAGCATAAACTTTTAAACTAGTATTCGCACTTTGTGCTTTTATCGACACAGAAAATCTACCACTAGAATTAACTGTAGCGTGACCGATTAAAGTACTACCTCTGTAAATCTTTACTGTTGCATATTTCTCAGCACTACCAGTCACAGTTCTTGATTTAGTTGTTACCTTATTAACCGTCGGCACAGCTGGAGCTGTTTTATCTAACACTTTTAACGACTTATTCGCACTTACATTTCCAGCCTTATCAGTAGCAGTTACAATAACTGTAGCTCCACTTTTTTGCTTTGATATTGTAAATTTGTAGCTTTTATTCGAAGCAGCTGTTGTGCTTTTTTGATACTTGCCACTAATATATAGTCTAACTGTAGAACCAGCTTCTGCTGTCCCAGTTATAGTAGTTGAATGATCAGTGATCGTATTCATTGAAGGTGTTGAAGGTTTTGTTTTATCAATTGTAAAGTTGATCGTTGTTGTATTACTTTCTTCATCCTTCACAACTAAAGTATATTTGCCTTCTTTACTAACTGTTTGACCATTCTTAAATCCAGCGCTATTTAATGTTGCTATTCCTTCATTAAATGTAATTTTTACATCTTTATTGTAAGCAATATTATTTTTCACACCAATGACAATTGGAGCTATATTTTTTTTAGCAATATATGCAGAAGAAATATAGCCTGTTGTTTTTCCATCGGTTGATTTAACCGGGAACCATACAAAATGATTTGAACTGCTATTAGGTTCTGTGTATTGAAAATCTCCATTTATAACAAACTCTTTATTTAAAGATTGAGCCGTACTAGACGATGAAGTATTTGGTTGAGTCCTTAATCTTGCACCTTCTATCGTTACTTTGACGATGTCACCTTTTTTCAAGAAATACGGAGACTCATGCAATCCATTTGATATTACATATACTAATTTATTAAACTTAATACTCACACTTGAATTAGAATCATAAGTAAAATCATCATATGCAAATGGAAATTGAGCAAGCTTTGTACTACTTAAAAAGCTTTGTTCTTCGATAATTTTAAATACTTCATCTTGATAAGTATCCAGATTTCTTGAGCCATCATTCCGTTTAATAGGACTATTTACAGGCATCGTACCGTTATAGGCCATAACAGGAAAATACCAATTTTCAATTATTCCTCTTCCGGCATCCTTTATCTTCGGAAGTGCCGATAACCCGTACTTCTGATCTAAAATATTAACACCAGTTTCGATATTATAAACAATGTCACTTTTTAATCTTTCAGGATCACCAACAGAATCAGTCACCTGCATAATACCGATTCCATTATCTGAAGTAACAATTGGTTCACCTTTATCGTCAAATTGTTTCCAAGAAGACTCTTGCATTGCGATTGATTTTACAACTTCAGGTGGAATATTCTTATTTAATGCAGCATTTGTTAATAGACAATTAATTTGTTGATTAGATGGATTTACTTTTTGTTTAATATCGCCGCATTTCGCTGACCAGTCCGTTGCCGCTGATACTTTCCCGCCGAGTAAACCTATGGAAAGCGACGTCAATAAACCGACTTTTAATATCGTTGATTTCAAAATTTAACTCCTCCCCAATCCTCATAAATAATTTTCTATCTATCATTGTAACATACAATCATATTATTCTTTTAAATTGCTAATTAATGAAACTAGTAAAAAAAAGTGACTTAGAAAACTAAGCCACTTCTGATTATTTTAATTCTTGTTTCACATAACTTGAAGAAACCCAACCATAGCTACCGTTTTCTAATTGGATTTTATACCATTTTTTTGTGCTATCCATTGTTAAAGTTCCATCAGTATTTGTAACGATACTTACGTATTTATTAAGGGGTAATACCGCAATTATATTGTTTTCGGCTGTTGTTGCAGATGAGCGAATGTTTACATCACCTGTTATTCTCCCTAAATTTTTAACAGATAAGGTTTGAGTATAAGTATTAAACTTGATACTGCTTGTCCAATAAACGTTTCCATCTATCGATAATTTCACCCAATAATCATTTGTTTTTTCAAGTAAAAGGAAAGCTGTTCCTGCAGTAATTGATTTTACTTTAGTCGCATCCCCCTTTGCATTGTATAGATCAATGTTTCCTTTTGCAACTGCTTGGATATTAACTGGGAATACATCGCTTCCAACCGGAGTAGGTGGGTTTCCAGGAATCACAGTATTTGGCTGAGCTTTATCATAGTATGCTTTATCAAACGGAAGTATTTTTTGCATATGCTGTGCAATCAATTTACCCCAGTTTGGATCAGTTGCATAATAGAAATTCATCCCTTCGCTTGCCGCATCAATCCTTTTATTACTCATATCCTTCGTACTAAAACCAAGATACGGTCCATTATACTTCCAGTTAGTTGGATTTAAGTATGTCGATTTAATTGATCGAGCAATATACTCTACATTTTCTTGTACACTCATAAATTTATATGATGCCACGAATGGAGTTATATCATATGAACCAAAACCAAATAGATTATTTTTTCCTAATGAAATTTGAGAAGTACCAAAACCACTTTCATGTATAGCATGAGCTGCTAAATAAAGTGCATTTACACCATATTTTTTTCCAGCATCTACAAATAACTGCCCTTGTCCAGTCAGAATACTTTTAGCACCACTTTTCACATTACTAGCAACATAATTATTGATTTGTGCTGCTGTGACAGGCGATGGTGTACGCAGATCGATAAATTGATAGCTATCTCTTGATGTCATTGGGTCTCCTGTTTTTACTTGCTCGATATATGAACCAGAGACGTATCCTGTTTTACCATTATAGCTAACCTTGTACCAATTGTTTGACGCTTTATCAGTTGCGATTAAAACGATGTTAACCGGTACAACCGTAAGCAATGAAGATGAAGCATCATACGTTTGGCGTAAATTCAAATCCGATGTCGTAATATAAGTCGTATCCGTTATATCAGTCACTGTTACTTTATTAGTATCATCAACTAAAGGGGTCTCATATTTACCAAAATCAGTTACTTTTACATATCCAGGCGTACCTTTATAAGTTACACTATACCAATTGCCAATTTTTTTATTTATTGAAATAACTGTATCCTTTGGTATTTGAGTAACTTGTTTAGAAGCATCCCCGAATGATTCAAACAGATAAGTTGAGTTAAGCGCTTTATAATTCGTTGCAGTAAATGTCGTGAAGCTACTTGCAGTTACATCTTCGCTCTTAACGTAAAGGTTTTGTCCATTGTAATTAACTCGGTACCATATCTTGCCTGCTACATCTGTTGCTTTTTGAGTCGAAGCAAAACCATTGTCTCCATTTACTGTTGCAACTACAGGTTTTGCAGGATCTGGAGTTGCGTATAAATTCGTAACCGATTTTGTAAAATAATATGCAGTACTTGTCGTTTCGTATTTTATCTCATTGACCTTTGAAAAATTATTAATGTAAACATAACCCGTTTTTCCATTAAGAGTAACGTAATACCAATTACCAATTCGCTTAGTTGATGAAATGATCGTACCACTTGGAATACTTGTTAAAACTTTAGATGAAATACCATATGTTTGATACAAACTTGTACTCTTAATTGCCTTATATTTTGTTTGAGCAAACGTGGCAACTACGCTTTTTGTAACATCTGCACTATTTACATATAATGTTTTACCATTATAACTGACGCGGAACCAAGTTTTACCGACACTGTTAACTACGTTTTGAGAACTGCTAAATCCATTGTTAGCAACTACAGTGTATACTGCTGCCTTTTTTGTATCAGCTGTTGGATATAGCTTGGTAGTTTTATTTGTAAAATAATAAGCAGTACTTTGAGCATTGTATTTATAATATTCTTTTAAATAAGTACCACTTACCCAGCCAGTTTTTGAGCTATAAGTCACTTTGTACCAATTACCATTTCTTTGTGTAGCTGTAATTATTTTTCCTTTTGGAATCGTCAAAAGTGTTTTATAAGTTGTACCTGCACCCTGTCTCAAATTAAGATTTGCAGTTGTTTGATATTTCGTTTTAATATTTACGACTGCTGCACTCGCTTTTGATACTTCCATGCCAATATTAGGACAGGAAATACTGGTGGTTCCAACTAAAATACCCGTTGATACCAAAATTGCTCTTCCCATTTTTTTCATTTAGCTAACTTCCCTCTCCACTTTTTCCATTAAATAACATTATAAGTTTCTTAATCTAGTAAAATAAAAGTAATAATTTCAAAAAAATTTAACAAAAAAGAAACACTAAACTTAATTATAAGTCAAAAAATGTAAAAATTTGAATTGTTTTTACAAGAATTATATCGGTAATAATAGGAAATTGTTTTGTTTTATCGAAACGAAAACTATTTTGTAATTGAATTGACACATTTCTAAAAAAAAAGTTAAAAAGTCCATAAAGAAGAAATTTATCTCTTCTTTATGGACTATGGATTTCCTACTATATTATGTTTTAGTGGCACTAAAATCTCGAAATACTTTGCTTTCTTCATTACCTTTTCACTATATGTGAAATCACCATAACAATATGGATATCTAAAATTTTTCTTATTATTGTTACATGTATAAAGCTCGGGATTCGTATCCACCATCGATAGAGAGTAAGTTTTAGCAAGTTGCTTAGTATGTTTACCACCATGCATTTTTACAAAGTTAATATAAGCAATCCCCATATTATAACTTTGAATTATAGTGGCTAAATCAACACCTTGCTTCTTACCGTAGGAATATACGTCTTTAAAATGAGCTACTCCTTGTTGAACACTCTTCGAAGTATCTTGAATACTATCCTTAGCAAGTCCAAGTGATTCTGAAGCCTGCATTGGATCTTTACCCTTCCCCTTTGTTTCCTGCATCATTAGTCCTAGAAGTAGGGGAGTGTATTCTTCTAGATTAGCGGTCTTCAATTCGGTATAAACTTGAGATTCATACTTCAAAACGCCCTGGAAATAGTAGCGATATATGGCAAATAAACCTACAACTGCCATAAGAAGTGTAAATAAAAGAAGTCTTTTAATAAATTTCAACATTTCTATTCTTTTTCATTACCTCCTAACATTTCTGCCTTAATCCATTATATCGAATATTCATATTTAAAAAAGCAATGTCATAAAACTACATATATTTGACATTAAAATGTGAAAAAAGAAATAATTTTTATAATCAAAGCTTAATAATTTTCGTATCTAACTACTACTTAAAGTTAGTAAATATGAACTGATAAAGCAAATTTTCACCTAAACAATTTAACATATCAAAAAAGAGTCCAGGTTAGTTTTGGACTCTTTTTCAATATCTAGACAAGATACAAAAAACTTGATTTCAGACTGATTGCAAGCGCTTGTCTTTCGAGGCGCGAAGCCTGGTGAGGAGCGGAGTTACCCTAGGCGGTAATGAGCACCGCAGACAGGTGAAGCAACGAAGAAAGCGAGCGTTTGTCAACAGTCTGAGAGTCCAGGTTAGTTTTGGACTCTTTCAAAATTTCCTACTTTATTTCTTTTATTTTTACGATACTGTCCATTTTCAACTCATCATTTTCCCTTGAGAAATGATAAGTAATTTCGAAAGATTTCTTTTTAGCTTCACCATGTTTATCTGTTATCTCATATGTTTCATTTGTCGTAATGATCATACCTGAATCATCTTGTTTTGAATTTTTCATTGCAAAGCTAACAAGCTTTTGAGTAGTATCCTTCTTCTTAATTTTATCTTGGTATTCCTTTGATTCTAAAAAGGCTTGGCCATTTTGATTAAATAATCCGTTGATTAATTGTATTTCTTCTAAGTCAGATGAAGGCTTTGGACTTGGTAAATATTTGTCAAAGAACCGTTTAAGACCTGCAAAGAAACCATCCTTTTCATCTGTCTGATCAGGATTTTCAATTGACGTATCGAACAGTAAATCTACAAATTTACCGGTTACCGGGATATCATCAGTTTTATATACTTTGCCATCCTTTTCAACTTCAGCGTGAACGACCGTTTGACCATTTAATAAAAACGGACCAACTTGTTCTAAATCACTAATTTTTTCCCCTGTATCTTTTCCATTTACAAATAATTCAGCATCTGGTTCATTTGAATAAATTTGCACATAACTAACATTAAAAGTTAATTCTTGAGTCAATTTATTCTTGGTAGCGGCTGAAAAATCTAGATCGACCGAATCCTTGACATCACTATATGAACCTTTATAAGAAACAGCTAATGTATATTTTCCAGGTAAAATATTACGATATGTTTTTTCGTATTGACCTATTTTCAACTTTGAATCTTGATTAACTAACTTTAACTCGACTTCATCTATAGGTGAAGAAACCTCTAATTCAAATGGTTCGACTTTTATTGAATACGTTTGGTAAATGCCTAAAAATTTACTACCTTTTTTAATTGAAATCACGTGGTTACCACGATCATCTACTAATTGGCTGTTAATGACTTTATTTTTCTGTACCATATCACCGACTTCATCTACTAAATCAGTGCTATTCATGTAATCCATAAATGCAATCACTGAATCTTCATCCAAAGATGCTGTAGTACCACCTTTTTGTAACAAATGAGTAACTTCTTTATAGTTATTATCAGACACTGCTTTTTCAAAAGACTTTACTAATCTGTTAGGTGAATTTAAGTAACTAAAAGTCAAATGTGTAATTACTATAGCGATAATGGGTAATAAAATAAACAGCCATTTTCTTTTAATATTAGGTATTCGTTTGTTTCTCATTGATCGTATACCTGCTCTTGATAAAGAATTTTTTTCCCTCAATTGAGTTTTCATTTATTGTTAACTTCCCCTTAAACTTTCATTTTATATGTTTTTGGCTTTTGATTTTTTAAATTGTCGTACTATTTTAGAAAATAAATAAACTAAATTCTATCATACTATTTTTTATTTACTCGGTAAAAAGAAATTTTTATGACAGTTCCAATCTTAGATTAAACTAACTTGCTTTATTTATCCTTACAATCATCATATTTACTTAATAAACTTATAGCAATCAGACATTGAGGCTTTCATTTTGAGGTCATTAACCGAAAGAAACGCTTTATTTTATATTGTTGAAACTAAAGGGGGAGGTACTCTACCTTTTGAAACTTCACAAGGAGGAAAAAGAGTAAAAAGGGATGGATTAAAAGAATAGACAAAAACTGCCTGGAAAATCTTTAGTGATTTTCCCTTTGGTCCTGCCATTCTTTAATCCACCCCATAAGAATATTGTATTAATTTAGAGTTATAGCCAAGAAATTAGTTTTCGCTCAAACAAATCTATAACTATTCTTTCGATTTAATTAAATTTAAATTATACTTTTCCACATCACTTAGAGCACCATTATATGCTGGATTAGGACTATACCATGATTTTGAAGTGAAATAAATCGTCAAGTCACTCGATTGAAATACAAAACCATGTCTTGCATAAATTTCATTTCTCGCTAATCGTAACTCACTTGAAGTTAATTTACTTAAATCTTCATTTGTTAATTTTCTAAGATTGCTATCTGGAATAATATAACCTTTTAATTTATTCTCATCTTTAGCTGCGTTTGTTTTTTTAGAAGCAGTTTTTTTAGCAACATCCACAGATTTTGTTTCAGTTTTCTTTTCTTTCTTTGTAACTTTTTTCGTCTCTTTATTGGCTACAGCTCTTGTAGCTTCATTATTCGGATGCATATTTCCTTCATTCATTATTTTCGGATAAACATAAAAAATTGCTGTGGCTACGATTACTAGCACTCCAGCTATTAGAAACATTAATGGAAAATAACGATTATTTCCATCTACCTTTTTTTCGTTATTTTTAACTTTTCGATGTTCTGATCGACTTTCAACTTTGTTTTCCGTCTCATAAGCCAAACCTTTTCACTCCTCTAATACAGTATAAAATAGTAGGTTCATCATATTATCTAACCTATTTGCTAAAAACCAATTATTTTAATAGAAGTTTAATATGTAATTAATACAATTGAAAAGACCGTTAAATTAAGGTATTGAATTTAAGCTCTTAAAAATTATATTATTATCCAATTAAAAAACCCCTAGCTCCTCAAATGGAATTAGGGATAATAAAATTCTACTATAGTTATTGTATATTTACACTAATATATTTACCGCCTCTTGTTCCAACAATGACTTGTTGTCCGACTACAATTGGTGATGCTTCAATATTGGCACCTAAATTAACCTTATTTACTATTTTTCCACTACCATTGATTAAGTACAAGTTTCCAACCGAGTCACCTTGAATTAAATAGGCCTTTTTATCCTTTGTATATACTGCTACTGTTGATGACCATCCGTAGTTTGGTAATTCTAGACGCCATTTCTCTTTACCCGTAGCGGTATCATAACTAATTAGAAGCCCACCACTAATTGTTTTATATCTTGAAATATTAAAAATTACTTGCCCTTTTAATGATCCAGTTCCAACAATTGGAGTTGCAAGTAATCCACCGTTAACGGGGTGATCACCCTTTATTGAATAACCTGGTATCTTTTTCTCCCAAACTACTTTTCCGGTCAAACCATTTAACTTTTGCAAACGGGCGTAGCCTTTTGTACCTTGCTTATCGATTTCAGAACCAGTATATAAAAACGGCGTACCATTAGAATTCTCAATAACAATTGAAGCATCAGTATCATCATAAGCATTATTTGCCCATATAGGTTTTTTCTTTATTATATCTAACGCTTGGATGCCACCACCATTATCAGCAAAATAAGCTATATTTTTAAATACCGCTACTGAATTTTCAATACCTTGATAAGAATTATTTTTAAGTTTATAACGATATTTTGAAATCGCTGGTGAAATTTTTATCTTTTTAGCCTTTGGATCATATTTTGTATTTAGTTTTATGAAATAAACTAATCCGTTTTCTCCTCCAACTAACATTGCATCGTCATTTCGATTAAATAATGCAGAGCCATCAAAAGCGCCCCACCCTCGGTAAGAGTATGAATCAATTCCCGGAATAAATGCCAATTGAGAACCATCAATTAAACTAAAGATTCTCATTCCTATTTTTCCAGTTTGAGGAATGCCTTGACCTACATATAAAAGGGGATAGCCTCGTGGGTCTAGAGCTACACTGCCCTTAATTGGATTTTGAATATTTATTGGCTTTCTTGTTTGCTTTCCTGTAGCCAAGTCTAAAAAATAAACCCTTCCATCTAAGGAACCGTAAACTACTTCTTTAAAGTTTTTCTTTGTTTTATATTGAGAATATAAGTTCATAATTTTTTGTTCTTGTGGCTTCCATTCTATTACACTAGGTTGACCCGTCCATCCTGATCCCCCACCCCACCCAGATGAGGACGATGTTTGAAAAGACCAGCCTTTTACTAACTTTTGTTTTGAAACTACCGTCGTTCCCATTGAAGCATTATTTCGGAACGGTCCACCTCGAAAGCTAAGTATTCCATTAACAGCTTGATACTGCTCTGGAAAAGGCTTAGTAAAAACTTTTGTTTTATTACTGAAACTATAAGATAAATTTTTACTGCTAGTAAGTGGGTTCAGTTGCAGTGGTTCCCATTTATTTAATTGATTTGTTGCAGTTTTTTGAAGTGCTTGGTCACTAATCTGTTGATTTGTTGCAGCTATTACTTCATTAGATTTTAATAACCTTAGCTTCTGTTCAGAGTCCTTATGTTTCAACGATGGTGAACTAAATATACCAGCTAATAGAATTGCAGCAGAAAAGATTACACCGATCCTTGTCTTCAATTAAGCCCTCTCCCTCATATCTTAGTAAACTATTTATATGAAACTACTAAGATTATATAGAATAGGAAGTAAGTACGTTGTCATATTTTGAAATTTTATAGTTATTTTCACTTAAAAATATAGAAAACCAGCCAGTCGACGAAAATAGAAGTGTAGTTCCACTTATTCCCAAAAGTTGGAAACTGCGTCGATTTTCTACACCGTTGTCATTTATACTAAAAAAAAAGGAAAAACCCCACTGATATTTTCTCAGTAGAGCCTTTCTCCTAATAAACGCATTATCGTAAATTGAAATACTATTGAACTGCAATGCTATTAAAGTTTACAGCATTATTATTAAGATCAACAATGTCAATTGTACTTTGTGCTTTAACCTGAAGCCCACTTAATGTAGAAAGTGGAGACGCAAGCGCAATTGTTAACTTATTCCCTGAAATTGTCTCAGTAGCCTCAGCCAAAGGCGTTGTACTATTACCTTGGAAAACTTCTAAATCTGCTCCTACATTACCACCATCTTTAATTGCTTCACTAAATGTTACTTCAATATGAGTTGAATCAATTACTCTTGCTGCGACTACTGTTGGACGAACCGTCTCTTTAAAGCTACGTGCCTTAACATCTGCATCCATTACTGCTCCCGCACCAGTAGCTACATTTTTAACAGTAAAGATCCGATCTCCAGTAGTAGTAATAGCATCCGTTCTTAATGTTAACTCAACGGTTTTAGCATCACCTTTAAAAATTGCAGTTCCTTCAAATGGTGAAGAAATGCCTTCTACAGCATAATTTGATAGATTTAACGCAGTCGCAGGTGAAACTTCACGATCAAAGCTAACAAGAATTTTGTTATTTGTTTGGTTAAAATTAGACACTACTGGCTTTGTTGTATCAACTGCTGTTCCAAGTTTGAATGTTACAACTCTAGCAGCTGACGAATTAGTAGCTGTATCTAATGCAAAACCTACCGGTAAGTTTAGAGTAAAGTCGCCAGTTAATGCTGGTAATTTTACTTCAATTGATTTACCGTCCGCTCCGTTAATTAAATTAGAACCGCCAGCTAATGCTGGAATAGCTCTTGTAATATAATCTGAACCTACATAAGTACCTGTAATTGATTTTGTAGTATCCACCGTTACATCTTCATTGTAATTTAATACAAGATACTGCTGTCCACTTACATTTTTGATACTTTGGCTTACGTATAGTGGTGCATTTCGATCAGTAGTAATTTCTACTACCTTTGTCACTGCATCCATCGTATTTCCTGCCAGGTCTTTAACCCCACCAATTACAAGACTTTGCACACCAGCAGTTAAACTTGAAGAACTAAATGTTACGACTTTTTTACTTGAATCAATTGAAGTTGATATTCCAGCTGATACTCCATTTACAGTTAATGTAGCACCAGTAGTATTTACTTCTTCAGAGAAAGTGACAGCAATTTTGCCAACGCCAGCTGAAGCAACAGATGTTACTGTTGGTTTCACCGTATCTACATCCTTTTTAACGACCGTTACAGGAATTGGATTTGGTGTTAATAAGTTTCCTGCAAAGTCTTTAAGTCCAGTGATTGTAAACGTATAGTTTTGGTCTTTATTCATTAAAGCTGGAAGTGTCACTGAGAATGATTTTTTATTTGCTGATAAGGTAATGTCACCAGCATAAACTGCAAAACTTGTAGGACCAGCTACAGATAACGCAGTCGCAATTTCTGAAGTCGTTGCATTGATTGGTTCACTAAATGTAAATGTCGCATTTCCGTTAGGTAAATATGTTAACCCAACAAAAGTAGGACGAATTTGATCAGAAACTGTAATCGTGAATGTCTTTTTAGCAAAATCTACTTTATCAGTAGATTTAACTTTATCAATAATGACATCATAACGTTTATCTAGTTTTGATGAAGATGTGACAGTTAATGTTTTCCCATCTGTACTAAGTTCACCTGTAAGCGTCCCTGCAGCAATATAGTCAAGGCTATTTACCGTTACAACTCCTGAAAATAGATTCCCATTTGAGTCAAAAATCGCAGATGAGTCTACAGCTTTATTGAACTTAATTTCAATTTGTGAAGCGTTAATTGCATTCGCTGTCAAAATTGTAGGAATAGCTAACTTGGCTTGTTGAACTAAAATTCGATTTTCTAATTTTTCCTTGTACTCTTTATCTTTTAGACTTGAAACTGCAACTTTAGCAGCTTTTAATTTATCAGCATCATCAGAAGTTAATGCTTCATACGCTACAACAGCTTCAGTTGCTGCGTTATATTTATTTACTACATCTTGAATCTCTTTAGCTTTCTTATCAATAGAAGTAATTAATGAAGCTTTTTTACTTAAATCTTTCAACTGTGCTACTGCAGTTTCTGCAGATTTTTTTACCGAAGCTGATTTATTTGCATCAGTTGGGTTCGTTACATTAAAACTTTCATATTTTTTCACGGCTGCAACAGCTGCATTGTATTTTGTTACAACACTTTGGATGTCTTTTTCCTTTTTATTAATGGAAGCTGTTAATGAAACTTTTTTACTTGAATCACGTAACTGCGCAACTGCACTTACAGCTGATTTCTTTATCGCTACTGATTTATTAGCATCCGTAGGATTTTTTACATTATAGCTTTCATATTTTTTTACAGCAGCTACTGCAGCATTGTATTTTGTTACAACAGCTTGATTCGCTTTTTTCTTGTTAGCAATACGGTTTAATAATTTAGTTTTTGTAGACTTATACTTTGAAGAAGTTAATTTTGCAACTGCAGCTCTTGCAGCCTTTTCTTTTGTTTCTGCTGCTTTTGCGTTTGTAGGGTTTGTTACATTAACAGCTTCATATGCTTTTACAGCTTTCTCCGCAGTTTGAACTACAGTTTGAGCAGCGGCAGCAACAGGAGCTACGGCTGATGCTACCATTGCAGCCGTTAAAGCAGAAGTAATTATTTTTTTATTTTTGTTTAATGCCATTCCAGAGGTCCTCCCTAAGCTTATTTTCTAGAATAAAAAGTAGTAACTTGCTCTCTTTGCTGCCAAACTAAGATGATTAATTACCCTTATTCAAAACTTGTTAAATTTTGGGTAAATTAGCTTTTTTTTCTAGTTTTTTTTACAACGCTAGTATACAACAGCGAAATAGACATTTTTTCTTCAAATAGGTCTAATTTGTTACAAACATCACAAATTCAAATGTCATTTTTATGCATATCCCTTATATATCAAGGTGTTTTACTATTTTTGAACGTTTTTTGTCTAACGATTTTAAAAGGCCGAGAGCCAGTACTTCTTTTTTCATTTAAGAAAACATCCGTTTATGTCGAAATTATTTATGTAATTAATCCTGCTTTTCACTGTTATCAATAAATCCACACTATAGCTAGTCCGAGCAGCTCAAAACTTTTAATAGTGTTAAATAGAATTAATAAATTACCAGCTAAGGAGGAGTACTTTGATCCAGACTTTACAAAAAATCATTGGCAATCGAAAATTAAAAGAATACAAAAGGATTGTATTAGAGATAAACTCAAAAGAATCATTCTTTAAAAACCAAACAGATGCAACTCTACGCGAATTTACCTATATATTGAAGCAAAAAATTGCCAGCAATACAGCAACTATACAAGAAATTAAAACAGATGCTTTTGCTCTTGTACGTGAAGCTTCAAAGCGAGTGCTAGGCATGCGTCATTATGATGTTCAATTAATCGGTGGACTTGCATTATTAGATGGAAATATTGCTGAAATGCCAACCGGGGAAGGTAAAACATTAGTTTCATCTTTACCTGCTTTTACTCATGCGCTTGAGGGAAAAGGCGTCCATATTATTACTGTAAACGAATATTTGGCTCGTCGTGATGCCAATCAAATGGGTCAAATTCACGAATTTTTAGGTCTTACAGTAGGCTTGAATATTCCCAATCTAACCTTGGATGATAAAAAAGCTGCGTACAATGCAGATATTACTTACGGAATCGGAACAGAGTTCGGTTTTGATTATTTACGGGATAATATGATTGTCTCTTCTATTGAACAAGTTCAGCGTCCATATCATTATGCAATTATTGATGAAATTGATTCTATTCTAATAGATGAAGCTAAAACACCACTAATTATCGCAGGAAAAAAGGCTGCACAGTCACACTTATATTCTCTCTGTGCGCGATTTATTAGCACATTCATTAAAGAAAGAGATTATTTATTTGACGAAGAAACTAAAGCAATTACATTAACAGAAGCAGGTATCTTGAGGATTGAAAAAGCATTTATGATTGAGAACTTATATGATTTGGAGCATTCGACCCTTTTCCACTATGTCCATAATGCTTTAAAAGCAAATATATTATTTCAACGAGATATTGATTACATTGTTCAAGAAGACGAAATTCAATTAATTGACTTATTTACTGGTCGTATTATGGAAGGTCGATCATTAAGTAACGGACTCCATCAAGCGATTGAAGCAAAAGAAGGTTTAGAAACTACTGATGAAAATCAAACTGTTGCCTCTGTCACAATACAAAATTACTTCCGAATGTATCCAATCCTTTCTGGCATGACTGGGACCGGAAAAACTGAAGAGAAGGAATTTCTACAAGTTTATAACATGGAAGTTGTTAGCATTCCGACAAATAAACCTTTTATCCGTTTGGATTATGAAAATATCGTATTTGAAAAGACAGAACAAAAGCTCAAAGCAGTTTTGGCTGATGTTTTGGTGAGACATAAAAAAGGCCAACCTATTCTAATTGGAACAACTTCCATTCGTCAGTCAGAAATTGTTGCAAAAGTACTTGAAGAAAAATCATTACCATTTCAGCTTTTAAATGCAAAAAATGTTGAAAAAGAAGCAGAAATGATTGCCTTAGCTGGTCAGCGAGGAATGATCACCATTTCAACCAATATGGCTGGTAGAGGAACTGATATTTTATTGGCTAAAGGTGTAACTGAGTTAGGAGGACTTCATGTAATTGGAACAGAGCTTCATGAAAGTGAGCGCATCGATTTACAACTAAGAGGTCGTGCGGGGCGACAAGGAGACGCGGGATCATCTCAATTCTATTTATCATTAGAAGATGAGTTATTTGTAAGATATAATGCAGAAAAACTTGAAAAAATATATAAGAACCTCCAATTTGACCAATTTGGGAAAGTAATAAAATCTTCCATCCATGACTTCGTATCTTCAACACAAAAGCTTTGTGAAGCATATCAGTCTTCTATTCGTGAATGGCAGCTTAAAGTAGATGGGGTTGCAAATGAGCACCGCCGTATATTGTATGAGTTGCGAAGTAATTTATTATTAGCCAACGATTTAGAGTGGTTTATCCACCATTTAGACGGGACAGTTGATAAATATTTAAAAGAATTTTATCCCGAAAATAGTACCCCTGAAGATTGGAATCGACTAGAAGCCAAAACTACACTAGAACAAATTATCCCTCCACTGCGAATTGATGTTATACAGTTCAATACTAGATGGGAAGTATTGGATAACGTAAATGAAGCTCTAATTGAATATAAGACCGTATTACGCGGGATGGCCGATGAGGAAAAGGTAGAAATTACTAACAATTTGAAAAATTCCGCATTAAGTACTATAGATTTATATTGGTCTGAACATTTAGAGCATTTACAACATTTGATAGAAGGGATAAACTTAAGACAGTACCAACAAGAAGATCCAATTCGATTATATGAATTAGATGGATTTACTCTGTTTGAACATACTTTTAGCATTATTCAACAGGAATTATCAGCAAGTCTTGCTTCAACATTTCAAGAATTATCTTGTCCACAGGGGGTAGAAATACAAAATGTTATCATCGATTAAGCGTTTATTACAAAAAGGTAAAGATTCAACAGTTTCATCGAGTGATTTATTGCAACAACCATCTACTGATCAAGCAGTTCAAGTTGAAGAGAATGAACTGAGTGATGTTTTTCCTAAAATATCATTTCATCCACTGATGCATATTGAAGATGAAAGACGATATGTTTATCAGTTTTTAAATAATGAACTTGCTCCTTTAAAACCAAATCAATTGTCATTATCTGCAATCGAGCTTGAAGCTAATGAAGATGGCAGTGCAACGGTTACAGCTTTCGTTCGAAATAGTTTAGAAAAGGCAGTTCATTTAGAAGATGCAATCCTTTTATTAATTAGCGAAGAAGGAGAAATTTTAGGTAAAAAAGGATTCAAATTAGAAGAACTTGGGGACATGCCTCCTTGCAGTAGTCGCCCATGGCACTTTGTATTTGAAAGAGAGTTTTTACTAAAAGAAGACTTGCCGGAAAAGGGATTCGAATTAGCCTTTGACTTGTCAAAAACAATTCATAGATTAGATATAGATCCAACATGGGAAGGCCGACTTACAGAAGAACAAATCACTGAATTAAGCAACCTAGTAAATACTTTACCTAAATTACGTGTAAATGAAGTAAGCTTACATGCTTTACGCGCTAACTATAATGATGATGGAAATTTAGCTGTAAATATTTTAGTTCGAAATGGTTCCACAACAGCAGTAAATCTAGAGTTACTACCATTAGAAATGTTAAATGAAAAAGGCGAAATAATTGCAAAAGGTTTATTCACACTACCACCATTAACAATTCAAGCAAATACAAGTAAACCATGGACATTTATCTTCCCACAGGAACTAGTTGAAATCCAAGCATTTTCTCAATGGTCAATTAGAGTGCCAGACCAGGAAGTAATTTAAGATAAAATCAAAAAACAGGACAAACGATCCAAAAAGATCCTTTGACCTGTTTTTTTATATTCTGTTCCTTCCCCCGCTTATCTAATCATCAGCTGTATATCCTTCTATTAGCTCTTTAATCATCATTAGCTTATCCCCATCAGATTTTAGTTTATATTCTACTTTTTGACTTAAATACAAACTAATGATCTTTGTTGCTTTGCTTATTTGTTTATCAAAAATGTAATAAGAAACTGGTAGTATTTTCTCATCCCCATTCCTGAATTGTACTTTCGTTTTGTTTTTTTCTTTAATATATTTATTGATTTGGATAAAGTTTAGCCATTTACATGATTTGTTATTTTGCGAAGATGTAGGAACCATAATAATTGTTAAAGTGGCATTAATCATAAGAGGAATCTTTTTCATAGTTGGGTATTTACTTTTGACGACTTCAAGATGGCCTTTAGTAGAGTGATTATGGTAGAGGGCTGATTCTTTTAAAATTGCTTTCATTGGCCGTTTTGAATAGATTATACCTTTGTTATTATCAGTAATTTTTGTTAAATATTCTGGGTGGTCTGCAGCTTCAATTAGCATCGTTTCATATGAAATTACATAATCTAACTTTGACATATATGCCTCCCTATAGAATTTTTACATATTGATTATATCAGAATAATCTTACCAATTTTTTGAAGATTCTATGTCTGTGAAACTAGTATTTTAGTAAATTTTACTTTTTTTTAAATCATCAATAGATAAACTTTTATACGCTCATTCTTTTTATATTTGATGTTTTCGTATCGAAACTAAAAGTTTTTATTAGTTATTTAATTTCATAGTTAATCTTTTCATAAATGCCATATTTCTTTTATTTTTATATAGTTACTTCACCGCGGAATCTATATAAGGGCATGCCTTTTTAGAAAGGCAAAAGGAATGAAAAATTGTGATGCACACTTAGGATACCAACCTTTTTCGGGAAAAGTAAAACCTAGTACATTTGAGGAATGTTTAAGTCAATATTCTCGTATGATTAAAACAATTATAAAAAAGCTAAATATTTATAAAAACTTTGATGAATATTATCACATTGGACAAATCGCTTTATGGACAGCGTATCAACACTATGAAAGCGAAAAAGGGAGTTTTTCTAGTTATGCTTTTTTCACTGTGAGAGGTTATTTACTTAACGAGCTATCTAAAGCTGTTAAATATGATGAACGAAACGTTGTCGTCGATCAGTGTATTGAAGATGCAACATATTATGATGATGCATTTCTACTTGAGGATTTTATGAGCTTACTTGATGGACTCTCTCTCCAACAAAAGCAAATTTTAGTTAGACGCTTTTATTTCAATCAAGAATTTGCCCAAATCGCAGACGAACTAAATATGAACGAATCTAGTGTCAGATCCAGCTATCGCTATGCATTAAAAAAATTAAGAGGATCAAAATAAAACTGCAAAAAAATAGAGTAATTTTTCAACTAATTACTCTGTTTTTTAGTTTACTAACCGACTAGTTATCAACTATAAAAAAACTAATACTTTATTCCTATTTCAATTACTCCCAAAATCATGCCATACAGATTACTTCTAAACTTTGTCTAATCTAACTCTAAACTAAATAACAAACCAAAAATGTTATTTTAAAATTAGTAAATTTTACTATTTGAAATATATAATTCGACATTTTTTCTTTAAATGTCGAATTATATTTCCTTGAAACTTTTTCCATTATTTCAATTATAAAAAAACACCTTGATTTATCTAATGCTCTTAACACAAATGAAACATTATTAATATAATTGTATTATTTCATAACTACAAATTCCTACAAAGTATGAATTCAATTCGTTATATAATTGTTATATAAAGTTCAAAAAAATTATAACAAGTATATCAAAACACTCTCTAGAAAAAGGCAAACCAATTGAGAAATTGGGACGCAAAGCCACTGGTCTTAGTTGAGAATACAGCAAAAAAGTACTAGTTTACTGTATATTTCCACGATTAATCGAACTAAGATAGCAGGGTTACCTAGGTATTTTGTACCTTATTTTTAGGAGGCTATAATCCATGTACAGTGAATTAGAAAGCAATTCTACAGATTTAAATTGGATCGACCTACTACTTGAATGCATTGAAGTAGGCATAAGTCCTGACGAAGTCCGCTCATTTCTTTACAATTGCGTTAAAGATTCATGTCAAAACTAGGAGAATTACTCCCCACTATGATATACTTTTTGTAATAGTCAAAAAGATATGGAGTAGCTTATATGATTGGAGAACGAATTAAAAAACTACGTTTACAACATGGAATGTCCCTTACAGAACTTGCAGAACGTGCTGGTATCGCAAAATCTTACATAAGTTCGATTGAACGGAATTTGCAAAGTAATCCTTCGATTCAAGTACTTGAAAAAATTGCAGGCGTCTTCAATACAACGGCAGAAAGCCTCCTGAAAGATGATATTGATCCAACAAAAATAATTGATTCTGAATGGATGGAAATCCTTCAAGAAGCAATTGATTCAGGTATACCAAAAGATGAACTATTAAAATTTATTGAGTTTAATAAGTATAAGCAAGGTAAATAAACCTTCAAATTAAATTGACTTTAATTTGAAGGTTTTTTTTACGTACAACAACTGAGGCGTCCTAACAATAGTGTAAGTGACACATAGTCAGCCACTATTAAAATTAAGTAATATTGCTGCTCTGAGTCATAGCCTGGCTAGAAACTAAATGGGGGTATTTTAGTAGCGTTTTTCAATTAGAGGTTGATTCTATAGTCACTATATATCGAATTTTAGTAGATTTCTTCACTTTTTTAGTCGGTTAAGAAAGAATTAGAGAGTATTTTTTAACTTTTCTTTTACTTTGTTCTCATTTATAGCCATTATTAGGTTGGAATACCCTTACCTGTATAGGTAATTTCTTATCTAACTTAAGTTGCTAGGATATTTAATTGCACTTTCACTATTTTTAATTGCAGTTCTGTTCATTTTAATTGCAGATTTACTTATTTTATTTGCAGATTCTCTATTTTTATTTGCACTTCGACCTTTATTTGCAGTTACTGGCACCTTATTTGCACGGTTCATCAGTTTATTTGCACCATCAACACCTCTTTATATGCAGTTTCTAACTCCCTATTTGTAAGCTTCACTAGTTTATTTGCACGATCAGCACTCTTCTTTTCACTTCGACTTTATATGCAATTTCTGGCACCTTATTTTCCCGTTTCACTAGTTTATTTGCAATCAACACTCTTCTTTTCACCTCGACTCTTATTCGCTGTTTCTGGACCCTTATTTGCACGATCATCACTCTTATTCGCACCCTGACATTTTCTTTGCACTTCAACTATCATTCAACTACTCTACATTTTAAATTTGTTCTATGAAAATAAAAATGAGGATGTCCCCTAAAGTTATACTTTTAGGACATCCTCATTAGTCGGCTAATTATTTGCGTAAATCATATTTTAATGAAATATTGTCAATATAACCAGCATCCTTACTTCCGCTACCAGATTTATCTTTTGCGTAAGTAAGTTTTAATACGTGTTTACCTGGTTTGATTCCAAGGTTTACGTTAGACCAGTGGTTATCTGTTCCTGACTCACTAACAAGAACATTATCATCTAATGAAATTGTTAAGATATCTTTATTTAGTTGTGAAAGAACTAAATAATCAAAAGATAAGAATGCATTATATCCATTGTCTGGAACGTTAATTGTCACTTCGGCAGTAGAAGTTTGGCTGTTTGAAATATTACCACTAATCAAGTAATAATCAGTTTTTCCATCTACTTTTGAATTATTTCTTTCCCAATCACCAGTAATTGCAAACGGTGAGTTTCCACCTTCAAAGTTTTCTAAAAAGCTATTTTGTGGCGTATATAATCCACCAGCTAGAGAGTCTAAATCAGTAAGTGTATCATTTTTAATCGTTGTTGCTTTAGTAGCTAATGCTTTAGATTTTTTGAATTCTAAATCATTAGTAGCGTCATTAATAATTTGAGTTACTTTATCAATTTGACCTTGTAAGTAGTCTTTTACTTGTTGGTCAGCTGATTGTTTTTGCATATCAATTAATTGGCCTAAAGTTTGTTTAGCCGCATTGATTGCATCTTCTAAATCATCAAGCGCTTTAGCTTGCTCATCTGTAATCTTTTGTTGGCTGTTTGAAACTTGTGAACTGAAGTCTGGTTTTAATCCATTAACTTCACTTTCAACTCCAGTAGTTGTTTGCGAGTTTAATTGTGAAACTAAACTTGAAAATTGACCAGGCGTGTTTTGTTTAATTCCAGATAAAGAATCGTTAATCGCTTGAATATGCTCATTAGATTGGCCGTTAATTTTATTAACACCAGCTTGTTCTAACTCACCTTGTTTATTATTTACGCCTTCTTCTGAGTCAGTAACTAATGCACTTAATTTATCTTTTAATGCATTAATCTTTTCAGAAGTTTTAGTACCTAAAGTACTACTTACAGTTGATTTTGCATCATTTAATAGTTGAGAGGCAAAATTTTTAAATAAGTCCCCAGCATTAGTCGTTGCAAATGCCAAACTAGATGATGTTACTATTCCAGCAGCCAGAATTCCGACTGCAATCTTCTTTTTAATTGACTTTTTTTCCATTTCTTTCGTGCCTCCATTAGACAGATTACACTTTAAGTGGTTTCGCAATTTTATGAATAGGTAGAATTGAAATAAGTACATAACCTTTAATATCTTTAATCGGAATAAATCCAAAATCTTTACTTCGACTATCGAAGCTTATTCCCGGTTCACGGTTGTCCCCAACAACAAATAGTTTGTTCTTAGGAACAGTTATTTGTGCCATATCATCAGAAGTCCCATTTGTTGAGATCTCTGGAACAGGCTTGTTGTTCACATAAATAATTCCACTTTTAATAAAGACTGTGTCTCCAGGAACTCCAATTATTCGTTTTACAATATTAATCCCTTCACTTTTTAAACTCATAATCGCTACATCTCCAAGTTCGGGGTCATGTGTAAAACGCTCTAATTTATTCACAAAGACTAAATCGCCGTCATTTAAAGTAGGATACATTGAAAATCCACTTACTTTTGTAAGTCCAACTGTATTTAGTAAAATAACTAAAAGAACACCTAAAATTAGAAAGAACTTTAGCCAATCAATTAATGACTGACGAAAAGTGTTTATATTCTTATCATCCACTACCTTTTGTTCTTCAACTTTTGAAGCATCCATTACTGTTGACCTTCCTCGCTAGACTGTTCTTGGCTGTTTTTATTTTGTGAATCATCATTTTTAGAGTTAGATGTTTCATCTGAATCATCATTATTCCTTGAGTTCACCGTAGGAACTTGTTCATTTATTTGCTCTTTTACTTGTTCCTGTGCATTTTGTATGATTTTGTCAATTTTAGCTTTTGCTTCTTGTACATCTTTTTCATTCTTGCTATCAATTTGCTGAATCAATTGATCTCCGTACTTTTGAAGTTCTTCCTGTGATTCTAAGCTTTTTTGTGATGCATATTTTTGTATTTCATCAGCAGATTCCTTCGCTTTTTCTTGCACCTCTGTGATTAGACGTGCTTTTTGCTTAGTAGACTCCGCTTCCGTCATTCCAATAATATAATCATTTGCTTGCTTAGTTTGTTGGCTTGTCCATGCAGTCATTGCTGCAGGTAAATTCGTATCTGCAAATGAAAACGTTGTTGCGATGAGTAATCCACCACTCAACGTAACAGATCCAATTATAAGCTTTTTAAATTTTTGGGAGATCCTCGTTTGTTTTTCCGTTTTTTCAGTGCGATTCTGCATAATTTACCTCCTAATGACTACATGAAAAAAACAAACTTTTAAATTTTTCATAATTTAATAGATTTATGTACTAATAGTTAACTATTAGTTCTTATTTATTAATTGCGTCTACTAAATCTTGCATATCTTTAGTTGCATCATTAATAGCTTTTGTTGACGTATCGTTTAAAGTTTTGATTGCATCAGCTTTTTGTCCATCGATTTCAGCTTCTAATGCAGTTTCAATACGAGTAATTTCAGCAGATAAGTGTTCTAAAACAGCCTTTTCAGAAGCTGTTGATTGATCAGTAATTAAAGAATTAATTTCTGCTTTAGCATCTTGAATTTTTTGAGTTAATGCGTTTACAGCTGCACTACGAGAAGAATTTAAGTTAGTTTGAAGCTTTGTATCTGCGCCTTTAGCTACTGCTGAAAGCTGTGTATTGAAACTACTGTTTAATGTAGTTGCCAATGCATCTAAATCAGAAGATGTTTTACCATTTGTTGTAGAAATGTAGTTAGCAAAATCAGCTGGGATACTCATGTTTAAAGCAGCTAAAGCGTCAGAAATTGCAGTAAGATGTTCATTTAATGCTGCAGAAATTTGTTGGTTTGCAAATTTCGTTTGAGCATCTCCAACTAATTCAATGTTGTTTGCAGCATCAACTTTGTAGTTATTAACGTTTGTTTTCATATCTGCAACTGAAGAATCATATTTTGATTTATATGATGAAGAAAGCTCTGTTTTTGCATCAGAAGTTTTCGTATTAGCCCAGTTTGTTAATAAATCACCAGCGTTCGTGCTTGCAAAAGCGATTCCTCCAGAAATAACTAGACCAGCAGATACAATTCCAATTACAACTTTACTTTTAACCTTTTTCATTTCTCTCTCTCCTTAAATTGTATATGGTATGTATTTGTTCTTGCGTGAGAACGTATACAACTTAACTATACAAAAGACCAAATAATCTAACAATTGCGCCAAGCACTTAAAAAAACTGCTATTTCTACAATATTCTACATATTTTTTGTCTAATTTTGTCGATAGTTGTATTGTTTTTTATTTTTGCGTCGTTTCTTGTAATTAAAACGCATCTTTTAGTCTATCAGCCTACTTATTAGTCCTTATTACCTAGAAATTCCCATCTCCACACCTACCAAAGTTGAATTTCTTTTTACTCCTATTTTGTTTATAGAGATAATAGACTTAGGACTTTTTATATGTTTAACTGTAAAAAATTGAAATCATTATAAATTTTGTAGAATTGGTTACAAATATTCGATTTGTATTTTCCGCTCTTTATACTCTTTCGATGTGTTCACTATACTGTTTATGAAAAAATTGGTTTAAACATAAAAAAAACACTCGTTATGTAATATAGTTAACCTATATACATAACGAGTGCTTTTTTATTTTAAGATTAGTTCTTATTGTGCTAGTCCTAACTGGTCCCGCAATTCATTTGAAAGTGCTAGACGATTTTTTTCCGGTACCAAATAATAGTAGATCCCTTTAATCATCTTCCCACTTCCTTGTAATTGCTGTTGTTCAATACTGGCAGTAGCACCACGGTAGTCCTTCTGAATCTCGAACATCTGCTGCATTGTAAAATTTGTTTCTAAATTTTTATTGATTGAATTTAGTATGTCCTTATAACTTACTAGGCTTTTAATTTTTGTTCCTTTATTAATAACTTCTTGAATAATTTGACGCTGTCTAGCTTCTCGACCGAAATCACCTTGTGGGTCTTCATATCGCATACGAGAAAAACTTAGCGCCTTCTCTCCATTTAAAGACAATAACCCTTTTTTAAAATGAAAACCATCATTAGTGAAGTCTAGTGTATTCATCACTTCTACACCACCAATTGCATCTACAATATCCTTAAACCCCTCCATATTGACTTCTAAATAGTAATCAATAGGAATGTTTAAAAACTTCTCTACAGTGTTTACGGTCATCTGTATGCCACCGAAGGCAAATGCATGGTTAATCTTATCAACACTATTTTTCCCTACAATTTCAGTTCGAGTATCACGTGGAATACTAATAATTTTTGTTGTATGCTTTGTAGGATTTACTGTCATTACCATAAGGGAATCTGAGCGCCCTTTGTCACCTGGTCGTTTGTCTACTCCTAGGAGTAGTACTGAAAATGGATTTTTTTCTTTCATATTTAATGGCGCACTTCTTTTAGTTGTTTTCTCTATAGGTTGATAAATTGTACTGGTCGTTTCCGCGACTTGATGGTAGATATAAAATCCTGTTGCTCCAACTATAACCGCTAAACCTAATACAACTAATCCAATTCGTAACATTATTTTTTTCCAGGTCATGGGTATTGCTCCTTTTAGGTAAAATGGTGTAAATAGTAAACTAGCGTTATTTAATCTTTTAAATTTTAGGATTAATTGCTGCTATTTTTTTTACTGCTTTTTAATGTCAGTACATTAATTTCTGGTGGATTAAAAAAACGAAACTTCAACAGTGGAATTGCTTCGCTACTTCCTAAACCTGCACTGACATATTGTTTAGTATGTTTATATTCCCATAGTCCTTTAACACGGTTTTGTGGAGGAAACAATCCATTATTTTTATACCATGATTCCGGGACAAAAAGTGCCCCAATAAAAGGTATACGAATTTGACCGCCATGATAGTGTCCCGCAATAATTAAATCGTATTTCCTATCTTTAAACTTCAAATTCGGATCATTTAATAATGTATCAATACGTGCATCAACAACGGGAAAATGATTAAGCGCAATCAAGATGTCGTTCTTATTTAAATGATCAATACTAGAAACCTCGCTGAGTAATTTTTCGCGATGGTCAGTATACTGTACTGTTCTCTCATATGCCGGTACGAAGATACCATTAACTCGCACATAACTCTGAGTTGGGTTTAGTATAGACGCCTCAAAATCAACAAAGTTTATAGAAGAATTGTATTTCTTCACGGAATAGACCGATTCTAAAAATTTGACTCCTCGTTTTTCAATTCCTTTTACAAATTCAGTTTTTGCTAATTCACCTTTTGAATTGACAAAGTATGCCTCAGGGTCATCATTTCCAGGTATGTAAATAGCGTTCTCTTTATTTCGGATTCCCTTTAATAGATCATAAAAAGGTTTATACTTTTTAGTTTCGTTATTAAGAGCCATATCTCCTGTGAAAACGATTGAATCGTAATCAATTGAATTAATTGATTGTAGCAATCGACGTTGATTTTTACCAAACTCTTTACTATGTAAATCTGTGATTTGAAGAATTTTATACCCCTCAAGATCTTTAGGTAGATGATCAATAATAATATCTTGTTTTACAATTTTGATACGATTGTTATCCCAAATTGTATAAATAACTAAAAGAAGAATGGTTACCAACAGAACAATTAAAAATTTACGTCTAGCGTTTTTCAAATCCATCCTCTCCAAAAAATAGAATCTAATTCAATAAGAAAAACACTACATATTAAATGAGTGTTTATCAAAGGCTAGCTTCCCACTGGTTTTGTAATAGATTACAAAACATACTTTTCTTTTCTGATGCAAGTTGATTAAACCCACCTTTTTGGATTACTCTTCCTTGCTCTAATACGACAACCTGATCAGAATTTCGTATTGTCGATAGTCGATGAGCAATGACGATTATGGTCATTTTTCCTTTTAATCGTTCAATCGCTTCCTGTATCTTTGCTTCACTTTCAGTATCAAGCGCACTTGTCGCTTCATCTAAGACAAGAATAGACGGATTTCTAAGAATAGCCCGAGCTAATACTATTCGCTGTCTTTCTCCCCCTGAAAGTCTAATACCGCGATCCCCAATCAATGTATCCAATTTATTAGGAAGCCTATTTACAAACTCCGCAGCAGAGGCAAACTCTAGTGCTTCCCATATTTGTTCGTCACTTGCATTTGGTTCAACTAACATTAAGTTTTCACGAATAGTTGTATTAAATAGAAATGGATCCTGCGGAACATAACTGATTGCTTTTCTAAGTGATAATAAATTGTCACTTTTAATTGGTGTCCCGTCTATTAAAACTTCACCTTTTCCAGGTTGGTTTAGGCCCATTAATAGATCAATTAATGTACTTTTTCCTGCACCTGATCTACCAACTACAGCAGTCATTTTATTGGAAGGTATCACTAGATTAATATCCTGAAGTGCATTCAATTTCTCATTTTGATTGTATTGAAAACAAACATTGCGACATTCGATTTCATGCTTTAATGCGATTGGTTTTATAAGTTGGTTCGAGTCTCTTTCAAATTCTTTCGCATTGTTACATTCATTTTGTAATACTTTTACAGCTTTAAAAGACGGAAGATTTGTTGCGATTTGCTCCATTGAGGCTTGAATACCAGCTACCCTCGGCCACAATCTTGAAAAGATAACAATAATTAACATCAATTGAGCAGTCTGTGCATGAAATAAACTAACACCAATATAAATAAAAATTGCGATTAATACTGCAGAGGCAATTTTATAATATAATTGAGATGTAGTTTTAAGTTTCATGTATTCAACCTGTTCTGACTGCATTTTTTCAGTAATTGATTGAAACCAATCCATTCTTGAGTTTTCTAAAGTATTACTTTTTATATCCTTAATACCATTTATTTGATCATTTATCCCCGCAAAATAACTTTTTGCTAATTCGTAATTTCTGTTACCTAATGCTAAAGAACGTTTAAGAAATTTTCGATTAAAAATAATTAGAATTAACCCAAATAATATGACGAAAGTGGTTATTTTAGGTGAAAGCCAGAAGGCAAGAACAACCTGTATACCCGTAAAGATTAGAGATGACATAAATTGTAGAAACGCATTTGTCCCACTATTAGCTCGAACAACTTCTGCTAATAGCAAATTAATCAGATCTGATTTCCTCTTCTTAATAAAAAAGTTCCAGTCAGAATGAATCAGCTTGTTATATGTCTCTACTCGCAAATGCCTTAAAAATCCTTCTTGAATAATCGTGTTTTGAATTGTTATTTTCCTCTGGACCAGATTTTGGCCAATTACTATTAATAGATAGATTCCTAGCATAATGGGTAAGTTTATTATTAGCGAGGTATGATTTAAGAAATCGAAAAAACTTGAAAGTGGTGTTCCACTGACATTCAAGTTAACGATACCACTCATGTTAATAATCGGAATTATTAATATCATCCCAACTCCTTCAAGCAATCCAATAAAAGTCATTGCTAGAAGATTAATGTATAAAATTTTCCCAGTAAATGAGTGAATTTGCTTTAAAAAGTAAACGACATCTTTCATTTATTAAATCCTCCTATGGATACGTGTTTCCTTGTTTTTCTCCATACCCATAAAAAAGGACGTAAAGGAAAGTATAAAAAGTGTAAGTAATTTGGTAATGGTAATACCTCGGCATCTTCGGGGTATGGATGTAAGAAACTTAGAAAAAATAGTATTTTTTGCTCGAATGACATTAGTGAAAATAAATGGCGTTCATGATATTTAGATACATCCTCAGGGACAGGATCAGTATGTAAATTAATCATATTCTCAAAGTAATAAATAGCATCTTGAGCTAAAACTTTAGCTACGTTACTTTTTATAAACTGTTCCATTTCTTTTGTAATAGGAGTATTTAATAAATGAGAGGATAATATAATTGCCTGTCCTCCGATATGAAAGCATTGGTATTTATTTAATAAAACCTTGAGTTTATTCCAGTCAATTGGTTGTTTTAATATTTGGTGAATATCCATTAACCATCTAAGACGAGACCACCCATGACGTGCACCGTGTGTAATTAAAAATATAAACAGGTCTTCACGCCCTAAAATATAAATAGGATACTTCGTAATTGAACTTTTTCTTTTTCGTTTCCATAGATCATTAAAGTCTGGTTCCTTCCTCGGCCCGGGGTTAAGTCTCCAATGAACTTCAAGTTTAATTCTCTTTTTAGGATGATAGTACGTAATATGGTGATGTCTCCATTTCCAATCACTCAGTACTGTTTTGATGTACTCATCCTTTTCAAAGCCTTCTTCTATTAATATTTGTTCAGCCCGTACTAAATCATTAATTGGAATGAGTATATCTAAGTCACTGGATGTTCTTAACGAAATATCTCCATATAGCTCCGTTGCAAGTACCGGACCCTTTAGAAAAATTACGCGGATTTTATTCTCAGTTAATAGTTTACTTACTTTTTCCATCTCAGCACTTAAATGAAGCATTTGAAATGTATTTTTTTGATATTGCTTTTTAAGATCTTGTTTTACGAATGCCGGAACAATCGAATCACTTAAACTCTTAATCTTTGAGTATATAACTGAGAACATACGATGATGCATAGTCAATTTTAAAAAATGATCCCAATCAATATCTACTAAGACCTGATTATTATTTAATAATACGTTATTAGAACCATCCAATTTTAAAAATTCAAGCAGTAAGATAAATTCTTTCGAAATGCGGGATAGATCCAAAGTGAAATTTTTATTCATTGTTTTCTCCATTTTTATTTTCCTCACTTACTACTTTTGCGAATTTTCCAACTACAGTAAATTTCTCCATTCCTTCTGAACCCGTAACAAAAATAGGACCGCTTCTTAACCAAGCATGAGCAATTAGTTTTCCGTTTTCATCTTTACCAGTTCCTAAATAAAGAGTACTGTTTATTCGACGTCTCTCAAGCATTTTCATTCCAGCTATTGCTTTAACAAGACATCTACTTTCCCAAAACGTATAGCGGCTCATAATATTTAAGGAACTAGATATATCTTTCAGGATTTGTATTTGTTCTGCATTAAAGGAAAGAGTTGTTTCAGTCATTCGTTTACCTAAAGTCGGTGCAACCTTTGCAAATTGTTTCCCTTTTAGGAATCTTCCCCATCCTAAATAAATAAAAGCCTCAACATATAATAGTTTAATTTTAATATCCATTGAAAAAAATATTCTTAACCTATTAATAAACGTCATGATTTACTTCCTACCTTTTAACAAGAAAGTTAAATATTAACAACTAGATTCATCTAAGCTACTTATCAATTTCTCAGATAATAGTTGATTTAAAAAAGTGACTAAGTGTTCCTCACATTCCTTTTGTTCGATCTCATACTCTGATATTAACGCTGTAACTACTTCGGAAACTTTTATTGATTCTTCAAGATAACTCCAAATTACACCGCCTAATTCACCTAAGTTGTAATATTTCCCGTTTTGAACGTTCAACATTACCGTTTCCCCATCCATATCACTAACGATGTTTCCTTCATTTTGTATAACCTGACAGTTTAATGAAATTTTACTAGTCTTAATCATCTATTTTCCTCCTCAATGACTGTACCTAAAATTATCGAAACAAGTTCATGGACAGTAAATTTTGAAATTGGACGCTTCACCTGAAAAACGTTTACACTATTTAAAATTTTTGTAGAGTTTAAAAAGTGCCATTGTGTTAAACCTAGTCGATGAATAAAGGATTGTCTGAATGTATGAAAAAATAGAGTTCGTAAACATTCAAGCTTTTCAAGACGGACTAATTCTATTTCTTCACTTTCTGTTCTTACCAACTCAATTACACCTGCCAGAGGTAATGAGCCGGAGTAGAAATGGGAATGAACTGGCACTGCATACTTAGTCTCTCTTTCAAACAAGGGCTGATAATTCTCCGTTTGTAATCCAAATTCATCAAGACTCTCCTGCCAAAGCTTTTGCTGTGGATAAGCTGGGAAAACATATGGTTTGTTGTCTTCATTAAAAGTTACCGCAATAACATCATCGCTAAGCAGTTTATATCCTTTACTTAAAAAGGCCGAAGCTAATGTTGATTTTCCCGCACCTGAATTGCCTACAATGGCATATGCTTTCCCGTTGATAGCAACTGCACTTCCATGTAATGGCAATACTTTTCTCTGCAATAAAATAGCACCCATACATGTACCAAGAACATAAAGACGGATTTTAGCTTCCTCAGCTCCTGTATGCGGCGTAATCAAAATTTCCACTCCACTTTGGATAGAAAAAATAGCTGTGTTTGGTACCTCAAACATGACAAAATTTTCTTTAACTACAAACTTGTTTTGTGGAGCATCCATTTCAAGCCATTTTGCAGATAAATCCTCAACTTTAATGAAAACATCTGCTTTTTCTTCCATTTGGCCCAATTGAGTAAGTTCTGGAAGTGGAAGTTCGGATTGAACACTTAGTCCAAATGCTTTATATAAAGTTTTATTTCTAATGTTTATCAATTTTTTCACTCCACACTAATTTTAAAAATAAAATAATTTTAATAAACCCTCATATGTATGGAACATATAAGGGCATTTGAAAATAGTTATTCATAATTTCTTAAATTAGCTATATTTTACAGGGTCATCTGGATCTGGCTGTACTGCATCAGGCGTTTTATGACCTGGACCAGCCATCGTCATACTAATATCAAGTACCTCTACTTCTGGTTTTTTCCACTCTTTTTTCATCTATTTCACCTCCTTTCAAATGACACTTTTTAGAAATCGGTAAACAATTAGACTTCGCATTAAAAATCTAAAGTCTAAATCAAATACATATTCTGGACGAGGCTCGCCTTCAATATTTTTAATTGATGACTTTAGAACCTCTATATTAAAAATGTCGGAAGCCATAGAATCTGTACAAAGTAATTTAAGTTCATCTATAAACTGTTGCCAAAACGATGTCATTCGGTGCACCCCATCTGCTCCTTGAACACCTCTTACCCTTTGATTCAACCTAACTTTATCTGGAAGATATGTTTTCATTGATCTTCTAATTAGCGATCGATCGAGACCGTTTTGAACATATTGTTCTTCAGGTACAGATAAACAAAATTTTATTACTTGTAAATCATTTGTCGGGTCACGATCCCATACAGAGTGGCGTAAGGACAATTTTGTTCCATAGGTGCCATTTATACTCCAGTAGTACAATTTATCAAACTGTTCTTTCTTCATATCGTAAGCATTTAAATTTGAGTAACCATTCATATCAATCCCATGCTCTTGAAGAGTTTCAATAACACCATTTTTTTTGGCAAATTGAGGATTAACTATAATAGGAAAATAGTCTTCTGAAGGGGTATAGCGCTTCAAAGAAGTAAATGCTTTTTTTCTTACTACAGAGAAGACTCTTGATTTTTTTACTCCCAAGTTTTTACTATATAAATGAAGTTCCTTAAAAAAGTGAACTAAGTTCAACTTTTTCAAAAGTGTAACTTGGTAGTCTAAAAATGGCCCCCACGATACTGTCCAATTCCCCCTCTGTCCATTCAGAAGTATGCCTACGTCATTTTGTTGAGCTTTCTCATATATTCCACTAAGCCAGAACGTATTTTCAAAGAATTTATAAGGCATTTCTAATACATCAAGCCAATCATCGACTTCGGATAAAGGACTCCGATCTGCAAAATCCAAGTAATGATCTCTTATGTTTCCCACATACTGTACAGTAGACTGTATAAAAGGCCTTTCGTCTGCAACTCTATTTTTGTATGTCCAATCTACAAATCCATCCACCGGAACATAACTATATGTATATAATTGTTTGTTCTCTTTTTGTAAGTCTTTTGCTGCGAAGCTCACGACTGAACCAGAATCGAGCCCTCCACTAAGGTGAGCACCAACTTGGCGGTGAGTTCTTAATCTTGCTTTTACTGCATTTTGATACACTTCTCGAAACGCTTCTTCATATTCGTGATCTGACTTCAGTTTTAATTTTTCAACACTTGCCAATTCACAATAACGTGAAATTGTCTCATTTCCATCTTTAATCTTAATTATATGCGAAGGAGGTATCTGTCTTATTGAGTCGTAGACAGTCGAAGAAGTATTTACCGATTCAAAATTTCCTGGAATAGATATAAACTCAGCGAGCCATTGCTCATTTATTTTCTTTTTAATAAAAGGTAAAGTAAATAACGGGTTCATAATCGTACAAAACGCAAACTTTTGCATGTTGTTATAGTAGTAGAGTGTCCGACTACCAGAAAAATCTCTGGCACCAAATAGTAGACGCTTTGCCTCATCCCAAATTATGTAAGCAAAATCTCCAGCTAAATACTTAGGCGATTCTTCTCCCCATTTCTCATAGGCAAGTAAAATCAAGTGACTGTCTGGCATCGCTTTTCTATAACTTTTATCTATATGTAATCTATCAAATAATTCTTCTCGATTATCTATTATGGCATCGGCAGTTATGACTAACCCTCTATTATAATCATAATAAGGTAACTGCTCCCCAACCGACTCAGGTGTAATCCATTGTGCATGGCACCCTAGAAGGACATTATTTTTATGCCATACTTGAACATCATCGGCAGGGTACTTTTGTAGTGATTTCATTAATCCGTTGCCATATTCAGTAGGGACAGGTTCATTATTAAAATGAATAATACCAGTTATTGCACTCATGTTCTCCTCCAGTTTCCACAACACAATTTAATAAATGGAATCTTATCTATTCAGATTAAGGAACTGCTTCTAGCTAATACTATTTATTACAATTCATACCATTCTTAATAATGAACTCTAGTGTAAAATTTTAAAGAACTTTAATTATCTAACAGATTAATCAACCGTTCTGTATAAAGAACATAATTAAATTTTAACTTGAACAATGAATGATGTCAATTAGTACAACGGTTAAATATACTTAATATTTCGACAGTTTTAGTCGAAATATTTGTCTTACCTTTCTTTATAATTGAAACCATCCTCTAGTCCATAAAAAACCTCAGTTTTATACTTAACTAAAAATTTTCCATTAGGCCATTTCTTTTTTATTTTGGGCTAAATAATTTAATCAGTTTATAAAACTTTATAGTAAAGTCTTTATTCAAAATTAGAGATGAAAGTTATCTTACTTACCATACCGGTTCTGTTATCTACTATCTTTATAACATAATATTTGAAAATTCCTATTATTATGTTTACTTATTTTTTATCGTTCTTTATAATGAACATAGTAACACCATTTATATTATGATAGGAGTTGTTTTTATGAGAAGCAGCACTAATAATGCGCCCAAAGTTTACAATCGGCCTACTATCTTAGATCACCAACAGGTAAGATTTGAAACAGCTCAGAGCTGGAATCCTGGCAAGGGCAATCAAGATCATCCTGGTACTGGTAACGATGGATCAAACTTCCCACCAGGTAATCCAAACACGACTCCAGGTGGAGCAGGAACTCCTGGTAAAGGTAATGGCCAACCAAATCCTTAAGCAAGTTTAGGAGAGTCATTTTTATTTGACTCTCTTAAAAATCTACTAGCTAATTTAACATGGGAGATAAATAATGGATAAAATTCATGCACTTATAGGTGAGCACCTAATTCAAATTACAAGTAATAATATAGACTTCGCAACCTCAATATTTAATGAAAATAAATTTTTAATACCACGTCATGAACATCAACTTCCACTTTTAAGGATTCATATTGAGAAAGGTTATGGAGTACCATTTGTGGATTATCAAGTTAAAGTAACGAAGGAGAAGGGAAAAATTTACTTTCAAAGAGCTGATTACTTAATCGAAACAGATGAGGAATATACTGTATCTACAGTTTTTGCACATAACCAACTTGCACTAAAGCATGCATTAACAAATCTATATAGTTCTTATATTGTTTACCATAACTGGGGACTACTAATCCATTCTTCTTGTGTAATTGAAGAAGAAAGAGCACACATTTTTGCAGGGCAATCTGGGGCTGGCAAATCAACTGCAGCAAAGTTATCCCATCCAAGATTGCTACTTTCGGATGAAGCTACCCTTATTAAAATTACACCAAATGAAATAACCGTATTTGACTCTCCATTTCGTAGTGAAATTAAATCAACTGGATTAATAAAAAGTAGTTCTTTGGCAAGTGTACAATTATTACACCAATCTCTCGAAAATAACAGAGCACAGATGAGTAAATCAGACGGTTTCTTACATTTGATGGATAAAATTTTTTATTGGGCACATGATCCGTCCGAAACAAAAAAGATTGTGGGACTTCTTGAAATATTGATAAACGAAGTTCCGATTTATAATCTCTATTTTCAAAAGAACAATATATTTTGGGAGTTGATTTCTTAATGGATAAATATATTAGAAACGAACAATATGATGTAACTACTAACTTTGATAATGAATGGATTATTTTAAATACTGACAGATTCACTGTTACAAAGATTAATGATATTGGTGGATTTTGCTGGACATTATTAAAGCAGCCACAAAGTGTACATACACTTACGCAAGCAATAAAACAAGAATATGTGGAGGTAAACGAATCAATAGAAAAAGATATTCACCATTTTCTATCAGAATTATTAACATTAAATTTAATTAATTATGCAAGCTAATCAAGAAATAGTATTTCTAATTAAAAGTACCATTAATAAAAAAGGTTGGATTGACTTGCCAGCTATAGGTAAGAGTATGTTCCCTTATATTCAAGAAGGAGATATATGTAGGTTTATTGATAAAAAGCCTAACTTTTTAAAAACAGGAGAAGTTGCATTATTTTATAATAGAAATGGCCAGCTAGTTGCTCACAGATTACATAAAACCTTTATTTATCATGATGAACAGTCTTTTCTTTTTAAAGGAGATTCAAACCTTGGATTTGACGAATTAGTAAGTGAAAGTCAAATTATTGGAAAGCTCGAATATATAAATGGCCGAATTAAGCCTACTGAGAATTTATTTTCTAAACTGTATTGTCACCTAGTGCTTAATTATCCTATTCTATCTCGTTTATTTAGAATCTATTTAGACAAAATTAAAATCTCTTGATGATTTTCTAATTATGGAGTGTATTTATGAACTTTCAATCTTTAAAGAAACGTTTTGAACTAAACAAGTATTTTTCTGCTGGTGATATTGGCCGAAGTTTTAAGCTACTAAGTCCATATATTTTAAAACATCGAAGGGCCTATATGGGTCTTCTTTTCTTATTAGTAACTGATATATGTTTAATGCTTGCGTATGCTTGGTTTTTTGGAAAAATTACGGACGCTGCCGTACAAGGTGAATTAAACAAATTGAAATGGCTTATTCCAACCGGTTTTGGGCTAATAATAATTAGCCTCATTTCAACCTATTTCAATATTTATTTAGAAACAATCTCAACAAGTGGAGTGAAACGCGATTTTAAATCTATGCTGTTTAGACACGTTTTAAGACTTCCCACAAAAAAAATTTCAAATCTTCGTACAGGTGATTTAATCTCTCATTTCACAAATGATGTTCACAGTATTGATGGTGTAATTGGTAGCAGCCTAATTAATTTAATTAGATTACCTTTTGTTTATATCGCTGTTTTTATTTTTTTATTTAATATTAACTGGAAATTATGTCTAATAAGTATTGTTTTTGCTCCCATTGCGATTTTTATAAGTGCTCTTTTTGGAATATTATTACGTAATAATAGCCGAATGATTCACGATTTGATAGGAAATACTAATAATTTGTTAAGTGAAACATTTCATGGTTTCACTATGATCCGCTCATTTACTTTAGAAAAACTCATGTATAAAAAATATGTTAAACAAAATGAGGAACTGTTCTCTTTAGAAATTAAAAATACAAAATTACGGGGTTGGTTCATTTCAGGTAGTCGTGCCGCTAGCGCTATTACATTTTTAATTAGTTTATGTTTAGGAGCATATTTTGTCTCCCAAAAAATGTTAACAGTCGGATCATTGCTCTCCTATATCAATCTCGTTGATCATTTAGTGTATCCACTAACTGGTCTAGCCGGTCAATGGGCAAGCTTCCAACGAGCTGCAACTGCATTAGAGAGGATTTCAAAAATAATAGATTCGCCTACGGAATCTTCAAGATTAGCAACCTATACATTATCTAGTCACCCCATTAATTCTATTGAATTTCAAAATGTTACATTCGGATACAATGAGGATATTAAGGTGCTTGAAAATTTCAACTTACATATTCCCGTTGGAAAAGTAACAGCTTTAGTCGGTTCAAGTGGAGCAGGAAAAACAACGATATTTAATCTTCTACAAGGTCTTTATCAGCCACAATATGGAACTATTACTATTAACGAGAAATCTATTGAGGAACATACCCTCGCTGAGGTAAGAAGTCTTATGGCTCATGTCCCCCAAGAAACTTTCCTTTTTGGTGGTACAATCCGGGAAAATTTACTTATAGCAAGACCAAATATTACTGAAGAAGAAATGATCCATGCTGCAATACTAAGTAAAATTCATGATTATATCCTTACTCTACCAAATGGCTATAATACCGAAATTGGTGAAAGAGGAATGAAATTATCCGGAGGACAAAAACAAAGATTGGCCATTGCTCGCGCTATTTTAAAGAACTCTCCTATTCTTTTACTAGATGAAGCCACTTCTGCTCTCGATGGTGAAACAGAAAGAGAAGTAAAAGAGTCCCTCGACTTTTTAACACACAACCGAACAACGCTCGTTATTGCTCATAGACTCTCAACAATAGAAAATGCAGACATGATTGTTGTCATCGAGGGCGGAAAAATTGTTCAAACTGGAAAACATTATGAACTTATTTCAGTGGATGGTCCATACCGTAAACTACATGGGGCCAAGATTGAGCAAAACAATATTGAAAACAAAACATTAAGAGTGCAAGCGTAAATAATCACTTTGTATTTCATCATTGAAAAGAGGGTATTGCCTTGATTATAAATTTTTTAAAATCGGTATATAGCCAACCACCTATAATACTTGATAAATCAATTTCTTATGAACAACTATTAGAAGACATTGAATTTTTTTCGATTTCTGCACAAATCTATCATCTATTAAAAAAACATAATTTATTTGATCAAACACCACTCTTTTTTCAAGAAAGGCTAAAAAATAATTGCACTAAAGTATTCTACCAGAATATTTTCATTAAAAGTGAATGGGAGAAAATTGCATCCTTATTAGATAAAAACAATATTCTAACGATTCCTTTAAAGGGTGTTACATTTGCAGAAAAATACTTTGAAAATATAGGATCAAGGTCAACTTCCGATATTGATATATTAATTAAGTCGCATCAAATTAAGCAAGCTACTATCCTAATAAAGTCATTGGGGTTTATTATTGAACAAGATCCTATTCCATCTCATTTTCACTGTAGTTTTAGTAAAAGTCTACCAAACTCCCCAATTCCCTTAACGGTAGAGTTACATTGGAATATCATGAGGGATGATACTTCGAGTATAAATATTGAAGACTTTTGGAGTGATGCACAGCCTTTACATAACTATAATTCTATATATGAATTATCAGATTACCATACATTTTATATGATTTGTTTACATGGCTGGAGGCATAATTTAGATTCACTGAAGTATTTTCTTGATATTATGCAATTGATTTATGTAGTAGGGGATAAATTGGATTATGAAAAATTATTTCTTGATGCTACTTCTCACCAAACACATAAAAGATTAATAAGAACACTTTCGATTGTCTACGATTTGTTCCCAGAACTTCACTTTATTAGAGAGTTTAAGCTTAAAAAATCTACATCTTTTTGGAAATATAATAGTATTAGGTTCCCTAAAGATAGAAGTCTTAATAAATATGTTGATTATATTGATTATCAATTTTTTAGTTATGATAAGATTAAACATTCATTTTTAGAAATCAGTAATTTTGTATTACAATCTAAATAGAAATATAAAGTCGTCCTAATTTAGTTTATGCTAATAAAATAGCTAAGGAATATAATGTATATTCCTTAGCTTTATTAGTGGAGGTATGGTCTGCACTATTCATATAACCAATACTCCTAAATTAGAGAACTTTTACTAAATTCTACATTACAACATAGTTAGTTAAGTTATATTTAAATTTTCTATTAAAACAGTACTCGCATTAGTATCAGTAACAACATTATTGAAAACATTTCTTGCAATGATTATTGCTTTAGGCTTTGTCAGCCAATGCAAACTAATATTGGTGTTTTCTAAATAACTATTGGCAATAATAGAAGTCGCATTATTATCAGATTTTCTAATTATAGCGTTCAAAAAGGTACTTCGATTGTTTAAAACATTACCATTGTAATTTAGACCAACGTTTTGAAAAAGACAACTCTCTACATTTATTTTTCTCGTATAATTCGTGTCGCCAGATCCAAGGTTTATATCTCCACCTAATATACTAGTTTTAGCTCTTAAAAATTTGGCATTACTCAAATTACAGCTTTCTAGATTTACTCCACCTTCTATTACCGTCAAACCTTCTATTGTATTAGGTCGCCCAGTATAATTTTGTGGTGAAATAATCCCAACTTCATAGTTTTTTACATTAACGTTTTTAACAACTCCGCCTGTCAAAATTATAGAAAAGCCGTCTGTTAAAGTATTATCACTTCTCCAATCCCTTTCAACAGTAATATTAGAAATACTGCAACTTCCGTAATCGTATCTACTAATATTAAAACCTGGTATTCCAGTATCCATAATAACAACAGGTGTTCCACCTTGCGTTTCAGATACATTGAAACTATTTGATGTAACATTAGTGGTATAATAAAGTTTATCTACACTAATACCCGAAGGAACTTTTCCAACCCATTGTTCAAAACATACCTTTGCACCGTTCCCTACGCCGTGCGCACTACTAAAGGTGAATGTTCCAGTTGCAATATCTACAGTTGGTGTTCCAAAATATCCATAAACACTTGAACCGTAGAATAGACCATTCTTGATCTTACAGTTATTAATTACTGCACCTTTAATGTCTATTAGCTTTATATTACCCTTATCGCAAATTGCCCCATTTACATAATTGTCTCCTTCTACCCAAAGTTCACAATTGATAAAGGTATTATTTATATATTTTACATACCAGTTATTATAGTAAGAACTTATCCCACCAACATTATAGCCTTCAAATATATTATTTTCTAATGTTATATAAATGCCGTCTGCATTTACAAAGTGACCATTCGCGTTATTAGAAATGTAATTATTACAAATATAAATTCTGGTATTTAGCTCTAACCCTTGTTGATTCAACTCGGGTCGCCAAGTTGGTATATTACTTTCAGACCACATGGATTCAATATCGATTCCAAACATTGGAGCAGTTCCATCTATTGTCAAACCGTCGTCGGCTAGTCCAATATGATGAATTTTATTGTTATAGATATTAACATCAGTAGATCCTGTTAAAGATATTCCTTGTCTCCGACAATGATGAAAATTACAATCATGAATAGTTATATTTGCCCCCATATCCTCTTGAGTATAATCAGATGGATTAGTCTTATATTCCAACCAGCTAGTTATGAGAGCATCCCCAGTACAATCTTTTATATCAATATTTTCAATTTCAATATTATTTGATCCCGCTATCTCTATGCCATACCCCCACTCATGCGTGTAATTTTGACTATCAACCTTTGCATTAATTTGAGCAATTTGAGCATCGGTTAATTGTGAAGATGAAATATTAATAACAAAAACCATTTTATTACAGTTTTCAATCTTATCGAACCATCCTCTTCCAGTTGGAGCTGCGGGTGCAAATTGACCATCTGTCCTAAACCCTACTAATGTATTGTTAGAAACCGTGTTATTATATTGATAAAAACTATATCCATTAGCTGTTAAACCAGATATTGACCACAATCTAAACGCTGTTAATAATCCCGGGTCATTGTATCTATCTACGATTACACTTCGAATAAAATTAGGATTATCATTGAACGTGCCATCTGCATTTATTCCTCCCCTAACAAACTTTACATCTAGCTGATATCTATGGTCCTTTTTATCCCCAATAATTTTCCCACCGGATATCTTTACGTTATTAACACCTTTTAAACTAAATATTTTATACCAAGGTGAAGAGTTAGGCTCCAATTCTATTACACATTCATTGGACATTTCAAAATGTAGTCCACTTGGTATATCAATACATGAAAAGTTTGTATTATCAATTATTAATTTGTATATGCCACTTGGTAAAACCACATGATTATACCCCTGGGATACGGCCCATTCTATTGCTCCATTTATTCCGTCCGTGGTAGACTGTGCATCAGTTCCATCATTTTTAATATTCCATCTTATTAATTCCAATACGTAAGAATTAGTTGTATTTTCTACTACCGATTTGGAAGGTGCCTTAGAAACCCACTTTAATTTAGAACTATTATAGGTTAATACATCGTTATCAGTAGGAACCTTGGTTGTAAGGTCTATATCATCAAGATTCTCAAGATTAGCATTTATCGCCATTGTTTAATTACACTCCTATTAGTAATATATATATTTTTATATAATGCTATTAAGAGTGAAATAGCTTGGATATTTTATTAATTAAAAAGTACATTTTTGTACTTTTTGAACAATATATTAGTTTAATAGTTTAAATATCTTTAAATACTATATTTTAATAAGCTATTTTAGTTACATGTTTCCATTATTTATTTTTCCTTATACCGGCTACAAAACATAAAGCCCATTCTATAATGAATGGACTTTATGTTTTGTAGCGTTATTCAAAGAAAAATATTTCTATAGATTTAATACTCTATTGGTCAGGTTTGATAATTCATTCAAGGCTATTAACCCTGATGAAAACAATTCAAAATTAACATTTAATTTCTAAAGGACTTTCTAATAAATTTTAGAGGAAGGAATTTACATAGATAATATTCTAGTTTGAATAGTATGTATCTTTGATTTTGTTTTTTATGCCCATCCACGGCTAATAGCCACTGATTTTTTGAAATTTTTAACTGATCTATATTGTGCATTCCCTCAGTATTCCAATCGTGTTCCCTTTTAGTGCCATTAAGTACAACACTTATCTCTTCCTCTTCATAATCTAATTCTGTAAGCTTATTTATTTTTATAATCCTAACCGCACTTCCATAAGAAGCTTCTCCATCCTGGGCATACCTATAAATTTCTTCATTGTTTATTATAACTCTACCACCGGGTCTAGTAATAATATTGTTTCCCTCTATTATTGGACTTTTTAGATGTTCCTTCCATTCACCTAATAAATGTTCAGAATAAAATAAATGCAGGCCTCCACACTTTGCAACCAATAACCACCATTTATTATTATATTGAAATATACTTGGATCCAAATACTTTCCGTCAATTAACTTCTTAACCACTTCCCAATCGTATGGAAAGTTTTTAGATTTATATAAAAAAACGCCATTTGCTTCATTTGTCTCCGGAATCATATAAAAATTATCATTGAATTTAAAAACGTAGGGATAAGAAAGATGATATTCTTTTTTAAGAATAACCTTTTTATAATCCCATTGTTCCCCATCATTGCTAGTTGCTAAACTAATAACTCCTTTCCTGGTGGCTTTATTTAAAACCTCAAAAAACATATAAAATGTTGAATTATTTTTAATAATAAACGGATCCGCTACAAACTCTGCATGCACATCAGTAACATCACTGGCCTCTAGAGTCGGTCTTCCTAAAATTTTTCTGGAGATTGGTTTAATCAAAAATGTGTCTGATTTGAATACTTTGATGGACCAAATATCCAAAGTAATTTTTTTCATAAACACAAAAGCGAACAGAGATGTTAAAATTACTGTAAATGCCCCAAACAAAAAATACACTTTTTACACCACACTTCATATTTATTTATATCCTAATTACATAACTGACTTTACTAACTTATTATCTATTTCTACTAAACTACCTTTATTCATTTTGAATACAATATCGCATTTTTCAATTGTACTTAGCCTATGTGCAATAATAATTAAAGTTTTATGACCTTTTAAGGAATCTATTGCCTTCATTATTTCTTTTTCGGTATTATTATCTAAAGCTGATGTTGCTTCATCCATAAATAAAATTTCAGGATTATGGTATAACGCTCTAGCAATTCCAATCCTTTGACGCTGACCACCTGATAGCCTTATGCCCTGTTCCCCTACCTCCGAATCCAACTGTTTTGGAAGTGATTTTACAAAGTCCTTTAATTGTGCTTGTTCTAAAGCCTTCCACACTGCTGCATCGTCAATCTCGTCAACGTCTATTGCAAAAGCAACATTACAACGGATCGTATCATCAGTTAAATATATTGATTGTGGGATATATCCTATTCTTTTTTGCCATAGACTTTTAATATTCGAAAGATCTCTACCATCTACAGAAACTCTTCCTTGGTCAGGCTGAAATAGACCTAGTATAATATCAACTATTGTTGTTTTTCCTGCTCCAGATTCACCAATAAAAGCGACTGATTTTCCTATTGGTATAGTCAATGAAATATTGTTTACTGAATAATCTTTTTGGTTAGGATATTTAAAAGAAACTTCCTGTAATTTAATTTCATCTTTAAAATATTTTTTACTTAAACTCGTATTGATTGAATTTAAATCAGACTGTTGAATATTGTTTGTTAATTGCTCATTATTAGTAAATAAATCTTCATAAATTACAGATAATGCTGGTTGACTAAATCGAATCATTGCAATAAAACCTATAATTCTATTAATAGAAGGCATCAGTCGAAACGCCGCCATTGCAAATAGAGCCATGGTCGAAATAAGCTGTGAAGTATTTTCCTTTTGGAAGATAAGAATAATCATTGTAACGAGTACGACTGATACTAATAAGGTCTCAATAAAAAGTCTTGGGGCTTGATCTAGCATTTTTATAAACATATTATGTTTAGCATTTATACCACTTAATTCAGAATAACTTTTAATAAAGAAATTTTCCTTTCCAGAAACCTTAACTTCTTTACTTGCTCCTAGACCCTGATTTACCCATTTAATCATTAATCCACCAACTTTTTGTTGCTCTTTTCCAAGATAGCTGATCTTTTTACGGAAAAATTTTAAAAAAAGAAGTACACTTCCACCTAATAATAAAGAAGCCGTTAAAGTTGCAATTGGAGATGTTATTAATAGGAGAGCTAATATACAAATAGTTACGAGAATTTCTGTTATTAGTTGAAACAAAGAAATAACAATGCCTTGAAAAACTTTTGGGACCTCGGCATTAACATTTCTAAGCAAATCTGCTGTATTTCTTTGTAAGTGGAAAGTGTATGGTTTAATAAGATATTCACGTAATAGTTTACTGGACAATTTAACTTGTTGATTTAGTACAACTCTGTATTGTAAATATTGAAAAAATAAAATAAAAGAATTTTTCAGTAAAAATACAGATAGTAAAACTACTACTAAAAATATAATAAATGATGTGTTTGAATGAAAGTTAAATAACTCGTACAGGTAAGATAAAACTGTTTGTTTTTGAATGATTTCCGGTGATGTAACAATACCAACAAAAGGTATAATTAGACCTATTCCTATAGTCTCAAAAAAGGCAGCCATTAACATCATTATAAATAAAATTGTGATTTTTCGTTTTTCTTTTTTGTTGAAGATTTTCAATAATTTCAAAATATCGTCTTTCAACTGTCTCACACCTTTGTAAAATATATTATAGATTCCTGAGAATTTACTTCATTTATATTTAAAGTTCCACTAATCGATTCTATTATTTTAGCTTACAAAATTTCAGCAAATTAGTTTGATACTTTTAGCTTCTCCTTATTTAAATCTTCTTTTTTTAAAACCTTTGGTGAAGCGTTACAGTTCCCATCAATATATCTCAAATGATTATTAGTAACTTTATCTTTGTACATAGAATTTTAAAATATAGTCTGGAAAAAATAGCTCGTCAGGAGCTAGTACAAAGTATAGTAGTTTCATAAATTTGTATCCTTTCTAAACAAAATTCTATTCATCATACCCAAAATCATTTATCAAATCTTTCTTAATTTGGTTTATTTGTTCTGGTGTTTTTCTAGGCCAATATGTATCGTATACTGGCTTGACTTTTAATTGAGCCTTATGTTTATCTAAATAATCTGATGTTTTTCCAATAATCCTAGCCGGATTACCAGCAACTATACAGTTATCGGGGATATCTTTTGTTACAATTGAGCCTGCCGCCACTATAACATCACTCCCTATTTTTACATTACATAAAACTATGCTACCATAACCTATAAATGATCTGTCACCTATAATAACTTTACCTATTTTGGACTTCCCAGTATATAACTTCATACTCGCATCATGTGCCAATATAGTACTATTTGTAATGGTTACATCATCTCCAATTTCAACTAGCCAACAATGTCCAAAATCGATGTGGCTATTAAAGAAGTTGAAGTTCTTTCCATGTTTTAATCCTCTTTCTCTTAGAATTTCTATTTCTGATTTTGGATATAATTTATTTTTAATTCTAAAGGTTAACGATTTTACTATTCTCTTTAACATATTGCCCCCGTGTATATAGACTAATTGTTCTTATAGAAAAACCTTGAGTAAAAGGTAAGATATTGAACAACATTGAGTAAACACCAATATCTTTTGTATCTCCTTGTGAAAAGTCTATTGCTCCATCTCTCCTTGTAACCCCCATTAAATAACATATAGCTTTATCCGTACTACTTATACATTCATCAGAGATATCCTCTATTTTCGAAGCGTTTAACATAAACCAGCTTAATGTAGCTGTTGTTGACGAATCCGCTCTAGATTCTGGTCTCGTAACGGTCCAGTTCCAACATCCATTTTCTTGTTGAAATTCTATTGCAGAATTTGCAAACCTTTTTACACTATCCTCTAAAGTTGTTTTATATTTATGCTCTTGTGGTAACTCATTCCATGAGTCAATTAGCCCTATTGAATACCAACCGAGTCCTCTTCCCCACCCATATAAACCTAGAGGCATTTTATTTTCAATTTTATAAGCATGACTTGGAATATTAAACGCACCCAACATACCATGCTCTTCATACTCTTTTATTTGTTTTACCGCTAAGTCAATACATTCTGGTTTATTAAATTTCATTCCATAAGAAATTAAAAAAGGACATATAAAACCTATGGTATCTACATATCTGTAGCTATTCATAGATTTCCTATATCCTACTATCCCCTCGGGTCCTATATGATCTTGTATTAAATCCCAAGTGTAATCTAAAGCTTTTTTATATTTGTCTGATTCTATAAAATCTAATTTCATAATAGCGTACGAAAGTATTGCAACATCAATATTTTTGGGATTGCGCTTCCATTGACCATTACTATCAAATGTTTTATTTAAAAAGGCCTTCACTTGATTTTCAACTTCATTTACACTGTTTAATTTTGTATATTCAGATAAGCCAAGTAACAAAGCAGCCTCTTGCCAATGTTGTATCGCCCTTCTTGTATAATTTCCTTTTAATATGTCTATTACGACAAATCTTGTATTATCAGTTACTTTTATTTTTGGCATGTTAAGCAACCAGTTTATAGCTTTTTGTGTTATGACTTTCTTCCAGACTTTTTTATCATCAAATCTTCCTATATGAATTCTACTTAACCAATCTCTAAATAGTGGCAGAATATCTATAAAAATGACCATAGTTATTATTATAAAAAATATAAGACAAATTATTTTTAACACCATTTTAATTTCCTTTCTATTTTTCATTAAACATAAAATAGAGCTTTTCTATCTCTGACTCTGTACCGAGTTGTTCATTGGATAAGTTAGATATAAGCTTTTTCTTTAATTGATCATCTTTAATTAACCTTTTTATTCCGTTTGCAATTGAGTTTGGGTCCATTTTAACAATAATGCCATTTACATTGTTTTGAATTTGATCCTTAACCGTACTAAAATCTGTCACTATAATAGGTTTATTTAGAATTTTCGCCTCATCAATTGCTATTGATTTTCCTTCGAACCTAGAAGGTTGTATATATATATCTGAACTCCTTATAAATGGATAAGGATTATCTTTAAGTCCAAGTAGTATAAATCTTTCTTTAAGGTTTTTTTTCTCTATGAGCTCCTCTAGGTGCGTTCTTTCTTCACCTTCACCAATTACATACCACTTAAATTCAAGTCCGTATTCAACCAGTTTTTCGCATGCATCAACGGCCATATCAAATCCCTTTTGTTCATGTAACCTACCTATTGAAACAAGTTTAATTCCACTGTAGTGTCTATCATTATCTTTTATTGATTCTAACGACAATTTATTTATAGTTGATGGCGACAATATATTATGCATTACTTCTACTTTTTGTTGATATTTTGGGAATATAGTTTTCAGTACAGTTGCACATTCATTTGAAACCGTAACAATATTATCTAATTTACTAAAATAGTTATTATCGATTTTTGAATCCATTCCTAATTTTTCATAATCATTGTGAATAAAGCCTAACTTCTTCTTGGCGCTAACTTTCTCAATACAAAAATAAACTGGGCTATTTTCAAGATATCCTATTGCTATATCGTATTCTTTATTTATTCTTTGAATGGACCTAGATAAACACTTCCATACTTTTTGCTCTTGTATCGATTTATTTTTTTCTGTTTTAAATATGTAACCCGCGTAAGCTCTAGAAATTGCAATATCAAATCTGCCCTTTTTTAAACAAGACTTAATAGCTGCTTTAATTGACATATCAAAATACTTGTACTCCAGTGGTTCTTTAAGTAGATTTACTTCTTCGGGCAATTTATTAAGAAACAGTCCTTCATGTTTAAATAAGAATAAGTCAACATTGTACTGCCTGTAATCGAGTGTTTCTAGTAATGATATTAGTGCTTTTTCAGCACCACCACAGTTTAAATTATTAATAATAAATAAAATGTTTTTTTTCAATAACATCAACTCCTAAAACAACTCATATAACTTATTTATTTCTTTTTCCGTTCCGAAATTTTTATGAGATAAATTATTTTTAACTTTGCTTTTCATTTCTACATTATTAATAAATTTTTCTATACCAATTGATATACCCACTTTTGTCATTTCGACTATTAGTCCGTCTTCACCATCAGTGATTTGATCTCTTGCTGTTTCATAGTTAGTAACAACAATAGGCTTGTTTAAAATTCTTGCTTCTTCAACTGCTATTGACTTACCTTCGTATCTTGAAGGTTGTACATATACATCAGCGTTCATTAAATATGGATAAGGATTTTCTTTAACCCCCAATAATTTAAACTTTTCTCCCAGTCCATAATGACTAATTAATTTTTCTAGATTTTGCTTTTCCGTTCCTTCGCCTAATACAAACCATCTAATTTTATGTCCTCTACTTAATAATAAATTACATGCTTTAATTGCTATGTCTAAACCTTTTTCATGACTTAACCGAGCAATAGTAAGAATGTTAATATATTCTTTATCGAAAATCATCTCATCTTCTATTTCTTGAATAGCCAGGTCCCGTATGATTTTAGTCGAGACTATATTATTTACTACTTTAATTTTATCTTTTAAATGAAGGAAGTTTTCCTTTAATGAATTTCCACATTCGTCAGAAACAGTAACAATATAATCTAACTTTGTAAAATAAGGATTATCTACTTCCTTTTTCATTTCTGAATTGGAGTAGTTTGTATGAATCCAACCAATTTTTTTTATTGATTTTACTTTATCAATAATGAAATAAATTGGATTCATCTCAAGATATCCAATTGCTATATCATAATCTTTATCAAGAATGCTTAATGATTTACTAAGGTATTTCCATGAATATTGTTCAGAATTAGAAACGTCTTTTACAGCTTTAATACTAAAAGAATACTTTAATCTAAAGTAGGCCAATAGAAATTTTCTTTTTTTCACAAAACTTTTTATTGATTTTAACACTCCGGTAGTAAATATATTATATTCGTTAGGAGTATTTAATATATTTACTTCGCTAGGGATCAATTTTAAGAATATACCGCTTTTATTTAATAAAAATAAATCAACGTTATGTTTTTCATAATCAATTTGAGATAATAAGTTTACTAAGCTCTTTTCCGCTCCACCAGCTGATAAATCAGACATTACAAATAGCAAATTTTTCTTCATCTTGCATCATCTAATACTAATTTATTTAAATAGTCAGCTGACTTATATGACATTTTTTTTATTTTGGGTATAGCTTCTTGCAACATCTTTTTAATCGGCTCTTCCTCTCTTACCATTATCTCAAAATTAGTTATAAGCTTTTGGCCATCTGATATATCACTAATTCCTAAAACTAATTTTTCTTCCCCAAATAAATCCTTTGCTATCCCCTTAGACTTTACACTATATCCTAAGACCATAGTTGGTACACAAGAGGAATATGCAGCAATGGTTGCATGAGTACGGGCCCCAATAAAATATCTCATTCTACCAATATAGCCTTTATATTGCATTGCATTTAAGTTGTCAGGCAATAATATAATTCTACCTGTTGTACTAAACTTTTTATAAAATGACTTAAGAACCTCATAATCATTATTACCATCTTGAATAACATGGGGAGTTAGTGCAATAGTTAATTCTGTAGTATCTAATATATAATTAATTAGGTCTATTATTGAGTTTGCAGAAGCTTTATTTCTTTCTAACACTAGTGGACTAAAATTAATTCCAATTGTTTCTCCCTCTTTCCATCCTTCAGGTAATTCTAGCTCTTCCTTATCCATTGTAAATGCAGGGTCAGCACATAATTTCACATTGGATAGCCCGCTACTAATTAGTGTATTGTAAGTTATAGATTCCCGTGCAAGAATTAAATCAAATAGTTTCAGGTCTTCTAATTTCCTTTCAGATAAATCTTCTTCGCCAATTGAACACCCCCATAAAACAAGTTTCTTCCCTTGTGCCTTTATCCTTCTATCTATTTCATACCAACCAGGCTGTTCACCGTAACAATAATTATCGCCACCTATTGATAAACAAACATCTACATTTTTTATATGTTTAATAATATTGTTATAAATTTTTCCCAACGCATAGGATTCATCATTAAAAAACTTCACTTTAAGTGAAGAAAGTAGCCAATCATAAGAGTATTTCTTAATACTTTTTGTCGAAGCATCAAATATGCCATCCAACTTAGTAATTATTTGATCTGTATCGGGCCTACCAGACGCTAAGTAAATCTTGGGTTGACTAATTCTTTCCTTAATGAGATTAGCTGATGAGCGAACAATTGCCTCACATCCTCTGTTAAGGCTGCCATCGTGTGCAAACATCATAATTTTCACAATAAATTCCTCCTAAAATTATTTATTTCTGAATCTACTGTATGCCGTAAGAAAATATAATCCAATAATTGATTTTTTTTGAATTAGATTAAAAATTGACTTCTCATATCTACCTAAAGAATTATAATTCTCGTTATTTTTATATTGAGATAGTGCATTTCTGAATTCCTTATTGTAAATCATACTCTTTACAAATTTATATCTTCCTCTTATATTCATCTCTTGGGAGGGTACAAAATAGATATGTATGTATGAAAATACACTATTTACAAATTTTATTGACCTTAATTGGCTGATCTTTGACTTATCGACTTTTGCATATATATCTGGCAAATCTGATTTATAAACTTCTAACGCACGTTTAAAATAATCTTTTTCTGATATATTCCTAGTAGCACTGCCTATAACTTCCCTATAGTAATACCCTGTGTAATCAATATATTGCATAGTAGCCGCATTACTAAAAAAGTGTATATTAAACATTCCATCTTCACCTAAAGCAATTTTTTCAGGAAACTTTACGTTATTTTCATTTATTACTTCTTTCTTATAAAGTTTATTAACCACACTATTCAATTCTTCTGATTCCAGAAAATACGGTAGTATTTCATGTTCAATATAATTTCGATCATGAACTCTGTTTTTCAAAAATGGATATCTAACAATAACCTCCCTTCCATTGATTTCACTTTCAAAATTTGATAATACAACATCACAACCACTTTCGTTTGCTGTCTTAAATAATACCTTATACATATCATTCCTTACATAATCATCAGCATCAACAAATCCTATATATTTACCAGTAGCTATTAATAAACCATTATTCCTTGCGATGCTTACACCTTGATTCTCTTGATTTATTAGTTTAATTCTTTCATCAATTGTTTGATATTTTTCAACTATTTTTCTACTATTATCTTTGGACCCGTCATTTACAAAAATAAACTCACACTCTTTTAACGTTTGTTTTAAAAGTGATTCAATACATTGAGCAATAAATTGTTCGGCATTGTATACTGGTATAATTACACTCACTTTAGTACTCAAGTTTAAATTACTCCTTTACTTATTTCTTTCTGTGCATTATATTTCGCGTCATTCTCGTTAAAAATTCTATATAACTTATCTAATTCAAATTGATTATTATATTCTTTATTTTTACAGTTTTTAACCAGTTCAGTTCTAAGTAACGAGTTTTTATAGATACTCTCAATCCCATTCGCTATTCCTTCAATTGAACTTTCACAAATAACTCCATCTACACCATTTAGAATCTGACTTTGAGCAGTTGGATAATTAGTTATCATAACCGGTTTTGAAAGTACTTGAGCTTCCGTTACAGTAACTGCTTTACCTTCATACCTAGATGGCTGCACATATAAATCACAAGCTTTAATATAAGGATAGGGGTTAGTTTTTTTACCTAATAATATGAAATGATTATTAAGATTATTTTTCTCTATCAATTCTTTAATCATCTCTTCGTCTCCACCAAATCCCACAACATACCAAACAATTTCGTTATATCCTTTTTCAACTAATATTTTTAATGCTTTTACAGCATTATCTATCCCTTTTGCATGCGATAATCTAGCAACTGTTGCAATCTTAAATCTGTTATCTGCAATCATAAGGTTATCCACTTTATCTTCTGCCATTATTCTAATAAATTCGGGCGAACAGATATTTTCTATTACTACTACTTTCTTTTCTAACTCACTATATTTTTCTAGAAATGAAGCCTTACACGCATCTGATACTGAAACTATATAATCGAAATAATTCCACATTTTTAAATCCAACTTAATATCCGTTGTTATCGTAGAATAATCAGTGTGAATCCATGCAATTTTCTTTTTTGCTTTTACTTTTTTGGCAATAAAATAATGTGGCCATAAGTAGCTAATTGCTATGTCATACTCTTTCCTCATTTTTGGAAGAAAAGGTAATGTGTACTTCCACATTAACTGCATTTGAATATAACCTGTTTCTGAGTTTTTATATCTTCTACCTCTTAAATTTGAAATGATCTTAGATAAAATTCTCCCTAAAGCTATAAATATATGCCCATTTTTAACAGTGTCTTTAATTGATTTTCTAAACGTTGTGTATTGCTCAATTTCGTCTAGTTTTTTTGTTTTCTTTGATACTGATTTTAAAAAATCCCCTTGATGTCTATATAAAAATAATTCAACATTATTGTTTTCATAATCAAAATTATCAAGCATACTTATAAGACTTCTTTCTACCCCACCAACTTCCATGTCAAATGAGGCTATTAGTACATTCTTCATTTTTGCCTCCTATATCCTTGATACCAATTTTCTTATTCTTGCAATATTTTCTCCACCAATTAGTTTGGAAGCAAAGAGTTTAATATTACCTTTAATTCTCTCTCTATGTGGTAACCAACTTTTATAAAAATGGTGCATAGCATATGTGTCTTCAGTAATAAATTTTCTGCAATTAATATAATCATAGGGAGAAAAATAATTCTGAGGATAGAAAGTCCCCATACCATCTATTTCTTGGTATTCTCCGTTAGTTTTTAATCCTTTGTTTTTTAATAGATCGGTTACAATAGCTACATTCGTTAGTTGATTCTGGCTACCATCCTCTTTAATATAATTTTTGTTTTTATATGAATCTAAAAATAATTTAATTAACTGATTACCTTTAACTGCACCAATTGTACTTGTAGCAATAAAATTTTCTTGTTCAAATCCCCAAAAGGCATCGTGGTGTAACAAGTCATTAAATGATTTAAATACTTCTACATCCGTATCTAAGTAAATGCCACCGATTTCATATAGGGCATGCAATCTCACATAATCACTAACAAAAGCAAATTTTTTTGATTCATATGCTTCGTTTACGTATTTATTGCAATTAGTATTAAAATTCATTTCATTCCACTCAATAATTTCATACTCGGGTAAAATAACCCTCCAGCTTTTAATACATTTTTTAACAATATCAGGTTTTTCCTTCCCACCAAACCAGCAGTAATGAATAATTTTAGGAATTTTCGTTTTACTCATTCTCAATTTTCTCCTTATGAAAAAACACTATATTAGTCTTCTCTATTACTATTCTGCCATTTTATAAATTCGAAAACCTTCTTATATTCATGGAGTTTTTCGATTTCAACCCCAAAATCTTTTAGCTCTTTTACTAAATCAAGAACCTCTTTTTCTGGTAGAAATGGTACTTCTGGCTTTGAATCTAACAAAGTTTTTAATTCTACATTTAATACTTTCGTAATTTTTTCCATTACTTGAATAGATGGATTATCATTTAATTCGCGTTCAATATTGCTTAAATATGATTTTGAAATATTTGCCTGTTCAGCAAGTTCTGACAACGTAAACCCTTTTTTCTTGCGTATTTGATGTATATTTTTCCCAATCATCCGTTTATACCTCACACTTCTTTCATACAATGCCTTCTTTTTTAACACTTTGATCAATCTCACTTTTCAGACAATTAACAACTCTATTTTGTTCTACTTCCGAAAGATTCGACCCAGATGGTAGACATAGTCCTGTTTGAAATAAGAACTCTGCTACATTAGAGTTCTCCGAGTGGGAATAATAGAGATTTTTTTTGAATAGAGGCTGTAAGTGAAGTGGTTTCCAAACATGACGGGCTTCAATATTATTCTCGTTCAATATTTCTATCAGTTTACTTGCAGATATACCTGTTTCCATTTCATTGATCGTGAGCGTTGTAAGCCATCGATTACTTCTTGTATTTTCTAACTCAGGCATAAATTTAATACCCGGTACTCCCGATAATTCTTTATAATACTGATCAAATATAATTCTTCTTTTAGTTACACGGTCATTTAATACTTGTAGTTGCGCTCTACCAACTCCTGCTAGTATATTACTCATTCTGTAATTATAACCAGATACAGAGTGTTGGTAATATGGTGCCTGATCACGAGCTTGAGTTGCCAAAAATCTAGCCTTCTGAATTGCATCAATATTGTCGGAAATTAACGCCCCTCCACCGGAAGTTGTAATAATTTTATTGCCATTAAACGAATAGATGCCGAATCTACCAAATGTTCCACTTGCTTTTCCCTTATAAGTAGACCCCAATGATTCAGCGGCATCTTCAACGAGAGGAACATCATATTGGTTACATAGTGCAAGAAGTTCATCCATTTTAGCACTCTGACCATAGAGGTTAACTACAATAACTGCTTTAGGCAATTTTTGTTCTAATTGAGCTTCTCGTAACGCTCTTTCTAATGCATTTGGAGACATATTCCACGTATCAGGCTCTGAATCAATAAAAACCGGCTCAGCTCCTTGATAGACAATAGGATTTGCACTAGCAATAAAGGTAAGACTTGAGCAGAACACTGTATCCCCTTTTTGTACATCTAATAAAGAAAGAGCCAAGTGAATCGCTGCCGTACCTGAATTTACGGCAATAACTTCACTGGCTCCCACATAAGAGGCAATTTCTTGTTCAAATGCATCTACATTGGGGCCAAGTGGTGCAACCCAATTTGTATTAAATGCATCTTGTATATATTTTTGTTCTTTTCCACTCATATGAGGTGGAGATAGATAGATTCTGGATTGATTCACCTAATAACAACCTCCGTATCCTTATAATTTTTTTATTACTTTTAAAGTATTCTCGCAGGGCATCCAACAGCTTTTTTATATGGTGGTATGTGGTCAATTACTGTTGAGCCTGCGCCTATAATTGACCATTGCCCAATTTTAATACCTGGAATTACAGTTGCTGAAGCCCCTACGTGTACACCTTTTCCCAATGATACATTTCCCGTTAACGTTGCATTTGGTGATACATGGGTGTAATCGCTTATTGTATTATCATGTTCAATGATAGCACCCGTATTGATAATACAATGTACTCCAATTTTTGCATTTGCATTAATGACCGCTTTAGGCATAATAACTGTTCCATTACCTATAATAGCCGATGAACTTACTACCGCCGAGGGATGTATTACTGATAAATAATTTTCTATACTTATATTTATTAATTCCGAAATTTGTTTTCTACTATTATTATCTCCAATTCCTATTACAACCTTGGTATTATCATTTAGCTTTCTTTTTAATGCTGATAATGGTGCATGTACAATTCCTTTTTCCAGAACTTCCTCTTCGTATTTATCATCTAATATTGCTGTAATTTCATGATTTAATAAAAAAAGCATTTCCTGAATTACTTTACTATGTCCGCCGTCTCCTATAATAATTACTCTCATACTACATCACTTCATTTGATCCACTAAATTTTTCCACCGTCACTTGTCCTTGTTGAGTAATTCCTTCCCTTTTAACGACTTTAATAGCCGTCAATATCAGGATCTTAAAATCTAGAAATAGATTATGGTTTTTTACATACCATATGTCCAAATTAAATTTCTCCTCCCATGAAATCGCATTCCTTCCGTTCACTTGAGCCCATCCGGTTATTCCCGGTTTAACATTATGTCGTACCATTTGCTCATCCGTATACAGTGCTAAATATTCCATTAAAAATGGCCTAGGTCCTACTAAGCTCATTTCCCCTTTTAATACATTTAGGAGTTGTGGAAACTCGTCTAAACTATATTTTCTTAGGAATTTACCAAACGATGTTAAACGTAATTCGTCAGACAATGCATTTCCTTGGCCATCTTTTAAATTTTTCATAGTACGAAATTTATATAGATAAAAGGGCTCCCCATTTAACCCAGGTCGTTCCTGAGTAAAAAGAATGGGTGACCCCATCTTAAATCTAACCAAAATTGCAATAGTAAATATAATTGGACATAACATTAATAAAACCCCTAGAGAAACAGTCAAATCTATTACTCGTTTCATAAACCTTACTCCTATTTATTTTTCTATTTAGAATTTACTGAGTTGGTCTTACAAATCATTTCGATAGATTGTATCATCTCTTTAACAAAATCTTTTGTTTTTATTTCGAAGTTTTCATTTCCTTTTTTACAATGAATCTCAAGTATTTCCATTAACTGTATTTGTGTTAACTTTATAGTCTCCAATATTATCCCTCACTCACCGCTCCTGCTTTAACTAGTGTCGAATGTATATCACTATCTACTTGATATCCACTAGGATTATTTTTCTGCCATCTCCAAGTATCTTCACACATTTCTTCTATACTACGGCTTGCTTGCCAACCTAATTCATTTTTTGCCTTAGTAACATCAGCAAAACAGATTGCAGCATCACCTGGTCGTCTTTCTTTTATTACATAAGGAATTTTTTGATCAGTTACTTCTTCAAATGCTCTAACCATCTCTAAAACACTATAGCCTCTACCTGTACCAAGATTAAAAGCATCTACACCGTTTGTATTCAACACTTTTTTTAAGGCTCTGAGATGTCCAATTGCTAAGTCCACTACATGTATATAGTCTCTTACTCCTGTTCCATCTATCGTATTATAATCATTTCCAAATACACTTAAACTGGACAATTTCCCCACAGCTACTTGTGATATAAATGGCATAAGGTTATTTGGAATTCCTTTAGGATCCTCACCAATTAGACCACTTTCATGAGCTCCAATCGGATTGAAATATCTTAATAAAGCGATACTCCAAGTTTGATCAGATTGAAATAAATCCCTTAAAATTTCTTCAATCATTTGTTTTGTACGACCATATGGATTTACTGCTCCTATTTGTGTTTCTTCAGAAATTGGAATTTTATCTGTAGTTCCATACACTGTTGCGGAGGAACTAAATACAAGTTTCTTTACCTCATACTTTTTCATTAATTCACAAAGGACAAGGGTCCCAGTTACATTGTTATGATAATACTCAATTGGATTTATGGTTGACTCGCCAACAGCTTTAAGACCAGCAAAGTGAATAACTGACTCAATTTTATGTTTTATAAATACTTCCTCAAGATCATCCTTATTTAATAAATCAATATTGTAATATGTAAATGATCTCCCAGTAATATCAGATACACATTTTAATGCTTCCGGTTTACTATTTAAAAAGTTATCTACGACTATAATCTCATATCCTTCATTAAGAAGCTCCACACAAGTATGACTTCCAATATAACCAGCACCTCCAGTAACAAGTACTGCCATCTTTTCATTCCTCACTTTCACAATCATTTTTTTAAAAAAACTAACTTCAAATCCTATAGAAGTTAGTTCATTAAAGGATAAAATATTAAATTTTTCAGTAAAAGTAATTACTTTGATAGTAAATATTTAGGCTAATAACACTTTCGTAATAATAATACATAAAATAAAAAACTAGTATTCCGTAGTAAACTAGTTTTTTATCTTTATCTTTAAATAGCATAATAATCCAAGAAATTAAGATTAATTGATATAAATCAAAATAGATAGAGAACCTTGCAAATATCCAGTTTTGAGTCGCTATAAGCATGAAAATAAAGCCTAGTAAAGTCATATTTACAACAATATCGCTTTTTGGAAAAATTTCTCTCAATTTATCTCTTCCCATAAATGCTAGACAAAGTGGTACCGCGTTCACAATAACTCTTATTGAGCTAGCTCCACCTTCATTGAAGTTTTGATAACCTCCGTATTGTGTTTCTTGTATCGCAGAAAATAAAATTGAAGAAAATTGGCTGTAACCAATTACAATTACAATCGAAAGTAATACTAGAGCAATGGTTACTTTTGACCATGCCTTAAAACGAACTATAAAATATAACGGAATCAGGATTAACGCACTTTGATGAAATAAAGAGGCAAAAAGTATAATGAGAATATATCGTTTCCAATTTCCATCCATTAGAAACTTTATACCCGTAAACGCAATGGCAGCTGCAAGAACTTGTCTAATCCCATTCATAGAAACTAAGAAAAGCCCCCCTGTTATATAAACATACATACTTATTTCAAAAATTTTCGAATAATTATACAAAATCGTAACAATCAATACGTTGGTAATTAGAGCAGTGGTAAAAATCATAATCTGTGGATCATCTGAATAATGTTTTAAAATCATTTGGAGTATTCCAAAACCAATATCTTTTTGGCTTAATACATAATCCCAAGAAAAATTGTACATTTCATAAATATGGACATAAAAATATGTATCGCCAATATTTGATCTTAACCCCGATATCAGCACAAGCGACATTAAGGTACCTAATACTAATATCTTATTTGGTTTAATATAAACTGAAGTAATTTCTGATTTAAGTGAAAAGCTAGGTATTGCAGCATACCTTGCAAAAAATGAAAAAACAAATACCAAAGTAAGATTAATCCATAAAGGAGTCACATTATATTATCCCTTCCAACAGAAAAACAATTCCAACTAAAAAAGTTACTAAACAGTCTTTGCTTTTCTTGTAATATAAAAATACAATGTTATTCCTAAAGGTATAGCAAATAAGGTTAACATTATATTTGGTGTTTCTTTTAGGAAATTTTTATTTTTACTTATAAAACTACTAGATACATAGTGAATAGCTTGTCTAAATTTAAATGTGGAACTAGCAAATGGTAATTTCATCATTTCCTTTCTATAAAAAGCAAATCCCCTTGGATTTTTTAAGTACTGATTTAACATATTATACGAAGAACCGTCTGGAAGATATTCAACGCAACACAATATCTCATTCATTAATAACATTTCGTACTGTTTATCAAGCATATGATATTTATACGCTAGCCCAACGTACCTCTCATTTGTAAAAAGTGGATATGGAAATGACTTTGTTAGCTCAGTTCGATAAACTAGTTTTTTATCCCCTGTTACTCCATGTTTGTTATATAAATCAAATAATCTTGATTTCTTCAAATTGACAGGTAATTTTGTACCAATCACATTTCCATCTGTATAAGAATCTAAACCTATGATTCCACTTACTTCCTCATTACCATACTGATTCCAAAAACGAATAATTTTTTCTACTGCATCCAATGGCATATAGTCATCTGAATCAATACACACATTTAATTCTGTATTTATTATCTTATAAGCAGTATTATGAGCCCCATGCATTCCCTGATTTTCTTGCCAAAAATACTTTATTTCAATTTCATTTTCTTCCATCCAACCTTCTACTAATGCTTTTGTTTCGTCAGATGAACCATCGTCGATTATTAACCAAATAAATTCTTTACATGTTTGATTCTTTAAGCTCACATAACAATTATGAAGACAGTATGCTCGATTATATGTTGGAGTAAATACAGTTAATTTCTTCATATTTTACCTCCCTAACGAGATATATGTCTTTTGAGTAATATCCGCAGTTTTTCGAATGTCATATCCTTTTTGATTCAATGCAATTTCAGCATTTTCTCTAGCCATATTTCCTAAAGATATTTCTAAGATTTTCTGAATCCATTTTTCTTTATCAGATATCGAGCAATATTGGATTAATCCCATTTCCATATCCACTTCTTTTGTAATTGAATCTGAAATAATACAAGTTAACCCAGCACCTTGCGCTTCAATTAACGTTACAGGCAGACCTTCATGCAAAGATGGAAAAACAAATACGTCCAATGCTTGTAAAATCCGATGAATATCATCTCTAATACCTAGTAACATTACACTTTTCCCAATCTGAAGTTCTTGTATCTTAGATTCGATTTTGGCTTGAAGTGATCCTCCACCTACCAAGATAAGTATTGCATTTGGCATTTTTTTAAGTAAGCCAGCGAAAATATCTAATAAAAAAAGATGGTTTTTTTGATGATTAAATCTTCCAACATGGCCTATAACAAATGCTTCGTTATCGATAATTAACTCTTTTCTAATTTCCTCTCTTATCTGCAATGAAAAATGAAACTTATCACATTCAATTCCATTTTTTAATATTAGTGATTCATTTGATCTTTTAGAAAACAACCACTTACTTGCATCCTCAGAACAAGCAAATAGATGTGTAGCATTAGATTCGATTTTTTTACCTGCATACCATTTATAAAATTGTGTAGCAAACCCTCCTTCACTTTTTGTATTATGGCTATGCGCGATGCGTGTAGGAATATTAGCTTTCTTTGCGGCTCTTAAAACCAGTCCACTCATTTTATCCATATGAGAATGAACAATATTATAATTTGGGTTTTTCCTAAAAAATTTATCTAACTTTTTTAAATAACCTAAGTGACCAATTTCTGTTACATATGGAATCCGATGAATTTTTCCACCCATGGCAACTATTTCAGAATCATATGCCCCTTCCTTGCACGTCAAAAAGTCGAATTGCACTTTCGATCGATCAATATTACGATACAAATTCATAATTAGCGTTTCCGCACCACCACGGTTCATATTAACAACCGCGTGTAAAACTCTTAAAGGGTTGCCCACGTAGTATCCTCCGTTTCATTCATATACCTTCTATAAACCCTACTTTTTTTATCAATTACTTTTTCAATACTGTATTTACTCATTACAATCTTTCTACTATTAATACCCAGTCTTTCTTTAACGCCTTTTCTTTTAATTAGATACTTTAACTTCTTAGCGAATCCATTTGTATCATTACTCTTTAATAACCATCCATTATTGTCATCCACAACAAGCTCCCGATGACCTCTATTATCTACTGCAACTATCGGTAAACCACAGGCCATAGCTTCCATAATATTGACTGGTAAACCTTCCCGTAGACTAGACCCAACTGCAACATCGCACATTGGGAGAATATATTTAATATCTTTTCTATAGCCTAAAAAGTCTACCATATGAGAAATACCAAGATTTTCTGCCAATTGCTTACACTCGTTAAGTAAAACTCCTTCACCAGCAAGCAAAAGCTTTACATTCAGTGAATCCTCTTTAATTAAGGCCAATGAATTAAGAAGAAATTGTTGATTTTTATTTTTGTTAAATTCTGCTGCATAAAAAAGTAAAAAGTCATTTGGATGATAACCAAACGACTCTTTCAGTACCTTTTTATTCAATTCATCTATTGGCTTAAAATCTTCCGTATCTACTCCAACACCGTGTATATGCTCGATTTTTTTTACTTTTAACTTATTTTTAGATAGTTCATAATCTTCTTTGTTAATTGTTATTAAACAATCAGTTAGAGGAGCCATGAATTTTTCAATTGGATAATATAATAACCAGTTAAGTATTGGAGCACCCACACAAAAATGAAATCCATGAGCCGTATAGATTACTTTCGTGCCTTTAACTCTAGACTTTCGAGCTGCAAGACGAGTAAGAATGCCTCCCATTGGAGTATGGCAATGTATGATTTCATATTTATTCTGATCAATAATCGTTTTAAGCTCCCTTAAAGCATTAATATTTTTCAATTTGAAAGGCGACCTTTGGATAGATAGATTAAATTTTTGATCTACGTATGGGATGTTTATCTCACCATTTGCGGCTATGTGTACTTCCCAGCCATTCTCCTTGAACCATTTAATATATGGCATATGAAATGCTGTAAAATGATAATCCACGGTTGCACAAAAAAGTACTTTTTTAACCATTTCTTTCACCTATTAATTTTTGAAACTCAATCGCTATGGCGCTTGTCACTGGAAGAAATCTAGCTCCTAAACCCCTGGCTGGAATATTTGCTCTTTTATCTATCATATTTTGTTCCCCTTTTTAACTTAATCGTTACATCACTTTACTTTGATGCGTAACCATACGTTTATTAGCCAAGTTTATTATTCTATCTTTCAACTCTTTTTGATCACAAGTTTGATAATTATTAATGATATCGTTAATCTCTTTTATGTATAAATCAGTCGTCTTTCCGATGTAAATCTTTGGATAGATTTGTTCATCATGAACTTCATCTTCCTTCAACAACTCCTCAAATAATTTCTCACCAGGTCTCATACCCGTGTATTCGATTCCTATTTCATCAACTGTATTACCAGATAATAAAATTAAATTTTTAGCAAGATCTACAATTTTCACTGGCTCACCCATATCCAATACAAATATCTCTCCACCTTTTGCAAGTGCGCCAGCTTGTATTACTAATCTTGATGCTTCTGGGATTGTCATAAAGTAACGAACCATTTCTGGATCAGTGACCGTTACCGGTCCACCTTTTTCAATTTGCTTCTTAAATAATGGAATTACACTACCTCGGCTACCTAACACATTCCCAAATCTAACTGCAACAAATTTTGTATTACTACTTTTATCCAAATCCTGAATAATCATCTCAGCTAGTTTTTTTGTTGCTCCCATCACACTTGTAGGGTTTACTGCTTTATCAGTCGATATCATGACAAAAGTTTCAACACTGTGCCAACTTGCAGCTTTTGCAACATTCATCGTTCCAATTACATTATTTTTAAAGGCTTCCTCCGGATTTCGTTCCATTAATGGTACATGCTTATGTGCTGCAGCATGGTAGACAACATTTGGACTATGTCGATCCATAACATCCATCATTTTCTTTGTATCTTGTAAATCAGCAATCTCTGTAATAAATTCAATTGTTGAGTCTTTAAAACGTTCCTTTAATTCCATCTCAATTGTATAGATGCTGTTTTCACCATGACCTAGTAAAATTAGCTTCTTTGGATTAAATTCTGAAATTTGACGTGAAATTTCAGAACCAATCGATCCACCCGCACCTGTAACTAAAACTACTTTGTTTGTAATTGAATCCGATATACTCTCAATATCCATCATTACTGGATCCCTACCAAGTAAGTCTTCAACTTGTACATCTCGAAATTGATTTACTGAAACTTTTCCAGTGATAATATCCTCTATCATTGGAAGAATTTTTGTACTTGCATCTGTTTTAGAACACTCTTGAAAGATAATGTTTAATTCTTTTCTGCTTAAAGAGGGGATTGCAATAATAATTTTCTCTATAGAGAGCTTACTTACAGTGCTTTCAATTTTTTCTACTCCTCCAAGTACAGGGATTCCTAATATATCCAAATGATGTTTTTTTATATTATCATCAATAAATGCTATTGGATGGAGATTCGTCTCATTATTTTTTAACAGTTGTCTTGCAATCATTGTCCCCGCAGAACCAGCTCCTACAATTAATGTTCTTTTTTTATTGTCCGTTTTCTTAGCAACTGAGTCTCTATATAGTCTCCATGTAAATCTTGATCCACCAATTAACAACATATGAAGTAACCAAGTCACAGTAAAAAGTCTAAAGTTTGCCTTTTGCATGGCGACTAAATGAATTATCACTGAACTAACGAATGAATAGGTAACCACTCTGAAAATAATTAATAATTCTCCTATACTAGCGTACTCCCATGCTTTCTTATATAACTTAAATATTATTGAGTACAGATGATGGCTTGTTAAAATTATAAGTGAGCTAACAACGGTTTGAAATGAAATGACATAGATAGTTCCCTCTACTAAAAATTTACTAATAAAAATCGCGGAAAGAACGATGCTTGAATCAATTAAAATAAATAAAGATAGCCTTTGCCTATAAGTCACTTACATACACCTTCCTTGGCATCAAATAATTCAAGTATTTTTTTTCTACAATCAATTGCGTGAACCAAGAGCTTCCTAATCTAATTAGTTGATCTAAAGTTGCTTCTTGCTCTATAAACCGAATTGTTTTTTTAACACTTTTAGGTGGACTATACTTAGTTTTCATCATCCAGACATCTCCATCTCATTTTGGGTTAAAGTATTTATTTTAAGGCTTTTCTAAAAAACACTAAAATAAATACTTTATAAATAAAACGGGCATCTAACCCACCCTCACACCACACTCTTGACGACTCGCGTCTAAGGTCTTTTCCAACCCACAGCATGGTCGAGTGTCTACATAGATAATGGCAAGTAGACATCGCCACTCATTCTTAATAAAGAACGATAAACTAAGAATATCTATTTAACAGATATCCTTAACATAGTTTACTAATACAAATGAATTTATATTTCATTTATAATTGCGCCTACTAAATTTCCATTAGCAAGGTCTAATACTCTTCTTGCTTCAATTATATTATCCGTTTCGGTTCTTCCACGGTTAACAACTAAAACGACTCCATCACAATGATTTGCTAACACCCTAGATTCGGTGAATTCCAAGATTGAAGGAGAATCAACTAGTACAATATCATATGTATTAACTAGTATTTTTAGTAAATCTTTTACATTTTCATTAGCCAATATTTCAACGGGATTAAATGAAACAGATCCACTAGTTAAAATATCTAAGTTTCCAATACCTGATTGAATTACTGCCTCCTCAAGGCTTATTTGCTTCGTTAGTACATTAGTTAAACCAGTGTTATTTTCTATTTTAAAAATTTTATGTATATTCGAATCTCTTAAGTTTGCGTCAATTAAGAGCACCCTTTCTTTTTGCTGTGCCATTGAGACGGCTAAATTTGCTGTTATTGTAGATTTTCCTTCACCGTTTTCTGTTGAAGTGATAAGTATGTTGCGTTTTTTCTTTTCTTCCGTTAAAAAATTTATATTTGTGCGAATCATCCGGAACTGGTCTGAGATCATTGAATCCGGATGAGTAAATGTGACGAGAAACCTTTTCTTTAAATTTTTTTTGTATCTTTTTTTAAAAATCATTTGTTTCACCCTTTGAAATTGTAGTTTTATATTTCTTTCTCTCCCTCAATAATTTTTTCTTGTTCATATTTGATACTAGGCCGATAACTGGAGCATCTAATATTTCTTCAATTTCACTTTCTCTTCTTACCGTTTCATCTAAGGAATCAAGTAAAAATGCTATTCCAATTCCTAACACAATACCAATAACAACAGTATATTTAATAATATTATGTTGTGGACCATTTATTAGAGTACCGTTATCTTCACCTTCAGGAATCAATTGAACTTTATTAAATTTTAAAAAATCAGCCATTTGATTTTTTGATGCAATAGCCGTTTCATTTGCAATCTCAATAGCCATTTGGGGATTAGGATCTACAACCGTTATCTCAAAAACTTTTGATTCATCTATTCTTGTGAAACCAATCTGATTGTTTAAAACATCGGCCGACCTTTTTAAACCTATTTCGTTTTTAACTTTTGCTATAGTCATAGGGGCTTTAATCATTACCGTTAGAGTTTTTAAACTTTCATTGTCAGCATCAATCAATATTTGCCTAGATGCTCTATAAAGTGGAACATCCTTTTTAAAAAAGTCATTATATATCAGACCCAAAATTGAAGTTAGCACTGTAACAGCCAAAATTAACCAAATTCTTCTCTTTATTACCTCGAAGTACTCCTTTAGATCAATCTCTTTTCTTTTTACATTTTTCATAAAAGTATCTTGTTTGTTTAAACTCATTACTGCCTCCTCAATTTTTATATAATTATTTTGAATCGTACAGTACTAAAGCACTATTAATTCTATATAACGAACACACCCTAAAAAAAAATAACTTTCACCAGTTTTATTCACGTAAACAAATTAAATCTTTATTAAATTATATAATATGAACCAATTTTAATTCTTTATAAAGAACAAGTCAATTACAAATCCTTTAATTATAATTAAATTATTCTAAATTTTACAAATAAATAACTTTAGAGTAAATTTCATTAATAGCAATCAAATATATATTCTACGTAGTAGAAAAATATTAAAATCTATCTTTTCTATTTCCTGAGCATAAAGTACCATATTTCTTTAAATAGAACGAAATGTTTGTCTCAATCATCTCTAACGCCCTATCAAATCATAATCAATCAACCTCAATATTAATTTATTAAACACTATTCTTTATATGTCTATATTTGAAATATATTAGACATATTTAGTTCTTTTTTACTTTCAAATATCTCAATAAAGTTATCTTTATAATTATTGCAGTTAACACTTTTTTCAAATCAAAATTAAAATTACAAGCTATTAATATTCTAGTTATATTTCATCTATTTAAGGGGAATCTACCTTTATCATATATTGAAAGGAAGTTACTAAATGGAACAAACACTTTACGAAAAATACGGTGGAGAAGAAACAGTTGGAAAAGTAGTGGATTACTTTTATGATGAGCTAGTCCTTAAAGATGAAACAGTTAATCACTTCTTTGAAAATACGGATATGGATAAACAACGTCGCCACCAGACAAAATTTATTAGCTTTGCTTTAGGTGGTCCTAAACAGTATACTGGTAAATCCATGTCAAAAGCCCATGAAGGAATGAATATCCAGCCTAATCATTTTAACGCAATTGCTACTCATCTTCATGACGCGCTAGCGCATTTTGGGGTTAGTGAGGCAGATATTGATCAAGCCTTAACGAAGGTCGAATCACTTAGAGACGACATTCAATACAAATAATGTCTCATTAGAAAAGCTACTACCGCAATAGGTAGTAGCTTTTTATGTTTCTCTATTTCCAAAAAGTACTTTCAAACTCAACTAAGTCATGGTAAGGATATAATGGTTTTAACAATCTTGCTTTTGTCCATAAATCCGTCGTTTTTTCTAATGCCTCTAAAGAAGACTTATAGTTCTCATCAACCGTAATATATTTTACATTACCTAGTTGTTGAAGTGAGTATCCGGTGATTTGTTTAAAGAAGGTTTTACTTGCATAGTCTAATGGGTCACCTTTTACGATATAATTTGTAAATAACGGTTTATAAGATTTTTGTATTTTTTGTGTTTTCGCTTGAAGCTTTTTCGAACCATCATCTAATAATACACCTAATGAGTTAAATGTAACGCCCTGTACAAATAGATGATTTTTCAATTGTTTATCGTTATTCAGCTGATATCCTACATATTGAGCTAAGTAGCCTCCAAATGAATGGCCAGTAACATATACGCTTGCATGATTATTCTCTTTTTTATTTAAAATTGATTTTACCCAATCATATGCTTGTAATGCTTGATCATCCACAGCGACAGGAGAGCCATTTTCTGGAGATTCAAATCCAACTAATCTTTGATAAATATCCTGCAAATTAATTTTCTTTATTCCACTAAATGCGAATAGTAAACTATTATTTTTATTGTTCTTTAATGCAATTGCAGAAAAACCGATATTACCTGAGGTCATAGAAACTAATCTATAATCACTCAAACTTTTATGAATTTGAGTTAATAAGGGATCGACTATACCTTTATGTTCTTTTAAGCTTTTACCTATGTCTTTACTTAGAAATGCTTCATAAGAAAGTTCAGACGCCGCCAGTAATACCCCGTCAGGAAGTTTTTCCAGCTCTCTTTGTTCTTGTTGACTACAACCGCTAGTCGTTGAAAAAAATGTGAGTACTATTACGATAAAAATAACTACACGAAAATTCATAAGTAACCTCCCATCGGCTTTCTCTCTCTCCATATTATGTCCACTACCATATGACATGTTCATCTTTTTCCCAAAAAAACAAAAAAATATACAAAAAAATTATTGACAAAAATATTTTACAAATGTTATTATATAAATTTTGATATTTGATTTATTAATGATATACTTATGTTATTAGAATTTTCGGAGGTGGGTACATTGTTCAAAATTGGCGATCAAATTATTTACCCTATGCAGGGAGCTGCAGTAATTGATTCCATCGAAGAGAAAGTTATACAAGGTGTAACACAACAGTACTACATAATTAACATTCCATCCAGCAATTTAAAGCTGATGGTCCCTCAAGGGAATGTGTCAAATACGAAAATTCGTTTAGTTGAAGACCACAAATATTTAGAAAATGTATTAGATGACTTTACAAATGGTCTTCCCGATGAATCCTTATCATGGAAACAAAAATATGACTTAAATATGAAAAAACTAAAGTCTGGCGAATTACTCGCAGGAGCTCAAGTTGTACGTGATCTAACACTTCAAAGCAAGGAGAAACCTTTAAATCCAAGCGAAAGAGAAATGTTAGATACTGCAAAACGAATGTTTGTTGGTGAACTTAGCTTAATTAAAGGAATTTCCCAACTAGAAGCAACCGAATTAATTGATTCTGCATTAAAATAAGATGTATGTAAGAAAAAGAGCTTAACTAGGCTCTTTTTTTGTTGCGTAATTTTAGGAAATTAGAAAAATTATTTTTAATATGAAGATTTAGTTTGCACATATTTATTGCAGAAACCGTGATTTTATTGCAGTTCTTTTGTTTATGCCACTATATTTGTAGTCCCCAGCAATTTCCATTCTTCAAACAAAACAAAAAGACTGCTAACAATAATGTTAGCAGTCCTTTATTTCACACAAAAGTGAAAATTATAATTTAACTACGTTTTCAGCTTGAGCGCCACGGTTACCTTGAGTGATCTCAAAGCTTACTTTTTGGCCTTCTTCAAGTGATTTGAAACCGTCGCCTTGGATAGCTGAGAAATGTACGAATACATCGTCTCCACCTTCAACAGCGATGAATCCGAAACCTTTTTCTGCGTTAAACCATTTAACTGTACCTGTGTTCATTGTACGAACCTCCATATATACCTGTTTTTTTACACTTAATGAGTATTGTTAAGAAAAAATACACACATTAGAACAGGATGAAAATTCGTCCCTTTTAACACATGAATTGAATTAACCAATTTCTTATTAAGTATGTACCTATCTTAACACAAAATGAAATGGAAAACAAATTGTGCACGAAGAATAATTAAAATTAGTCGATTAAATTTAATTATTACGTTAATTTTTTACTTTTCGTTGGCTAAAATTAGTCCAACTGGTAAGTTTTTCTTCATAATGCTACTAAAGTAACTATTTGGAACTGGTTTGTTTCCTACATAAGGAGAAATTTCAATTGTAAATCCTGGTCGTTTTTTAGCAGTAACATACCAGTCTTTATATCCTCCGCCTCCGCCTTTTGCGGGAGCAACCAAACTATATCCTGTTTGTTTTGATAATTTTGTAGCAATAGCTTTGTCTCTAGTAAATTGACTTCCTGTTTGATTATAATGCCAGAAAATAATATTTCCAGATGAGTGATATGCAACAGTATTTTTGAAAGAATGTTTATTCGTAAAATCATATAAAGCTTTTGCTTCTGGTTCACTTAAAGCTTTTGTACCTTTATAGTTATCTGGGCCAGGCTTTGATTTATTACCAGGAATCGTACTCCATCCCGCTGGATATTGACGATTTAAATCCACGCCGCGTACATTCGCCTTCCAAGCTGTAAAATTTTTACTTCCTTTATTCAATTTAATAACTTGACTCGGATTCTTTGCACTGCTAGCACCTTTTTGTACAAGCATTACACCATCAGGATTAACCATCGGCACAAAATAAATTGAAGTTTGTGTTAGTGTCTTTCTAACATCAAAGCTACTTATTTTCGTATTTTTTTCATATGCACTAGCATATTGATCAAGCATTTCCATAATAACATTTGTCGTCATGTGCTCACGTGCGTGGTGCGAACCGTTAATACTAATTTCTGATTTTCCAGTCCCTAGTTTAAAGGCATATAAATTTCTACCATCTACTGATTTTCCAATTATTTCTACTTTTGTAAAACTAGGGTACCAAGCATTTAACTCTTGTAAGTCCGCAGTTAATTTATCATATGAATAATTACCATTTGGATCAACATAATTATTAGTCTTTAGTGAAAGATCAGCTTGTGGAATTAGTCCCTTAATTCCCCCGATTTTTACAACATAATAGGACGAATAGATTGAATCAATAACTAACTTCTGCTTGGCAGGAACGTTAACCATCGTTGTTTTTGAAGTATTTGGGAAAACAACTTTAGTATTTCGCACTGCTACACTCGCTGTAATTTTAACAGGTTTAGTAACAATATTAGTTACTGGCATTTTATCTTTTGTTAAAGGCAGTGTATTACTTTTATCAATATAAGCAGTTTGATTAGAATATTGGATCATTAAATTTTGACCCTTTTCGCCACTTTTACTAAAAACTGTATTTGCTTTTACTGTTCCTCTATTCACTAATTTTCCATTTTCATTTAATAATAGAGGCGTATCTTTAGTGACTTTAAAAACTGTCGCTGTAGGGTTAACTTCCCAAGGAGTTGCATCTCGGACTGCACTTTTCAAAATAGTACCAGCGTTTTCTTTATAAGTAACATAGTAAAGATCATTCTCTTCTTTATCTACTTTTAGCTTTACATTTGCTGGAATTGTTATAGTAGTTGTACTGCTTGTTGTTGCATCAGCTGTTTTGACAGTTGTTCCGCTGGATGTTCCTGCTGTTGTTCCGCCGGTCGTTCCTCCAGTTGTTTCACCAGTTGTCCCATCGGTTGTTCCACTAGTTGTTCCACCAGTTGTTCCGCCGGTTGTTCCACCAGTTGTTCCGCCGGTTGTTCCACCAGTTGCTCCGCCGGTTGTTTCACCAGTTGTTCCGCCGGTTGTTTCACCAGTTGTTCCGTCAGTTGTTCCGCCAGTTGCTCCACCAGTTGTTCCACCAGTTTCAGTATTCTGAGTCGTTAAAACTGTAGGTCCTAGCGTTACAACCCATTTTTCCGTTTTTGCTTGTGTTGTTGATTCTGCAAATACATCTTTAAACATACTAAAAATAAGTACTAAAACAATTAAACTAGTAAAACCTTTTTTCAAATCCTTCACCTCTCCAGTTAATTAAAAACAATTGTATATATGTAAATAATTGTTTTCTTACTATTAAAAGATCTCATAACAGACGAAAAGCCCCCATTAAGGGAGCTTATTTTAATTGTCTAGTATATTAATATTTTATTATATTAGCCTTTTTTTGCATATTAAGTTTGTATTACACACTTGCCCTTTCCTGTTACGTTTTTTACTTTTAAATATAGGTATGTTTTTATAGTTTTTGGTTGAAACTATGAGGATTTTACATATATATTCAATTAATTTATTGAGTAAATAGGATTTGCTTGTTTTCATTTATTCTAAAATCTTAATTAAAATTTTAAATTAACAATCTATATCATCTTTCATTTTTTCCCTTTTCGGCTATGTGTATCTTATTTGTTTAGGGTATAATTACCAATAAGAATGTTTCGAGTTAGGAGGCAGCGAATGCTTCAGCGTGATTTAAATAAAGATATTATTTATGAACTATCCTATTCACTTTTTTCAAAGCTTTCTCCCCAGAATTCTAGAGATGCGGAGCTTGTTGAAACTGGCCTACAATTATATCGATTAGGTCAAGTATATAATGTCTCGGTTCGAGAGGGTCGACTTGTTGGAGTTGTCGAAGAGGGCGATCAGATTCATTTACCAATTTTACATATTGAAAATCATGACCAAAATGGTTGCGATTGTTATGAGGCCCCTCCTTGCCAACATCAAATTGCACTATTGTGCTATGCTGCCGCTTCGTTTTCATTAGTTGGTGATATTATGAGGAAATTTAAACAATCTTCTCTAAAAAGTATTCCAACTATCATGACTGGTCGACAACTACTTGATCAAATGAATATGATTGAGCAGGATCGACCAAAGGAAACAGTTGCGTTATTTGAGCAAAAGTACAAGGAATATATTGAACAGCAGCGTACGTCTTTTTACCAAGATGTCTATTTTGTTTATCCATTATATGAACGGTTTTATCACGGATTATTAAATCAGCAACCACGTCAGGAAAAGGAAAAGCTTCTATATCAGTTACTTGCGTCAATCTTTACAATGAATAAAATGGTCGGACAAATAGAAATTCAAAGCACAGTTTACGACAATGCGCATTTACCGCGTGAAATGACAATGTTAGAAAATCAAGTTGAGGCTGTTAGTAGACAACTGCATAACCTGACAGGTGGTTCTGTTTCTAGTCAATATGAAGAGGTGCTTCGAGAGCAGTTGCAAGCTCTGTTATTAGAGAGAACGCTTTGTTTAATACCTCGATATAACACCTTTCGATATGTTTATAAAGAGCTTTTAAATAATTCAAAGATTTTACATAAGGATTTAGAGGTTTTATCAGAATTCGAGGACAATTATTACGCAGATTTAGGAAAAGCTCATCTACATTATTTGTTAAAAGAAGATGAAAAAATGCTGTCTATTATCAAACAGTATAGTAATAGTGAGCGTACGCTTTATAGCTTTACTTATTGGATTGAGAACCTGCGAAAAAACAATGAAACTGATCGACTGACTTCATTTTTGCCAATATATTACGAAATGCTTTTACACTTTTTGCAAAATGGCGATGATGAATATGCAAAGACTACTTTTGCAAAACATTTCTTAACTAACTATGAATACAATAGTTTTTACACTAATCAAACGGCTGGTCTAGAAGTAGTTTATCAAGCATTGCTTCCACATAGCGTGATGCAGTACACTGATTATTTAATGCATAATCGGGAATACAAACGCTGGGCAGAGCTGCAAATGTACTTATATTCATATAAACCTGATTTTATTGATAAACATGACCTTCAGGAAGTACATAAGCACTCACCACAATCTGTATTACCTTTATATCATCACTTAGTCCTTTATTACATTGAGTTAAAAGGTAGAGCAAACTATAAAATAGCTGTTCGTTATTTAAAGAAGCTAAGAACAAATTATAAAAAATTAAAGCGTTTGAATGAATGGGATGATTATATTCAATATATTGAATCTCAATTTATTCGTTTACGTGCACTTCAAGAGGAAATAAAGAAAGGAAAATTAGTCAATGAAGCGACTAGCAAATCTTAGTATTGCTGTAAAGTGGGTAGAGCGAAATGGCTTGCTCATTTATGGTATGCAAAGTCACGGTGTCATTTTACCGGTAACAGCATGGAAGCATCTAGTGTTTCAATGGCATGAACCTTCATATTACGGAACATTATTGCAACCGACCCGAGTCGGCCAGATTGAAGGTATTCTTTTAACTCCAATTGAAGCACTTACTTTTTTTAAAGAACATCAAGAAAATTCATTAGTAGAGATTACTTATTTAGATGAAGCAAATGAGTTTCACTCTGAGATTTCGAGATTATATGAGGATTTTAAGGAAGGTCATATTTCCCCAAGCTTTGCTCATTATCAGAATGGTGAAGAACTTTGGAAAATTGATGGGTATGATCAATTAGAACCAACTTTAAAGGAATTGGTTTCTTCTGCAATTAAACAACAGTTTGAAATAGAAACAATGCATTCTAAACGTTGGGATATTGCTAGAGGCTTATATTACAATCCAAGTTACATAAAACAGCAACTTACACATAGTGTTGATGAAGACGATTGGCATGTGAAAATAGGACTTAGAGATGATGATGTCCCGTTTTCAATTCGATTAGTCCTTGAGGAACCTTTGAGTGAGCACGATGATTGGCATTTACGTACATATTTAATTGATGAGCGAAAAACAATCAAGCCTTATGAGTATAAAGGACATGAATCGCTACAAAAAAAGCATACATCTTATGCCGAGTATTTGGATCGAACGTTTCAAGGCGTTGGATTACTTGTACCTACCTTAATTGAAGAGAATAAACCAAGAGAAATTTTAAGTGAGCAAGATGCATGGACATTTTTAACAGAGGATAGTGAAAAAGTTCTTTCCGCAAATATCCAAGTTCTTTTACCAAGCTGGTGGCAAGCTTTAAAACAAAATAAAATGACCTTAAAAGCGAGTGTAAAAGGAAAACCAACTGGGAATTCGTTTTTCAATATGGAAACACTCGTTGATTTTAATTGGCGAATATCCACAAATGGGATGGAACTATCAGAACAACAATTCCAGCAATTCGTTGAAAATCAAAGACGTTTAATTCAATTTAATGGTCAGTGGATTGCGCTAGACCCTGCTTTTATTGCACGCATGAAGAAAATGATGGCAAAGGCTGAAAAACAAGGACTTAGATTTCACGAAGTTTTACAACATGAACTACTACAAGGAGCTGAAAAGCCTGAGGAAGATCACTCACCTTTTGCAGAAGTTGAAATTGAAGTTGATGATGTTTTCCGTGAACTTACTAAAAGATTAACATCCATTTCAGAAGTTCCTGAACTTACTGCTCCACATGGCTTACAAGCAACTTTACGTGCATACCAACAAAAAGGATTTGAATGGTTAGTCCATTTGAAAAATATGGGGTTTGGTGCATTGCTTGCCGATGATATGGGACTTGGTAAAACAATTCAGTCGATTTGTTACTTGGCTTATCGTAAAGAGAATGAAGAAAAGCCCGGAGCATCCTTGATTGTCTGCCCTACCTCTGTTATCAACAACTGGAAACGAGAAATCGAGCTATTTTATCCAGACTTAACTGTACATGTTCACTATGGTGGGAACCGCTTAAAAGGAGAAGATTTATTTTCAGTAGTAAGAGATGTCGATATTGTTATAACTTCTTATGCTTTAAGTGTATTAGACTATGAAGATCTCCAACAATATGTATGGAAGAGTATCATTCTTGACGAAGCTCAGAACATAAAAAATCCGACGACAAAGCAGTCTCGTGCTGTTCGTGGATTGAAAGCAGAGCATCGCATTGCTCTAACTGGAACGCCAATGGAAAACCGCTTGACGGAGCTTTGGACAATATTTGATTTTATTAATAGAGGATATCTTGGTACATTGACCCGTTTTGCTAGCAATTATGTAAATCCAATTGAGAAGGATCGCGATGAAGAAAAGATAAAAGCAGTTCATCGTCTAATTGCCCCCTTCTTACTTAGACGTACAAAGCAAGATGAAGATGTTGCTTTAAATCTTCCACCAAAGCAAGAACAAAATATGCTTTGTCCTTTATCAGTTGAACAGGCGGCATTATATGAACAAGTTGTTCAAGACAGCTTAAAACAGATCGATACGTTAACTGGCATCGAACGCCGCGGTCGTATCTTATGGATGTTAAATAAATTAAAACAAATTTGTGATCACCCTTCTCTATTCTTAAAGGAATCACAGCTTGTCGAATTCGAAGACCGCTCAAGTAAGGTTGAACGACTATTCGAGTTAATAGATCCTATATTAGAACAAAAAGAAAGCTGCCTAATCTTTACTCAATATGTGCGAATGGGTGATATGCTAAAAGAAGCGATCCAAGCAAAATTTGGTGAAGAAGTTTTATTTTTAAATGGTAGCGTTCCTAAAAATGCTCGTGATAACATGATTTCTCGCTTTCAAAATGGTGATGTAAAAGTATTCATTCTTTCACTTAAAGCTGGTGGAACAGGATTAAACTTAACAGCAGCAAATCACGTTATGCACTTTGACCGATGGTGGAACCCAGCTGTTGAAAATCAAGCAACTGACCGAGCGTACAGAATCGGACAAACAAAATTCGTTCAAGTCCATAAATTTGTAACGATTGGTACGCTAGAAGAAAAAATCGACGAAATGCTTCAACGTAAACAGTCACTTAACGATACAATCATAACGAGTGAACAATGGATTACTGAATTATCCATGGATGAGCTTGTTGATTTATTGAGTTTTTAGAAGATTAATTTAAAAAAAGTAGCTATTTAAAATACGAAAATCCCCTTAAAAAACTTTGTAGTCTTAAGGGGATTTTTATTTAACTTGTATTATTTCGTATTCTCATTAGAACTTTAAAATTTCTTTTTTTCACTAATAATTTATCAACTTTTTCAAATCTATTAGTAAACTTAAACTCTCTCTTCGAAATTTTTTTAGAGAATATGTTTAAGATTAACATACTTACTCTTAATATTTTTATAGCGGAGGTCCACATGAACGTAATCGTTAAAAACCATGATGAAAGTTGGAAAGACTTATTTCAAGCAGAAGCAAAACAAATACGCGAGATCTTAAAAGACGAACTAATTGAGATCCACCATATTGGTAGTACATCTGTACCAAATTTAAAAGCTAAACCGATTATCGATATGTTGCCTATTGTTAAAAACATCGAAAGTGTAGACAAGTATAACGATAAATTAGCTGAGATTGGCTATGAGGGACTTGGCGAGTTTGGTCTTCCAGGTAGGAGATACTTCCGTAAAGGTGGCGAAAATCGTACCCACCAAATGCATATGTATCAGATTGATAATGAAAAAGAAATTGAAAGACATCTAGCAGTTCCTGCATATTTAAGAGAACATGAGGACGAGATGAAAGCATATGGAGAATTAAAAGCGCAGCTAGCAGAAAAATTCCCAACGGATATTAATGGATATATGGATGGAAAAGATGCTTTTGTGAAGGAAGTAGAACGCAAAGCGATTGAGTGGAGAAAAGCTAATAAGTAATCTGATATTTATCTAGATAACTTATTTTGTTTGTAGGACTTGAAGTCTTTTGTTTGAGGAAAAATTGGCATGCACTTATTTTGTGCATGCTTTTTTTTGCTCTGGCAGTTCAAAGTTGATATATACAGTGGTTGGTCTAAGATATTGCTTTGCAAAAAAGAACCCACGGTATGATACGAACGCGGAGTCTCAATATTTTGTCCTCTAAAAGAGAGTGAATTTTATCAAATACCGTCCAAAAAAAGGGTTCCACAAATCGAATAGAATATAAAAAATACAATTGGAAGTGACATAAAAAAACCTAGAGCAAAGAACTTTCTTTTTGAGACAATCCAAAAATAAATGCCAATTAAAAGTGGTATAGCAACAACCACTCCTGCTGCGACAGGAAAACTGAATAAACCAATTCCCATAAAAGTAACAATGATCCCACTGAATGAAGTGAGAGTTCCAAGAAATAACCCTTTAAAAAAATCAGCAACTGGATGATGATCACGTCTATTTCCTGACAACCTCATCCCTCCTCCCTATTTTGCACTACCTATAAATATAGATAGTAGAATATTCAGAAAAATAGTATCATAGGGTTAGCAACATAACAATAAAATTTTTGGCATAAAAAAGGAAGTGATACTATAAACACACCTGTAATGATTCAGCTTTTTGGTATGGAACTTCATCCACATAGAGTTTTTGAAAGTTTAGCCTTTTTTATAGGATTTAGAGTATATATTAAGTTCCGCCGAAAAGAAACAATTAGTGAAGAAAAAACCGTTTATGTGCTAATTGGTGCAATTCTAGGTTCTCTTTTGGGTAGCCTTATTGTCGCTTCACTTCAGGACATTCCGAAATTGTTACACAGCATTCATAGTCATGGTTTATTTGGAATATTTCAAGGTAAAACCATTGTAGGTGGATTACTAGGAGGTATCATTGGAGTCGAGTTAAGTAAAAAACTTTGCAACCAAACACGTTCAACCGGTGATGATATGGTCCTCCCACTTTGTCTAGCAATGTGTATTGGAAGAATTGGTTGCTTCTTGACCGGTTTAACAGATGATACATATGGAATTCCAACATCAAGTATTTTTGGAATCGATGTAGGCGATGGAGTAAAACGTCATCCAACTTCACTTTATGACATTGCTTTTTTATGCTGTTTACTGTTCGTTATAAAATACCTGCTCAGACAAAAACCATACGAGGGTTTTCAATTTGCTATTTTTTCAGCCTCATACTTCCTGTATAGATTTTGTATTGAATGGCTGAAACCAACAATCAAGCCATATGAAGAAATGAGCAGTATTCAAATAACCTGTTTAATAGGCGTATTGTATTACGCTATATATTTTGTATATCAAAGAAGGAGAAAATATCGTGCCAAATCGTCCGTATACGTACACTGACTTTACACTATCTGTTTGTAGCAAGTGTTTACGAAAAGTAGAAGCAAAAATTATATATGAAAATGATTGTGTTTATATGTTAAAACGCTGTATGCATCATGGTATGGAGAAAGTCCTAATTTCTACAGATATCCCATATTATCAATTGTGTAGAGAATTTATTAAACCTAGTGAAATGCCTCATCGATGGAACACGCCAATTAAATATGGCTGCCCATACGACTGTGGTCTTTGCCCGGATCACGAACAGCATAGTTGTTTAAGTATTGTTGAAATAACAGATGTATGTAATTTACAGTGTCCAATTTGTTATGCAGATAGCTCGCCAAAACGAAATTCTTGGAAAGATTTAGAAACGATCAAAAGAATGTTTGATACGATTATTAAAAACGAAAAGGAAGCAGATGTAGTTCAAATCTCTGGTGGTGAACCTACAATCCACCCTCAATTTTTTGAAATATTAGATGAGGCAAAGAAGAGAAGTATTAAACACCTCATGGTAAATACGAATGGAATTAGGATTGCCACCGACGAAGCCTTCGTAAAAAGACTGGCAAGTTACAAACCTGGATTTGAAATCTATCTTCAATTTGATAGTTTTGAAGAGGAAACGCTTCTTGAGCTTCGAGGGCGTGATTTACGAGAAGTGCGTCAAAAAGCTATTAATAATTTAAATAAATATAATCTTAGTACAACACTGGTAGCCGTCCTAAAAAAGGGATTAAATGATCATGAAATAGGCAAAATCATTAAATGGGGCACAGAACAAAAATGTGTACGTGGTGTGACGTTTCAGCCTATCCAACATGCCGGAAGAACTGAAAACTACGACCCATCAACTGAACGCTTAACACTTAGTGAAGTTCGCCAAGAGATTATTAAGCAAAGCGAATTCTACTCAGAAGACGATATTATACCAGTACCATGTCACCCTGATAGTTTAGCGATGGGCTATGCTTTAAAAATGGGTGGTAAAATCACTCCGTTAACTAGCATCATTGATAAAAATGTGTTGCTTGAAGGCGAAAGAAATACAATTGTTTTCGAAAGTGATGCAGAATTACGTAACAAAGTTTTCAAGTTATTTAGTTTAAACCATTCCCCTCAAAGTGGGTTTCAAGGCTTAAAAGATCTACTATGTTGTTTACCAAAAGTTATTTTACCAAATGGAATGGGATACGAAAATGTATTTCGAGTTTTAATAATGAAATTCCAAGATAATTATGATTTAGATGTTCGTAGCGTAAAAAAATCATGCGTTCATTTTGTTACGACTGATGATAAGATGATTCCGTTTGATACATATAATTTATTTTACAGGGACGACAAAGAAGCATACTTAGAGACACTTCGAGAAGAAGTCATAAAGTAGGACAAAACCTCACTTAATAAGAGTGAGGTTTGCTTTTTTTATTTGTGATTCCGCTATTTTAATTGCGATTTGGCCATTTTTATTTACTATCATGGTTGTATTAACAGTTTCAGCTGTTTTAATGGCAGTTTTATCATTTTTATTTGCAGAGCACACAGTTTATTTGCAGTTTTGCTTATTTAAATTGCAGTTTCATTGAATTTATTTGCAGTTCTCCCTTATCTTAATTGCAGTTTCACTGAATTTATTTGCAGATTCGGCCTTTTTATCTGCACTTTTCCCATTTTTATTAGCAGTCCAGACAGTTCCATAAAAAAAATCCTATTTTGAAAATAGGATTTTTACTGATCATTTTTATTTAAGCGCAAACGTAAGTTCAGCTTCACAAGCTATTTGTCCGTCAACAGTTGCTACTGCTTTACCTTTACCAATTGGTCCACGCATTTTCACTAGTTCAACCTCTAGTCTTAACTGATCACCAGGTACTACTTGCTTTTTAAAACGGCAGTTATCGATACCAGCAAATAATGCAAGTTTCCCTTTATTTTGCTCCAGGCTCAATGCCGCAACTCCACCAACTTGTGCTAGAGCTTCTACAATTAATACCCCAGGCATTACTGGATAATCAGGGAAATGTCCGTTAAAAAACTCTTCATTAGCTGTAACATTTTTAATCCCAACCGCACGTTTACCTTCTTCATGCTCAATGATTCGATCAACTAATAAAAATGGGTAACGATGAGGAAGAATTTCTTTAATTGCTTTAATATCTAACATATTATGTAGTCCTCCTAATTTGTATAAATTCATTATGTTAATAAAAAAGAAGCAAGTCTTAAGACCAGCTTCTATGCGCTATCAATAATATACTATCCTATTTTGTAAGTTAACGCAAACCGTTCTTTTTAACTATAATCGTCAGTAAACAGGCTCTAAAATAGTTTAACTATTGATCGTCATAATTACTAAATATTCGTTATATCTACTATTGCTGACTCGTCCACATTTAAATTTTAGCAAGAAATAAATTCATTTTTAGCCTTCAATTGTATTTAAGCTTACGCATCATTTATATTTACAGAAAATTTTTAAAAATAAGATATTTTGTAAAGCATTTGACAGATTAAACAATCAGAATTTCTTAAGATTAAGGTAGAACAAGAAGTGTTAATGCGCCTAGGTTAGTAATGTATATCGTCCATTTTGTTTCTCGATAATTCCTTTTTCGCATAATTCATTCATGACATAAGAAACGCTTACTCGTGATGAACCAACCACATAGGCTAGTTCTTGATGAGTGAATGGAATCGATATCGTTATACCTTTAGTAGTTTCCTTTCCATATGAGGATGCAAGCTGTCTCAACATTGTTAAGACACGTTCTCCTACATCCGAAAAGCTCATTAGCTTCGTTTGGAGAAGTAATGCTGATTGTTTGTTGCTTAATGATTTTAGGACTTTTTGAATGAGTGTTGGCTCACTCATAACGATATCATAAAAGGATGATTTTGGAATTCGTAGGACACGTGCGGTCGATGATGTAGATGCATTGTAGCCAAATGCTTCATCTACCCATACATTTGATTCTCCTATTATATTTCCAGGACCAACGATATATAAGTGACGTTCAGCTCCATTAGGCGATAACAGATAAATACGGATCCGTCCCTCAAGGACGAGATACACAAACGGATGTCTCTCATCTTGTTGAAACAATAAGATTTCACGTGAAAATGATAATTCTTTACCTATCTCAAGAAAAGGCGTTGCAGTCCATTCACCTTGTTCAAACCATAAGGATTGATGATTCATATGTCACCTCGTATTAGTTATGTGTCTAAAAATGAAAACGCTATCAAAATAGTGAAAGGATGATTAAAATGATAAGCACATTTAATGAGAAACGCTCACTTTTTCCAACCTTAACGGAAACAATCCATTTATCAAGTTGTTCCCAAAGTGCCATTTCATTACCAGTGAAGGAAGGGATTCAATCCTATTTAACGAGTTGGACCGAGAAAGGTATGGATTGGGAAGGCTGGATGGATAAAGTCCATGAAGCAAAAGTTGCCTTCGCTACTTTAATAAATGCTTCTGTTGATGAAATCGCCGTCCTATCAAGTGTATCCGATGCTGCTTCATCTTTCGCATCATCATTGGATTTTTCTGGAAAACGGAATAAAGTTGTTACAACGGATATCGACTTTCCATGTATTGGTCACGTTTGGCTATCCCAAGTACCACGCGGGGCAAACGTCACATTTTTAGAAGAAAACCTTCATCAAATTCAAATCGAACAATATGAAAAAGCAGTAGATTCGAGCACCCTTATCACATCTGTGTCACATGTGTCTTATTATAATGGGTTTATTCAGGATATAAAAGCTATATCAAATATTACGAAAGCAAATGGATCACTATTATTTGTTGATGCCTATCAATCTGCGGGAAGTGTTCCAATAGATGTAAAAGAAATGGGAATCGATGCACTTGCAACAGGTGCACAAAAATTTTTACTAGGTATTCCTGGAATTAGCTTTTTATATGTAAGAAAAGAGTTAGCAGATGCACTAAATCCCCCTACGACTGGTTGGTTTAGTCGCGTAAATCCATTTGCATTTAATCCTCGTCTCCTTGATTATGCTGAAGGAACAAGACGATTTGACACTGGAACTCCAATGATGATAAATGCCTATGCAGCTGAAGCGGGTATTTCTTTATTAAACCAAATTGGCGTATCGGCTATACAAGATTACCTATCTTATTTATCAAGAGTTGCAATAGAAACCGCTCAAACGCTTGGGTTGACAGTAGTTAGTCCAACTGATTTATCCATAAAGGGCAGTAACACTGCAATTCGGGTAGATCAAGCTTCTGCCATTGAGCAATATTTAAAAAGAAAAAATATAATTGTCTCAGCTCGAAATGATGTTTTACGAGTAGCACCTCATTTCTACAATACGGATGAAGAAGTAGTACGTGCGCTCGAGGAGATTGCCGATGCAATCAATAACGGCTAACGATAAAGAATATTTTCTAAGTGCAATCAAAGTAATTGGTGGAACAATTTTAGTCGCATTAACCTATTATATCTTCCAATTACCAAACGGTATTGTTGCACCAGGACTTGGTGGTATTAGTATGATGCTTGTTAAAGTTATCCCTATTCCACTCGGACTTCTTTATTTTTTATTAAACATTCCTCTTTTTTTGATTGGATACAAAGCAGTCGGTGCAGCTTTTGCACTCTTAAGTTTAATCGGAATGAGTAGCTTATCACTTTTCTTATCTTTATTTGCTTCACTGCCTGGGTTGCACATTCCGATAGTAGGATGCCTGCTTGGGGGTTTACTGTCAGGGGTTAGTATTGGAATCGTTATTTTAGCAGGTGGTACAACTGGAGGTCTTGATATAGCCAGTGTAGTTATCAATCGAAAATACCCTACTTTTTCGATTGGGAAAACGATGATGATCATAAACGGAAGTGTCCTATTATGTTCTTTAATCGGAGGTGGATTACAGCAAACTTTCCTCACATTTTTTAGTATGCTACTCGCCGGAAAAAGTGTCGATTGGACGCTGAAACTTAGTAAACAATTTAAGAAAGGTGGCGAAACAATATGAATGAAAATAAAACTTTAATTGAACGAGAAGGAGGACTTAATCGTTCGCTTACTAGCAGCCAGCTTACCATGATTGGAATTGGCGGGGCAATTGGTACTGGTTTATTTATGGGAAGTGGTATAGCAATAGGATATGCAGGACCAGGTGTAATTCTAAGTTATATTATCGCTGCGTTCATTGCAGTTATAATGATGTTTAGTTTATCTGAAATGGCTGTTGTGCATCCAACAGCAGGTTCATTTGGAACTTATGCAGAAATGTATTTAAACCCTTGGGCTGGCTTTCTAATACGCTATACATATTGGGCTGCACAAGTTATTGCAATTGGCGGAGAAGCCGTTGCAGTTGGCCTTTATATGCAGTATTGGTTTCCTAGTATTCCTGTTTGGTTATGGACACTTGGATTTGGTGTAGCGATTGTCCTTATAAATAGTAGATCCGTTGCAAACTTTGGCCATATAGAGTATTGGTTCGCCATGATTAAAGTTGTAGCAATTGTATTGTTCATCATATTTGGTATTTCGCTTCTTTTCGGAATTGGTCACACGCACTCTATCGGATTTCACCATTATACAGATCAACACGGCTTCCTCCCTAATGGTTTTAAAGGAGTTTGGATGGCAGTGTTAATGGCAATCTTTAGTTTTTATGGCGTCGAAATTGTTGCAGTTACAGCCGGGGAATCAAAGGATCCAAATAAAGCAATCCCTAAAGCAATGAAGAGTATGGTATTACGTTTATTTCTATTCTATATATTATCATTAGGTATTATAGTTGCTGTAGTTCCTTGGATGCAAGCAGGTGCCCACCAGGTTTCTGGATCTCCCTTTGTAAAAATCTTTGAGAGCTCTGGAGTGAAGTATGCTGCCGGAATCATGAACTTTGTTATTTTAACAGCTGCATTATCTAGTATGAATACAAATTTATATTTAACATCACGTATGCTATTTTCATTATCTCGCGGTGAATATGCCCCAAAATCATTAGGGAATTTATCTAAAAATGGTACACCTGTAACAGCAATATTCATATCAAGCTGCGGGGTATTAATAGCAAGTGTCCTATCTATGTACTATCCGGATACTTTTAACAAATTATTCGGAATCTCTATCTTTGGTGGAATTCTAGTATGGCTTATAATCCTAATTAGCCATTTACGTTTTAGAAAAACGGTCCACCTTCATTATCAAGGGCCATTACCTGTTAAAGCACCGCTCTTTCCAGTTCTTCAGTGGGTCGGAATTCTTTTACTTAGTGGTATCTTAATTACGATGGCATTTTCACCTGATTGGAATTCAGCGTGGAAAATCGGTATTCCCTGGATTTTGATCGTATCAATTGGTTACTTGGTACAAAAAAATCGAAAATCAACATTATACAAGCCTAATTCAAATAATAAATCCGCCCTTTAATCATCGAAATATTGTTAGAAATTATCTATTAAACTTTAGTTAAGTAGTTCTTGTAAAAAAACAATAAAGACAGATTTAAAAGAAGTAAAAAACTTTTAAATCTGTCTTTTTATCGTCACAGTCAATGATCCACCGACTTCTCTACTCCCACAACTTTAAAAGTATGAAGCCCTCTAAAACTGATCGTAAGTCTCTACTATCGAAAGATCTAAGTTTCTTTTATTTTCCGAATAAACGATACCATCATATACCAAAATAATGATAATTAGGATCTTTATATAATGGGGTGCGTGCATTGCGAGTATTTTGGGTATTTCTATGTTTATTCGTACTAGAGATGTGTTTATTGGAAGTGATTGACCTATACAACGGTGATAGTTTTCCTCATCTACTAACAAATATAAAGCTAAGTAAAACCGAGCTTGTAGGTGAAGACTATGTTTTAATCTTCTTTTTCACTGTACCATTCGGCATTGCAAAGATTGTCTTGCAGTATATGAAAAACCTAAAGAAGAAGCGAAACCAAGAGCAGAATGCTAATCAAAATACGACTAATTAAAGCGAAAGAGAATGCAGTTTAGAAGTTCTAAGCTGCATTCTCTTTCGTTTTTGCTTTATTTTGAATTAATGCAATGACCAACAATACAAGAGGGATTAGGATTTGTAATGGTATATGTAAGAAATAAGGTACAATGTCTAAGCCCTCTTTATAATGCTCTAAATAATCGGGAGCCATCCAAACGGAACAAACTAACATAATCAGTGCAATTGGATAGGTAAGTGTATCAGCTTTTTTTATTTTAAATAAGTCCCCTGCTCCAATTACTGCACAAAAGAAAAAAACTGCTATTTTAATAAATCCTCCTATAACCATTATGACTACAAGAACTGAATCGAGTCGTTGAATAAAATCTGCAATGTTAATATAGCTTACTGATGTTAATATAGGATAAGTGGCTCTTTGTAGCGTATTTGCACCTAAAACACATATATTGAGCATTGTGATTAGTGTTAAAACCAATCCTACAAAGATTAATCCAGGAATACCAATCTTCCATGCATAATCTGGCTTCTTTAAATTTGGCAATAGCATTGTAAAAACTACCATTTCACCAAATGGGAAGGTTACTGCTAAAGGATAAGTCTCCATTAAGATTTTTTTCCAGCCCACTTCTAATACCGGTCTTAAATTATCTATTTTTATTAAACCAGCAATCATTTCAAATCCTATAATTGTAGTTGTAATGATAATAGTCAAAACAAATAGCAACTCACATGCTCTTCCAAATACCTCAAAACCCTTAAAGATCGCATACATAACCAAAAACATTAATAGTATGCCAATCGAAATAAGTGAGGAGGCATTATAAAGTGTTATAACTAGCAGTTCTTCAAAATCTCTAAGAACCCGAGCTCCAATATAGATAAAATATAGAATATAAATCATTGCTAGTATTTTACCGGTAAACTTACCTAATATAGATTGGATATATTTCGTAAAAGGTATTTCCGGGTACATTTCAAATAATTTAATATATATACAAAATATTAAGCATCCAGAACCCAAAGCGATTAATACACTAATCCAAGCATCCTGCATAGCTCCAGCTGCAAGTCCTACTAAAGTAGCGCTCCCCATCTCAAATAAAAATATAATACTAAAGAATTGGTAGGCACCAATTGATAATTTTCGATTCATTAGCATTCCCTTCTTTTCTAAAATGGATAAGCTTTTTTCCTCATACCTACATTATTTATTTGAACGTCTACATCGATTTTCACTTTTGCTTTTTTAAATTCATCATTCCAATTTTTCTCGTACTTTTTAAAGGATTTAGGATTTGCTAAATGTAACTTTTCTCCAAAGCCGAAAATATCCGCTCCATATCCTTGTGCTTCTTTAATTCCTTTTTCAATCGTCTGCTTGACAGCATTCTCACTTAAAACTTCATACTTTTTTAATGTTTTTGCTTGATCAAAATTGTCATTACAAAGTACCTCGTCAATAATTGCAATGGCTTTTACATTTAAGTGAATGATAGGTATGCCACCTTTCATCTTGATCTTTGTGGCCGTTTTCATACGAGTGATCTCCATCGAGTCAAACTCATTTTTGCTGCATTTTATTTGTACATTTGTTTCCTTAATTACATTATCAATCATTTGTACAGATTTCGCTGGAGGACCATCTAGCCAACCTACTAACCGCCCTTTTTTTATGACCCCTAGCCCATTTATCATGTTATAAGATGATTTTACCTTCGAAAAATTATCAAGTGTTTCCGATGTATCACTCTCGTCTTCTAAGGTTGCTCCATTGATGACCGGTTCTCTACCACTACTTGAGAGAGCAGAGATCACTTGGCGCATTTGAATTTCTTGGTTTTCTCCTAAAAGCGAAGATGTATTTTTGATTTTACCTACGATTGATTTAGCTGGTAATTTATCAAGTGCCGGTAAATTATTTAATACCTTATACACGCTATCATCTCTCGCAATAATAACTGGAATATTTACTCGAATTTTTGAATCTCTCTCGAATACATCAAAAATATAGTTTAATGTTTTTTCTTTTGCTAATTTTTCACCGATCACTACAAGTGCAACATGTGAATAGATATTTGAACGCGAGACACTTCTCGTTATATTTCGTGCTGCTTCTGAAATTGTTCTACCTTTATCTTGTAAAGAAATAATGGGTGTACCAATCGAACCTGTCTGAGTTGCAATCGCACTCGGATTAATGATTTGAAGAATCATATTATATTGGTTATCCTTAGGCAAATAGTCGACTCCCATAGCGACCACGATTGAAACACTGTTTAGTTCTTTATAGTTAGAACAACTCACTAAAAGTAAGCTAGTAATAAGAATTAAGATTATAAATTTTCGTTTCATCACTTATTCACCGCTTCTTTGCTCATCAATGGTTTTTGGATTACCTTGACTAGGTACCACTAAAATTGTATCCTTTTGACTTTTAATACGGAACGGCGCAAATGGTGCAAAATAAGGTTCACCAAAGGAACGAAGGCTACACATATGAAGTAAGATAATTAATCCACCTACCAGCATGCCAAATAATCCGATATAAGCCGCAGCTATTAGTAAAGTAAACCTAAGAATCCTTGCCGCAATTGACATATTATAATAAGGAATAGTAAAGCTAGCAATCGCTGTAATTGATACGATAATTACCATCGACGCAGATACAAATCCCGCTTGTACTGCTGCTTGACCTAAAATTAAGGCTCCAACAATTGAAAGCGCCTGTCCAACCGCTCTTGGCATTCGAATTCCGGCTTCACGTAACACTTCAAAAACCAGCTCCATACCAAGTGCCTCGACAATTGCCGGTAAAGGTACTCCTTCACGCTGCGAAGCTAAGCTTACTAATAATACCGTTGGAATTACGGCTTGATGGAATGAAGTAATCGCAATGAAAATTCCGGGTGCAAATAAAGCGACCCAAAAAGATAGATATCGTAGCATTCTTAAAAATGTACCTATATATGAGCTTTGGTAATAATCCTCTGGAGATTGAAAGAACTGTGTAAACGTAGCTGGTAAAATCAAAACAAATGGTGTTCCGGCTGTGAAAATAGCAACACGCCCCTCCAATAAGTTACCTACTACAGCATCTGGTCGCTCTGAGTTAAGCATTGTAGGAAAGATGGTCTTTTGATCGTTCTGAATATAGTTTTCGATATAGCTTGATTCTAATATTACGTCTACATTAATTGCCTCTACACGATGTTTTACTTCTTTTAATAACTCTTCATCTACGATACCTTTTATATACATAATCTCTACATCAGTTCTAGTTATTTCGCCTATTTTCAACGACTCAATCCGTAATGCTGGATGCTGAATTCTATTTCGAATAAGAGATGTATTTGTACGTAAGCTTTCCGTGAAGCTATCCTTTGGCCCTCTAATTACAGTTTGAGTTGATGGTTCTGATATACTTCTAGTTTGCACCATTTTTGTACAAGCAACTAAGAAATTACTATCGTGATCCAAAAGAATAACAGTGTCTCCTATTAATAATCCTGATAAAAGATTTGTATAACTTGATTGTGATTTTAAACTTGAAACAGCAATCACGCTCTTTAATCCATTTTCTAAATCTGTTAATGACAGAGTTGTTTCTTTCTCCCTATTAATTTTCACGATTTTATCGATTATTCCATCATTCACTAGCTTCTCATTTGAAATTCCGTCAATATGAATCGTTGCAAAAGAATATTGCATACCTTCGCCAAGGGTTTCGTGACGAATGACCAAATCGGAGCTATCACCAAAATCGTCTTTAATTCTTTTTATATTTTCTAAAATGTCCTTACTTAAAGAACGTGATATATTACTCTGAAATGGAATTTTTTTATTAGTTGCTGCACTATTGGTTTCTTTGTAATTAAACATGTTTTACCACCGCCCCATTATCATGGCTTATTATTCTTATACTTTTTCCAAATTATTTCATTTAATGTATTGTTTTCTAAACCAATCTATTTTTTCCACATGCTTGGCGCACCAAAAAAGTGGCCATCTCAATGAGACGCCACTTTTCATTAATAAAATAAACATATTTAATTTCCCACACTAGTTCGCTTGTGTTTTCTTGGTTTTGCCCTCACAGCACACCAAGTTATACAACTTTTTCAAAAGTCTATACTTTCCGTTTTAAATGGTTAATCAATAAGCATTAAAATTTTCCTATAAGCTTTAACAAAGGATTTACAGCCTGTCGACCGATTGAGTAATAGTGAATATTTGTGTTTTTAATTCTATCTAGTTCAAAGCAATTACGTCCATCAATTATTAGTGGTACTTTCATAAATTCCTCATATAGTTGGAGATCGAATTGTAAGATTTCTTCCCACTCCGTCAAAATTAATGTAGCTTCTTTATCAAGAATGGCATGTTCAATATTTGTTGAATAGCTTATGGAGTTACCGAAAACCTTTCTTAACTCTGGTAAAGCACATGGATCATATACTGTAATTTTAGTATTTTCTTTCAAGAACTGGTTAATTAACGTAATCGATGGGGCATGTCGTATATCATTCGTATTCGGTTTAAAGCTAACTCCAAGCAATGAAATTTCTTTATTAGTCAAATCACCTAAAATAGATTTTGCAACTTCAAATAATTTAAGCTTCTGTTGGTTATTTATAGTAATGACTGATTTTAACAACTTTAAGTCTACACCAACTAACTCAGCCTCTTTCACTAAGGCAGTCGTATCCTTTGGAAAGCAAGATCCGCCATATCCAATCCCCGCATTTAAAAACTTTGAACCAATCCTATGATCTAACCCAATCCCCTTTGCAACATGCTCAACATTAGCTTCTAAATTTTCACAAACCATAGCAATCTCATTTATGAAACTGATTTTAGTAGCTAAAAAAGCATTCGAAGCATACTTTATCATCTCTGCACTTCTTACATCTGTTACATAAATAGGTAGGTTAAATGGTTTATATAATTCCTCAACCAATTCTGTCGCAGCTTGACTCTCTGAACCAATGATAATTCGATCTCCATTAAATAGATCGTATAAAGCAGACCCTTCCCTTAAAAACTCTGGATTTGAGATGACGTCAATGTTTAAATGCTGTAGTGCATTTTCGTTCATAATTTCCTTAACAATCTCGTTCGTTCCAACAGGTACCGTGCTTTTAATGACAACCATAAGATTTCTTTTAGCATTCATTGCAATATCCTTTGCAACCACTTTTAAATAACTCAAATTCGCTGTTCCATCTGGAAGCTCTGGCGTCCCTACTGCAATAAATATGATATCTGCCTGACTATAAGCTAATTGATAATTTGTCGTAAACTTAATCCTCTTAAGTGATATATTTTCTACTAATGCTTCTTGCAAGCCTGGTTCAAAAATTGGACAAATACCTTTTTGGAGCAAATTAATTTTTTCATAGTCAATATCAACACATGTTACATTGTAACCAACTGTAGCAAATGAAACTCCTGTTGAAAGGCCAACATATCCCGTACCAGCAACAACAATGCGCGTCATGTTTCATCTCCATCCTATAAAAGTTCTATAAAGATAAAAAACACTACTTATGTAAAATCTATATGATTGTTAAATTTGCTTTTAATTACGGTTCATATTTCTATTGGTCTACTTTTGATCGAGATTTATTTTTCATAACTTTTATTTCTATAAACTAGAAGTTTGAGAGCTTTAAGTCCTTAAAACATATGTATAAAGGGCCTAGCCAATTCTCGATTTACAATTTCTTTAATTTAATTTTATAAATGGCTATTTAATCAATAACATGATACATTCCTTTTCTCTATCGCAAACATGACTACCTTCTAGTTCGTATTAATTTTACAAAACCTAAACATTTTTATAACAAAAACGAATCTTCACTTTAAATTTAGACATAAAAAAAACTCGCCAATTGGCGAGTTTTTAGGCGAAGATCACATATACTTATAAAACTACGTCGATTTTCCTTAATACATAAAAAGTGCACCCCAAATCTTAGACAATGTCTAACATTTGGGGTGCACTCCGGATAGGCTCAGAGATGTTTATTTTAAGTAACGGCTCGGAACCTTATCAATGTTTTCTAACATAATACCAGTACCAACTGCAACACATTGCATTGGGTCTTCAGCAATGAAAACAGGAACTCTTAATTCTTCAGCAAGTAAAGTATCTATACCATGAAGTAACGCTCCGCCCCCAGTTAGAATAACTCCACGATCAATAATATCAGCTGATAATTCAGGTGGTGTACGTTCTAGTACTGTTTTTGCAGCTTGTACAATTAAGTAAACTGGTTCACTTAATGCTCTTTGAACTTCATCAGATTGTACAGTAATTGTACGAGGTAAACCAGTTACCATATCACGACCACGGATATCGATTGTTTCATTTCTAGCACCAGGGAAAACAGTACCTACTTCAATTTTAATTTGCTCTGCAGTACGTTCTCCAATAAGCAGTTTGTATTCACGCTTGATATAGTTTAAAATCTCCATATCAAACTTGTCCCCTGCCATTTTAATTGAAGAGGCGGTGACGATATCTCCCATCGATAAGACAGCGACATCGGTTGTCCCACCGCCAATATCAATTACCATGTTACCACTTGGTTGGAATATATCCATTCCAGCTCCGATTGCAGCAACCTTTGGCTCTTCTTCAAGATAAACTTGTTTACCGCCGCTCTTTTCAGCAGCTTCACGAATTGCTTTTTGTTCAACAGATGTGATGTTTGTTGGACAACAAATCAAAATACGCGGTTTTGACATAAAACCTTTTACATCTAATTTATTTATAAAATGACGTAGCATTGCTTCAGTAATATCAAAGTCAGCAATTACCCCATCTTTTAATGGGCGAATTGCAACGATATTACCAGGTGTACGACCTACCATACGGCTTGCTTCTTCACCTACTGCTAAAACTTTACCGCTACTACGCTCTATTGCAACTACAGAAGGCTCGTTTAAAACGATTCCTTTACCTTTTACATGTATTAAGACATTGGCTGTACCAAGATCTATTCCGATATCCTTAGAAAACATTCCTTTTGGCTCCTCCTTATTCACTATACTCATGAGCAGTTCCCCGAATACGTTCCATACCAAAATATAATTTTACCATAAACAACTGCTTTTAGTAATTAATTATTTGTGAATAGGAGGTTAAATATTTCTAATTTTGTTTTCAAGGCTCAGAAACATTATTTCGTTACTTTTTCAACGTCTTCTTTTTGATACTTTTGCTTTGTAGCCTCTCCACCGCGTAAGTGACGAATTGATTTGTGATAGTCCAATATTTCTTTAACTTCATTTGCCAAATCTGGATTTATTTCCGGAAGGCGTTCTGTTAAATCTTTGTGTACTGTACTTTTTGATACTCCAAACTCTTTAGCTATTACGCGTACGGTTTTCTTCGTCTCCACGATATATTTCCCAATCTTGATCGTTCTCTCTTTGATGTAATCGTGCACACTACTCTCCTCCTCTAAATGGATGTGAGAAGCGTGAAATGAGACTCGTTTTGACTGACTTAGCTGCTTTTTTTCCTGCTCTGACTGACCTGCTGAGTTACACTTATTTTGACTAGGTAGAAAATCCACGATCCCTCACCTCAAACACCTCTTTGATGGGTTTATAACATTGTATTAGGGAAAGTTTCTAACTATGCACAATTATCAGAAAAAAACAAGTGCCCAACACATATGGGGTTTGATTCCCATGTGTTAGGCACTTTGTGAAATGATTAATTATTATCGTGAATTATCAGTTGGGTCTGAATCTGTATTAGATGAATCGCCTTGAGTATCATCTGAAACATTTCCAGAAGTATTCATTGTACTAGAATCTTTAGCTTCACTTTTAGTCCCTTCAGAACTAATGATTGAAGATACTTCTTGTCCTTGGTATTTCTCTGGATTAATTGCTACACCATCTTTACGTAATTCATAATGAACATGAATGCCACTTTCTTTACCGATTATAGCAGTACCAGCAGTTCCAAGTACTTGACCTTGTGAAACAGTAGTTCCTGGTTCAACACTAACAGATTTTAAACTTTGGTAGTATGAAACTAATCCATTACCACTTTCTACTACAACTACATAACCTAGCTGAGCATCTTTTTGAGCTTTTGTTACAGTACCGCTAAGAGCTGCAGTTACATCAAATTCTTTTCCATCATTTGCAACTAAATCCATACCAGTATTGATCGTAAAGGTATTACTATCCATTTGAATTAAAGATGCTTGTTGCTCATCTTTTGACGCTGAGTCATCATAGTAGTGACTTTTAACTTGAACTTCTTTATCCTTCGCAACTGGGTAAGTTAATTTTTCCTCTGGCTGTGAAGTTGGAATTGCATCTGGCTCTCTTGTATCAACAGTAGTTCCAGTTTTTGTTGGAGTTGGAGCATTACTGTATTGGTACCATAACGCACCCGTTAAAATTACTGCTGCACTTACTAAATAAATTGCTGGTACTACCCAACGCTTTCTTAACATCTTAACAACCTTTTGAGAAGTTTTTTTGTTTTGTTCCTCTCTCATCCTTATCACCTCTGCAATCATTGTCAACAGATTCCAGAAATTATATACGCAATTTAGAAAATTTTAGTTCGACAAAATTCTTATTTTTCAACACAATTTGAAAACAATCCACAATTTATTATAAAAATATTAACAAATGAAAGCGATTTATCCACAATTCCACAACGGTTATACACAATAATTGTGGATAAGTTAATAAATTCAATTATGAATATGAAAAAATATTTTTCTTGCATTTTTCTTTTTTACAAAATATAATCACACTACAAGCTTGTACGATGTATTAAAAACTTAAACTTTAAAAATTAATTCAGTCATTATATATTTTTGCGTTGATGAAGAAGAGTAGATTATATGGATGTTTCAGAGAGCTGACGGTTGGTGCAAGTCAGTACGGACATATTTTTGAATGGGCTTCTGAGCACCCAAACCGAACCCTTAATTGTGCAGTAGGCTTTGGCGGACGTCTCACCGATAAAAGGGACGGGTATTCAAACACATGTTTCGATACTGCTTTTTGTCACAAGGTAGTTCATTGCATTTGTTTTGATACTGCAAAGTGAGTCTAAAACGGTTTTAGGCTAATTAAGGTGGCACCACGGGAGTCCTCGTCCTTTTTATAAGGCGGGGACTCTTTTTTTGTACCCAAAAATTAAGGAGAGAAGATAAAATGAAATTTACTAAGAAAAGCTTCGCATCAATTACTTTATTACTTACATTGGCACTAGCAGGCTGTGGACAACAGTCTAATCAGACTGCCAGCAAATCAAATGATCATACACTACACCTAATGGATACTTCAGATATCGTTAGCCTTGATAGTTCATTAGCCTTGGATGGTCCATCGTTAAATGCACTTAATAGTGTTATGGAAGGTCTTTATATGCCAAATGAAAAAGGAGAATATGTTCCAGCAGCAGCTTCGTCTTATAAAGTTAGTGCGGATGGAAAAGTTTATACTTTCACTTTAAGAGATGCTAAATATTCGAATGGTGATCCTGTAACTGCACAAGATTTTGTTTTTGCAATGAAGCGTGCAGTTGACCCAAATACAAAAGCTCAATTTGCATACGATTTATATGATATTGAAAATGCAAAAGAAATTAACCAAGGAAAACTGCCTGTGGATAAACTTGGGGTAACTGCAATAGATAAAAAAACATTACAAATTAAACTAGATCGCCCTATTCCTTATTTCATTCAATTAACTAGTTTACCAATGTACTTCCCACTTAATGAAAAATTCGTTAAAGAACAAGGTAGTAAATATGGTCTAGAAGCAAATACCACTTTATATAATGGCCCTTACGTAGTAAGTAAATGGAATCATGAAGTTGGATTTACAATGACTAAAAACCCTCAATACTATGATAAAAAGAACGTATCTGTGGATAAAATTGACGTTAAGATTATGAAAGAAACTTCGACAGCTGTTAATCTATATGAAACTGGCGAACTCGATCAAGCAATTATTGATTCTAGCGTAATCGATCGTTATAAAGGTAATAAAGAGTTAAATAAACTAGCAATGCCAATCGTGTCTTATATTAGCTTTAATCAGAAGAATCCATTACTAGCAAATCAAAAAATGCGTAAAGCTATTGCTAACGGCTTTAATAAAGAGGATATTAGTACAACACTATTAAATGATGGTTCAATTCCTACAGACCGAATCATCCCTAAAGGTTTAGTAAAAAGCTCAAAAGGTGTAGATTTCGTTAGCACAACATCTCACCCATCTACAGTTAATTTAGAAAAAGCAAAGTCACTTTTTAAAGAGGCATTAAAAGAGAGTGGTAAATCAAAAGCTAGTATTTCATTACTAGTTAGCGATAGTAATACTTCACGCAAAATCGGTGAATATCTTAAAGCACAATTAGAAACAAACTTAAAAGGTTTAACAGTTAATATTACTGTTATGCCTGCACAGCAAAAATTCGAATTACGCCAACAAGGAAACTATGATCTATCATTAGATACATGGGGTGCTGACTATCCAGATCCTACAACTTATTTAGAGTTATTCACATCTAAATCAGCTTTAAATGTATTAAACTATAAAAACAAACAATATGATGAATTCTTACAGAAAGCTAACACAGTAAGTCTACAAAATGAAACTGAAAGAACCCAGCTTCTTCATAAAGCAGAAGACACTTTACTAAATGACGCTGCTATTGCTCCTGTCTATCAAGCAGGATATGTTTACTTGCAAAAGCCTAACGTAACAAATATAAAAGTTCGTCCATTTGTAGGCTATTTTTATTATAAGTATGCAAACAAGCAAGGATAAAAATTACGAAGACCGCTACGGTTAGACCTGAATTACTGCAATTCCATTCGTAGACTTCATTAAATTAAATGACTCTGCAAGAACAATTTTATACCATATCCCCCTCTAATTAGACTAATTTTAGTTTAATTAGAGGGGTTTTTAATTAAATGCAAAAAAAACGGACCCAAAGAGTCCATTTTTAATCCTGCCTATTTATCTATCCGTCAAAGCTTCCCTAATGCTTCGTAATCGTTCTTACTCAGCTTCTGAATAGCTATTCCCTTGTAATAGTACTTAACAATCTCATCATATGTTTTACCTTGTTTTGCGAGTTCATTTGCTCCGTATTGACTCATGCCAACTCCGTGTCCAAAGCCTTTTGTTGTGATGATGATTTCGTCGCCCTTACGCTCCCATGTAAAGTCTGTTGAACGTAGGTTCAGCTTTTCTCGGATTTCTTTACCAGTTAGCGTTTTATTTCCAAACATTACTTTTGCCACACGTTTACTTTGTGTTCTTGATGTTACTTTCCCTATGTCGGACTTATTAATTTTAACATTAAGTTTATTTTCGAAGTCGCTTATGGAGAATGCTACTGTAGAAATATAGTCAGGTGCAATAGAATCCCATGGGCTTGGTACGCTTTTTAAGTATGGTACACTACTGCTCCAATATTCTTCTGAGTTTTCTGTGTAGCCATTACTTGAAGAGAAGAATGATGCTGTAATAGGTTGTCCATCGTATGTTAATATTTGTCCTTCAGTGGCTTTTACTGCTTTTTCTATTTTTGCTATGCTTACATCGTAATTAGATCCAAATCTTTTCTTTAAATCATCACGGTCCTGAAAGACTTGGAATTGAACAGTATCATCTACTATTCCACCTTCTTCAAGCGGCTTACCTTCTTTTAATCTCTTGATAATAAATGTTCTTGCACTTAAGCTTTGTGCTTTTAATGCTTCTGGTTCAAATTTTGCAGGCATTTCTGAAGCCACAACACCTAAAACATATTCCTCGATTGGTAATTTTTCAACTTTTTGTGTTTTCGTTCTAAAAACAGAGATACTTAAATTATCATCTTTGTTCGCTGCTGCAACTTGATTTGCTTTTTTCTGTAGCTGATCAACCAACCTACCGTCTGTATGGCTATGAAATGGTAGAACAAGTAATGTTGGGATAATAATAACGACTGAGCAAGTAGTTAATCCTGCAGTGACCAATGTTTTAAATGACTTCATATTTTCCTCCTATCCATTCCTAAACAACTTTATATGACAATTTTCAACTAATTGCCCTTTCTAAAGATAATTTATGCAGATGGACAAGCATTTAGAACAATATCGATCTGTTTTCAAATTAAATTATTCTAATTAAATATATTATTTTTTTCTTATTTTTAGAATATTTTATACGGTTTCCGTCTATAACTGATAGTAGAAAGTTGCATGAGAATGCAAAAATGCCCGACTCTATGTGGGGTAACACAAAGTGCCAGGCATTTGAATTGTTTTTTAGTTTACGCTTGTAAGTCTTTAAGTGTTTCTTCCTCTACCGCTGTGCTTGGTTCGTTTACACGTTCAATGTCCGCTCCAAGTGCAGCAAGCTTTTCATGGAAATTAACATATCCACGATCTAAATGTTTTAATTCAGTAACGCGAGTATATCCATCTACAACAAGACCAGCAAGGATTAGTGATGCAGCAGCACGTAAATCGGTAGCAGCTACTTCTGCGCCTTGTAGATCATTTGGTCCATGAATAATCGTTGATCGACCTTCAATTTTAATATTTGCATTCATGCGACGGAATTCTTCAACGTGCATGAAACGATTTTCGAATACTGTTTCAGTAATCATGCCTGTTCCAGTAGCTTTTAATAGAAGTGCCATCATTTGTGATTGCATATCTGTTGGGAAGCCTGGATGAGGCATCGTTTTGATGTCTACAGGTTTTAAATTGTCAGTACCAATTACACGAAGACCTTCTTCTTCTTCGATAATCGTTACACCCATTTCACGCATTTTAGCTACAACTGAGCTTAAATGTTCAGGAACTGCATTTTCAATTAATACATTTCCATTCGTAATCGCCGCAGCTACCATAAAAGTTCCTGCTTCAATACGGTCTGGAATAATATGATGAGTTGTACCAAATAGTGTTGGCACACCTTCAATTCGAATAGTGCCTGTTCCAGCACCTCGAACTTTACCACCCATTGAATTAATGAAGTTTGCTAAGTCAACAATTTCAGGTTCCTTTGCAGCATTTTCAAGAATTGTCGTTCCATCAGCAAGCGCTGCTGCAGACATGATGTTTTCTGTTGCACCCACACTTGGGAAATCTAAATAGATTTTTGCCCCTTTTAAACGACCGTTTGATTTTGCCTCTACAAAACCATTACCAACCGTAATTTGAGCTCCCATTGCTTCAAAGCCCTTTAAGTGTTGTTCAATTGGTCTAGATCCAATTGCACATCCACCTGGTAAAGCAACACGCGCATGACCATTTCTAGCTAAAAGTGGTCCCATTACAAGAATTGATGCTCGCATTTTGCGAACATATTCAAATGGTGCTTCAACAAATAAATCTTTTGAAGCGTCAACTGTTACTGTATTATTTTCGAACTCAACCTCTGTATTTAAATTACGAAGAACTTCGTTAATCGTATAAACGTCAGATAGAGTTGGTACGTCATGAATTATATTTTTTCCTTCACTAGCTAGTAGCGCTGCAGCAAGAACTGGTAAGACAGCATTTTTTGCACCTTCTACACGAACTGTGCCTTGAAGCTGTTTCCCGCCACGGACAATGATTTTATCCAAACTTTTCCCCTCCGTGTCCTAAAATAGATCTATCAATATTCTACTGTTATAATCGGTGTTCCAAGAATAATTGTCGTTGATTTATCAACATTGTTTTCACGAATTGCAATTTGTAAATTTATTTTTTTGCCATTTGCAACCAAAGCGTCATTCCACTGTTCAGTATATGCTGAAACAGAGACGAATGCCCCTTCTTTTATTTCTTCAATTTCTGTTGCTTTGAAAGTCCCCAAAAAATCATTTTTTATACCCTGCAAAACACCTTCAAGTTTACCACCCATTGTCCCCTTTATACAAGTAAAAATAGTAGGTTCCTTACTAAAAATATTTTCCATTGAATTCTTTATAAGACTTTTTGTTTCTTTTTCAGCGTGTTGGTCCCATTTAGTCCCACTCAGTTCATAAATTACATAGCTGCTATTACTGCTAGTAGATGTTACCACAATTCTTTCTGTGATTGACTTATGGTTAAATGTACCAATTATTTTATTACCATTATCTGTATAAGTCCATTTAAAATTTTTAAATTTTTCTTTATAATCACCGATTATTTTAGTCACTGAAGTATTCATTTTAGCTTCTCGTGCATACAAATTCCAACTTGTAACCGAAATGTCTTTTTTATTTAATACATCTGCAAAACGGTTCAATTGGCCTACTCCCGTGTCAGCCATACCGATTTTACCCCAATTAAAAAATAATACCGTAGCAAAAGTAATCATCATTATAAATAAATAGATCGTTTTTTTCATAAAAAATCCCCTCTCTCTTACCTCCATTTTTCACAGGTAAAGAGGGGTTTATACGGTGTTTTATAACATACTTTTTGACAAATTATTTCAATAAATATGAAATGTTTTTTGCATATTGAAGGTAGTCTAAGAAGAAACTACTTACAGCAGAAGAAATTGTAATTGTTAATAACACCATAAAAAGTCGAATTTGGGCGACATGACCTTTTTTCATAATACTTTCCCATTTAATTGCGGTTATTGCCCACCAAGTTAAAATAATGAAAAGTAAATGGACAATAATTGCTAATGCCGCTTCTGTCCCAACTAAAGCTTCCATTTTTATGCCCTCTTTTCGTTCGATCTTTTAAATAATTTTGTTCTTAATTGCAAATTAAAAAGTGTAGGAGTAATCCTACACTTTTTAATCTAAGTTTATTTTACGCCATAAAGAAATCTTTCACAATGTCTAGCTTATGAAATACATCTAAAGCTAAAGATGGTTTAATACCTAATACAATCGTTAAGACTGCACAAACTATAACAACGAAAAGATGTGTCTTTGGCAATACTATTTTACGTTCTTCACCACTTCTAAAGAATATATTTTGAAGGATGCCAAAATAGTAAAAGTAAGATACAACTGTAGTTAAAAGTAAAATTCCACCTAATACGAAATATCCTTTTTCTAGGACAAAAGCCCCCATGAAAATATTTAACTTTCCAATAAATCCTGCAGTTAATGGTATCCCTGCTAACGATAAAACGAATATTGACATGATAACCGCTAAAAATGGATTTGTTTTACCTAGTCCAGCAAATGAAGAAAGTGAATCTGATCCTCTTTGTTGTTGTACATTATAAACAATTGTTAAAATTCCGATTGTCATAAATGTATAAGCCAATAAGTAGAACCAAATACTCTCAAACATGAATAGGGAAATACTTACAAACGCAACTAGAACATATCCTCCATGTGCAATACCTGAGTATGCAAGTATTCGTTTTAGACTGCTTTGTTTTAAAGCAATTGTATTACCTATTATCATTGATAGCGCGGCTAACGTAGCAATAACCGGCTGCATTACTTCAAATACTGATTTATGTTCCTTCGTCAATAACGCACCTGTAAAGATCACTAAGAAAATGCGTAGTACGATGATAAATCCACCTGTTTTTGAAACAGTAGCTAAAAATGCTGTTACTGGAGTTGGAGCACCCTCATAAACATCTGGTGCCCACATATGGAATGGTACAGATGCAAGTTTAAATGATAATCCAACAAACACTAGAACGAATGCTAGAATTAATAAAAATTCATTACTACTCGGTACTCCTTGAGAAAGCAACGTATGCATTTCTGAAATGTTAGTCGTACCTGTTAAGCCGTAAGTATAGCTTAAACCGAATAATGTGATTGCCGTCGAAATACCACCGTTAATTACATACTTGAGTGCAGCCTCTGAAGAACCTTCTCTTCTCTTTTGAATCCCAACTAAAATGTAAGATGAGATTGAAAGTAGCTCTAGTCCAACAAATAATGTAATTAAATCGCTACTTGAAGCCATATACATCGCGCCAATTAAGGCAGTGATAAATAACGTATAGTATTCTGATCGCTCTGCAATTGTTTTATCTCCTAAAGCAAGTAATAAGACTAAGATTGCTCCAATTAATAAAACAGATTTAAATAGTAGCCCAAACGAGTCTAGTTTGAAAGATCCGGCTAATAGACTTGTATGTTTATGCGAATATAGTGTGATTAACCATACAAATGAACCAACAACGCTAAGTAAGCCAATCCAACCGACTATTTTACGATTTACATTTTTAGGTAGTATAAGCTCAAGGATTAATAGAAGAAGCGCAGCAGCTACTAGAATAATCTCAGGACCCATAGTTCCCCATTGAAAATCAGATAATGCTTTCCATGTCATCTTCTATACACCTCTAATCCCTTGAATGATAAAATCCACTGATGAAACGATCATATTATTTACGAATGCTGGGTATACACCAAGCAGGACAATCGCAAGTACCAAAATGACTGATGCGATTGCTTCGCGTTTTGATAGATCAGTGAATGATGAAATAAAATCACTATTTTTACCGAAGCATAATTGTAAAATTGCTCTTAAAATATATGCTGCAGTTAAAATGATACCTAATGTACCAACTGTTGCAATTACTTTATGACTTTGGAATAGACCAACAAATGACAACCATTCCCCTACGAAACCTGATAGGCCAGGTAAACCTAGAGATGCCATACCACCAAAAAGTAATAATCCAGCTAATCTAGGAGTTAATTTTGATAACCCAGAAATACGATCAAAGCTTGTAGAATCACCTCGGTTTTCTAGCATACCAACTATTAAGAATAGTAATGCTGCAATTAAACCGTGAGATACTGATTGCAAAATAGCTCCTTGAATTCCGGCACTATTCATCGCCGCTAATCCAATTATTACAATCCCCATATGCGAGAAACTTGAGTAAGCCAATACAGAACGTAATTCCTTTTGAATTAAAGCAATATAAGCTCCATAAAGTAAATTAATTACACCAATAATCGCAAGAGCAGTCGACATTTTGTCAAATTGCTCTGGAAAAATACCTAATGCAAAACGAATTAAACCGTAAGTTCCAATTTTTAAAAGGATCCCAGCGTGAATGATTACAACAGCAGGATTTGCTTGAGTATGTACATTCACCATCCATCGATGGAACGGGAATAACGGTAGTTTAATTGCGAATGAGATTAATAAACAAACTAATAAAACCATTTTTAAATGATCTGAAATTGGGCTAAGTGTCTGTTGGCCCGACGGAATAATATTTGCTAACACTGCATAATTAGTTGTGCCAGTGCGAGCAAACAGAACAGCTATAACAAATAATAAGAACGCAGAACCTAATCCGTTGTAAATTAAGAATTGGTAACCCGCACGCTCACTATCATATCGGCCCCATTTTCCAATTAAGAAGAACATCGGAACTAGCGTTAATTCAAAGAATAAGAAGAATAACACTAAGTTCTGAGCTGTAAATACCCCAAACATCCCTACTTGTAGGATGAATAATAATTGGTAAAAGCCTTTTGAGCCTTTATTAATTGAATAACCTGCTATTACAGCGATTAATGAGATTATACCAGTTAGTAAAATCATAACTAATGATAAACCATCTACGCCAAGTTCAAATTTTACTTGAAACAATCTAGTCGAACCAGCAAAGATTTTTCCAAACGAGAACCAATCGTATGAAATATTCCAGTCTTTTAAACTAGAATGATTATGACCTGCTATATATGCAAGAATTGTAATAGCGAATGATAAAACTGAAGTCGCTAATGCCCAAAGCTTATAAGAATTTTTTGGAGCGAAAGAAACTAGTAATAATCCTAATAAAGGTGAGAAAACAACCCATAATAAGAAACTCGACATCATAAGTTGTACCCCCCTGTCACAACGATTGCTAGTAAAATTAGTGCTAGACCAAGTAGTGTAATAAATCCATAAGTTTGAACTTGACCACTTTGAAGTCTTGAACCAATTCCACCGATACTACTTACAATTCCTTTTACTAAAACTGCAAGCCCTTCAATTACAAAACGCTCAATTACAAACATTACATGCCCGATTGCAAACATACCCTTTACGATCGTTACGCTATATAATTCGTCTACATAATATTTATTAAGAAGAATTTCATGGAATAATCCGTTTTCTTCTTGATTAGTTTGCTGAGGCTTTCTTCCATACATATTGTAAGCAAGTGTAATACCCGCTAAAGAAACAAGAGTTGCTACAATCATAATCCAAACCGGTTCATGACTATGTTCAGTGATTTTAAATGGAACACCATCTAATAAAAAGTCATTTAAGTGGCGTCCAAAGAATGGTGTATTAATATAACCCGCAAAAATTGCAAGGATACCTAATAGTGACATTGGAATAACCATTGACTTCGGTGATTCGTGTGCACCTTTTGTTTTTTCTTCACCAGTGAAAACTAAGAAGAATAAGCGGAACATATAGAAAGAAGTAAAGAATGCTGCAACTAAAGCGACAACGAATAAAACGTAATTTCCATGTTCCCAAGTTGCTGCTATAATCTCATCCTTACTAAAGAAACCAGATAGTAACGGTACACCTGTAATCGCTAAAGTACCGATTAGAAATAGTGCAGATGTCCACTTCATTTTGTGACGTAATCCACCCATTTTAAAGATGTCTTGAGTGTGTACTGCGTGAATTACACTACCTGCAGCTAAGAATAATAAAGCTTTAAAGAATGCATGCGTAGTTAAGTGGAAGATACTTGCTGTATATCCCCCAACACCTAATGAAAGCATCATATAACCTAATTGGCTGACTGTAGAATAGGCAAGCACTCGCTTTATATCTCTTTGTACTAGACCAATACTTGCTGCAAAAATAGCAGTAAATCCTCCAACAATCGCAACAACAGTTAGAGCAGTTCCACTAGCGATAAAAATTGGATAAGTAGTCGCAACTAAGTAAACACCGGCTGCTACCATCGTTGCTGCGTGGATTAATGCAGAAACTGGTGTCGGACCTTCCATCGCATCAGGAAGCCATGTGTGAAGTGGGAACTGACCTGATTTCCCCATTGCCCCAACGAATATTAAAATGGCAATAAGTGTTAACATACTAGTACTCACTTGTCCTCCTTGGATTACATGGAAGATTTGATCGAAGTCAAAGCTCTTTGTTTTCCAAAATAAAAGGACCATCCCAATAAATAAACCAACGTCCCCTATTCTAGTCATAATGAACGCTTTTTTAGCTGCTGCTTTTGCTTCTTCTTTGTAGAAGTAGAAACCAACAAGTAAAAATGATCCTAGACCTACTAACTCCCAGAATACATAAAGTTGTAGAATACTAGGTGAAATGACAAGTGCTAGCATCGCAAATGTGAATAAACCTAAATATGCAAAGAATACCGTAATACGGTCGTCGTCTTCCATATAAGCAGTAGAATAAATATGTACTAATGTACTAACAAACGTAACAATTACTAACATTAACGAATTTAGTGCATTTACTACATATCCAACGTGAATATCGACATTACCAATTGTTAACCAAGTGTATAATTTCTGCACTGTATCCCCTTGTAGACGGTCAAATAAGACGAACAAGGAGATGATGAATGAGATTCCTGTTAAAGTTGCCCCTAAAATCCCACTACCTTTCTTTCCTTTTGTACCAGCTAATATTAGGATTAGAAACGAAATTAGCGGAAGTACCGGAACAAGCCAAGCATACTGCATCATCAAATTTCACCTCCTAATTATCTTTTCAATGAATCAGCTTCATCGATATTGACTGTCTGACGATGACGATACCATGCAATTAAAATTGCAACGCCCACTGCAGCTTCAGCAGCCGCAACTGAGATCGTAAATAATGAGAAAATTTGTCCAGTTAAAGACGGTGCCACACCAAGTTTACTGAATGCCACTAAATTAATATTTGCAGCATTTAACATTAACTCGATACAAATTAACACGATTACTGTGTTTCGCTTTGTTAGTGCACCATATAAACCGATACAAAATAATATAAGCGCTAAAAGAAGATAAGCATTAATTGGAACTGAAGTCATTCCTTCGTACCCTCCTCTTTTGAATCATCTGATTTTGCTAAAATAATCGCACCTACTAAAGCAATTAGTAATAATACAGACATTACTTCAAATGGTACGATGTGATTTGAAAATAATTGTAATCCAATATTTTTCGTATTGTTTGTTGCTAAATCAACATCTGATGCATCGATTGAAAGACCGTTTACACCTAAAAACATAACAACTCCAAATGCAACAATACCAACAAATGCAGCAATATTTCTCCAATTTCTTTTTGGCTTTTCACTTTCAATATCATGCTTTGTTAACATGATTCCAAAAATCATTAAGATCGTTACTGCACCTGAATAAATAAGAATTTGAACAACCGCCACAAATTCCGCTGATAAGAGAACATAAATCCCTGCAATACTAATGAATGTTAATACAAGTGAAAGCATCATGTGCATTACTTTCGTTGAGTTTAACATCATTACTCCGCCTAATATGGCTGCTAAAGAAAGAAGAAAGAAAGCAACTACAAAACCACTCATGCTTTATTCTCCTTTCGAATGTTTTGATCATTTTCATCAAGCCATTGAAGGTCTTTAAACAACTCATCACGTGAATACTCTGCAAGCTCAAAGTTATTCGTCATAATAATCGCTTCTGTAGGACAAACCTCTGTACATAAATCACATAAAATACAAATTTCGAAATTGATATCGTATGTGTCGATAATTTTTCCTTTTTTCGCAGGATCAGGATGCTTTTTCCCAGTTAATGTAATACAGTCTGTTGGACAGATTGCCGAACATTGGTTACAAACAATACATTTTTCTGGATAAAACTTTTGAATACCACGAAAGCGATCTGGTAACGGAATCGGCTGATTTGGATAATCATATGTTACTTTCTCGCGCGTTAAATTTTGAAGAGTATACTTTAATCCTTTTACTAACCCAATCATGACTCACACCCCTTTAGATTGGTCGATTTGTTTAGAAGAATAAGCTTTTTACTAAAGCAGTTATTAAAATATTAGCTAATGAAACTGGTAACAGTACTTTCCAACCGAACTCCATTAATTGGTCAGCTCGTAAACGTGGGAACGTTACACGGAACCAAATTAATAAGTATAAAATCACACTAAATTTTAAAGAGAACCAAACAGCTCCAGGAATAAAGTCTAGACCTGCAATCGGCTTCCATCCACCTAAGAATAGAATTGTAATTAATGAACACATTGCAAAGAAATATACATATTCCGAAAGCATAAAGAACGCCCAACGGAAACCTGAAAACTCTGTATGATAACCTGCAACTAACTCTGATTCTGCTTCAGGTAAGTCAAAAGGTGTACGATTTAATTCAGCAACTGCTGCAATTAAGAAAACGATAAAAGCAATCGGCTGAGTTACAATGAACCATACATTGTCTTGAGCATTAACAATATCATTTAAATTTAAGCTTCCTGTTAATAGGATTACACCTAATACACTCATTACTAACGGAATTTCATATGAAATCATTTGTGCTGCTGCACGCATACCACCGATTAGTGAGTATTTGTTATTCGATGCCCAACCTGCTGTAACAACACCAACAGTTGTTAACCCTGAAACGGCAATATAATAAAGTAACCCGACACCAATATCAGCAAACTGCAAATTTTCTGTAAAAGGTAGTGTTGCTAATACCATAAACGCTGGTGCAAATGCGATGACTGGAGCTAAAATAAATAATGGTTTATCTGCTGCTTTTGGAATAGTATCTTCTTTTAAAAGAAGTTTTAATACGTCAGCAACAGTTTGTAGTAAACCAAATCGTCCACCAACTTGGTTCGGACCAATACGTCCTTGCATGAATCCCATTACTTTACGTTCTGACAGAATACCAAACGTAACGAAACCTAAAACTACAAATAGAAAAATAACGCCTAAACCTAAATAGATGAGAAAATTAATCCAAGACGGTGTACTTTGTAGAAGATTTTCTATCATTATCCGTCTACCTCCCCAAGTACAATATCAATGCCACCTAAAATAGTAATTAAGTTTGCGATGTTTTCACCTTTTAATAGCTTTGGAAGAATTTGCAGGTTATAAAAAGATGGTCGTCTAAACTTCAAACGATACGGCTCTTTTTTTCCATCACTCGCAATATAGCAACCAATTTCTCCACGTGGTGACTCGATTCTTACGTATCCTTCACCTTTAGGAGCTTTAATGATTTTAGGAACTTTTGCTAAAATATCACCTTCAGCAGGGAATTGTTCAACAGCTTGTTCTAAAATCTTTAATGACTCTTCAATCTCTAGCATTCTGCACATATAACGATCCCATGCATCTCCAGCCGTTCCTACTGGTACATCGAAATCAAAACGGTCGTAAATAGAATATGGAGCATCTTTTCGTAGGTCGTATTTAACGCCCGTACAACGTAGATTAGCACCACTTAGTGAGAAGTTAATCGCATCTTCTTGTGAATATGCACCGATGCCTTTTACACGATTAATAAAAATTTCATTACCTGAAACTAAATCATGATAACCCTTTAGCTGCTCTCTCATATAAGGAATGAATTCTCTTACTTTTTCAATCCATCCATCTGGAGCATCCCACTTAACTCCACCAACACGCATATAGTTAAAAGTAAGTCTCGCCCCACATAATTCATTTAATAGATTGATAATCATTTCACGCTCTCGGAAAGCATAAAGGAATGGACTAACTGCCCCAATATCTAGAAGATTTGTACCCCACCAAACTAAGTGACTAGCAACTCGACCTAGCTCCATTGAGATCACACGTAAATATTCCGCGCGGTCTGGAACCTTAATATCCATCATTGTTTCAACAGCATGGCAGAGAACATAGTTATTTGTCATTGCCGATAGATAGTCCATACGGTCTGTATAAGGAATAATCTGTGTATATTGAAGATTTTCAGCGATTTTTTCTGTACCTCGGTGTAGATAACCGATGACTGGCGTCGCCTCTTTAATGATCTCTCCATCAATCTTTAACACAAGACGAAATACACCGTGTGTACTAGGATGCTGAGGACCGACATTTAATAGCATTTCTTCAGTACGAATCATGGCTTATCCTACACCCCCTCGTCAAATTGAACATAATCTTTTCTAAGTGGGTAGCCAACCCAAGTTTCCGGCAGTAAAATACGTTCCAATTTTGGATGTCCTTCAAACTGAATGCCTAGTAGATCATATGTCTCACGCTCCGGCCAGTTTGCCCCTTCCCAAATTGGAGTAATACTATCGACAATCGGCTGATTGCGATCTGCTCTAACTTTTAAAGCGATTCCATGTTTACGTTTATATGAATAGATGTAAGAGTAAACCTCCATGTACTCAACGAAATCAGTTCCATGTAATCCAGATAAATAAGTAAATTTAAGCTCGTTATTATTTTTTAAGTATTCTGCCACTTTATAATAAGCATCGTTTTTGATTGTAAAAGTTGGATCATGTTTAGAAAGTGTATTGATTGTTGCTTCCTCAATCACTTCAGCGCCAAACTCTTTTTCAATTAATGCCTTTACTTCATCTAATAATGGTTGATTATGAGAAGCTTTTGCTTCTTCAGCTGGAGCCTCAGTAGCACCGCCTGATTTTGCTTTGGCTTTTAATGCTGCCGCTGCTTTCGCCTTCGCAACTGCAATTGCCTTTGCTTTCGCTTTTGCCGCGTCATCGTCAGAACCAGCACTTGCTGTGTCTTCTCCACCTGCTGCTTTTTGTTTTGCCAACGCTGCTGCCTTCGCTTTTGCTGCCGCTACTGCTTTTGCCTTCGCCGCTGCAATTGCTTTCGCTTTTTCATCATCTGCACCGTCTGATGGAGTTTCTCCACCTTCAGCTGCTTTTTGTTTAGCTAATGCCGCTGCCTTCGCCTTTGCCGCCGCTACTGCTTTTGCTTTTGCCAATGCTAAAGCTTTTGCTTTTTCATCTTCTGAAGCTGGTTCTTCTGCTTGCTCCCCTGCTTCTGCTGCTTTTTGTTTCGCGATTGCTGCTGCCTTCGCCTTTGCTGCTGCAACAGCCTTTGCTTTCGCCAATGCTAAAGCTTTTGCCTTTTCATCTTCTGAAGCCGGTTCTTCTGCTTGTTCCCCTGCTTCTGCTGCTTTTTGTTTTGCGATTGCTGCTGCCTTTGCCTTCGCTGCTGCAACAGCTTTTGCTTTCGCTAGTGCAAGTGCTTTCGCTTTTTCATCTTCAGTTGTTGTTTCTTCTTGTTTTATTTGATTTTCATCGGCTGGCTTTTCAACTAAAGAAGCTTCTTCTTTCTGGACACCATTGTTATCAGCGCCTTCTTTTTCCGCCTTTAACTGTTCCATTTTTCGTCTAGCTGCTTCTTTCGCCCTCTCAGCCGCTTCTTTCTTTAGTTGTTCTTTAGACTTATCTTCACTCATTTATTCGTCACCTGCTTTCCAGTTTTAGCCTCGTAACGAATCTTCTCTTTTAATTTGTTAATACCGTAAATTAACGCAGCTGGATTCGGAGGACAACCAGGAATATAAACGTCTACAGGAATGATTTGGTCAACTCCTTTAACGACTGCATACGAGTTAACGTATGGTCCACCAGCAGTTGCACATGAACCCATTGCAATTACCCATTTAGGCTCAGGCATTTGGTCATATAAGCGTTTCACAATTGGAGCCATCTTTTTCGTAACAGTTCCAGAAACAATCATACAGTCAGATTGACGAGGAGAAGTACGGAAAAACGATCCAAAACGGTCTAAATCATAATGTGATGAACCTACACCCATCATTTCGATTGCACAACAAGCTAACCCGAATGTTAATGGCCATAACGAGTTACTCCTTGCCCATGCCTTCACTTCTTCCAAAGTAGTGAAGAAAATATTTTTTTGGAGTTCCTCCATCTCAGCAACAGAAATTCCATCTAGCTTCATAACCATTTCAACACCTTCTTCTTCCAAGCATAAATAAGTCCCAACAGTAACATAAGGATAAAGATAATCATCTCCACAAATGCAAAAAGTCCTAATTGATCATATGCTACAGCCCACGGATATAAGAAAACAGTTTCAACATCAAAAATAACGAATAATAGTGCAAATATGTAATACCCAGCGTGGAAACGAACCTTCGCATCATGGAATGGTTCAATACCACTTTCATACGTCGTTGCCTTCGCTTCAGTTGGTACGTTTGGTCTTAAAATTTTCCCTATCACTGAAAGTGCAACAACTGGAAGCGCTATCCCAATAACTAGAAACACGACTACGATCACGTAATTATTTAAATAAGCATTCACGAAACTTGTCCCTCCCCTAACTACAGAGCTCTACATTATATACTTATTATAAATATAATGTATTTTTCATTAATTTTTACTATTCAGTTTTGTAATCGTATCCATTATAACAAATGTGACAAAAACGTGTCGATATTTATTGCCATTAATCCTAAAATTGATAATATAGTTGGAAAATAAATTCCATTATTCTCTAATAATCATTAATGTACGCCGTTCTAATAGATTTCTAATGTTTTAGCCACTGTTTCTGATATCGAAAACTTTATATCAGTATAGGAGTTATCCACAAATCCACAGAAAGTTATTCACAATTTCCACAAATTAAAAAATAGTGATAATTGTCGAAGAAAAAAAATAAACCAACTCAAAAAATTGAGTTGGTTTATTTTTAAGATGCAATCGTTTCTGAAGATTGCTTATTTTGATTTTTAGATTTAGGTTGTGCAAACTTTCTACTTTTTGTACTTCCCATAAAAAATGAAAGAACTAAAGCAATACCAGATAATGCAGTTGCGAAAATAAATGCATCATTAATACCGTTAATTGATGCTAATTTAGAAGCCTGACTATAAAGTGACGTAACTGCTAACGCACCACCCTGTGCAGAACTTACTCCAGCCGCGCCCGCTAACTGCGCGCCTGTGTGATGAACCCAATCCATAATGAAGGAATTCGTTGAAGTCACTTCATTTGAAAAGTCCGCCAAATGGTTTGTCGTTTGAGTCGTCATAATTGTAACAAGGATTGCCGTACCTACCGATCCAGCCACTTGTCGCAAAGTATTTTGAGTTGCAGTACCATGAGTAATCATCTTAACTGGCAACTTATTTAAACCAGCAGTCATGATTGGCATCATAATAAATGACATACCAAATGAACGTAGTGTATAGAAAAACATAATTTTTAAATATGGTGTATCAATAGACAATTTTGTGAACTCATAAGTTGTAAAAGTCATAATAAGCAGTCCAAAAATCGCTAAAGGACGGATTCCATATTTATCGAATAATTTACCCGTAAGAGGTCCAAGTGCACCCATAATTAATGAACCAGGTAGCAATAATAAACCTGCTTTAATTGGCGTAAAACCACGGATGTTTTGTAAATATAGAGGTAATAAAAACATCCCTCCATATAAAGCTGTTGTAACGATTAAATTAATTAATAATGTGTAAGAAAAAGAAAAGGATTTAAATACTTTTAAGTTAATTAATGGTTGTTTTGCCGTTAATTCTCTCCACACAAATAATCCTAAGCTTATAAACGCAATCACTAATGATAGGACTACTTCTGTGCTACCCCAGCCTTCATTACCAGCTTCACTGAAACCATATAATAAACTACCAAATCCAAGTGACGAACTTAGCACTCCCAAAATATCTAAAGTTGGGAATGAACGTTTACGTGAAATACGGAACCAAGCATTAGCTAGAATGATTGCAATGACACCAAACACAGCCATTCCATAGAATAAGAAATGCCAAGAATAATCTTGAACAACATAACCAGTTATTGTTGGACCAATAGCTGGTGCCAGGATCATTGCGATCCCCATTAATCCCATAGCAGCTCCACGCTTTTCAGGTGGGAAAATCGTCATAAAGATATTCATACCAAGAGGCATTAATATACCTGCTCCGACCGCTTGTACTACGCGTCCAACCATCATAATTGGGAAATTACCTGAAAGAGCACAAATAATTGAACCAACCGTAAAGGCAATCATCGAAAAGATAAATAACTTTCGATAAGTAAATGTTTCAACTAAATAGGCACTGACTGGAATTAAGATACCATTTACCAACATAAATCCAGTAGATAGCCATTGTGCAGTCGAAGTTGTAACATTAAAATCAGCCATCAACTTCGGTAAAGCAACATTTATTAATGTTTGATTTAAAATAGACACGAACATCCCTAGTAACAGCACCGTCAAAACTTTACCCATACTAAAACTTTGCTTTTCATTCGATTCAGTTGGGGCTGGTTTCTTTTTAACTTCTTCAGATTTTTCTATTTTAGTTAATTCTTCTTTTTGAACTGTTTCTTTTGTTTGATCTATTTTTGGACTATTTTCTTTATTTCTTAAAGCAATTCGGTTAATAATAAAGAAAACAATTAAGCAAAACCCTCCATATGCTATGATCATTCCAGTAGACATCGAAATTCCTCCTTACTTATGGATACGAACAGAAGCATTCATTCCTGGAACAATTTCAAATGACTTGTTATGATCTAAAGAAATTCTTACTGGGACAACCTGTTCCACTTTCGTATAATTTGCATTAGAATTTCCAGAAGGTAGTAAACTAAATGTATTAGCAGTAGTTAAACCAACAGACTCTACAGTTCCTGTTAATGTAGTATCCGGATATGCATCAACATACACATCAACTTCTTGTCCTTTTTTCACATCTTCTACTTGAGTCTCTTTAATATTTGCTGTAACCCAAAGATTATCTAAGTTATATGCATAACCAAGAGTTGAACCTGCAGCAACTAATTGATCTTTAATTGCATTTGTTTGAACAATAGTAGCGTTCGTTGGAACTGAAACCGAAACTTCATGAGCTGTGTCACTAGCAGCTTGAGGTGCAGTTAAAACTTTACCAATTGATTGGTTTGGTGAAAATGTTTTACCAAATGAACCTGACCATGAATCAAGCTTACCAGCAGCAGGAGATGAAATAACAATTTGTTGTCCATCTATTTTTGCATTATCCGTTTTTATATAACTCGTAGATTGATCATAATAGTAATAACCGACAAATCCACCAGCAACTAATATGACTAAAGTAATTATGTTAACAAACACCATTTTCTTCATGTTCCCCATAAATAAAATCCTCCTAATTTTTAATCGTTTCTCTCTATATAGGTAACAAAAGTAAAACAACACATTGTCGTTTTACTTCTCATAGTTTTTAATTATAATTGATTTAGAAACGTACTCAACCGTTAATAATCTTATTTTTGTTGTTTAAACAACACTTTAGTAATTCATTGTTTATTTTATTAAAGTTATTTAATAAAGGAGTTTTAAAATGTCCATAAAAAATAATCTCGACCCCCGCGTCGTTCGAACTAGACAACTTTTACAAGATGCACTAATTAATCTACTAGCTGATAATAAAGACTTCGAATCAATCAGCGTTCAAGATATCACAAAAAAAGCAAACGTTAACAGAGCAACCTTTTATAGCCACTACGAAGACAAATACCAAATGGTACGACAAATTGTTAGAGAAAAGCTAGTTGATTTAGACAAAGCAATGAAAAATGTTAATTTCAGTATGTATGACGGAAACCAGAATAATCTTGAAGAGATGACCCTGCAATCTTACTACCATCTATTCGAACATGTCGAAAAAAACAGCTACTTCTACAAAGTCCTGCTTAGAAGACAAGGACCAAATCTATTTAGAAGAAGACTTTACGATGTACTAGCAACAGCATTCGAAACAGGCATCAAATTCATTCAACCAAAAAAGAATAAATTCCAAGTACCTAGCGACCTGCTAGTAAGTTATATTTCCGGCGCAACTCTAAGCGTAATCTCATTCTGGGTTGAAAATGACATGCCCTACTCAAAAAAACACATGGCAGAGTATTTACTAAAAATCTCAAGAAACGGAATCTTACCGACTGCAGGACTGGAAAATATTTAATAAGAAGATTGTTGAGATAACTCGTCTAAATAGTGGGTTTTGTCCTTTTTTGTTCCTGAGGTTGTGAGGTTTAGTTTTGATAGGAGTCTTGAAGCGTTATAGATAGAGGGAATATGAAGAAAGTCTCTAGCTTGTTTATTTTTTATCGTGTTTCCAATTAATAAAAGATAATCAACCAATGCACCTATATGTGCTTCTTTTGAGTCATGTAGGCAATAGTTGCAAATCCAATTTCCTTTATCACGCTCCATAGTAAACTGACTACAATTAGAACAAAGTACTCCAGTAAGAAGTTCAGCACTACTAATATTGTACTTGTCTAATATATTTTGATCTAAAAGCTGGTGTTGTTTTATTAATAGTTTAGCTAACTTCCTTATTTCTTTTTGAGTATAAAGATCTGTTTTAAATTTTATTTCTAGTTCTTCAACCTTTTTATAAAGTAACTCTGAGTGAAAAACTTTTTTAGCAATTTCACTTTGATTTATAGACGCTTTTATTATCGTTTTTGGATTGCTTACTACAACATACGGTATTACACATAAATTTTTAAAGTTATGCTTTCGAAGCCATTCAGTAAGTTGTCTTTTTTGCCTTTCAACTTGAATAATAGGATTTGTAAAAGACTCTTCCTTTCCATCGATAATGCGAATAAATTGATTAAAGGTTTGATCAAAATACAATGTACCAATTAAATTCTTTACTTCAATAATGATTAGCAAACGCGGTGTGATAATAATCGTATCAATTTGAAAAAAGTGTTTAAAATCATCTACTAGTCTGAGATCGTGCAAAATAATACTACTTTCTTTTGGAAAAAAGCTTAAATGATAGTCTAAGGACTTTTCACCGTGATACCCTGCTTTGTACTTGAAGAGATCTTCCTCAATTCTTGTCCATTGTGGATGATTATTAGGTAACCTTCTTAAAAGCGCTTCTAACTTTTTAATAATCAGTGGTACAGTTCGTTCTTTTAAAATCATCAAAAATCACCTCTCTTGGATTTCTTTTCTTTATTCAAGTTTTTTTGTTGGAATACCTTCTAATTGAAAATGAAAAAAACGAGCGATTTTATCTCTTATTTTCCGTAATTCATCTAAATTTCATCTAGAGTTGAACTATTATTTAATAAAACTAACTATTTTAAACTAATTTCGATCACAATTATGATTATTTAGTTTGATTTGCATGTTTTATTTGCAGTTTCAGTAAAATTAATTGAAGTTATCACAATTTTATTTGCAGTTTCCCAAACTTTATTTGCAGTACCTTGATTTTATTTGCACTTTCGCTATTTTTAATTGCAGTTTTACAATTTTCAATTGCACTTTGTCCAATTTTATTTGCACCTAACTTCGTATTGCTGATTAATTAATCTTATTTGCACCTTTCCAATGCTTAATTGCACTTTTGAAATTCTTATTTACAGTTTTAACACCCTTATTTGCACAGACATGAGCTAGTTATTGACAGTAACGGCATCTACTTTACTTATTTGCACCTTTCTCCAGTTTATTTGCAGTTTTGAAATGCCTATTTGCAATTTTAAAATCCTTAATTACGATTTGCCTTTTTTATTTGCGATTCTCAAGTTTTAATAGCGATTCGCCAATCTTATTTGCGATCCCCGACTTCCCCTCCTTACAACAAAATCAACACTACTTTACCGCAAGCATTCAAACAACAACCCAACAAAAAAAGAGCCACAAAAGGGCTCTTTTTAAAATTACTTATATTGTGCTACGTTTAAACGGTTCATTGCTTTGTGTAAAGCAAGTTCAGCGCGTTTGATGTCTGTGTCAGGGCGTCTGTCTTGTAGACGTTTTTCTGCACGTTTTTTTGCTTCTACTGCACGCTCAACATCGATTTCAGTTGATGCTTCAGCAGATTGAGCCAATATTGTAACGGCTTCAGGTCGAATTTCAATGAATCCGCCACTTACTGCAACATAGTCTGTTCCAGCTTGTGATTTAATTTTAACAGGTGCTGTTGCTAACGGTGCCACAGTTGAAATGTGTCCAGGTAAGATACCTAGCTCACCGCTAGTTGCTTTCGTGCTAACGAATTCTGTTTCGCCTTCATAAGCCGGTCCATTAGGAGTGACGATACTGACTTTCATTGTCTTCATAGTGAACTCCTCCTGTCTAGCTTCTGAGCTAATCAAGTTCATTCAATTAAGAATGATGAACAAGCTTTCGATTAGACAATTATTATACTAATGTTTTTGCTTTTTCTACTACTTCTTCAATGCGTCCAACTAGACGGAATGCATCTTCTGGAAGAGTATCGTATTTACCTTCTAAGATCTCTTTGAATCCACTAACAGTTTCTTTAACTGGTACGTAAGAACCTTTTTGTCCTGTGAATTGCTCCGCAACGTGGAAGTTTTGAGATAAGAAGAATTGAATACGACGAGCACGAGCTACGACTAATTTATCTTCTTCTGATAACTCATCCATACCTAAGATTGCGATGATATCTTGAAGTTCTCTATAACGTTGTAAAGTTGATTGTACTTGACGAGCTACTTCATAGTGCTCTTCACCAACGATTTCAGGGTTTAATGCACGAGATGTAGATGCTAATGGATCTACCGCTGGGTAAATACCCATCTCAGATAAACGACGCTCTAAGTTTGTTGTAGCATCTAAGTGAGCGAACGCTGTAGCTGGTGCTGGATCCGTATAGTCATCGGCAGGAACGTAAATCGCTTGAATCGAAGTTACAGAACCTTTGTTTGTTGAAGTGATACGCTCTTGTAATTGACCCATTTCAGTAGCAAGAGTTGGTTGGTAACCTACCGCAGAAGGCATACGACCTAATAGGGCAGAAACCTCAGAACCTGCTTGAGTGAAACGGAAGATGTTATCGATGAAGAATAACACGTCTTGTCCTTGCTCATCACGGAAATATTCAGCCATTGTTAAACCAGTTAAGGCAACACGTTGACGTGCACCAGGTGGTTCGTTCATTTGTCCGAATACCATCGCTGTTTTCTTGATAACGCCAGAATCGCTCATTTCGTGGTATAAGTCGTTACCTTCACGAGTACGCTCACCTACACCAGCGAATACTGAGATACCGCCGTGCTCTTGTGCGATGTTGTTAATTAATTCTTGAATTAATACAGTTTTACCTACACCCGCACCACCGAAAAGACCGATTTTACCACCTTTGATGTAAGGAGCTAATAAGTCTACTACTTTGATACCAGTTTCAAGGATCTCTACTTTTGTAGTTAATTCTTCAAATTTAGGTGCTTGACGGTGAATTGGGTCACGACGTACGTCTTCTCCAAGTGCTTCGTCTAAGTCAATGTTGTCACCTAATACATTGAATACGCGTCCTAATGTAGCGTCACCAACTGGAACCGAAATTGGTTTACCTGTGTTAACTGCTTCCATTCCACGTACTAATCCATCAGTTGAAGCCATTGCAACTGTACGAACAGTATCGTCACCTAAGTGAAGAGCAACTTCTAATGTTAAATCAATGTTTACTTCGTTTGCGTTGCCCGCTTCTTTACGAACACGTAACGCATTATATATTTGTGGTAATTGGCCGTTTTCGAACTTTACGTCTACAACCGGTCCTAATACCTGAGTAATAATACCATTGCTCATCGCTTTTCCTCCTAGCATTGTTTCATTAAAAGCCGATCAATTTATATAGCCGTTATAAGCAGATTAGCCAAGTGCTGCTGCTCCACCAACGATTTCAGTAATTTCTTGTGTAATTGCTGCTTGACGCGCACGGTTATAGTGAAGAGTAAGCTTACTAATAACTTCTTTCGCGTTATCAGTTGCACTTTTCATCGCTGTCATACGTGAAGCGTGTTCACTAGCTTTACTGTCTAATAATGCACCAAAGATTAAGCTTTCTGCATATTGAGGCAGTAAAACTTCCAAGATTTCATCATCAGATGGTTCAAATTCGTAATTAGTTGTTGCCTTACCTGTGTCAATATCAGTTAAAGGTAATAGCTTTTTCTCAGTAACCTCTTGAGAAATTTTACTTATGAAATGGTTATATGATAAGTAAAGCTCATCAAAAATGCCGTCAGTATACATTTGAACTGTACGATTAGCAAATTTTTGAATATCATCGAATGAAGGTTGATCTGGAATTCCAAGAACCTCTTCAACGATTGGGTAACCTAAACGCTTAAAGTAATCACGTCCAACTCGACCTAATACAATAATTGCAAATTCATCATTCGATTTATGACGATCTCTAATTGTATTAGTTACCGCACGTAATACGTTACTATTAAATGCACCAGCTAAACCACGGTCAGAAGTGATGACAATGTAACCAGTCTTTTTAACTGGACGAGTTACTAGCATCGGATGTCTACTGTTTACACCTTTTGCCACGCTACCAACTACCTCTTGCATTTTGTCCATGTAAGGAACAAATTGCTTAGAGTTTTGTTCAGCACGGTTTAATTTCGCAGCAGAAACCATCTCCATCGCTTTTGTGATTTGGCTTGTCTTTTTTGTTGAATTAATTTTTGTTTTTATATCGCGTAATGATGCCACAGGTTTTCACCACCTTTTGGTAAACAGTTAAATGAAGGACGAGCTAGAGCCCGATCCTTCAAATCCAGATATTTAAATCGCCTTCTTATTTAGAAGCAATAAAGTTCTTTTTAAAGCTTGTGATTGCAGCATCAAGGTCAGCTTCGTTTGGTAATTTACCAGTATCACGAATAGCATCTAAAAGACCTTTAGCATTAGCGTCCATCCAAGCTAACATTTCTTCTTCAAAACGAGTAATGTCTTCAACTGCTACGCTGTCTAAGTGACCACGTGTTAGTGCATATAAAGATGTTACTTGTTTTTCTACTTTTAAAGGTTTGTGTAAACCTTGTTTAAGGATTTCAACTGTACGAGCACCACGGTTAAGTTTAGCTTGAGTTGCTTTATCTAAGTCAGAACCGAACGCAGCAAATGCTTCAAGCTCACGGAATGACGCTAAGTCAAGACGTAGCGTACCTGCTACTGATTTCATCGCCTTAGTTTGCGCTGAACCACCAACACGTGATACAGAAAGACCTGCATTGATCGCTGGACGTACGCCAGAGAAGAATAAGTCAGACTGTAAGAAGATTTGTCCGTCAGTAATTGAGATTACGTTTGTTGGAATATAAGCTGAGATATCACCAGCTTGTGTTTCGATGAATGGTAATGCAGTTAATGAACCGCCACCTAACTCATCATTTAACTTAGCTGCACGCTCTAATAAGCGAGAGTGTAAGTAGAATACATCCCCTGGATATGCTTCACGACCTGGAGGACGTTTTAATAGTAATGAAAGCTCACGGTAAGCTACCGCTTGTTTTGATAAATCATCGTATACTACTAATACGTGTTTACCATTGTACATAAACTCTTCACCCATAGTTACACCAGCGAAAGGTGCTAAGTATAACATTGGAGCTGGAGATGAAGCAGGTGCAGTTACAACGATTGTGTAATCTAAAGCGCCATGCTTACGTAAAGTTTCAACAAGTCCACGAACTGTTGATTCTTTTTGACCGATTGCAACATAGATACAGATCATGTTTTGGTCAGCTTGGTTAAGGATTGTATCGATTGCAACAGCTGTTTTACCAGTTTGACGGTCACCGATGATTAACTCACGTTGTCCACGTCCGATTGGTACAAGAGCGTCGATCGCTTTGATACCTGTTTGTAATGGCTCATGTACTGATTTACGTGCCATTACGCCAGGAGCAGCGTTTTCGATTGGACGAGATTTTGTTGTTTCGATTGGGCCTAAACCATCAACTGGTTGACCTAATGAGTTTACAACACGTCCTACTAATGCTTCACCAACTGGAACTTGCATGATGCGTCCAGTACGACGAACTTCGTCGCCTTCTTTAATGCCTGTGTAAGGTCCTAAGATGATGATACCTACGTTGTTTTCTTCTAAGTTTTGTGCTAGTCCCATAACGCCGTTAGAGAACTCAACTAGCTCTCCAGACATACATTGGTCAAGACCATGAGCACGAGCGATACCGTCACCAACTTGGATAACTGTACCAACATCACTAACTTCTATTTCAGTTTGGTAATTTTCGATTTGCTTTTTAATCAGCGCACTGATTTCTTCAGCTTTGATGCTCATGCATTTCACCCCTATCTACAAACTATTTTGCGATTAATTCACGTTCGATTCGAACAAGTTTATTTTTTAAGCTGCCGTCAAAAATACGGTTTCCAACACGCACTTTGTAACCACCGATTAATGATGGGTCAATTTCGTTTTTCACACGTATTGAATTTTTACCTAATTTAGAAGCGAATAACGCTCCAATTTTCTCTAGTTCTTCAGAAGACAATGCCGTTACAGAGTAAACTGTTGCATCTGCAATATTACGAGTTTCATTCGCAATTTTTACATACTCAGTTACTAAATTAGAAATAGTGCTTAAGCGTTGGCGATCAACTAATAAACAAACTAGATTTAATACCGTTTCAGAAATTGAAGCAAATGTGTCATTTAAGACAGACTTTTTGCTTTCTTTTGTGATTCCAGGATGTTGTAAAAACTTATTTAATTCTAAGTTTTCTACGTATTCCTTTTTCACTACTTGTAAATCATGTTCAACAGTTTCTACTAAATTTTGTTCAGTAGCTAATTCAAAAAGAGCGTTTGCGTAGCGTTTTGCAACTAATTCGTTACTCATTTAGCTTCGCCTACTTCTTTAAGAAATTGATCAAAAATAGCAGATTGGTCTTCAGACTTCACTTCTTTTTCAAGTACTTTAGAAGCAATTAATACAGATAATGAAGCAACTTGTTGTTGAACTGATTGTACTGCAAGCTCTTTTTCACGAGTAATTTCACGTTTAGCGCTTTCTTTCAAGTTTTCAGCTTCTGCTTTTGCTGCTGCAACGATTTCTTCACGTTGTACATCAGCTTGCTTTCTAGCTTTCTCAAGAAGCTCGCGAGCTTCTGTACGAGCAGCAACTAACTCTTGCTTTTGCTCTTCAACTAGTTTCATTGCATCTGCGTTGTTTTTCTCAGCTGAATCTAATTGATTAGCGATGTGATCTTCACGTTGTTTCATAATTCCCATTACAGGTCCTAATGCATACTTTTTCAGAAGAGCAAGTAAAATTAGAAATATTACTAATTGAAACACGACATTGCCCCAAGGTACACCATGTCCTGCCTCAGCTAATACGAATTGTGATCCGTTTAACACAAGCTTTCACTCCCTTCAAGGGTTGTATTTATTTATTTATTTATTTATTTTTTATAACATAGCCCTCATCTCTTACCGACTTGGACTTAACTTTCAAAAGGAATCCTTCAAAACTGAGTGTCATAAAGGAATGGCGAAGTAAATGTGAACACAAACTTCGCCATTTTTTTAATAATTTGTATAATCTTAAGCTTTACCAAATGCCATGAATGCGATAACTACTGCGATGATTGGAAGTGCCTCAACTAATGCAACCCCGATGAACATTAAAGCTTGAAGAGTTGAACGTAATTCTGGTTGACGAGCAACACCTTCTACTGTACGTGATACAATTAAACCGTTACCAATACCTGCACCTAGTGCACCTAAACCAATTGCGATTGCCGCTGCTATTAAAGCCATTTTAAATTTCCTCCTTCTTAATCATAAGAAATATATTTTTTATAATAATTTTTATCTAACTACCAAATTCAAGTGAGCTGCTTAATGCTCGTCCGCCACTTTATGTGACAAGTACACCATCGTTAACATTACGAAGATAAACGCTTGGATTGAACCAACAAATACAGAGAATCCTTGCCAAACAATCATCGGTATTGCTGCCGCGATTGTCCAAATCACACCTGCACCTACACTATCCGCATATGCATGTGTACCCATTGTTGCAAGTAAACCTAATAATACTTCCCCTGCGTAAATGTTACCGTAAAGTCGAAGACCTAGCGTTAATGTGTTCGCTAATTCCTCAATAATTTTTAATGGAAACAAGAATCCCATCGGCTGGAAAAACCCTTTTCCATAAGCCTTAAAGCCTCTCATTTTAATACCATAATAATGTGATAAACCAACTATAAAGATTGCTAATGATAAAGTAATGACTGGGTCTGATGTAGGTGATTTCCAAACTGAGCTTCCATCGATCGAGATATCGAACGGTAGACCTAACATATTTGAAACAAATATGTACATAAGTAATGTCACACCTAGTGTAAGGAAGCGACCACCAGTTTCCCAATCCATTGTACTGTTGATAAGGCCTTTAACGAAGTCAATAATCCACTCAAAAAAGTTTTGTTTTCCTGACGGACGTATTTGTAGACTTCTAGAGCATGTAACTGCGATGATAAAGACGATTACTGCAGCAATGGTTGTCATTAGAACATTTGTATACGTAAAATCTAAACCAATAAAATTAAAACCTTTAGCTTCGTGTTCCAATTTATTCACCTCTCTTCCTTGCAAAAGACGTTTGATGTATTGCAAAATGTATCATAATGACAAGATGTCCTGTCATTAGTCCCGCGGTTAGTGCCGGTATGCTCACAAAGTTTTCATACCGAAGCGCGATGACCATTGTTAGAGCCACCGCTGAAAGACAAATTACAGTACCTAAAGATCGAACTTTTTGTTGCTTTAAAACTCGGTCAAAGAAGGTATTTATCTTTCTGTGTAGAATCCATATACAATAAAAGCTAGTTACGGTTCCGAGAATATAACCTGTGAAAATCGTTTTATAGTCGGTAAAAGCCCAACCTAAAACGGATAAAGCAATAATATACAACATATCTCGTACAAAGCGTTTTAATTGTTCTTTTTGCATAACTAGTCCCCTGGTGTAAATTGTTTAACTATTTTGAGCGTGCCATAAATGCCAGTAAAAAGACCTAACAATAAAAATATGATCATAAATACTGGTACTGGCCATTTAAAAAATGAATCAATCCATCTTCCTAGAAAGATTCCGATGAGAATAGAACCGACAAGTTGAGCTAAAATTGAAGACATGAGTGTCATTGCTTTAAGAGGATGTTGATTGTTTTTTTTCATACAAAATCCCTCCATGTCAATTTTTATTCTCAAAAAATTGCCAAAAGTCTTATCATGGTTTATTCTACAACAATTGTGTCCTAAAATCTCTAAACATTGAAAACGTTCACAAATTGTTCACAAAACGTTCAAAAAATTTTAATAACATAGTATTTACATGTAATGAAAACCCTTTTAAACATTCATGTTAAGCATACAATATGTTACAAAAAAGTGTCAATTACCTAAATTAAAAAACTATTAAAAATTACTTACCAATTTTTAGTCTTCTACGTAAATCTTCGCCACATTAACGTATGATTCAGTTGCACTTTCATATTGTTTACGTTTATAGAATATTACAAACTTATAAATACCATTTTTAGGAAATTCCTTTAAAACTAATTCCTTTTTGATAATCCCCCTCTTACTATTTTTCTGTTCATCAATTACTCCTAATAAACGAAATGTTTCTGATTCGAAAACAGCGATCTTGTATTCCTCAACCTTACTTGGTAAATACAATTCATATTTGTAACGATTTTTACCTTTAACTCTTCCGAAGTGAAATCCCATTACTGACGGAAAATTCGGTTCCCCTTGTAGTAATAAAAACGGCATTCTTAACTTCTCTTCATCGTTTGTGTTAAATGTAATCGCACCATCGTAAAAGCCATCCTTTAAAATCTTTGTATTAACTGTAGCGCTTAAAGTTATTTTTTTACTTGTGCGAGCTGGTATTGTAAAAGGCTTTGGTATTACCCATTGTATTCCAGTCGCCTGTTGATTATTTATAGTTGTAATTTGTTTTGGCGCATTTGATTTGTTTGAAATTCTTACGACAAAATCTTTCTTTACTAATCCATCTGTTTTTTTAGTTACTCCGAAAGATAGTGACATTGGAAATAAAGTCGTTTCTGTCTCTAAAGCTTTTTCTATATCTAATCTTCCAGCTCCTTGTTCGTACGCATGATACATCTTTTTATTATTCTTATATAATGGTGTTGCCGTATTAACAAGTACACTTTTTAAATCATCCATACTCCAATCAGGATGCAATTGTTTTAATAAAGCTGCTGCTCCTGCAACATGTGGACTTGCCATACTCGTTCCTTGAAGTGCTAAATAACCGCCTGGAATTGTACTTTTTATTTGTACACCCGGTGCTAACAAATCCGGCTTCATTTGCCAAGTTCCAGTTACAGGTCCTCTAGAGCTAAAATCTGCTAGAACATCTACCTTTTTTTCACTTCCGCTTTTAGCTTCTACCTTGCCTTTTTCGATGATTTTTTTAATCATTAAGCCATCTTTTCTTGAAATAGTAGCTGAAGGAATCGTAAGCTTTCCTTTGATTTGGCCGATGAAATTTCCATCAACATTGTTATAAACAATTACAGCCTTCGCTCCGGCATCTTGAGCATTTTTCACTTTATCAGTAAACGTAAGCTTACCTCTTTCTAATAAGACGATTTTATCTTTAACTCTTTTAAGCTCACTTTTTTCTCCATATTTTTTAAATACGAATCGGCCATTTAACCCTTTACCCCATTTAACCGAGCCAATCATAGGACTAATAATCGTTTCTTTATTTTTCACATGGATTGACGGGAAAAGTACAGGTGGATAGCTCGCACCAACTGTTAAAGCTTTTGATGCTGTAGCAGGTGAACCAACAGTCCATAATCCTGGTCCAGAGTTACCAGCAGCAGTAATTGCTAGCACACCTTTTTCTACAGCTTTATCTAGAGCAATACTCGTAGGCCAATCCGGTCCATTTACATCATTTCCTAATGATAAATTTATAATATCTACCTTATCCTTCACTGCTCGCTCAATCGCTGCCATAACAGTCTCAGAAGTACCAACACCACCTGGACCTAGTGCACGATAAGCATAGATTGTCGCTTTTGGTGCGACGCCTTTTCTTTTCCCATTTGCTGCTATTACGCCGGCTACATGTGTACCGTGAAACGTACTCTTTTCTTCAAGCTTCGTTTCCATCGGATCTTTATCTAAATCGATTGTGTCATATCCTCCGCCGTAGTTCGATCTCAAATCAGGATGTTTGTAATCAACTCCGGTATCAATGATCCCTACTTTAACTCCTTCTCCAGTAATCTTTCTTCCCCTTTTGTCCTTATAAAGCTGAGCTTCGTCGGCTCCTATAAAAGGGATACTATCTTCTAAATGAGCTCTATAAATGGTTACAAAATGCATATCTTGTACTAGTGGCAATTTAGCTAACTGTGATAGCTCTTCAAGAGAACCTGACACAGAAAGGCCATAATAAGTTTCAGTATATTGTTGTCTTATTTTCACATTTGGGAAGCGTTCCTCAATATATTTTAATGCTTGTGTGATCATGCCATCTTTAATTGAAATTAAGGCTATTTGTTTTTGCTCTTCATGTGCATTTACAGCATAATTTTTAAATGGTATTAGCAAAAAAACTAAACAAATCATTATTTTAAGAAAGTAATTTTTCATTCAAGTTTGGTTCTCCTTTATAAAGATATTTTTCTTTTTAGCTTTCTCACTAATCGTCCATTCATGTATATAAAGGTAATTTTCTCTAGAATCTGTAAATTTTTCAAAACCAAAAAAGACTAACTCTAGGTGTAGCATTTAGCTCACCAAAAGTTAGTCTTTTCTTTATGAATTATCATTAATTTTTTAATTCAGGTTGGTTAAATAAGTTAAATCTTTTATTTGTCACAAATGATTTAATTTCATGGATGACAAAATACAGTATAGCAGCACTTAAAACTACAATCCAAACTTTTGAAATCATTGCATCTTGCCAAATTCCTAAAAGCATAAAAAATGCAGGAAGAGTAATTGTAGTCCATGATTGAATCATTGCAACGATTCCTGTATAACGTTCAATTTTCTTTCCTAATACTAATCCAGCAAAGAATAAGTACCATAAATATGCCCACATAACCCATAATAGACCGTTGACAACATCATGGATCATAACGAAATTCACAAATGCCCACAGAACAGACATGATTGAAACCCAAAGAGAAAACCATCCTAATCCCGTTCCGTTAAAGTCTTTTAGGTTTGTAAATCCAACATATAAATAAGTAATACCAAAAAAGAAAATACTCGCAGTATTAAATAATTCCCATTTTCCAGCACCTAAGTGCATTAAAAGGTAAAAAGGAAAAACAACCTGTATTGTACCAACAAATAAATTTAATAAAGCTGCACTTTTGGCATTCGCTTTATTTAATAAAACAAGACTATTTAAAAATAGAGTTGCGCCAGATAAAAGCAAACCTACAGTTCCCATAGTGAAATGTTAAAAAGAAAATTGATCAAGATTAACTTTTTAACTCAACCCTCCTAGATTAAGATTAGAAAAAAAATACAAGCGCCTGATCGAAGTCAAACGCTTGAATTAAATTAATTTAAAACGATACCAACGATAATAGCTGTTAAAACACTTACTAATGTTGCACCAAATAATAATTTTAAGCCGAAACGAGCAACAGCATTACCTTGTTTTTCATGTAATCCTTTAACTGCTCCAGCAATAATACCGATAGATGAGAAGTTAGCAAATGATACAAGGAATACTGAAACAATTCCTAATGTACGAGCTGAGAAGTGTTTACTTGCTTTCCCTAAATCCATCATCGCAACGAACTCATTTGAAACAAGCTTAGTCGCCATAATGCTACCTGCATCAACCGCTTCTTTAAATGGTACACCCATAATAAATGCGAATGGAGCAAAAACATATCCTAAAATACCTTGGAATGAGATTCCAAAAATCATATCAAAAATATTATTGATTGCACCAATTAATGCAACAAAACCAATTAACATTGCTGCAACGATAATCGCTACTTTGAATCCATCTAAAATATACTCGCCTAGCATTTCGAAGAATGTTTGTTTTTCCTCTTCTTGTACAGTTAAGATATCTTCTTCAGGAGTTACAGTGTAAGGATTGATAATTGATGAAATAATAAACCCACCAAATAAGTTTAAGACAATTGCAGTTACTACATATTTTGGTTCAATCATTGTCATATATGCACCTACGATTGACATAGATACAGTTGACATTGCCGATGCACAAAGTGTATATAAACGATTCTTTGGTAAAAGACCAAGTTGTTTTTTAACTGAAATGAATACTTCAGATTGTCCTAAAATTGCAGAAGCTACCGCATTGTAAGATTCTAATTTACCCATTCCATTGATTTTGCTTAAAATTAAACCAATATATTTGATTACGAACGGTAAAATTTTTGTGTATTGTAAAATACCAATTAAAGCAGAAATAAATACGATCGGTAATAATACACCTGTGAAGAAAGGAGCAGCGTTCGCATTGATCATTCCACCGAATACGAAATTCACACCTTCTGCAGCATATTCTAATAACTTTCCAAAGCCGTTTGAAATTCCTTTAATTAAGAATAAACCTACTTCAGTATTTAATAGTACGAAAGCTAAAATGATTTGAATAACGACCATGATTACTAATGGACGATATTTAATCTTTTTACGATCACTACTAGCAACGAAAGCCAGACCGAAAACAACTAGTAGTCCAATAAGAGCTATAATATATTTCATGTTTCTCCCCCGAAAATCCAATAAATTTTATTTTTTAATATAAGCGCTTTCAAAACGAACACAACTTTTATATTTGTTGGATGTCAGACATCATCTAGAAGTTAGATGTCAGACAAGGATTAGCCTTCTAAATCTTTTGAACTAAATGATCCTGGAAGTAATTCCTTAACCGTTGTTTCAGCAACATCGCCTTTTAAGTTAGTTAAGAATACTTTTGTGTTTTCATCGCTAAATTCTGCGATTACTTGTCTACATGCACCACATGGTGAAATTGGACCTTCAGTGTCTCCTACGATCGCGATTGCTTCAATTTTTGCTGAAGTGTTTCCAGCAGCTACTGCACTAAAAATGGCCGTTCTTTCTGCACAATTTGTTAGTCCATAAGAGGCATTTTCAACGTTACAACCTGTGTAAACAGTTTGGTTATTCAATAAAATCGCTGCACCTACTTTAAATTTTGAGTAAGGAGCGTATGCGTTTTCACGAGCCTTTAAAGCTTCACTAATTAATGTTTGTGTATTCATATTTATCACCCTTTAACAATTGTTAGGTAATTCATTTATTAAAGTGTGTGAGTTTTGTCTTCGCTTTACCATATTACCAACGGAAGAGCTAAAGAGCAATAACTCACTCACTTTTTTTTATATTAAAATTATTTAGAAATTAATAAGCTGTGTTTGCTTCTTCACCTTGAACGATTTTAACACCTGAACTTGTACCGATTCGGTTAGCACCAGCAGCCACTACGTTTTCTACATCTTTTAAGTTACGAACACCACCAGAAGCTTTAACACCTACGTTTGCTCCAACAGTTTTACGCATTAATGCAACATCTTCTACTGTTGCTCCACCAGTTGAAAATCCTGTAGAAGTTTTTACAAAGTCAGCACCAGCTTTTACTGATAATTCACATGCTCTAACTTTTTCTTCGTCAGTTAAAAGACAAGTTTCAATAATTACTTTTACTAAAGCTTTACCATTAGCTGCTTCTACAACTGCACGAACATCTCTTTCAACTAATTCATCATTTTTTTCTTTTAATGCAGAAATATTGATAACCATATCAACTTCTCCAGCACCATTTTCAATTGCGTTTTTAGTTTCGAATGCTTTAACTTCTGGAGTATTTGCTCCTAGAGGGAAACCAATTACTGTACAAACCTTTACAGAAGAATCTTTTAATAATTCACTTGCATATGAAACCCAAGTAGGATTAATACAGATAGACGCAAAGCTAAATTCTTTCGCTTCTTTAGCTAATGTTGCAATCTCTTCTCTTTTTGCATCTGCGCGTAATAATGTGTGATCTACTAAACTTGCGTAATTCATATAAATTCGCTCCCTTAATGATTAATTTTTATTTGTTAAAATTTATTTACTAAGAATATGTCTTTACTATAACATCGACGTGAAATTTTGTAAAATGTATTTTGAACTTATGTTCAAGGATAATTTTTCCTGTAATATTAAGATATTCGCCGATTTGCCAAGCCATTTTTACCTAATAATTGGAAACTAGTTCATTTTCCCTTCCCCATTTCCAATTTTTACTTTCTTAATGTGCAAAAAAAAGAAGCCTTTTTTCGGCTTCCTTTTGTTTTCTACTAATTCTTTCTCACTTTATCCTTGCTCTAATAATCGCTTTGCAGTAAATTGATCGGTTATCAATATGTTTGCATATTTCCCCATCAATGCACCGTGAATTGCGTTGATTTTTCTTTCTCCACCCGCAACTAATATCGATTTTTCTTTACTTCTTAGTTCATCTAACGCTATGCCGATTGTACGGCTATCAAGCAGTTTAGAATAAATATTTCCTTCTTTATCAAAAAAGCGAGAGCAAATGTCCCCCACAGCAAATGATTGCAAATCATTTTCTTCTTTTTCATTTAAGTATCCAACTCTAAATAATAGAGCATCTTTTTTTACTGTTCCGACTGTAAAAATAGCGACATTAGATCGTTTACCTAGTTCGATTAAACGGCCAATATGACGATCCCCTTCGACCATTTGCTTTACTTGTGGATTATCAAATATAACTGGCAATGGTAAATATCTTGGAACCGTATTAAATGCTTCAGCAAATAAATTCACTGTTTCAGTTGCATATGTGTTCGTTTTAGAGTAACTTACTCCACCGTTTAGTTGAATAATCTCCACACCTTTTACCGGTTTGTTATTTAGTTTCGTTGCAATATGGTACATAGTAGTCCCCCAAGTTACTCCTACAATATCACCATCATGTACTATATCTACTAATACATCTGCAGCTTTTTTCGTAATTGATTGCAATACCTCGTTATGATCATCAATTGGTGCATAACAAACTTCAACAGACTCTAAATTATATTTTCTTTTTAATTCTCTTGCTAAATCCTGATTACCTTCAAGAGGGTCTATAATTTCAATTCGTACATATCCCAATTCTTTTGCTTGTTGGAGTAATCTTGATACGGTTGGACGAGAGATTCCTAACTTAGTTGCGATCTCTTGTTGACTAAAATCAGAGTCATAATACAATCTTGCTGCATCTATTATTAACCTTTGTTTTTCCAAAGACATTGTTTTAATCCCCTTTAACTTACCGATCCAATTTTCACGCTCAAATTTTAAATTATTATACCCCTTTTAATTAAAAAAAGCTCTCCTATGATTAGGAAAGCTTTTTAAATGCAATTACTTCGTACCAAATAAACGATCTCCAGCATCGCCAAGGCCCGGTACAATATAACCATGATCGTTTAATTTTTCATCAAGAGCAGCTATATAAATATCCACATCAGGGTGTGCTTTTTGAAGGACTTCAACACCTTCTGGAGCAGCAATTAAGCACATAAACTTAATATTTTTCGCACCACGTGTTTTTAAAGAATTAATTGCTTCAACTGCTGAGCCACCTGTTGCTAGCATTGGATCAATCACAATGAAGTCACGTTCTTCAACATCTGTAGGAAGTTTAACATAATATTCAACCGGTTTTAAAGTCTCAGGGTCACGGTATAATCCAACGTGTCCAACTTTCGCTGCAGGAACTAATTGAAGGAAACCATCAACCATTCCTAAACCAGCACGTAAAATTGGTACAATCCCTAATTTTTTACCAGCAATAACTTTCGATTTTGCAATTGCAACTGGTGTTTCAATTTCCACTTCTTGTAATGGTAAATCGCGTGTAATTTCAAATGCCATTAAGCCTGCAACTTCATCAACTAGTGCGCGAAATTCCTTTGTTCCAGTATCTTTCTTACGAATTAAAGAAACTTTATGTTGAATTAACGGATGATCAAAAACGTATACTTTACTCACTTATATCGCTCCTTGCAAATACTTAGTAATTTCTTATTCTTAAAAAGAATACCGAAAGCGGTTAAATAATTCAAGCCACATCTATAATCAAAGTGAATTAATTTATATCTTTTTTTATTGCGACTCAAAATTTTCCTTTTTTTACTAATCTAGTTGCTATTTTTACCCATTTTCATGAAAAAACTCCCCTTCTTTATGAAAAATCTAGCGGAAGGGAAGTTTTTATTTTTTATAAGATTAAGATGCTTTGCTTAAATTATTTGCTGAAACTTTTGAAGAGAAAATTTTTCGATTAATAAATTTGCTAATATAGTGATCTAATCCTAAACGTCCTGCATTTGAACCAGCGATGATAATAAAGATTCCTAATAAAATCATTAGAGGGTTTGTGCTAGTAGTACCACTAAACATGAACGCAAAATTCATCATTAAGCCAAAGAACATTGCTGATTTTGTAAAGCACCCAAGAATTAGTCCAAGTCCTATTGCAAATTCTCCAATTGGCACTAAAAAGTTAAATAGATCAATGTTTGGTAATGCAAAATTTGTAAGGAAGTCTGCCCACCAGCCTTGTACTGCTGGATGCTCCCCTGTCGCGCTTTTTACTGCAAATCCTAAAAATCCTGAAGCATCAAATCCACCAGCTGATAATTTACCCCAGCCTGCATGAATCCACTCATATCCTAAATAAAGACGAATAATAGCTAAAAAACCAGATGCAATTTTATTAGTTCTTAAAAAATTAATAAACATAATTTTTTTGCCTCCGTATAATTTATTTTTTGTTGTTTACATGAGTTATTGTACTCTATTCCAACCAATTATTGTGAACAATTTCACATATTTTAATGAACTTTTTGTGAACTCCTTCACATAACTTTTCAAAAATAAAGCTATCTTTAGTGTACTGCTCATAAGCAGTTCTAAAGATAGCTATTTTATTAATTAAAATGTAGGATATAATTCGTATTTGCTAGATAAAGCATTAACTCGTTTACGAGATGTTTCTAATACTTCTTCATTTTCGTGATCTTTTAAAGTATCAGCAATAATTGATGCGATTTCGTCCATATCTTCTAAAGTAAAGCCTCTTGAAGTTACAGCCGCTGTACCGATACGAATACCACTTGTTACAAATGGGCTTGCTGGATCGAACGGAATTGTATTTTTGTTACATGTAATTCCAACTTCATCTAACACATGTTCAGCAACTTTACCAGTTAACTCTAATGAACGAACGTCAATTAGAATTAAATGATTGTCCGTACCACCAGATACTAAATTTAACCCGTTAGATTTTAATCCTTCTGCTAAACGCGCAGCGTTATCAATGATTGCTTGAGCATAATTTTTAAAATCATCTTGTAAAGCTTCACCAAATGCAACTGCTTTTGCTGCAATTACGTGCATTAATGGTCCACCTTGAATTCCAGGGAAGATTGATTTATCAATCGCTTTTGCGTATTCTTCTTTACATAAAATCATACCACCACGTGGGCCGCGTAAAGTTTTATGAGTCGTTGTTGTCACGAAATCAGCGAATGGAACTGGATTTTGGTGATGACCTGTTGCTACTAAACCAGCAATATGAGCCATATCAACCATTAAGTATGCTCCAACTTCATCTGCAATCTCTCTGAATTTTTTAAAGTCAATTGCTCTTGGATAAGCACTAGCACCAGCTACAATTAATTTTGGCTTGTGTAATTTAGCTTTTTCTAATACATCCTCATAATTGATTACTTGAGATTCTGGATCTACACCATACTCAACAAAGTTATATTGAACCCCACTGAAGTTTACTGGACTTCCGTGAGTTAAATGACCACCATGTGATAAATTCATTCCTAATACTGTATCACCATGTTTTAAAATAGTGAAATAAACTGCCATATTCGCTTGAGCACCTGAATGAGGTTGAACGTTAACATGTTCCGCTCCGAAAATTTCTTTTGCACGGTCTCTTGCAATGTTTTCTACGATGTCTACATATTCACAACCACCATAGTATCGTTTACTTGGGTAACCTTCAGCATATTTATTTGTTAATACTGAACCTTGGGCTTCCATTACTGCTTCGCTTACAAAGTTTTCAGAAGCAATTAATTCGATTTTAGTACGTTGTCTACCTAGTTCTAACTGCATTGCTTCATACAATGATGGATCTTGCTTTTTTAAATTTTCCACGGCTATATCCCCCTTATTGTAAAACACGAACATTATTAGTATAAATTTACTATATTATTCGATAAAACGAACGAATTCCTTTCTATTTTACCATGTTTTGTATTAAAAATAAAAGACATATCTTTCAATTTACTAACATTTAGCTATTCTATTCTATTAAAAAATATTATTTCAAGTCTTCATCTATTGAATAAACTGCACGTGCTCCACCGATTAACTTTGGACGCGTTTTTGCTGCTGTAATATGAGCTTGTCCAACTTGTTTAATACTCGTTCTTAAAGGAACAGCCACATGCTTTAAATGCATTCCGATCAATGTGTCCCCAATATCAATCCCTGCATCAGCTTTAATATGCTCAACAATAACAGCACCCTCTAAATGTCTAAATGCGTACGAAGCAAGGGCACCTCCTGCAGTACGGACTGGTACAACTGTTACCTCATCTAGATGTAAGCTTTTTGCTGTCATTTTTTGAACAACTAGCGCTCTATTTAAATGTTCACAACATTGAAATGCTAATTGTACGCCTGTTTCATCTTGAAAGGCTTTAATTTCATTAAATAAAACCTCTGCTACTTCAATTGTCCCCGATGTGCCAATTCTTTGTCCACTTACTTCACTAGTACTACAACCAATTACTAATACGTGTTCAATTGTAAAATTTACTTCATCATTTAGTTCATTTAACAGTGACTTTATTTGCCTAGCTACTAAGTTTTGCTCTTCATTCATTTCTTTTCCTCCTTTCATTTATATCAAAATCTGATAAGTTCTTATTATTATAAAAAAACCGATAATCTTCACAATCGGTTTTGGATTAACGGCTTTTTTTGTTATTTTATAATTTATGAGTTTTTTCGTATTCTGTAATTTTATTTACTCGGTTTTCATGACGTCCGCCTTCAAATTCAGTCAATAACCAAATTTTCGCAATGTCTCTTGCTAGGCCAGGTCCAATTACTCGTTCTCCCATTGCAAGAATATTTGTATTGTTATGCTGACGAGTTGCTTTTGCACTAAACGTATCGTGTGCCAATGCGCAACGAATTCCCTCTACTTTATTCGCAGCAATTGACATTCCAATGCCTGTTCCACAAATTAAAATTCCTCGATCCACTTCTCCACTTACTACTTTTTGAGCTACTGGAAATGCGTAATCTGGGTAGTCTACAGATGTACCACATTCGCAACCATAATCTTCGTATTGAATGCCCATTTCATCCATTAAATTCATAATTTCTTGACGTATGTTTACTCCACCGTGATCAGATGCTATTGCTACTTTCATTAGATAACCCCCATATTGACATCATTGTGTAATTTTTTATGTATGACTTGTCTTCCATTTTCTATCTTACACTATTATGTTCATATTGAGGGAATCTAATTAACAACCTTTCATCAAATAAATTATGATTAGTTTGCATTTTGAACGATTTGTTTTACTAATTCTTCTAATTCGTTCAATGTATGTTCATAAATTGGTAATGATCCTCCGTATGGATCAGAAATATCTATACTCTGACCATTTATAAATTCATAAAATGTAAATATTTTATCCTTATACTGAGGGAAGTTAGTAATTAGCATTTGTTTATGGCTCGATGTCATTGATAGGACATTCGAAGACCATTCTAATAGTTCATCATTTACCTGCTGGGACGAATGATTCGCATCAATCCCTTTATTCTTTAACGCCAATATTGCATTTTGAGACGCAGGAATACCTGGCATTGCATAGACACCTGCAGATTTGACTTGAAAAAACTCATTACCATGGTGCCTTAGCAGCGCTTCTGCCATTGGGCTTCTACATGTGTTTCCAGTACAAACAAATAATATATTTTTCATTTCTATACCTCACCTTCATTGATCGGAACATTTTATTTAATTCATTTTACTAAAAAATAAAAGGATGGGGCAATTGTCTCCATCCTTAACGTTTTATAACTTATGTATCTATTAAGAAAAAAATAGTAGCTTAATACCGAAAATTAGCAAGAATGAACCACCTAATAGTTCCCCAAATTTACCAAGTTCTTGCTCTACTCTTCGTCCTAAAAATAAACCAGCCCAAGTTAAAATTGTACTAATAATACCAAATAAAATAATCGTTAGCCAAGTTTTTGCACCAAATGTACCTAAACTAATTCCGACCGAAAAGCTGTCTACACTCACACTAAACGCAAAAATTAATAAACCGAATCCACTAGGTGAGTACTTATTTTCCTCTTTTCCAAACAATGTAGAATAAATCATATGGAAGCCTATTCCTAGTAATAACACTCCACCGAGTAATACAGCGTACCGCCCAAATTTATCTGATAGCTCATAACCTATGATCATTCCTAATAAGGGCATTATTACATGAAACAGCCCGATTACAATACCAATATTTATGATCTGTTTAAATTTAAGTTGTATGACACCCATCCCTAATCCAACTGAGAATGCATCTAAACCTAGCGCAGATCCCATAATTGTTAATGTAATCATTTCATCGATTAATGAGCTACTCATGCTTTCCCCCCTAGGACTTGCTATTAAAAGATATGCACGTCCTACAATTCATATGAGGGAAATTAATAAATTTTAATAATAGGTGTGTGGGGTTCAATTTCGTAAAAGGCGAACAAAGTGTGGACTTTGTTGATATAGTTGTGAACTTTGTTGATATAGTGATGATTTTTGTTGATATAATAGTAAATTTCGTTGATATCGTAGCGAACTCCTTTGATATAGTGTTGAAATCCTTCTCTGAACTTAACACTGATGGTTTTTTTGCGTTATTTATGGTTTTACTAGACTATATTTTGGCATTCGGTTGTTTTTCAATCAATTTTATTGGTTTTTCTTCTATTCTTTTATTCTTTCACTCGATATCTTCATGATTCTTTCTCTTATTTGTAGTTTTATTGATTTTTATTGCAGTTTTAGCTTTTTTATTTGCACTTCCTCTGATTTATTTGCATTTTCAGCTTTTTTATTTGCACTTCCTCTAACTTATTTGCAGTTTTAGCTTTTTTATTTGCACTTCCTCTAACTTATTTGCAGTTTTAGCTTTTTTATTTACACTTCCTCTAACAGCAAAAAAAAATAATAGAAGCCCCAAGGAGCTTCTATTATTTTTCCTGCACTACCGAGTGTCCACAAGCTTTCCACAATCGATTCATGATTGCAATTCCGATTCCTTCGTACGGGAAGGTTTCACAGTAAATAATATCTACATGTTCATCGTTAAATTTACGAATGCAATCGTATAGTGATGCTGCTACGGTTGATAGCTCATTACGCTTTCCGCACGCGAGTACAACGTCGGCTTCATATTGTGTTATGTTTTCTTCCGTTGTTAAGATCCCGACTCTTTTTCCTTCTTTTTTGGAAATGTGTATAAGCTTGTGCATAAACTCAATGCTTCCATTTACAAGATGCATTTGAGCGTCTGGGGCATAGTGCTTATATTTCATTCCAGGAGATTTTGGCGCTTCGTTTTCTTTCATAGTTGATGGATCTACTTCTACTGTTGATATGATTTCTTTAATCATTTCTGGCGTAACGCTGCCTGGTCTTAATATCGTAAATATCTCTTGAGAGCAGTCGATCACAGTTGATTCTACCCCTACTCCTGTGCTACCACCATCGACGATCCCTACGATTCGTCCGTTTAAATCTTCAAATACATGTTTTGCAGAAGTAGGACTAGGTTTTCCTGATGTATTTGCACTTGGTGCAGCTATTGGTAAATTACATGATTCAATTAATGCTAAAGCGACTGGGTGATCTGGCATTCTTACACCAACTGTGGATAAACCTGCCGTTACATATTTTGAGACATTTTTTTTGCTTTTTAATATTAAAGTTAATGGGCCTGGCCAAAAGGCATCCATTAATTTTTTTGCATCTGCTGGAATTTCTTCTACTAGACTGTCTAATTGCTCTTCGTTAGCAATGTGTACAATAAGTGGATTATCACTTGGTCTACCTTTAGCCTCGAAAATTCGTTGGACTGCCTCATCTGATAGAGCATTCGCTCCTAGTCCATAAACTGTTTCTGTCGGAAATGCGACAACTTGACCTAACTGTAAATTTTTAGCTGCATCCACAATCTGTGGGTAAACTTCTACTTTATTCACAGGATTATCCACATACCATATTTTAGTTTCCATCCGTAGCACCTCTCTTTAGAGTGAATAATAGTGTATATTTTACAAATTTAGACATGATCCAAAGAATGAAAAGCAAGTTTTATCCACAAATTGTGGACAAAACTTGCTAATTTGTGGATAACTTTGTGTATAGTTCTTTTTGGTAAACTAACACTTCTTCATTTGTAATAGTAGTTTGATAATGATTCATTTCTTTAATACTGTCCGACACATCATCCCTGTCCACCTGCCCGAAACCAAGTAAAAGGAATAAGTCTTGAACAACATGCTGCCTTGTTAATAAATATACTTTATTAATCATTTCCTCTTTTAGTTTATCAAGAACACTTTGTAAAAAGAGTACCATATGCTGTGAATAAATGGTAGGCGCAACTACTAGTGATCTTAATAATGCTTCTTCTCCATCTTGTTCATACCCAATAACTGCTTCTGCTTTCCCGAAGTCATCTTCCATTATGAAAAAAGATTCTTGTTGTTCCTCTAGCCCGTTTGTAGATAATCCTGCTTGTCCTAGAAATGAAAAAATTGTTTCGAAATCTTCTTGAATAGCTGATCTTATTTTCATAAAAAAACCTCCCTAATATGCTTGTAATACTTTATGCACATAGGGAGATTGCTAGAACTAAAATAAGTTTTTAAACATTTGAACGAAGAAGCTTTCAACTTTTATATCGCTTTTTGGCTCATCAGTAGGCAGCGTAGATGCTGCAACAGCTTCACTGCTATTAGATTCAGCATCATCTTCAATTTGTAAATCATTACTATGTTTAAATGAACTATCATCATTACTTAAACGAGTTATATCATCATTCTTTGTAGGTTCGTTTTTAGGCTCATCTTCTATTTTCGTTTCTTTATCAACTTTTTGTTGAGCTTGAAGTGCATCTTTGTTTAATGTTGCATCACCATTTGAAAAATCTAGAAAGCATAAAGGCGGGAACAATACGCACCACCAGTTCGCTCCTTGACCTGCACCAAGTCTAATTAGTACAGCTTCGTAATCTCCAGCAGGATATAAGAAACTTCCATATAATTTTGTAGGGAATTTAACTTTTTTAGAGAAAGTAATTGTAAATGATTGATTAGAGCCTTCTTCTTTAATAACGCGTGCAACTGTTTTTTGTAAGTCTGGAATATGGCTTTTAATAACCTTTTGTCCCTCTTCGAAGCTTGTTAAATCTTTTACCCAAGTGCTAATTTGAGCATTAACTTCGTCTCTTACTTTACGCTTAAGAGCTTGGTCTTCACTAGAATCACTATTTGCTAGTATTCTTAATCTTACAGCTTTCTTCGGAATTACGACCATTTCATTGCCTTTCGCATTTGTATCTCGAAGTGGCATTAATACCGATGAGCTGATCAATAATATGATAAATAAAGAAATAATTCTATATGTTAGTTTTGTTTTATTTTTAGTTTTCATTCTCTCCACCATCCCTCTAGGAACAGTGTAGACAAATTATAAGTTTCTTAAACACTAGTATTCTATTTTTTCTGTTGATAAGTATACCGACGATTTCCATTACAGCATGGCCACTTCCCATGGGACTAAGCATTCGCGCATCTCTCTTAGGAGTCGAACTATACTCGATCGTTAAAGAAAGTCTTTTCTAGAACTCTCTCATTTCGTAAAATAGAAGACTTTGAATGGCTACGGTCATTGTATTTTAAACAAGTGCTTTCTTTATATAATCCATATAGAGCGTAACAATATCAATATCAGATACTGTATATAATGTTCTACTGCCTACTACATCTTCAATTTCATTTAAGATTAGTTGATTATCTACATCGAACATGAAGTCAATTCCAACGAAGTCGAAATCAAAGTGGTCTACTATTTTTTGAATGAGTTCTTTTTCAGTTTGGGAAAGTTCATATAGTATCGCACCTCCACCTAATGAATAATTAGCTCGAAAGTCCTTTTCTGAATATCTTAAAACAGCTGCTATAATCTCTTTGCCGATAATAAAAACTCTTAAATCCTTGCCTAATTGCTCTGCAACACTTTGAATTAATAATTCATCGAAATTTGAGTTCTGTACTGTCTCCAAAAGTTCTTCTTGGTCATTGATAAGAAATACTTCACTGCCGCCTCTTCCTGTGCAATTTTTAAGTACACAAGGGAACTGAATTGTGTCGATTGCTTTTGCAATTGTACTTTTTTTACAATAAAGAGTGTCTAGCATAGGAATTCCTAAGTTAGCAAGCTTCTGATGAGTTAAAAACTTGTGATTGGCCATTGATGAAATGGCATGGTTATTAAAAACTCTAATTCCCATTTCTTCAAAGTGGGAGGATAGTATTTGTGATATTGCTCTCATTATAATAAAAGCCGGCTTACTTATTTCTTTACCTTGGTAGAAAAGTACATTCACACCATTTCGAATACCAATTACAAGATCTTCCGTATAAAGTAACTTTAGTTCAAATCCATTTTCCATTGCTCCACTTATTAACCAGTCGATATACGATTTATTTCGATCTGCATCCGCTTCTGAATAGATTAACCAGCCAATCATATACTTTTCTCCAAGTCTTCAATAATATAATCGATTATATATTTGGTCGTATCCACATCTGTACATAAATAAATATTTTTAAAATGCGCATTTGAGTTCACTTCACATAAATATGTTTTTCCGTCTTCGCCAAATAATAAGTCAATTCCAGCAAAATCAGCTTTTAAAATTTCAGAGCATTTTAGTGCTAGGTTAATCTGCTCCTCTGTCGGCTCAAATTTGTACATTTTTCCACCGTTAGTAACGTTCGCACGGAAATCTGATTCTGATTTTCTTAGCACAGACGTTACTACTTGATTTCCTACTACTTGAATACGAATGTCAGTCCCTCTACTTGACTCTATGAATTCCTGGTAAATATGAGGTACATGTTTAAGCTCTTCTACCTTTATGAAAAAATCTTCTCTGTTCTCAACTAAATAAACTTGTCTACCAAATGAACCAAATGATTCTTTTATTATTAATGGGAAACCTAGTTCCTTGATTACTTCTTCATAAAAATCAAAATTTGTTAAATCACAATTCGGAAATAAGAGTGGTGCAGTAATCGTTTTTGGCATCGGGATATCGAAGTTTGATAATTCCTGAAAAGTTAAAGCTTTATCATCGCAGACTTCGATGGTCTTAGCGGAATTATATAATTTAAGTCCCATATTTTCTAAATGCCTAGCTAAATGAACATCCTTGTCCCAAAAGATAACAAAATCAGGCTTTTGGCTCGCGTATTTCCCTTTTAAAATTGCTTGACCTTTTTCGATTACGGGAACGAGTTCATAATGTTTAACTAACGTGACATCAATGCCTTTAGCAGTTGCAGTATCTCGTAACCATTCGAAAAGTTCGGTAAATTTTGTAGCTGTAATATGACCATTAAACACAATCCAACCATTAAACTTTTTCATTCTACTATCTTCTTTCATTAAGTTTTTTTGATTAAAATTCCTTATCTTTTTCAACTTTATCATATTAAAAAAGAATCGCAATACATTGATTTTTTACAGTTCAATGTACTACGATTCACTATTAGCTATTTAACATATATACCATTCGGTCTTTTCCATTTATATCGAAAACAACTTCAACAGCTGCACCCGGAAAAGCTTTTCTTAAGATGTCAGCAACTGGCTCACCTTGGTTTACACCAACCTCAAATGCAACAAGAGACTTTTCTTTTAATACTTTAGGTAAGTCATTTGCAAAACGGCGGTAAAAATTCAGACCGTCTTCACCACCCACTAAAGCACGGTATGGCTCATGATTTTTAACAACATCATCTAATCCTAACCAATCCTCATGAGGAATATAAGGTGGATTTGATACAACAATATCAACCTTCTTATTTTCTTCAATAAAGTAATTAAGTAAATCATTATGAATAAAATGAACTTTCGCATGTAGCTCTTGTGCATTTCGTTTAGCAACTTGGATTGATTCTTCTGCTATATCGACTGTATGAACTGTAAGTTGATTACTTTCAAGCTCAAGGGAAATCGCAATTGCTCCACTACCTGTACCTACATCAACTAGTTCAAGTCGATCTGTATTGTTCCAATGTTTTTGAATACGTTGTAGAACCCCTTCTACTAATTCTTCTGTTTCCGGTCGAGGTATTAGGACCTCCTCATTAACGAAGAATTTACGACCATAAAAATACTCATATCCAATCAAATATTGTATTGGCTGGCCTTCAATATGCTTATTAATAAAATCCTGAAATTGTGTCCACTGACTGTCTTCTAAATCTTCTCTCATATTCAACAGCAATTCCGTTCGATTGCAGTCTAATATATGTTTTAATGCAATTTCACCCACATTTTCATCGCGACCGTGTTCTTGTAAAAAAGAAGAAGCCCATTTTAGGGCTTCATATATCTTTGTCGTCATTATTGACTTTGTTCCATTCGTTTCGCTTGGTCATCCATAATTAATGCATTAATAATTTCGTCGATTTTACCTTCAACGATTTGATCAAGCTTTTGAATTGTTAATCCAATTCGATGGTCAGTTACACGGTTTTGTGGGAAGTTATAAGTACGGATACGTTCAGAGCGGTCACCCGTCCCTACAGCCTGCTTACGGTTTTGATCATATTCAGCTTGAACTTCTCTTTGGAATTTATCATAAACCCTAGCGCGAAGAACCTTCATCGCTTTTTCTTTATTCTTAATCTGTGATTTTTCGTCCTGACATGATACAACTGTATTCGTAGGAATATGTGTTAAACGAACAGCAGACATCGTTGTATTTACCGATTGTCCACCAGGTCCACTTGAAGCAAATGTATCAACACGAATATCTTTGTCATGTATTTCAATTTCAACTTCTTCAGCTTCTGGTAAAACAGCTACTGTTGCAGTTGAAGTATGAATTCTACCACCTGATTCTGTTTCGGGAACACGTTGAACACGGTGAGCACCATTTTCAAATTTTAATTTTGAGTATGCACCTTTACCGTTTATCATAAAGATAACCTCTTTAAAGCCACCTAGCTCTGTATAGTTACCTTCAATGATTTCTGTTTTCCATCCATTTACCTCAGCGTAACGGCTGTACATACGGTATAAAGTAGAAGCGAATAATGCAGCCTCGTCTCCTCCTGCTGCACCACGAATCTCAACGATAACGTTTTTATCATCATTAGGATCCTTTGGAATTAAAAGGATTTTTAATTGCTCTTCTAGCTCTTTTGATTCGTTTTCTAATTCGTTTAACTCTTCTTTTACCATTTCTTTCATATCAGCATCAAGCTTCTCTTCAAGCATAGCTTTTGCATCTTGGATTTGCTCTTTAACTGATTTGTATTGACGGTAAGCATCAACCGTTTCTTGAATATCAGATTGTTCTTTTGAGTATTCACGTAATTTTTTTGAGTCATTTAATATTTCAGGGTCACTAAGTAAATCGTTTAATCTATCATAGCGATCCTCTACTGCTTGCAATCGATCAAACATAATTTTCACCTCGACATTTTCGTCTTAAATTTTACTAAATATATATCGAAAGAAGCGATACAAAATCGCTTCTTTAATTCTAATTGCCTGATAAATGCGTTATTGCGCCGTCTATCCACAACTCTTAGTATATGGTCTTAATTGCTAATTTTCAACCTACTGTCAATTAATCATTTTGATTTTGAAGAGCGGGTTGAATTGTTTTAGTTGGTACCTCGTGGCAATGGCGACATCTTGGTTCGTATGATTCAGACGCACCTACTAAAATGATAGGGTCTTCAAATAAAGCTGGTTTACCATTTATTAATCTTTGAGTTCTACTTGCTGGAGAACCGCACGTAGCACAAACCGCGTTTAGTTTTGTTACATGTTCGGCAATCGATAATATTTCAGGTACCCTTCCGAATGGTAATCCTCTGAAATCTTGGTCTAATCCCGCACAAATGACTCTTTTTCCTGAGTTCGCAAGTTGTTGAACAATATTTACGATTTCGTCATCAAAGAATTGAATCTCGTCGATTGCAACTACTTCAACTTCTTCGGTTACGTATTTTAGGATGTGTGATGAGTGTGTTACTGCGTAAGCAGGTACTTTCATACCCGTGTGAGACACCACTTCTACTTCACTGTATCGATTATCAATTGATGGTTTGAATGTAACACAACTCTGCCTTGCAAATTGTGTACGACGAACGCGGCGAATTAGTTCCTCTGATTTTCCAGAAAACATACTTCCGCAAATCATTTCAATCCAACCATTTTTTTTCATCATAAAGAACATTATGTGTCTCACCTTTCTATATCAGTACAAAGACTATTTTATTTATTTTAAGCTATTATAAAACGCTAGAAAATTCAGCATTATTGTTTGTGTAAGTATCTTTTCTATCTATATAAAAATTCATTATATTGAATTATACTTCTATGATATTTGACTATAAATGCGTAAAAAAAGCAGGCAAAGTAGCAATAACTCGCCTGCTTTTCATCAATATTACTTAAGGCCGTATTTTTTGTTGAAACGTTCAACACGTCCTGCAGCGTTAGCAAATTTCTGACGACCAGTGTAGAATGGGTGTGAATCAGAAGAAACCTCAACTTTGATTAAAGGGTAAGTTTCGCCATCTTCCCACTCGATTGTTTCGTTAGAATATTTTGTTGATCCGCTTAAGAATTTGAAACCAGTGTTAATATCCATAAACACTACTTTCTTGTAATTAGGATGAATATTCGCTTTCATGTTTTTCATCTCCTTCCGCCCTGAAATCCTTGAAATCAGAGTTATAAGAAACTATGTGTATACCACATAATTTACATTTCACATACAAATGAAATTATAGCAACTAACCCGGGAGATTGCAACCCACTATTTTCTCTTACAGGTTGCTTATATCTTCCAACTATTTATGAGAGACAGGTGTCTTTCTACTTTCTTCGGTCATCGTATTGAAGAATTCTTCATTTGTTTTCGTTTGACGAAGCATTCTGAAATAACGTTCAACAAAGTCTGGAATATCTGACATTGTTTTTCTCATTAACCATAGCTTGTCCAGATGATCTTTTGGTATTAATAAATCTTCCTTACGTGTTCCAGAACGACGAATGTCAATCGCAGGGAAAATACGACGTTCAGCTAACGAACGATCAAGATGAAGCTCCATATTTCCAGTTCCTTTGAATTCTTCATAAATAACATCGTCCATACGAGAACCTGTATCGATTAAAGCTGTAGCTAAAATCGTTAAGCTTCCGCCTTCTTCAATGTTTCGCGCAGCACCAAAGAATCGTTTTGGTCTATGGAACGCAGCAGGGTCAATACCACCTGATAATGTACGACCGCTCGGCGGAATAACTAAATTGTATGCACGAGCAAGTCTAGTTATACTATCCATTAAAATAATGACATCTTTCTTATGCTCTACTAGTCTCATAGCGCGCTCTAATACTAATTCAGCAACTTTAATATGACTATCTGGCGTCTCATCGAAAGTTGAACTAACAACATCTCCTTTTACAGAACGTTCGATATCCGTTACCTCTTCTGGTCGCTCATCGATTAGTAATACAATTAGTTCTGCTTCTGGGTGATTTGTTGTTATGCTGTTTGCAACTTCTTTTAATAATTCAGTTTTACCTGCTTTTGGAGGGGCTACAATTAAACCACGTTGACCAAATCCTACTGGGGCAATCATATCGATGATTCTTGTTGAAAACTTAGCAGGTGATGTTTCAAGCTTCATTTGTCGATTAGGATACAATGCAGTAAGTCCTGGGAAGTGAACGCGTTCTTTCGCATTCTCAGGGTCATCTCCATTTACTGCTTCTACTTGAAGTAGACCAAAGTATCTTTCATTCTCTTTTGGAGGACGTACTTTACCGGAAACTTTATCTCCGTTTCGCATATCAAAACGACGAATTTGAGATGCAGAAATGTAAATATCCTCTGAGCTTGGTGAATAATTGATTGGACGTAAGAATCCATATCCTTCTGAAGGGATAATTTCTAATACACCTTCCATGAACATTAATCCATCTTTTTCAGCTTGCGCTTTTAAGATTGCAAAAATAAGTTCTTTTTTCGTTAATTTGCTGTAGTACGAAATTTTCATTACTTTTGCATGTTCATACAAATCTTTTAATTTCATGCTTTCTAATGCAGAGATTGTTAAACTCATATAACACCACTCTTTACTTTTTTTCGTTCAAATTAGGGTTTTTCTTAATTCGGAAGGTTATTTAGAAGGTTTTAAGAAGGAAACTTACATAAAGTATTACTCTTTAGTGTAACCTTTTCCCCTAAAAATATTCTAAGTAATTAGAATTAATAGGATTACTATCTATTGAGATTATAATTCGAAAGAGTTTTTTATGCCAACTATTTTTCGACTGAACTATTTAATGACTCTTCCCTTTGGGAAATAAAGGAAAGAGCCATTATTTTAATACACTATTATTTAAATTTTTTAGACTGTTGACGAAGATTACTGATGATCGGTTAATGCAACATTAACCATAAGAATCTTCTACTTTTTTGCTCTATTATTTAATTACTAGGTTAGGTTTTTTGTTTAAACTGTGACGTCCATCAACAAAACGAACAGTTCCTGATTTAGCACGCATAACTAATGAATGTGTAGTTCCTACATTGCCTTTGTATTGAACACCTTTTAATAATTCTCCATCAGTTACTCCAGTAGCAGCAAAAATTGCGTCATCACCTTTAACTAAATCGTCCATGTATAATACACGGTTTGGATCTTCGATGCCCATATGTTTGCAACGTTCGATCTCTTCTTCGTTTTGAGGTAATAACTTTCCTTGAAGTTCGCCACCTAAGCATTTTAAAGCTACTGCAGCGATTACTCCTTCTGGTGCTCCACCGCTACCGAATAAAATATCAACACCTGTGTGATCAAAAGCTGTGTTAATTGCACCAGCTACATCACCATCATTGATTAATTTAATTCGAGCACCTGCAGAACGAATTTCTTCAATTAATTTCGCGTGACGCTCTCTATTTAACACTGTTGCAACGACTTCGTTTATATTTTTCCCTTTTGCTTCTGCTACAGCCGTTAAGTTTTCAAGAACAGATGCATTTATATCAACTTTACCTACAGCTTCAGGTCCTACTGCGATTTTCTCCATATACATATCAGGCGCATGTAATAAATTTCCATGGTCAGCTATAGCAATAACGGCTAAAGCATTCCAGCCACCAGATGCTACGATATTTGTTCCCTCAAGTGGATCAACTGCTACATCTACTCTTGGACCATAACCATTTCCAAGTTTCTCACCGATATAAAGCATTGGAGCCTCATCCATTTCCCCTTCGCCAATTACAACTGTCCCCTTCATAGGAATCGTGTCAAACACATCACGCATTGCTGTTGTAGCAGCATCATCTGCTTCATCTTTTTTGCCTAAACCCATCCATTTTGCTGATGCAAGTGCTGCCGCCTCAGTAACACGCACTAACTCCATTGATAAACTTCTTTCCATTCAAAACTCCCCCTTTGATGTAAATGAAAACTATCTTATTTATGTTAAACTGGAGTATATAGACATCCAAATTTACGCATTTTTTAATTGTTCAACTTCTTGTTTAGTTAACTGAACACGCCAAACATTTGCTCCTAAGCCTAAAAGCTTTTCAACTAAATCCTCGTATCCTCGATCAACATGCTCCAATCCAGTTAGCTCTGTTTTGCCTTCTGCAATTAGACCTGCTATAACAAGTGCAGCGCCAGCACGTAAATCACTTGCTTTTACGCGACCACCTTGTAACTCAGATGGACCAGAAATAATAGCCGTACTTCCCTCTACTTTAATGGTTGCACTCATTCTTCTAAGTTCATCAATATGTTTAAACCTCGCACCATAAATAGTGTCAGTTATAACGGCTGTCCCATTTGCTTTCGTTAGCAATACAGAAAACGGCTGCTGTAAATCCGTCGGAAAACCTGGATAAACCAATGTTTTAATATCAACTGATTTCAGTTCTCTATTCGATCCTGTAACGATTATTTGATCGTCATTCGTATCAATATCTATATTCATTTCTCTCATTTTCGCAATAAGTGATTCTAAGTGATGAGGAATAACGTTATCTACAATAACCTTGTCCCCTTCTTGCACAGTTGCAGCTGCTAATATTGTATAAGTCCCTGCTTCAATGCGATCCGGAATAATTGTATGTGTGCAGCCCGATAAAGATTCTACACCATCAATTCGAATGACATCAGTACCAGCACCTTTAATTTTAGCACCCATACTAGTTAATAAAGTCGCAACATCAACAATCTCAGGCTCTTTTGCAGCGTTTTCAATAACGGTTCTACCATTTGCTAAAACTGCCGCTAACATGATATTAATCGTTGCCCCAACACTTACTACATCTAGGTATATACGTGCACCTTTTAATTCTTCTGCTCTTAAATAAATTGCACCTTGCTCATTCGTTACTTTTGCACCTAATGCTTCAAAACCTTTTATATGTTGATCAATAGGTCTTGGTCCAAGATAACATCCACCCGGTAATCCTATAACCGCTTGCTTAAATCTACCTAACATTGCACCCATTAAATAATAAGAAGCGCGCAATTTTTTTACTTTTCCACTTGGAAGTGGCATTGCAACCATATTTGTTGGATCAATCATTATTTTTTCATCAGAAACTTCTACTTGACCTCCAATTTCTTCTAGTAGGTCACAAAGCGTTTGAACATCTGAAATATTAGGAACACCTTCTAGTGTTACCGGTGAGCTAGCTAGTATAGTTGCTGGGATTAATGCAACCGCACTATTTTTGGCACCGCTAACACGAATAGTACCTTTTAAAGGTATACCGCCTTCTAATACAAGCTTTTCCATAGTATACTCCCTTCTAAAATGAGCAGAAGAAAATAGTAGAGAAGTAAAACTTTCAGCTTCTCAACTGTTAAATAGTTTCTACCTATTTTCTCCAAATTTCTACTTCCCTAATCTTAGTTTATACGAGAGGAACAGTCTATTGTAAAGACATTTGCTTAGGAAAATCTCGCACGTTTTTTAGTACAATATCTTCAAATTCCATAAATATTAAGCAATCCCTTTAAATAAAATTTAATTGGTAGAATAAGTAGAAATAGATATTTAGTAAAGATATTTTTTAAAAAAATCAATTAGTCCTCTACTAATTCTAATCATTATTGTCCAATATCTTCAAGTGTAAATGAAAAAACATATAAATTTCTTGTTTAACAGCATGGTTAAACAAGAAAACCGTCTAAACATAATTTAGACGGCTTAATTTATTATAATATATCATATTTCAAGCTAAAAAACTTAAAATATTACGCTTTGTTGCTAGTACCGAACTCACGGATTTTACCAGCCACTGTTGCAATAATTGCTTCGCGACCTGGTCCAAGTACTTTACGTGGATCATATTGGTTTGCATCATTTGCAACGAAATCACGAACAGCTTTGTTGAAAGCAATTTGGTTCTCAGTGTTTACGTTGATTTTTGCAGTTCCACGAGCGATTGCTTTTTGAATTTGTTCAGTTGGGATTCCTGTTCCACCGTGTAAAACTAATGGTACATTAGTCTCTTTACCAACTTGTTCCATTTCGTCGAAACCTAATTTAGGTTCACCTTTGTATGGTCCATGAACAGAACCTAAAGCTGGAGCTAAGCAGTCAATGCCTGTACGCTCTACAAGTTCTTTACACTCTGCTGGGTCAGCATAGATAATGTCACCAACAACGTGATCTTCTTGTCCACCAACAGTTCCTAATTCAGCTTCAACAGACACACCATGAGAATGAGCATAGTCTACAACTTTTTTAGTTGTTTCAACATTTTGCTCAAACGGATCATGAGAAGCGTCAATCATAACTGAAGTAAATCCAGCATCAATTGCAGCTTTACAAGCTTCATAGCTTGAACCATGATCAAGATGAATTGCAACAGGAACAGTCACTTTTAAATCAATTAGTAAACCTTCAACCATTTTTACAACAGTGTTAAATCCACCCATGTATTTAGCTGCACCTTCAGAGACACCAAGGATTACAGGTGATTGTTCTCTTTCAGCTGCAGTAAGAATAGCAAAAGTCCACTCTAAGTTATTAATATTGTATTGACCAACTGCATACTTACCTTCTTTTGCTTTATTAAGCATTTCAGTCATAGATACTAAAGGCATTTTAAGCCCTCCTTATACTCATTTATGAAAATTAATCTGCACCTATAATTGTACTAACAAGAATATAATGCTACAAATCGATCTTTATTATGTAAATTAATAGGTATTTATATCACAACATAAGAATACAAAAAATGAAATGAAAACACAACAAATATCATCTAATGTTCGTATTATCGTAACATATTGGACAATTAAATGACATTTCTACCTATTTTATCCCCAATTTCCGAAAACGCTTTCAAGGTGCGAATGTAAAATAAAAGCAGATGGTCCGCTACCCATCTGCTTTTTTACTGCTGAGATTGTGGTTGTGAAGTATACTCTCGAACAACCTTCTTAATTTCATCAATATCAAATGGTTTTGGAAAATATTGTAGTGCCCCTAATTTTTTAGCTTCTTCAATAATATCTAGCTCACCATAAGCCGTCATCAAAATGACTTTAATATCTTTATTTATTTCTTTAATACGTTTTAAAATCTCTACTCCGTCCATACCTGGTATTTTCATATCAAGAATAACTAAGTCGGGACAATCCTTCACTACAATATCAATCGCTTGAAAACCATTAGCTGCCTGAAAAACCTCATAGCCTTCTTTTTTGAAAATTTCATGTAAAAGTAAACGTATTCCGTACTGGTCGTCTACAATAAGTAACTTACTTCCCAAAAATAGTACCACCTTTCTAAACCAGATAACGTGCTTAAAAAAATACAAACTTCCCTAGATTTTTACATTCTACCTAAAAATCCATTTTCCTGCATTTTGTTCATAAACTTTACAAAAAATTACTTTTCATAATTTTTTTGTATATACCTAAATTACAGTATAATGGTTAGAACATACTTTTATAAGAGGGAGTATTATTTAATGTTAAAAATTTTTTCGACACAATTGAATGGAGTTTTTCAAAAAGTAGTTAAACAAGAGGAAGTTTTTGAAGATGCTTCACGCTTTCTAGCACAGGCCGTTATTGGTGAAGGAAATGTTTATGTCCACGGCACAAAAGAATTCTACGGCATCGTTTCAGAGGTTACTGATGGTGCTGAGCAAAATGAAGCATTTAAACCTTTATTTGAAAACGGCGAAATTCAATCTCTAACTCCAGTAGATCGAGTACTGTTATTCACAAGAAAAACTGATGACCAAGAAGCCATTCTCCTTGCAAATAAATTAGCGGAATCAAATATTGGATTAGTGATTGTCTCTACCTCTATAAACGGTGAAGATCATTTATCAGAACTAGCTGATGTATTTATTAACTATGAACTTACAAGGAAGCTAGTTCCAACTGACGAAGGAGACCGAATCTGCTTCCCTACCTTACTTACAGGTTTATTTATTTACCACTGTCTGTTGCTAACGATCAGCGAGATATTAGAAGACTATTAAGCAGTATATAAGAAAATAGACTTTCTTTCATACTCAAAAAAAACACCCAACAAAATTTTTTTATAAATTCTGTTGGGTGTTTTTTATTTTTAAAAGTCTTTGTGCTTCCACTCGAACTTTTGACCTATATTTTCATCCCTTACCTTATTTCTGAGCTTGAAGTGATGCTCCAACAAAGTCTCTGAATAATGGTTGTGGTCTGTTTGGACGAGAAATAAATTCTGGGTGGAATTGAGATGCTACAAACCACGGGTGGTTTGGTAACTCAATAATTTCTACTAAACGACCATCAGGGCTAGTTCCTGAGAAAATAAATCCTTCTTGTTCCATTTGTTGACGGTATTCATTGTTGAACTCATAACGATGACGATGACGTTCGTAAACTACTTCATCACCATATGCTTCATATGCTTTTGAGCCTTCAACTAATTTACATGGATATAAACCTAAACGTAATGTACCACCTAAATCCTCAACATCTTTTTGCTCTGGTAATAAATCGATAATTGGGTAGTTAGTTGTTGGATCGATTTCTGCTGAGTGAGCACCTTTCAGTCCTAAAACATTTCTAGCAAATTCGATTGATGCAATTTGCATACCTAAACAAATTCCTAAGAATGGTACGTTATTTTCACGAGCGAATTGCGCAGTTAAAATTTTTCCTTCTACACCACGGTCTCCGAATCCACCTGGTACAAGAATTCCATCAACATCGCTTAAAAGTTCATTTACGTTAGCTGTTGTAACTTCTTCTGCGTTAATCCATTTGATTTCAATTTCACTATCAAAAGCAAATCCTGCGTGCTTTAATGCTTCTGCTACTGAAATATACGCATCTTGTAATTCTACATATTTACCAACAAGAGCAATTTTTGTTGATTTCGTTAGGTTTTTAACTTTGTCTACTAATGAAGTCCATTCTGTCATATCTGCTTCATTTGTTTGTAGTTTTAAATGGTTACATGCGATACTGTCTAATCCTTGTGCTTGTAAAGCTAATGGGATTTCGTAAAGTGTATCAGCGTCTACACATTCGATTACGTCTTTAGCATCTACATCACAGAATTGTGCAATTTTATCTTTCATTTCTTGTGGTACAGATGTTTCTGAACGTAAAACGATCACGTTTGGTTGAATACCAATACTACGAAGCTCTTTTACACTATGTTGAGTTGGTTTTGTTTTTAACTCACCAGCTGCTTTAATATAAGGAAGAAGCGTACAGTGAACATACATTACATTGTCGCGACCTACATCGCCTTTAATTTGACGAATAGCTTCCATAAATGGTAATGATTCGATATCACCAACAGTTCCACCGATTTCAGTAATAACAACATCCGCATTTGTTTCGCGACCAGCACGGAAAACTTTATCTTTAATTTCGTTTGTAATATGTGGGATAACTTGTACAGTTCCACCTAAGTAATCTCCACGACGTTCTTTTTGTAAAACTGTAGAATAAACTTTACCACTAGTTATATTGTTGAATTTAGTAACATTAATATCAACAAATCTTTCATAGTGACCTAAGTCTAAGTCTGTTTCTGCGCCGTCATCTGTTACGAAGACTTCACCATGTTGGTAAGGACTCATAGTTCCTGGGTCTAAGTTAATATAAGGATCGAACTTTTGAATTGTTACATTTAATCCTCTGTTTTTTAGTAATCGTCCTAAAGATGCTGCAACAATCCCTTTACCAAGAGATGAAACTACGCCACCTGTTACAAAAATATACTTTGTCATAATTGAGCCCCTTCCATTTTTAGCATTCGTATTTTATTTTTTCTTACTAGAAATTACAAAGCTAAATTCTAAAAATAATTTAATAACTTTTTGTATGCATGCTTTATTGTCTTCCAAAATGGGTTTTTTTCATGCAAATTTTTAACTTTTTGATTCAATAAGAATATAGCAATGTTCGTATCTTTACTATAAAGTTTTCTAAAAAAACAAAGACGCCCCCTATATAAAATAGGGAGCGTCGAATTATATATCGTTCTTTTTAAAGAGCCCAATAAAGATTCTACTCATTCAGTCCTAAAAAGTCAAGAACTTATCGTTCTTCTTCCTCTTCAAATTCATCTAATTCTTCATCTTCTTCTTCTTCTAGTTCTAAATCTTCATCCTCTAGGTCTATATCCTCATCGTCTTCGTCGATTTCTTCATCATCGAATTCATCCGTTTCGTCATCTTCAACTAGATCTTCATCAAGTTCATCTAACTCAGCGTCTTCTTCTTCAAACTCGTCTTCATCAGATGTGTCGTAATCATCAAATTCTTCATCTTCTTCTACTTGCTTACGTTTCTTCTTAGGTTTTGCAACAGGTAATACTTCTTCTTCTGCTTGGTCATATGGATACCAAGCACGTAATCCCCAGCGATTTTCACCTAAACAAACGAAACGTCCATCAATATTTAATTCTGTATAAAATTGAGGAAGTTTTTCCATAAGCGCATCTCTAGTTACACCTAAAACAGTTGCCATTTGGTCAACTAAGTCATAAAAAGAAATAGGTTCCTTTGTTTCAGAAAAAGTTTCATATGCTAATTCAATAAGCGATAATTCTTTTAATTGCTCTTCCGAGTAATGCTTTAAACTCAAGGTAAGCACTCCTTTAAAAATAATATTTTCACCATAATTTTAGTAACATTATGTATAAATTTTACTTGTTAGTTATAAAATACATATCTTTCATTATAAACAAAACTAAGTTAAATATGCTAGCACCTTGTCTATATTTTTCAATATTAGATTAATTTTTCATGAAAATAGTAAAATGAGCGTCCAAAAGACGCTCAAATAAGGGCAGGGTTTAGGGGATGTAGATCGGTCGATAAAAAGGATTTCAATGCCCCCCCTCTCCCCCTTGTATAAATTGTGTAGTTAATGATGTCTAACTCCCGTCGTTTGCTCCTCTTTAGGCAGAGCAAATAACTTTCGTAACTGTTTATTACATATTTCTACGGTATTGTCCGCCAACTTCATATAAAGCTTGCGTAATTTGTCCTAAGCTAGCCACGCGAACAGTATTCATTAGCTCTTCGAATAAATTACCGTTCTTGCGAGCAACTTGTTTCAATTGTTCTAAAGCGACTTGAGCTTCAGATTTATTTTTAACTTGGAATTGTTCTACATGATCAATTTGCGATTGTTTTTCCTCATAGCTTGATCTAGCGATTTCCATTGTATTAATGGATTCCATTTGCTCATTAGGATTGATATAAGAGTTTACTCCGATGATTGGAAGATCTCCATTATGCTTTAGTGTTTCGTAATAAAGTGACTCTTCTTGGATTTTACCGCGTTGATATTGTAGTTCCATTGCACCTAATACGCCACCACGATCACTGATTCTCTCAAACTCTTTTAGAACTGCTTCTTCTACTAAATCAGTAAGCTGTTCAATGATAAATGATCCTTGAATTGGATTTTCATTTTTCGATAGACCATTTTCTTTTTGAATTATAAGCTGAATAGCCATTGCACGACGTACTGATTCTTCAGTAGGAGTTGTAACAGCCTCATCATATGCGTTTGTGTGAAGTGAGTTACAGTTATCATATAAAGCTAATAATGCTTGTAATGTCGTACGAATATCATTAAATGCCATTTCTTGAGCATGTAAAGAACGACCTGATGTTTGAACATGGTATTTAAGTTTTTGACTACGCTCAGATGCACCATATTTATCTTTCATCGTAACAGCCCAAATTCTTCTCGCCACCCGACCGATCACAGAGTATTCAGCATCTAGACCATTACTAAAGAAGAACGATAAATTATGAGCAAAATCATCAATCTTCATGCCTCGACTTAAATAATATTCAACGTAAGTGAATCCGTTTGATAAAGTGAATGCAAGTTGTGAAATTGGATTTGCTCCAGCTTCAGCAATATGATACCCAGAAATTGAAACAGAATAATAATTACGAACACTATTATCGATAAAGTACTGTTGAATATCTCCCATCATTTTTAAAGCAAATTCTGTTGAGAAGATACAAGTATTTTGCCCTTGATCCTCTTTTAAAATATCAGCTTGAACTGTTCCACGAACTTTTTGTAACGTTGCTTGTTTTACCACAGTAAACTCTTCAACTGTTAAAATTCGACCTAGCTCTTTTTCTTTTAACTCAACTTGTTGATGAATAGCTGTATTTAAGAACATAGCTAAAATAATTGGAGCTGGACCGTTAATTGTCATCGAAACTGATGTTGAAGGGCTACATAAGTCAAACCCATTGTAAAGCTCAATCATATTTTCTAATGTACATACGTTTACGCCACTTTCACCAATTTTCCCAAAAATATCAGGACGAATTGCTGGATCTTCGCCGTATAAAGTTACTGAATCAAATGCTGTACTTAAGCGTTTAGCTGGGTCATTCTCACACAGATAGTGGAAACGTTTATTTGTTCTACTTGGTGGTCCCTCACCAGCAAATTGTCTCTTTGGATCTTCGTCTTGGCGCTTGAATGGGAACACCCCAGCTGTAAATGGGAAGTATCCAGGTACATTTTCTTTTGCAACCCATCTTAGTAAGTCACCATAGTCACGATATGTTGGAACAGACACTTTAGGTATTTTCGTACCAGATAATGTTGTTGTTGTTAACTCAACTTTTATTTCTTTATCTCTTATTTTTTGAATAAGTTGATCTTTTGAATATGCCTCTTTAATCAATTTAAAATGATTTAGAGCTTGTTTAGTAGAAGGAGCAAGAGATTCTTCAAATTTATTTTTCAAATCTACTATAGTGCTTTTTCCATCTTCAATGTTTTGTGATTCGATTTCAGCTAGCGTTCCCTCAATTTGATATAGCTTTGAAGCTTTTGCTGCTTCAACTTCGGTATTAGTATGATAATCTCTTACCGCTTCTGCGATTTCTCTTAAATAAAAACGACGATTACTCGGAATAATGACATGTTGTTTTTCAACGTTTCCTGGTTTAATATACGTCGTGTTCCACTCATTTGCAGTATGTTTTTCAATTGCCCCAGTTAAAGCTAAGAATAAATTATTAGTACCTGCGTCATTAAATTGACTAGCAATCGTACCGTAAACTGGCATTGTAGCTATATCATCATGGAAAAGATGGCGACTGCGTTGATATTGTTTTTGAACAAGTCGTAATGCATCCTCTGAGCCTTGACGTTCAAATTTATTAATTGCAATTAAATCTGCGAAGTCAATCATATCAATTTTTTCTAATTGAGAAGGTGCTCCAAATTCGCTCGTCATAACATACAGATGAATATCACTGTATTGAGTAATTGCCGCATCACCTTGACCGATTCCACTTGTCTCAACAAAAATAACGTCAAAATCCGCTGTTTTTAAAATTGAGATCGTATCCTCTAAAGCATTCGAGATTTCAGATTGGCTATCTCGAGTTGCTAAACTTCTCATATACACATTTGGATGGTGAATTGAATTCATACGAATACGATCACCTAATAGTGCTCCACCCGTTTTTCGCTTCGTTGGGTCAATCGAAACAATACCGATTGTTTTTTCAGGAAACTCTTGAATAAAACGGCGTACTAGTTCATCTGTTAATGAACTTTTACCAGCTCCACCAGTACCAGTCATACCAATGACTACACTTTTACTAGTTTCTGATTTTTCTAATGTTGCTGCCATTTCTAAACTTGAATCTAAAGAACCTTTATTTTCAGCTAGAGTAATGAATCTAGCAATCTCTTTATGATTTGTTGCGGATAATTTTTGAACATTTTCTAAGTCCTTCAAAGGTGGAAGAAAATCTGTGCTTTGTAGCATATGATTAATCATTCCTTGAAGCCCCATAATGCGTCCGTCTTCAGGTGAATAGATTTTAGTAATTCCGTATGCTTCTAGCTCCTCTTGCTCTTTAGGCAAGATTACGCCCCCTCCGCCACCAAATAACTTGATGTGAGCTGCGCCTCTTTCTTGAAGTAAATCATACATATATTTAAAGTACTCCATATGTCCACCTTGGTAGGAAGAAATAGAAATACCTTGTACATCCTCTTGAATAGCTGCGTTAATAATTTCTTCAACAGAACGGTTATGACCTAAGTGAACTACTTCAACACCGTTTTCTTGCAATAATCTTCTAATCATATTGATCGACACGTCATGACCATCAAATAAGCTTGAAGCAGTAACAAAACGAATCTTATGTTTAGCTTGATACTTTTCTACCATACTAATCATCCCCCGGAATTATAATTACCTTTTTCGTAAAAGAAAACTTGGTAAAGGGTATCCCATATTCCTTATACCAAGCTATCCTGATCATTCGTAATGCAAAATTAAAATTAAGCTATATTTTTACAGCATTCTTGAGATTACTAGTTTTTGAATTTCTTGTGTACCTTCATAAATTTGAGTAATTTTAGCATCTCTCATGAAGCGCTCCACAGGATAATCCTTTGTATATCCATATCCACCGAAAACTTGTACTGCTTCTGTTGTAACTTTCATTGCAGTATCACCTGCAAATAATTTCGACATTGCAGATTCTTTACCATATGGAAGCCCATTCGACTCTAACCATGCTGCTTGATAAGTTAATAGACGAGATGCTTCAATGCTTGTAGCCATGTCAGCAAGTTTAAACGAGATACCTTGTTGAGCAATAATTGGCTTTCCAAATTGAACACGCTCTCTAGCATAATCAACTGAAGCGTCTAGAGCACCTTGTGCAATACCTACTGCTTGTGCAGCAATTCCATTTCTTCCGCCGTCAAGAGTTTGCATGGCAACTTTAAATCCCTTACCTTCTTCACCTAAAAGGTTTTCAGCAGGGATACGACATTCTTCAAAGATTATTTCAGTTGTTGGAGATGAACGAATACCTAATTTACTTTCCTTCTTACCAACTGAAAAACCTGGTGAATCACTTTCAACGATAAAAGCAGAAACGCCATGTTTATTTGTTGGGTCAGTCACTGCAAATACTACATAGATTTCAGCTTCTCCACCATTTGTAATAAATATTTTTGAACCGTTTAATATATATTCATTTCCTTCTTTTCTAGCAGTTGTTCTCATTCCACCAGCATCTGATCCAGAACCTGGTTCAGTTAATCCGTAACCACCAATTTTTGTTCCTTGTGCTAATGGTTTTAAGAATTTTTGTTTTTGTTCTTCCGTACCAAATTTATAAATCGGCCAACTAGCTAATGAAGTGTGTGCAGATAAAGTTACACCTGTTGAAGCACAAACTCTAGAAAGCTCTTCTACCGCAATAACATAAGCTAAATAATCACTACCGATTCCACCATACTCTTCTGGGAATGGAATGCCTGTTAATCCTAACTCAGCCATTTGATCAAAGATTGAACGATCAAATTTTTCATGCTCATCACGCTCAGCAGCTGATGGAGCAACCTCATTTCTAGCAAAATCTCTTACCATTTTACGAATCATTTCATGTTCTTCACTTAAACGAAATTGCATAGATCATTTCCCCCGATTTTTGCTAGGACAAGGATGAACAATTAAATAAAAGTTTTAATTAAAGATACTTAGTATATATCCTATTCCTTTTTACCTTATTGCTCCCTTATCACTGCCATGTTCTTTTTGTCGAATTTTGTAAGCGTTATCATAATAATTTGTACTTTGACTAAAAAGATAGTCTACTAAGAATATTATTAGACAAAAAACTGAAAATTCCTGTTATTTTTTGTAGAAAAATTTTAGTGCAAAAAAGGAAGGAAAAAAAGGGTAGAGGAAATAGCAAAAACAAACATAATGGAATTAAAGACAGGAACAAGGGAATGCAGAATCAATGGTGTAGGAAAAGAAAATAGATTTTCTTTCCTTCTATCCAATGAGCAGCATTCCCTTTGTGCTCTACTTTAAAAATTCCTTACCTTAATCGATCACGTTTTTCATATACTATTCTCTTTTCCCTTAATGTACCTCTACTAAAATAGCGTCTCCTTGACCACCGCCACTACAGATTGCTGCGATTCCTAGACCTCCACCTCGTTGTTTTAGTGCATGAATTAGGGTTACAATGATTCTTGCACCACTTGCTCCAATTGGATGTCCTAGAGCAATAGCTCCACCGTTTACATTTATTTTTTCTAAAGGAATATCAGCTATTTTCGCACTCGCTAAAGCTACTGCTGCGAATGCTTCGTTAATTTCAAATAAATCTATATCTGAAATGTTTTTATTTGTTTTTTGTAATAATTTTTGGATTACATATCCCGGAGTTCTTGGGAAGTCCTTTGCTTCTACAGCCATTGAATCTGTAGCAACAATTGTAGCTAATGGTGTGAAACCATTTTGTTTTGCTTCTTCCTCACTCATTATTAAAAGTGCTGCAGCTCCGTCATTTAATCCAGGTGCATTTCCTGCAGTAATCGTTCCGTCGCGATCAAATGCAGGATTTAATTTAGCTAATTTTTCAATTGTCGAATCCTCTCTTGGACACTCATCTACTTCAATTTTTGTTACGACACCTTTTTTGCCAACAGACTCAATTGTTACAATCTCTTCTTCAAATCTACCTGTTTTAATCGATTCAACGGCAAGTTGTTGACTACGAAGTGCCCACTCATCTTGTTGTTCACGAGAAATATCTTCTAATTTTGCAACTTCACTTCCATATGTACCCATATGAACGCCAGTGAATGAACAAGTTAAACCATCTACTAGTAAGCCGTCTTTTAACTCAGAGTGTCCCATCTTATTTCCCCATCTTAAATTGGTTTGATAGTATGGTGTATTACTCATAGATTCCATTCCACCTGCGACAATACGTTTACTTTCACCAGAACGAATTAATAAGTCAGCAAGCATTACACTTCTCATTCCTGATGCACATACTTTATTAATTGTTTCTGATCTTGTTTCCCAAGGTAAGCCTGCATTACGTAGTGCTTGTCTTGAAGGTAATTGCCCTTGTCCACCTTGTAAAACGCTTCCCATAATTACATCATCAATTGATTCTAAAGGATGGTTAACACGATTCAATGTTTCTTTAATTGCAATACCACCTAACTCAGCAGCACTAAAACCTTTTAACATACCTCCAAAGCGTCCTAGTGGTGTACGAACTGCACTTACTATAACTGTTTTACTCATCCCAATTTCCCCCTTAAATTAAGAAACTAATTTCTCTTCTATAAAAAATTCCTTTAATAGCAAATAAAAAGGCGCTCACTACAATCTGAAAGGTGTACAAGTTGCACACCTTTCATTGTTAGTTTATGAAACTTGAAAAGTAATAGAACTCTTATGAAGCCTGGCTCTGCTTATCTCCAAAGATTGAAATTACTAAAAGCTCTGCAACATCGAGTGTTTTAACACTTTCTTCAACTTCTTTTGCTTTTGTTCCATCTGATAACATTGTTAAGCAATAAGGACATCCTGTTCCAATGACATTCGGACTAACTGCAAGTGCTTGTTCAGTACGTGTAACATTAATACGGTTACCAACATGCTCTTCCATCCACATTAATCCACCACCCGCTCCACAGCACATTCCTGTTTCACGTTTACGCTCCATTTCAACTAGCTTTACGCCAGGAATTGCACGAAGAATATCTCTAGGAGCTTCATAAACTTCATTGTATCTACCTAAATAACATGAATCATGATAAGTAATAACTTCATCTACACGATGAACTGGATTTAATCTTCCTTCTTTAACCCATTGCGATAATAATTCTGTATGGTGATAAACTTCAACTGATAATCCAAAATCAGGATATTCATTTTTAAATGTGTTATAAGCATGCGGATCAATTGTTACTAATTTGCTTACTTCTGCTTTTTCGATTTCTGCGATATTATTAGATGCTAATTCCTGGAATAAGAATTCTTGACCTAAACGTCTAGGTGTATCACCAGAGTTTTTCTCCTTATTACCTAAAATTGCAAATTTAATTCCAGCTTCATTCATAAGTTTTGCAAACGCTAGAGCGATTTTTTGGCTACGGTTATCATATGCACCCATTGAACCAACCCAGAATAAGTATTCAATTTCTTCCCCAGCTTTTTTAGCTTCTTTTACAGTTGGGATGTGGATACTTTCATCAAGCTCTCTCCAATTTTCACGATCCTTACGATTTAATCCCCAAGGATTTCCTTGGCGCTCGATATTCGTCATTGCACGTTGAGCATCAGGTTGCATTTTCCCTTCCGTTAAAACTAAATAACGACGTAAATCAATAATCTTTTCAACATGCTCATTCATTACTGGACATTGGTCTTCACAGTTACGACAAGTCGTACATGCCCAAATCTCTTCTTCAGTAATGACATCGCCAATTAAACTTGGACTATATTCTAATGTTGCTGCTGTTTCTTGATTTCCTTGAGAAGAAAACGCTAATTGATTACCTTTTGTTTTAGAAAAAGCAACAGTTGGAACCCATGGTGCTCTAGATGTTACTACAGCTCCAGTTTCAGTTAAATGGTCACGAAGTTTTAAGATTAAATCCATCGGTGACAGCATTTTCCCAGTTGCCGTAGCAGGACAAACATTTGTACAACGACCACATTCAACACAAGCATATAAATCAATTAATTGAGACTGACGGAAATCACTGATTTTTCCAACACCAAATGTTTCCTGCGTTTCATCTTCAAAATCGATTTTTTCTAATTTCCCTGCTTTCGATAAGCGATTAAAATACACATTTGCTGGTCCAGCAAGTAAATGTGCGTGCTTTGATTGAGGCACATACACTAAGAAAGTTAAAAGTGAAATTAAGTGAGTCCACCAAGCAACATAAAAGAATGAAATGGCTAAAGGTTTACTAATTCCACCAAAGATTGTTGCAACTAAAGATGCGATTGGCTCATGGAAGCTTGTTCCTTCTCCGCTCCAAATGATTCCCATACCATTTCCAAAAAGAGTTGATAACATTAATAAACCAATAAAAATTAGAACTAAACCGCTTTTCCAACCTCTTTTTAATCGAACTAACTTTTCAATATATCTTCTATGGAAAGCCCAAACAACTGCTACCAGTATTAACAAAGCGACGATTTCTTCAAAAAATGTAAATGCACCATATAACGGCCCAAGTGGTAGATGCACCCCAGGAACTAGACCTCTTAAAATAAAATCTAAAGCACCTGCTTGAACTAAAATAAATCCGTAGAAGAATAGCAAATGGATAAATCCACTTTTCTTATCCTTCAATAGCTTTTTTTGTCCAAAAACATTCACCCAAATTTTTTGAAAACGATCTTTAAAATTTCTTTCAAACTCTTCCTTTTTGCCTAGCTTGATGTAAGCTAGTCTTGTTTTAATCAGGTAAATGAATAAATAAATTGCATAAACTGTAATTGCCACAAACCCAAATGCGTTCAAATACAAAAGTGCATGATCCATGATGTATTCCTCCCCCAATGTCCCCGGTTATAAATAAAACGCTTACTTTTTAAAAATTTATAACCATAATAATATTCAGAAAATATATACTTTAATTATATTATGAATGACTATTCAGTCAAATACTTTTTCATATTAAATTAGCCCTTTTTCATATTCTTCAGTTTAAATGGTCATACTATCAACACGTAAAAGGTAAAGGAGTTAGTTATATGATTCTTTGTATTTGCTTATTTGCTCTACTCATCCTAATACTCCTTGCTAGCTTAGATCTCTATTTTGGTTACAGAGCTTTTCATAAATATGATAAGGTTTGCCCATTTAAAAATAGATATAGTGAAACAATGTTAATAACAGATGGTAATGTCCTATACGAAAATCTTCTTAAAGACATAAATGAGGCAAGTTCTAGTATTTCCATGCTTTTTTATATCGTTCGTAATGATGATACTTCCGAAAAATTTTTGTCGCTACTAGAAAAAAAGGCGCACGAAGGACTACAAGTACGCTTACTTGTCGATTGGATCGGTAGTTTTGGACTTAAACGGAAAAGAATCGAAAAACTAAAAAAAAATGGTGTAAAAGTATTATTTAATCGACGTACTGGATTTCCGTATACTCTCTATCGGTTTCAGCACCGTAACCATCGTAAAATTACAGTGATTGATCAAAAAACCGGTTATTTTGGTGGATTCAATATTGGTAAAGAATATATTGGCTTTGACGAAGACCTAGGCTATTGGAGAGATTATCATATTCGTATGACAGGTGAAGGTGTAAAAGATTTACATGTTCAATTTTTAATAGACTGGGTTAGAAGCGGTGGAGAATCCTTCACTTTAATTGATGAAAAAGACCTAGTTACGGGAAAAATCGAACATCACTTCTATTCATCTGACTTTATTCGTATTGAGAATCTTTATAAAGAATTAATTGATAAAGCAGAAAAACATATCTTTATTGGCACTCCATATTTTATACCAACTAAAAAGCTCATGGATGCTTTACTAGCCGCACAAAAACGAGGAGTCCGTATCTGTGTTATGGTTCCTGAAAAAGAAGACCACAGGCTAGTTAAAGAAGCTAGTTTCCCTCACCTCCTTTTAATCCTTGAAGGTGGCGGCGAAGTTTTCCATTATCAGAAAGGATTTTTTCATGCAAAAGTACTATTAATCGATGATTGCTGCTGTGATGTAGGGTCCGTTAACTTTGATCGTAGAAGCCTTTGTATAAATGATGAGTGGAGCTGTATTTTTGCAAATGAATCCTTCATATTGGAAATCAAAAAAATATTTATGAAAGACTTAGAGTGTTCAAAATCCTACCCTATTCAACATTATAAAAAGACAACTCTCTCATGGAAATGTCGTAAGCTTTTATCCAAGCTTCTTTCTCCATTAATGTAATGTTTTTAAAGTACCAAAAACAGTAATAGAGGTGAGCACAAAATGATTATTCGATTTGGATACGTCTCACATGCATTATCTTTATATAATTGTTCACCTGCAAAAACACTAACTTTAACACGTTATAAAGCGCTCGATCAAGATGAACGTTTAGAGAAGCTAATTTCTGTTACAACACAAAATTTGGAGAATACGTATAGGGCACTTCATTATAATGTAGGACAACAAATTCCCTTATACAGAATGTCCTCTTCAATGGTCCCTTTGGCGACTCATCCCGATGTAGAGTTTGATTATATTAATATTTTTCACAAGCAATTCAAAGAAATAGGCGATTTTATTAAAAAGCATGAATTAAGAGTTAGCTTCCATCCTAATCAATTCACGCTTTTTACAAGTGAGAAGCCACATATTACTGATAATGCTGTAATTGATATGGAATATCACTTTAAAGTACTTGAAGCAATGGGCGTTTCAAACCAAAGTGTGATCAACATCCATATTGGAGGGGCTTATGGTAATAAGGAGCTTGCTATTAATCGCTTTTATGAGAATATAAAAAAACTCCCTTCTCATATAAAAAAACAAATGACACTAGAAAACGACGATAAAACGTACAATACCTCGGAAACATTAATCGTATGCAAAAAAGAAGGTATACCGCTCGTGTTCGATTATCATCATCATATGGCCAATTTATGTGATGAACCATTAGAGGAATTATTACCTTCCATTTACTCGACTTGGAATCACACTGATTTGAAACCTAAAATACATATTTCCTCTCCAAAATCTGAAAAAGAGTTTAGGTCTCACTCAGACTTAATTGATCTTGATTTTATTAAACCCTTTTTTGACATTGCTCGATCAATTGGAAGTGATATCGATATAATGATTGAGTCGAAAAAAAAGGACATAGCATTATTACAATTGATGGAAGACTTATCAAAATTAAGGGGCTATAAACGAATAAGCGGCGGAATAATTGAAGTGAAATAGAAACCACAAGGGAACCTTTACTCCCTTGTGGTTTTACTTTTTAAGAGCTTTTTATCTGCTGTGAAATCATTAGTGATATGATGGTTTATAGATATTCATCTAAAGTCTAACTCCGACTCTAATATAAAGGTGGCTTGGAAATGAACTATCAGGGTGCTTTACAACAATACATAATTGCAACAAATACGCATGATTTTGACCAAGTAAAAAAATACATACATAAGGATGCTACTTATTGGTTTTCTAATAAATCATGTACAAATTTACTAGATATCCAACAGTACTTTGAAAATGCTTGGAATCTAATTCAAGATGAAGTCTATAGAGCTACAAATGTAAACTGGCTAACTACTGATGAGAATTCCGCTTCCTGTACTTATCAATATCATTATGAAGGCTACATGAATGGGAAATTCGTAAAAGGTCATGGTAGGGCTACAAATGTGTTTATGAAGGATGCAGTTGGTGACTGGAAGGTTATTCACGAGCATTTGAGTAGCCATGCATAACACGCGATTTCTTTCGTGGCCTTTGTGCTCTTAGAATGTAAAAAAAGCTCAGATCATCAATCTGAGCCTTTTTCATCATTATTATCATTATCATTATGCCAGCTACTATTGTGCCTGTTATCGTGTTCGTGCTCGTTTTTGTTTTCATTCCCTTTATCACGAGTATTGCAACTATGGCATCGTTCTCTTTGTTCTTTTCTACTTTTGTAATTATTGCTTCTTTTTACTTCGCGTTCGTAATTATTCTGATTTTTTTTTTTATCTTGGTGATTTTCATTGTTATTGTCTTGCCCTTGTTGATTTTGTTTCGATGAATCTCGATGCTCTTCTTGATGTCGATTTTTCCACTGACTTTGCTTATTTCCCCAATGCGCTTCTTGGTGTCTATTATTCTTCTCTTCTTTTGAATAACGATGATTATTCGCTCTGTTATTCTCTACTTTAGGTGACTTAACATTAGGTTTATCTTTGCCATTCTTTTCGCCTCTTGACACTTTAGCTGAATGAGAATTAAAACTACTTACTTGCTTATTTTGAGTTTGAGTTTGAGGTTGAGTTTTAATCTTAGGTTGAATTTTAAGTTGATCTAAATCCTTAGAATTTGGAATTTTAATATGGTTATTGGTTTCTTGAATATCCTTCAATTCATTATTTAGTTTACTTTGTTTATTTTTAAATTCCTTTTTCATCTGACCAGTTAATTTGATTTGATCATCCGGTTGAATAACTTTAGACTTCTCCATTTCACCAACTAAATCATCCATAACTGACTGTAAAGGCTCCTGTTTCCAGTTATCTATTTTATCAATCACTTTTTTACCTTGTTCATTGTGACCTTTTAATCCAATAACATTTAACTGTTTATCTAAAATTAATGACACCTTTGCCCCTGAATCAATTGTGACCCTTCCTGCTGCCAATGCTTTTTTGTTGTTCCAATTTACGAATACAAATGACATTAGAATTAATGCACTGGCAATTACGACAGGTACCAATTTAGGAATACTTATTTTTATTTTATTTTTAGAAATAATTGCACTGATGGGGAACTGAATTTCTTCACCAATTGAATAGGATGACAATAACTTTTTACATTTTAAGTACTCACCGTTAGCAGTTAGTACTACTACGGAAGAATGATTTACCTTCAAAACAATACCATTGATCATCTTCAGCTCCCCCTTTTTAAGTAGTTTTGTAAATAAATATAGTCATTGACGCTAATAATACACATAGCAATTATATATTTCCTATGTTTGTCTAACGTTTTTCGACTTATATTAACTTTAGTTTCTAGTTTATTCATCGGTAATTTTTTCTTTTTATACAGAAAGGCTAACATTTCTTCATCAGAAGCAATAATGTCTACAACTGAAAAAATATGCTCCCTTGTATCTTCATGTTTAGGTGAAACATCTACTAAACTTTCTAATGAAATTCCAAATTGTTTTAGCATCTCACTGAAATGAATAATTTCCTCTTTACGATTGAACTCATCAAAATTTTTAATATACGAGCTATATACATGGTCATCGTACTGTTTATGTATATCCTCCGACCCATTTTGTTCTAAAGTCAATAATTGATATTTAGATTCCTTACGAAAATAATCAATCAACTCACGTTTTATGATCAATTTGGCGAAAGTTAAAAATGAAGCCCCTTTTTTATATGAATATAGTTTTATAGCTTCATGAAATGCACTTAACCCGATACTATATTCGTCTTCTTTATTTGTAATATATCTACCACAAATAGTAGAAACAGTTTTGCTTATAAAAGGGGAGTATTGAATGATAAAATCATCAAGTTCCTTTGATGAAGATTGTTGTATTGTTAATACAATATCTTCAATTTTTTCTTTCCTTTTATAAAGTGTCTGAAAAATTGTAAGTAACAAGACCCCATCTCCTTTCAAAAGAGGATTGATTGGCGACTAAAGAAGGCGCCTCCATCATTATATAATCAAATGAATGTGAGAGGCACCATTTTAATTACCAATTAAACTTAAGCATATCGCATCTTATGAAATGTTTCATGCGATTTTCTTGAAAGGCGAATGGTAATAATTACTTATTAATCTTCGTCATGTCCATTTCCATGGTTTTCACCTTGGTCATTAGAATTTTCATTTTTTTTCCACTCTTGCTTTTCATTTCCCTTATGGTTTCCACGGTTTTCATGTTCACCACGGTTTCTATGATTTGTAACTTCGTGTTTTTTCACTTCATGCTTTTTCACTTCATGTCGTTCAGCTTTTTCTTCTTTTTCAACTTTTGCTTTTTTAACTTTAACTACTTTTACTTTCTTTGCTTTATGTTGATGGTGCTCTTCCTTATGCTCTACTTTTACAGGCTTTGTAGAAACCTCAGCAGCATCATCTTTGTCATCATCTTCACCTTGATCATCTTCATTAACATTTTTTACGACTGTATCTTTTACATCTTCGTTAACATTTTTTACATCTGTATCATTTACATCTTCAATTTTAGTTATAGTTGTAATAACTTCTGGTGTATCTGATTTTTCAGTAGATCCATCTGGGTATTGAATTGTAATAACTGGTTTTAGTGCAGTTGAATTCTTTTCTTCATGCTTTAAAACTTTCTCTAGTCTTTCAGAAATTTTGTTAAAGCTCTTTTCAATATTTTTTGCGATTGCAGCTTTTGCTTTAGGATTTTTCACTTTATCTAAAACGTCTGCTAAAACAAGTAAATTATTATTTAAGTGGTGCTGAATTTTTGCTATTTCTTTTTGCTCTTTAGTTAATTTTTGTTTTTCATGTTTTTCTGTATCTTCTTTATCTGTTTCTTGTTTTTCTGTATCTTCTTTATCTACTTCAGTTGAATCTTCAGCTGGTTTCGTCGTAGCATTATCTTCTGTTGTTGTTTTTTCTGTAGTCGTTGGCTCAGTAATAGTTGGAAGCTTACCTTCAAGCTGTCCTTGAGCATTTTCCATCTGACCTAAAGCTTCTTTAATTGTTTCTTTTGCTAGATCTTCTTTACCTTCTTTAATTAATTCTCTTGCTTCATGAATACGCTCTTGCGCAAATTCCGCTAAAAGTTCTGCTTCTTTTACTTTGTCTGTTGTTAATAACAGTTGAATCTTTTCTACAGTTGTTTTTACAAAATAGAAGAAATCGCCTTTCACTAATGCAGGTGCTTCTTCTTTGTGGTTTACATCAGTTTTTGAAGCTGACTCATTTTCAGCAGCAAATACTGAACTTGAAAATCCTAATTGAGATAATAGTAATGCTGTGGCAGTTGTATGTACTAAAAGTTTTTTCATGTATTTTTTCCCCTTTAAAAAAGTTTCTTTATGTAGTCTCACTATAACTATTCGTAGAGAAGATCATTTTTTAGGGGGTCGTTTAAATAAAAATTTAAAAAATTAATAAAAAAATGGTGAAACTTGTTGTTTTTCCCGTTCCACCGACAAATTTGTATAAAATAATACCCAAAAATATTACAAATTAATACTCCTTGAAAATAAAGTTCGAACAAAAAAAGTACCATACCTTGAAAATCAGGCATGGTACTTTTAACATTTTACTAATTACATTTTTTCAGGTGCAGAAACACCAACTAAAGCTAATGCATTTTGTAATGTAACTTGAGCAGCTTTCATTAAAGCTAGTCTAGCTTTTGATTTTTCAACATTTTCCGCATCTAATACTTTTTCAGCATTATAGAAACTGTGGAACGTACCAGCTAAATCAAACACATAGTTTGTAATATGATGTGGTGTACGTTTTGATGCAGCTAATGAAACGGCAGCTGGGAATTCCCCTAATTTCTTTAATAACTCATATTCTTTTTCAGATGAAACAAGGCTGTAATCAGCTTCTCCGCTATAAACAATACCCATTTCTGCTCCTTGACGAAGAATACTGCATACACGAGCATGTGCATATTGAGAGTAATACACTGGGTTTTCATTTGATTTAGAAACAGCAAGATCCATATCAAAGTCTAAATGTGAATCACATCCACGCATTGCAAAGAAGTAACGAGTTGCATCAATTCCTACTTCTTCCATTAAATCACGTAACGTTACAGCTTTACCCGTACGTTTACTCATTTTAACTTTTTCACCGTCTTGATATAACTGAACCATTTGGATAATCTCTACTTCAAGAGTATCTGCATTGTATCCTAAAGCTTGAATTGCTGCTTTCATTCGTGGAATATAACCATGATGATCAGCTCCAAGAATATCAATTAATTTATCTGCTCCGCGACTTAGCTTGTCTCTGTGATAAGCGATATCTGGAGTTAAGTAAGTATAAGAGCCGTCACTCTTAATTAGTACACGGTTTTTGTCATCTCCATATGTTGTAGAACGGAACCAAGTTGCTCCTTCTTCTTCATATGTCTCACCACGTTCATTTAAATCAGCAAGTGCCTCTAACACTTTACCGTTTTCATATAATGAAGTTTCTGAATACCATACATCAAAGTCTACTCTAAAATTACGAAGATCTCTTTGTAGTTTTTCCATTTCTAATTTTAAACCGTACTCACGGAAGAATTTGTAACGAGCTTCTTCTGGTTCATTCATAAAACGGTCACCGAATTCTCCAGCTAAAGTTTTACCAATCTCAATAATGTCCGCACCATGATAGCCATCTGCAGGCATTTCTTTTTCCATACCAAGAGCTTGCATATAACGAGCCTCTACCGATAATGCTAAATTGTTAATTTGATTACCTGCATCATTGATATAGTATTCGCGTGTTACTGCATAACCAGCTTTGTTTAAAACATTACATAATGAATCTCCAAACGCAGCTCCACGTGCGTGACCTAAGTGTAAATCACCTGTAGGATTCGCTGAAACAAACTCAACTAAAATCTTTTCGCCGTTACCAAAGTTAGTTTGGCCATATTCTTTTCCTGATTTAATAATTGAAGGAATTAAATCTGTAAGATAGCTATTATCCATATAGAAATTGATGAAACCAGGTCCAGCAATCTCAACTTTTTGAATACTAGCTTTGCTTTGATCAAACGAGTTGATTAGTTCTTCTGCAATCATTCTCGGTGCTTTTTTAGCAACACGCGCTAATTGCATTGCCATATTTGTTGAAAAATCACCATGTGTCTTATCTTTTGGAGTTTCTAACACAACTTGTGGTAATTGTTCCTCCGTTGCTAAACCTGCTTTTAATACTGCAGCTTCGATTTCATCTTTTAAACGACTCTTTACTTGTTCTAATGTATTCATATCGTTGCCTCCTTAATTGATACTGTAATGTTATACGAACCAGCATTTTCATCACCAACGAATAACTTGTACCCTAATTGAAGTACACCCTTTAAAGGTCCCTCTGATACTAGAAATTGTAGTTTTTTTGTATATGCTTTCGTTTGAAATACTCCTAATTCATTTGAGAAAGTACCTTCAGTCGTTTCATTCACTCGATACTGATGACGCATCATAACTCCACCATTACGGATGATCGTAACTTCCCCTTTACTAATTTTCATTGTTGCCTTTACTTTTCGATCTTCATGTTTTTCTTCAAATAATAAGTATGAAATATCTTCTTTTTTATAGTATAGGCCATTTGCTTGAAAACTGATTTTATCACGCCCGTGTGAATCTTTAATCATAGTCTCAAAATCAATTGAGACAGGTATGCCCTGTTGCTCTTTCACTTTTACACGTCCTTTTCTCCCGATGAACGTAACGAATCACATCCAAAATCATCTTTTCCCATTTTAGCATAATCTAATAAAAAAAATAAAATAGGTAAGAAAAAAATTGTGAAAAATATTCATTAAAACGAACAAAGAATAGGGGCGGCTCTTTCGAAAGCACGAACACTTTGTGTATTTTGTTGATAAAGCTGTGAACTTTATTGATAAAGTAGTTAGTTTTGTTGATATAATACTTAGTTTTGTTGATAAAATACCGATTTTTGTTGATAAAACCGTTTAAGAGGCTTCTTTAGCGTTGTGGATGATTGATAAGCACGAACACTTTTTGTACTTTGTGCATAAAGCTGTGAACTCTGTTCATAAAGCACGTAGTTTTGTGCATAACACCGCGTTTTTTGATTTTGACGACGTGGTTCTGTGCATAACACAGCGCTTTCTGATTATGGCGACCTGGTTTTGTGCGTAACACAGCGTTTTCTGATTATGATGACGTGGTTCTGTGCATAACACAGCGTTTTCTGATTATGGCGACTTGGTTTTGTGCGTAACACAACGTTTTTTGATTATGATGACGTGGTTCTGTGCATAACACAGCATTTTCTGATTACGGCGACCTGGTTTTGTGCATAACACAGCGTTTTATTGGTCATGGCATCGTCCTCGTAAAGCAGCGATATTCCTTCATACCGGCGTGCCTTTGTACACAAATAATAAATTTTTTTTAAAACATTCCTCTCATGAAATTGTGAGAATATTTGTTTTCAATTGAAAACGGTTTGTGAGACAATAAAGAACATATGGTGAATAGAAGGAGATTTTATGAAAACAATCGCACAACAATCATCTAGCAAATTATTTTTCATCGGACTAGGCATTGGAATCATTGCGTTATCGAGCATTTTTCTCATTTATTTGTACGCCTTTTTAGTGCCGTTCGTTGTGGGAATCGTCTTGTGGTTTTGGATCAAACGAAAAGCGATCATGTTCGGTAGTTTTACGGCAGCACTAATTGGATTACTTGCACTCATCGGCTTCATCGTTTATATGATGCTTTTTGGTCATTTCGGACCATGATAAGCAGCTCGTAAAGGGCTGTTTTTTTGTTTGTAAAAACACAAAAAAACCCGCTAGGAATTTTTATTTCCAGCGGGCTTTCACTAATTCTTGAGATAACTTCTAATTAATGTGCAGATTCTGCTTTATCAATATGAAGTAAGTGCTTTTTATTAATGAATAAGAATAGTACTGATACTAATACAAAACATCCACCTACATAGAAAGGTACATGTGGATTATACCATTCAGCAAGCTTACCTGCTAAGTATGGTGCTATTGCTCCACCTAAAAAACGTAAAAAGCTATATGCCGCAGATGCTGTTGAGCGCTCAACTGGTGCTGCTTGCATTACTGCTGTTGTAATTAATGTATTGTTATTACCTAAAAATGCACCAGCTATAATTACACAGACGATAATAACGCTATTTGTATCTGTTCCAACACCCATAATAATAAGCGTAATCGCAAATAGAGTTAACATTGCATACATCGACTTAAGCGTACCGAATTTTTTTTGTAGCTTTGGCGCCATAAAAACTGATGTAATTGCTAATAGAAGTCCCCAACCTAAAAATACGAATCCTAAACCATGTTCTTTTAATCCCATATAGAATGGTGAAAAAGCCAGTAAAGTAAAGAATCCAAAGTTATATAAAAATGCTGTAATCCCTAACGTTAATAAAGATCTATGTTTAAGAGCGCGGAATGGATCCAAGAATGACGCTCTTTTTGTATTTTGTGTAATTGGTGTTTTTGGCATCATAATTGATAGAGATAAAAATGCAATGACCATTAAACAAGCAACACCAAAAAATGGACCTCTCCAAGAGATTGAACCTAATTCTCCACCTAAAAGTGGACCAACCGAAATACCAAGACCAATTGCAGTTTCATATAAAATAATCGATTGTGCAACACCTGATCTAGATAATGAAACAATGGCTGATAAAGCAGTTGCTACAAATAGAGCGTTACCTAATCCCCAGCCTCCACGCAACCAAACTAGTTGCCATATACCGCTTGAATTTCCTCCAAGTCCTGCGAACACTGCAATAATTAATATACCTAAAAGTAATGTCCATTTTATTCCGATACGTGAAGATATAAAACCTGTAATTAACATAGCAATTGCCATGACTAAGTTGTAACTTGTAAAAAGAAGAGTTACATCACTTTTTGAAGCATGCATCTTTTCTGCGATTGCTGGTAAAATCGGGTCAACTAATCCAATTCCCATAAATGCAATAATACATGCAAACCCAACTGCCCAAATAGCCTTTGGTTGATTTAATAGACTAGACTTTTGATTTAAACTTGTCTTTTGACTTTTATTATTTGCCAAATTTGACATATTCCATCCTTCTCCCATAATTATTTATTATTCTAATGCACTTCGTACTCTCTGATACATCTCATTCATTTCACTTCTTATGTCGTTCATTTTTTTAAGCTTTTCATCAATCATATTTAATTGTTGAGCAAGTATTTCCTCTGCCCCTAAAAGCTTATGCTTTCTTTCATCTTCATTCATCTTTTCCTTGTTTTCTCTATATTGCAGTCGAAATTCTTCAAATGCCTCACTAATTGCCATATATTCCTGTACCTCTTGCAAAGAAAAACCAAGAACATCTCGAACATTCATTATTTTCTTTAGTCGTTCAATATGCTCATCTGAATAAAGTCGAAATCCGCCTTCGCTTCTTTCAGGTGGAGGGATTAATCCAATTTCCTCGTAATATCGAATCGAACGCTTCGTTAAATTGCACTCTTTTGCTACTTCATCTATTTTATAAAGCAAATCATTTCCTCCCTTCGAAAAATATTTAATTGAATTCGTTATTTACATCACTAATATATCTTACTCCTAATGTATCGTTAACGTCAACGTTAACTTTGTACTTTTTTCTATTTTTATCTTTCTTCAAAATCATTGTTTTACTATTAAAAACTATAGAATTTCTTTTTATCACTGACTATTTTTCCTATACAAAAAAACCCGAAAGATAAATTCTCTTTTAGAGCATTTACCTTTCGGGTTCCACTTTCTTCTATATTAAATTTCGTATACTTTATGCTGCTTTCTGTAACTTCTTCATTTTTTTAGCTTTGTTTCTACGTTTTAATGCCCACATTGTAATACCAGTTATTCCTAGTCCAAGTGGAGCAATACCAACTAAGGCATAAATTGTTTTTACGAAAACCCCACCATAAGTACCTCTATGTAAACTTTGTCTCCAAACGAAAAATTTATCATAGGCAGTTTCGTTATTTTTGGAAAAAGATCCTAAATGCTTGCCAGAAAATTGATCGTAGAATTCACTTGTATTCCCTTTACCCTCAGGATCGTAAGTGCCATCGCTTAATTGGGCTTCTATAACACCCTCTTTATCAGATGGAAGTCTTAATTTGTATAACTCACCTTCAGGATGTAACTTTTTAATTTCAGCAGTTATAGCATCCAATCCAATTTTATTTTTGCCATTATCAACTGATTTAAGCTCCTCAGGATAATTCGATGTAAACTTTAATTTCAAAGACTCTTCAATCTTTTCTTGGAATGGATATAGCATTCCTGTAATTGCTACAACGAGTAAAAATGGTAAAGTAATTACCCCAATGAAATTATGTAATGATAAATTTCGTGCCATTTGGCTTTTATTCCATTTTATTTTTAGGCTTTTAAACATTCGTTTAATACCTGGATACCATAAATAGATACCTGTAATAAGAATTAAAATAAATGCAATTGCAACGATCCCTATAATTGTTTCGCCAATATCATCTAACAATAAATGTGTATGTAAATCTTTAACAAAAGATACGAATGATGCCTCTCTATCAAAATTACCTAATAGCTTACCATTGCTAGGATCTACATAAGCATCAATTTCATTATGTCCTTTTGACATATTTGCATGGTATACATTTGATAACTTTGAAGGAACATCCATCCTCGAGATTTCAAATCCTTTGTAATTATCAAGAAAAATCTTTTCTGCTTCGTTAATTCCAACATTTCTTTCACTACTTGCAGGCTTAAAATACTGCGGATTTAACACATGTTCAATTTGATCCCCAAACACTAAAACACTACCCGTTGCACATACAGCAATAATAAATAGTCCAAAAACTAAACTGCACACAAGATGTAGTGTCAAAATAAACTTCCTTACCCCTTTTTTCATTTTCATCTTCTCCCCAAATCATGATAATAATAATCGTTCTCAATTATAAGGGTAATGATTATCATTATCAATAACATTTTCATATATTTAGTAAATTTTTTTATTCAAGTTCAAAATTCTATATAAAAAAAAGACGATTTCTCGCTCTAATGAACGAAAAATCGCCTTTCACAATTCGTATTATTTTACCCAACCTAATAGGATTTCACGAATAAACTTACTTGCTGCAACTTGAGTTTGCTCAGCATGATCATACACTGGAGCTACTTCTACTAAGTCTGCCCCAACAACGTTAATATCGCTGTTAGCAATTGCTAAGATACTATCAATCATTTCTTTTGAAGTAATACCACCGGCTTCAAGAGTACCTGTTCCTGGAGCATGCGCAGGGTCTAGTACATCGATGTCGATTGTTACATATACTGGACGACCAGCAAGTGTTGGAAGTACTTTCTTTAACGGCTCAAGTACTTCGAATTTAAATAAATTCATTCCAACTTCTTTTGCCCATTCAAATTCTTCCTTCATACCAGAACGAATTCCGAATGAATAAACATTTTTTGGTCCAATTAAATCACAAACTTTTTTAATTGGTGTTGAGTGAGATAATGGCTCACCTTCATATGAATCACGTAAATCAGTATGTGCATCAAAATGAATAATTGCTAAGTCTGGGTATTTCTTATACATAGCTTTCATTACAGGCCAAGATACAAGATGCTCTCCACCCATACCTAGAGGGAATTTCCCTTCCGCTAACAGGCCATCAATATAGTCTTCAATCATATCAAGGCTTCTTTGAGCGTTACCAAATGGTAATGGGATATCCCCAGCGTCAAAATATTTAACTTCTTCTAGTTCTTTATCTTGATATGGACTATATTCCTCTAACCCAATTGAAACCTCACGAATACGTGTTGGACCGAAACGAGAACCTGGACGGAAGCTTACAGTCCAATCCATAGGCATACCATAAATAACTGCTTTACTTTCTTCAAAGCTTGGATGACTCTTAATAAATACATTTCCAGAATATGCTTCATCAAAACGCATAATTAAGCCCCCCTTATTTAGTAAGATCAGCTACAAATTTTGGTAATACGAACGCTGCTTTGTGTAGCTCTTTTGTATAATATTTTGTCTCAATATCAAAGAAACGATTCTCTTCTACTTCAAGTGGATCGTGTTTTTTCGAACCAATTGTAAATGTCCACATACCACTTGGATATGTTGGAATATTTGCAATGTATAAACGAGTGATTGGGAAGATTTCTCTTACATCACGTTGAACTTGTGTAATTAACTCTGGTGTAAACCAAGGGTTGTCCGTTTGAGCTACAAAAATACCGTCTTCTTTTAACGCTTTAGAAATACCAGCGTAGAAGCCTTTTGTAAATAAGTTCACTGCAGGACCAACTGGCTCAGTTGAATCTACCATAATTACATCATATACATTTTCACTATTTGCAATATGCAAAAATCCATCATCTACTTTTACTTCTACACGTGGATCTTCTAATTTCCCTGCAATTTCAGGTAAGTATATTTTAGAGTATTCAATTACTTTTCCATCGATTTCAACTAGAGTTGCTTTCTTTACACTTGGGTGTTTTAATACTTCACGAATAACACCGCCATCACCGCCACCTACTACTAATACGTTTTCAGGATTTGGGTGTGTGAATAAAGGTACATGAGCAACCATCTCATGATATACGAACTCATCTTTTTGAGTTGTCATAACCATTCCATCTAAAATAAGCATGTTACCGAACTCTTCTGTCTCTACCATGTCAAGCTTTTGAAACTCAGTTTGCTCTGTATGTAAAGTTTTATTAATTTTAGCAGTAATTCCAAAGTTTTTTGTTTGTTTTTCAGTAAACCATAATTCCATTTGTTGCATCTACCCTTCTTTATCAAGATTTAGTTTGAAACATAACAATGTAGCATTAACTTAGTTGATTATGTTTCGTATTATCCCCACTCTTCCTAATTCCTATCGGATTTGTGTTGTTACAACAATTTTTTGCCGTACAAAAGAAAAGTATAGAGTAATTTCACTGAAATGCAAGATTTTTAAAGCTAAATTATTTGATATTTTTTACTACATTAATTTGTATAAAAATTCTCTTAATCTACCATACTAGTATTAAAATACAGAATTATATTGAGAGGAGGATACTTTTTGTATCATATCAACTACTCTTTTCATTGGCGCACCCTTCAAAAGATTGGCATTTTACTTACTGTTATTTCAATTTTAGGTTCCCTATTTTTATCATGTGTCTATTTTATGGCTATTACTTCCACAAAACCTTCATTATTTATTGCATCGAATTCAAGCTATTACGATCACGATAATAAAATAATTAGTAAAACTCAGCTACTTCAAAATCGAAAAACGTTAAAAATTGCAGATGTACCTCCGATTGCAATCAATAGTGTTTTAGTTTCTGAGGACCGGAATTTTTTTCATCACCATGGTTTCGATTTAAAAAGATTAGGTTCTGCTATTTTAGTTAATTTAACAAAAGGTCAATACGCTCAAGGGGCTAGCACAATCACTCAACAACTTGCTAAAAATTTATATCTTTCACAAGAAAAAACGCTTAGTCGTAAAATAAAAGAAGCTTATTTAACGATGAAATTAGAGTCTTCCTATAAAAAAAGCAAGATCTTAGAAGCTTATTTAAACACCATTTATTTTGGACATGGCATTTATGGCCTCGAAACTGCAGCGAACACCTTTTTAGGAAAGGAAACGAAACAACTGACCATTGGAGAATCAACTTTTTTATTAAGCATTCCGGCTAATCCGTCAATCTATGACCCTTATATTCATTTTTCGTCTGTAAAAAAGAGACAGCAACGGATTTTATCGGCACTTGAAAAGAATAAATTAATTAACTCAAATACCGTTAAAAATGCAATGAATGAGTCTATTAAGTTAAAGCCAATTATTCATACTTCAAATTCTTCCTTTACATCCTATTTTCAACAAAGTGTTCAAAAAGAAATTACAGAGTCTATTGGTCAATCCGTCAATAATAATGGCAGTAAAATTTATACAACCTTTAATCCAACTATTCAAAATCAAATTGACCAAGCATTTGATCCATATATTAAGCCTTTTCCTAATCTGCAAGCTAGTGTAATCGTATTGGATAGTCAAACTGGTAATGTTTTAGGCATGACTGGAGGACGTGAGAAAGGACAATTTTTATTTAATCGCGCAGTTGCATCAAAAAGGCAAGTAGGTAGTACAATAAAGCCAATTTTGTATTATAGTGCACTTGAAAATGGATATACACCATCCACAATGCTCCAAAGTAAGCCGACAACATTTCATTTTGAGGACGGCGATACATATAGTCCCAAAAATAGTGGCCATCTTTATGCACATGATCAAATTTCTTTAGCTAAAGCTATTGCTGTTTCAGACAATATATTCGCAGTGAAAACTCAACAGGCTATTGGTGCAGATGAATTTATTAAAGCACAGAAACTATTCTATTTAACCGCACCTAAAAATAAGCTTCCTTCAATGGCACTCGGTACGCAGGATGCTTCCTTACTTGATATGACAAGAGCGTATGCATTAATCGCCAATAACGGTAAAGATGTAACTCCACACTTTGTAAGTGAGATTAAAACTCAATCAGGAAAATCAATCTATAAAAGAAAGGTTGACCATAAACAAAGATTAGAAAAAGATCAAACGGTTATTCTTAAACAATTAATGAATGGAATGTTCAATACAAATTTCTCAAGCTACTTACCAGTAACGGGAACAAGCATTATTCCTGAACTTTCAAAGGATTATTATGGGAAAACTGGAACTACAAAAACAGATAGTTGGATGGTAGGATTCCATTCCAATATTGTTGTAGGAGTATGGGTAGGATATGATCATTCAAAAAATTTATCTGCAGAGGAAAGTACATTAGCAAAGAAGGTTTGGGCATCAGTTATTACAAATCTATCAGATAAGAAAGTAGATTCAAAAATACCTAAAGACATCGTAAAAGTTGCTGTAGATGAAAAGACTGGCCTTTTGTATAAGGAAGGTTGTGGCGAAAAGGTTTCCCTATATTTTCGTCAAGGAACACAACCTACAAAACCTTGTATTAATAAAAAAAAGACAAAGAAACATAAAAAAGAAAAACAGGATAACACACCTTGGTATAGCCAGTACTTACCTTAAAAACAAAAGACCTCACCAAATTGGTAAGGTCTTTTGTTTGTCCTAGTCCTAGCTTTGTCCAAGCTAATATTAGTTTACTTTATTTGGTGATAAATGTAAAAAGATTATTCGACGTTTTCTTCATTTTTTTTTTATAATTTTTGAAAGAAAACTCACCGATTGGATCGCATTTTTAGCTAGTGTAAAGACGCAACTTAATTCCTAATATTGGAAGCCACATCAAGTTTTTCTCTGCTACTCATTTGCACTCTCTAAATATGCTAAAAGTTTATTAACCTAAAAGTTCTGTTTTTAATTGGTCAGATGAATTATTCCACATCTCTTCATTGTGTGCTTTAAGAAAATCAGCTAATAATGTACGAGACTTTTCATCCATATGATCAACCATTAACTTTCGTTTCATCGCTTTATCCATTTTATTTACATGATCAGGTAGAAGTTTATAACCCCTTCTAGCTTCACGGTCAACTGTCATATAGCAACCAGTTACTCCTGCATAATAAGGTCCGCTTTCAGTTCTTTCAGTTGCTACCCATACTAACCAATAAGGTTTTCCATTAGGAACATCTTCCTCTTTTGTTAAGAATTTAATTCCTTTTTCAACTGAACTTCTTGCGTGCATTGCACCGATATCTACAAAAACATCATTCTCTTGTATATCAATAAAGACAGGAGAGATATTTTCTAAACTAATCGCCCCAACACCAAAACCGCCATGCCCGCTCGTTGAATCATTTTTTAATATATTGAATCCTAGTGATTTCTTTTTTGGTTGTTCAGACATCGTTAGCCTCCTAATAGTAAATTACATAATTAATGTTGTAACAATTGAATTAATCCAGTGGAAAACTGAAGGTATAGCAAACTCGAAAATTGGTTGTATTGTATAGTTATCTAAAGGAGTTAATACTAAAACTAAGAACACAAATGCTCCATACTGCTCATATTGTGACATTTTTGCGCGAATATCATTAGGTGCTAAATCTTCTATGATCCGATATCCATCTAATGGTGGAAGAGGAATTAAGTTGAATACAAATAGCACAATATTCATTTGTATGAAAATACTAAAGAACGAATTTAAAGTAATCGTTAAAGCCTCTGGGAAAGAATGAAAAAATCCATACTTTAATAGTAATGCATAAACGATTAATCCAAGTGTTGCCAATATAAAGTTACTTATTGGACCCGCTGCAGTTGTTAGAATCCCTGCTATTCTTGGATTTTTAAAGTTATGGCGATTCACTGGAACTGGTCTTGCCCAACCAAAGCCTAATATAATGATGGCAATCGTTCCGAAAATATCTAAATGTTTAAATGGAGAAAGAGTTAGCCTGCCTTGTTTTTTTGCCGTGTCATCCCCAAATTTATAAGCTACATATGCGTGTGCAAATTCGTGAACTGATAGTGAAATTGCGACAACTAGTAATATTAATGGTATATCTTTTAATGGATATTGAAAAAATGATCCCATTCTTGACTCCTCTCAAGAAATAATTGTTTTTGTGACTGCTAATTATTGAACTCTTTAATAAAAGTTTAAATTATTGATGGTGATTTCTTCAATGTTAATGATTTAACCGTTATTATTCTGACTTCCTGAGTTATAATAAAAATGACAAAACTAAGGAGGTCATATTATGCCATACGTTACAGTAAAAATGCTAGAAGGTCGCTCTGAAGAACAAAAGAAAGCTTTAGTAGAAAAAGTTACTGCTGCTGTGAGTGAAACAACAGGCGCACCAACTGAGAAGATTGTTGTTTTCATCGAAGAGATGACAAAAAATCATTATGCAGTTGCAGGCAAACGCCTTAGTGACGAATAGAAATTCTTACATACATTAACAGTAAACGGGACTAAAATCCGTTTACTGTTTTTATTATTGTTTCTCACACTACCAAGCAATTTGAGTATCTTCAATCGAATAAGCTTATCTTCTTTTAGCTCCTGCTATTTCTTCAATCATTTCAATTACTTTCTTTTTCTTCTCATCAGGGTTTGTATAGATTAAATCATAAGGGAAAAATAACTTAGAATCGAATAATTCTTTCCCTGTTATTCCATCGACTAGCTCTGATTTACGGGAGATTTCTTTTAAATCACCGTTCGTTTGCAACAATAATATTGGCTTCTTACCGTCTTCTTCACCATATCTAAAATAATCATAAGCTTCATCTGAGATCGTATCAATGACTAAATAGTATTCTGAATCAATATCTATTTCTAAAAATAGCTTCTTTAGTTCAGCAAATTTTTCAGTATGAGATTGTGTATCAAAATCGACATATTTAAATAAATTCCGATTCAAGAAACGTTGACATAGATCGCTCAAGATTTCGTCGGACTCTTCTTGCCACACTTGAAAATAATACAGAAGTACAGATTCGTCTAATTTAATATATTCGTCTAAATCAATCTTCCCTTCAAAAAGATGATCGAAATGAACTGGTACATAATTAAAATGATAACCTGACTCATGTAAATATTTAGCTCTTTGTAATATTTTTAGTAAAACTGCTTCAGCACTTCTAGACACTGGATGAAAATAAACCTGCCAATACATTTGGTATCGACTAATTAAATAATGCTCAACGGCATGCATACCTGATTGTTTAATAACGACGCCATCAGGACGAGGACGCATAATTCTCAATATACGTTCCATATCGAAATTACCATAGCTCACTCCAGTGTAATATGCATCTCTAAGAAGATAGTCCATACGATCAGCGTCAATCTGACTTGAAATCATACTTGTAACGAGCTTATTTTTCGAAGTTTTCTCAATGATTTCCGAAACCTGCTTAGGAAAGTCATCTCCAACCTTTTTTAAAATTTTATTAATTTCCGTTGAACCCTCTATAATTTCTCTAGTTAACTCTTCATGGTCTAAATTAAATATCTTCTCAAACGTATGTGAAAAAGGCCCGTGACCAACATCATGCAACAACCCAGCACAAAGAGCTAATAAACGATCATCCTCATTCCATTCAGGACGGCCTGAAAATACATCATCTACCATTCGCCTTATAATTTCATAAACGCCAAGCGAATGAGTAAATCGACTATGCTCAGCTCCATGAAACGTAAGATATGTAGTACCGAGCTGCTTAATTCTTCTTAGTCTCTGAAATTCCTTAGTTCCAATTAAATCCCAGATAACTTGATCTCTTACGTGTATATAACGATGTACTGGATCTTTAAATACTTTTTCCTCATATAGCTTTTGGAAACGATATGTCATATGTTGGCCCCCTTTCAATATGTACACTATTTCTTTATATGCTAAATTACTTGTTATCTGAACATGTCTCTTTTATTTCTATGATCTATAGTAAGCGACACTTTTTATTGTTCTAATCGTCTAATTTATCGTTGCTGAAGCTTTCTCCACATTTCGTATTGTCTAGCTACAGGCGTTAGCCCCTCGAGGTCATAAGCCGAATTCCAATTCAGGTAAAAATCAACCTGCTTTGGAATTCGTCTTATGCTTTTCGGGGCTGAGCAAACGCCTTTCGTATTTCTTTACTATTATATCAAAAAAACGCTCCTAAAGATGAAGGAACGTTTAATTCTTACCTAGTTTTGACTTTATCTTAACAAGTAGATCATCTTCGTTTGGAGCAGATAATGGACGGTTATTGACAAAGCAAAACGATTTTTTTCGTCCTGGTCCACAATAAGATTGGCATCCGATTTTAACCTCTGCGTCTTCATCTATTCGTTTTAAGCGAGGGACTAAAGTCTTAATATTCGTCGCCTGGCAATCATCACATATTCTAAATTCGTTTGACATTTTTTTTAAACAATCCTTTCTGTTCTTTATTGAACATACTTAGCAGTAATTTTACTCGTTCCCAAAAAGACATGCAAGTTTTCCTAATAAATCACACTCAAATAGTATTCTACTATTTTTTGTATAGTTTTCTATTTTTTTGTCCAAACTTCTATTAATCAGCTAGAAATTAAATGAATTAATAATTGAATAAAAGAAAGTTGAGGGGAAATTTCTATGATGAAATTAAGACAAGATGCTTGGACTGAAGAGAATGATTTACTTTTAGCGGAAACTGTTTTACGACACGTGCGCGAAGGAAGCACCCAATTAAATGCCTTTGAAGAAGTTGGCGATGTTTTAGAACGTACTTCTGCCGCATGCGGTTTTCGTTGGAATGCTGTAGTTCGTTATAATTATGAAAAAGCACTACAATTAGCAAAAAAATTCCGTAAAGAAAAGCTTCGACACGCTAAAGGCGAAGATGCTAAGAAAAAATTATTATATACACCTTCTGAATCTAGTTATATACAAACAGATGTATCTAGTAATTTTGATCGCTATTTAAATGATGAGCAAGATTTAGAATATGGTCTTGAACTTGATCAAGAATTTGGTTCTTTTGTGGAAACTAATGATCAATTTGAAACAGACGACGAGGTTTTACATGATGAAGAACCAAAAACTGAAATTTTTTCAAATATTCCTTTAGTACAAAATCAATACCAAGCACAGGCTTCACCACCTTCGCCAAGTACTACAAGAAAAAGTTCACTTACAATGTTTGATGTAATTCAATTTTTACAAGGCCTTTCTAGTAATCAAATTGGTGGTGATCGCTTAGTCCGTGAGAATGATCAGTTGAAAAGAGAGCTTATGCAATTACAGGAACGAAATTCTCAGTTACAGAGACAAGTAGAAAAGCTTGAAAAAGATGCTACTACTGTTCAAGAAGACTATGAAACAATGATGAAAATAATGAATCGGGCTAGAAAATTAGTATTGTTTGAAGAGGAAGAGAAGCCAGCAGCAACATCCTTTAGAATGGATAAGAACGGAAATTTAGAAAAAATTGCAGAATAACATAATCTGTAGAAAAATAGAGGAACGAGTTCTTAAGTTAGAACTCGTTTCTCTATTTTTAGTTATAAAATGTATTTACGGGTAGTCCCTATAATCTATTAATTTCCTAAAAATGACTTTTTAAAGAATGCTAGCTGTTTGTCCAGCGTCACAGGGTCACTAAATGATGCGCCATTCCCAGTCATTTCATATACGTGATTATTTTTTACCGCAGGAATCGATTTATATGTATCTGTTTTTTTGAAGGAAATATCTGCATTTGCATACTGACTTAAAATGATATAATCCCCTGCATATTGCGGTAGCACTTCTGTGGAAAGTGTGTAATATCCGTCCTTTAATGCTACTTCTTTTACTTTTTCAGGCATTTTTAATTTCATAGCTTGATAAAGTATTTCAGTTCCACGAGCCCAGTTATTGCCGAATACGTAGAGCTGTTTGTCATATGATTCGAATACTGATACTGTTGCGTCTTGACCAATTTTAGCGCGAATTTCATCTCCAGTTTTTTCAGCGCGTTGCTTGAAGTCATCAACCCATGTTTTTGCTTCTTTCTCTTTGTTTAAAAGCTTACCAATTTCTACATGCTGTGATAAATAGTCTAATTTCCCCCATGTGTAAGTCACTGTTGGAGCAATCTCTTTCAATTTATCAATATTTTTAATATTTGATAATCCAATAATTAAGTCTGGCTTTAATTCAATAATTTTTTCTAGATTATCATCAGATACTTCCGCTACGTCTTTTAATTCTTTCTTAAAAGTTGGATTATTCTTTGACCAAACATCTACCCCAACGACATTAACACCTAGGGAAATAACATTACCAGTAAAACCTGATAATAGAATCACGCGTTTTGGATGTGTAGGCACTTCAACAGGTCCTGTTTCAGATTGGTATGTAAATGTTTTTGCGTGATCGTTTTTACTTGTCGTATTAGCCTTCTGATCTGAAGAATTATTGCTACATGCACTTATGATTAATACAAAAACTAAAATAAACGGTAATAATAACTTTTTCATTTGTTTCTCCTTTTTACGATTATAATCAACCTCGAAATAATTGATAACGATTATCATTTTCATTACTTAATTTACTATAATTAGGATTTAATGTATTGTCAATCAATAGTTAATATTTAGAATATGAAGTTTTTTTACTTAGTTAAAATTCGTGCTAAAATAAGGAAACAAACGCATAAACGCAAGGGGCTTTATTTAATGAATCAATATTTAAATCGATTACAAAATGATGAAATACGCTTTATAGACGGCTCAACTTTAGGACCTTCCTTTGAAGCAAAACAATCTTTTGCATTAGATGACACATTATGTACAAAAATCGGAAGACTGGAGTCTCCTCCAACCATCAGAACATGGGTGCACCACAATACTATTGTTCTAGGTATACAAGATACTAGATTACCGAATTTAGTGAATGGTGTTAATTATCTTAATAGCCAAGGTTATAAAGCAATTGTACGAAATTCAGGTGGGCTTGCAGTTGTATTAGACGAAGGTGTTTTAAATATTTCACTAATCTTTCCGGAGGCTGAACATAAGCTTCAAATTAATGATGGTTATGAAATGATGTATGCATTAATTCAAGATATGTTTAAAGACTTAACTGATAAAATAGTCGCAAAAGAAATCGTTGGATCCTATTGTCCTGGAGATTTTGATTTAAGCATCAATGGAAAGAAATTCGCAGGGATTTCTCAACGCCGTATACGTAAAGGCGTTGCTGTCCAAATCTATTTATGTATTAATGAGAGTGGTTCAAAACGTGCTTCCATTGTCAAAGACTTTTATGAGATAGCGATTAATAACCAAGAAACATCATTTAACTACCCTACCATTTTGCCAAATACAATGGCATCACTTAGCGAGCTATTATCAGCTGAAATTACCGTTACAGATACAATGAAGAGACTGTTACAATCTCTAATTAAATTAACCCCTAAACTAACTCCTAACTCTTTATTTGGCGATGAAATAGATTTGTATAATTATCATTTGCAACGAATGATTGACCGTAACTCAGAAATAAGTTCGATGCAAGAATGTTAAGAGAAGGATAAGAATGTAGAAGAACCACAAGATTACTTTTTCTTGTGGTTTTTTGTATTTTCAAATTTGGTTCATATCTCCACGCCATCAAACTAAAAAAGAGTGCTCAAAAGTCCAAAGACTCTCGAGCACTCTTTCTATATATCAAAGAAGAAAAATTCGGTCTACCCTTACAGTGACTGAGCAGCTGTAATGATTGATAATTTATAAACATCTTCACTGTTACAACCACGAGATAGGTCATTAACAGGCATATTTAATCCTTGTAAGATTGGTCCGATTGCTTCGAAATTACCTAAACGTTGAGCAATTTTATAACCAATGTTTCCTGCTTCTAAGCTTGGGAATACGAATGTATTAGCATCACCTTTAATAACTGAATCTGGTGCTTTACTTTTTGCTACAGATGGTACAAACGCAGCATCAAATTGGAACTCGCCATCTAAAGTTAATTCAGGTGCAAGTTCTTTTGCAATTTTAACCGCTTCAGCCACTTTTTCAGTTTCAGGTGATTTTGCTGATCCTTTTGTTGAAAAGCTTAACATTGCAATTTTTGGTTCAATATCAAATAATTTTGCTGTTTTTGCACTTTCAATAGCAATTTCAGCTAAGTCTTGGCTATTTGGTGCAATGTTAATCGCACAGTCAGCAAATACGTATTTTTCATCTTCACGAACCATGATAAATACACCTGATGTTTTTGTAACGCCTGGTTTAGTTTTAATAATTTGAAGTGCCGGACGTACTGTGTCCGCAGTTGAATGTGTTGCACCACTAACTAGTCCATTCGCTATATTTGCATAAACTAGCATTGTTCCAAAATAGTTTGGATCTAATAATGCTTTACGTGCTTGTTCTTCTGTTGCTTTTCCTTTACGACGCTCAACAAAAGAAGCAACTAGTTCTTCCATTTTTTCATAAGTAGATGGGTCTAAAATTTCTACTCCTTGAAGCTCTAAACCTAAACTACTTGCTTTTTCTTTAACGCTTTCTACATTACCTATTAATATCGGTTTTAATACTTCTTCTTTTGCTAGTCTATCAGCTGCTGTTAATATTCTCTCATCTAAACCTTCTGGTAAAACAATTGAAATACCTTTACCTGATACTTTTTGCTTAATACTTTCAAATAGATTACTCATAATAGCCTCCAACATATTTAAAATTATTTTATTTGTCTATAATTAGAATAAAACCTTTTTAGAGTAATGAAAAATATAATATATTTAATAAAGCGCTATCATTTAAAGTAAATTAATTCCTAATTTTCTAAATAAATTAGGTTGCTGTATAATTTTGTATGTTTTTACAAAATACTTTTAATTGTAGTATGCTATATAAATGAAAATCAATACGATAACGTTTGGGGGATTTAAAATGAGTGAAGCTGCAAAAACTTTAGATGGTTGGTATTGTTTACATGACTTTAGAAGTATGGATTGGCATGCTTTTAAACAATTAAGCAGTGATGAGCGTCAATTAGCTATCACAGAATTCCAACAAGTATTCTCAAAATGGAATCAAGTTGCCGATGCTGGTGAAGGTAGCCATGCTATTTACAATATTTTAGGTCAAAAGGCAGATATGATGTTTATGGTTTTACGACCTACTATGGATGAATTACTACATATTGAAACAGAAATAAACAAAACTACACTGTCTCAATTTATGATTCCTACTTATTCATACGTTTCTGTAGTTGAATTAAGTAATTACTTAAGCGAAGAAGATGGCGATCCATATCAAAATCCTCATGTTCGTTCTAGACTTTACCCTGCATTACCAAAATCTCAGTATGTATGCTTCTATCCAATGGATAAAAAGCGTGAAGGTGAAGATAACTGGTACATGCTTCCTTCAGGAGCTCGTAAAGAAATGATGTACAGCCACGGAAAAATTGGACGTGGTTACGCTGGAAAAGTTAAACAAATCATTACTGGTTCAGTTGGTTTTGATGATTACGAGTGGGGCGTTACACTATTTGCTGAAGATGTACTTCAGTTCAAAAAATTAATTTATGAAATGCGCTTTGATGAAGTAAGTGCACGTTATGGTGTATTTGGTTCATTCTTTGTTGGAACGATCTTAAAAGAAGACGCATTCTCAAAATATCTTTACGTATAATTGAATACTTAGGGTATCCTCTATATACGATCAGTCATAGTATATAAATTAAAAGACTTCTCTTTTTGAGAAGTTTTTTTATTTCCCTTTTGGAAAAGGTGTCATATGTTTCTTTCAATTTTAATATAGTTACAGTAGTGAACGAACTAATTAGTCCTCGCTTTCCGATCACCTTTTGGGATTCGTGCAGAGTATTTAACTCGGATGAGGAGGCTTTTTTATGGCTGTAATTCGTTATACCGAAGCTGAAGTTTCATTGCTTGCAAGATTAATGCGTGCTGAAGCTGAAGGCGAAGGTAAAGAAGGTATGTTAATGGTTGGAAATGTCTGTGTTAACAGGGTATTATGTGACTGCTTAGATTTTAGAGATATTCGGAGTCTAACAGATATGGTTTATCAGAATCCTGGTGGTTTTGAAGCCGTGCAAAAATCATACTTTTATCAACGTGCACGCGATCAAGATATTGAACTTTCTAGAAAAGTAATAGCAGGACAACGTTTTTGGCCTGCAACTTATGGCCTATGGTTCTTCCGCCCAGCAGGCTCATGCCCAGGAACTTGGTTTAACCAAAAACTAGCAGGAAGATATAAGTCACATTGCTTTTACCAACCAACTTCTCAAGATTGTCCTAAAGTTTACAGTGTTTAAAACGATTTAACTAAGGGAGGTTTTTTCTTTGAGTAATCCTTTCGAATATTATCAAAATATTTATCGTGCGGCCCAACCTACCCAGGGACAAGGGCAACAAACTGGGCAAGGGCAAGGGTTTGCAGCTCCATCAGGTGGCATGATCACTCAGCAGGGTCAAGTGTCAGCTACACCTGGTCTCTTTGAACAATCATATGTCGAAAATATTCTTAGAGCTAATCGTGGGAAAGTTGCTACGGTTTATATGACATTCACTGGACACCAACAACAAGTATTCGTCGGGTATATTATGGGGGCAGGGCGTGATCATATTGTACTCAGAGATGTAAATTCAACGAAAACTTTCGTATTACTGACAATTTACTTAGACTACGTCACATTTGACGAAGAAATAGCTCTCCCTTATCAACTTTAGAAAAAAAGTGTTCAATACAGTGCAAAATCGCACTACTATTGAACACTTTTTTTATTTCATAACTGAAATACCTACTAAGATCCAAGCAACCAAAAATGCTAATCCTCCTAATGGAGTGATTGCACCTAGTATTTTAATGCCAGATACACTTAATATGTACAAGCTTCCTGAGAATAAGATTATTCCTATTACCGATAACCATCCAGCCCACATTAATTGAGTTGATGATCCATATTTATCAATTAAAAATGCGATAATAAATAATCCACCTGTTTGGAACATTTGATATTGAACAGCTTTATGCCAAACTTCTAGTGATTTCGCTGAAATTTTCCCCTCAAGTCCATGTGCTCCAAATGCACCTAATGCGATAGATAAAAATGCAAAAATACTACCAAACAAGAAAAATAACTTCACTTCTTCTCCCCCTATATCTTAAAAATCTAATAATGATCCGCCTTGTTCCGAATCATCTATTTTAGGCATAACAGACGGCTGAGACATAATAGGCTGACTTGGTATTGATTGAATAAAATTACTAGTTATTACACTTTTGATAACCTCTACACTACTCTCATCTTCAAGAAGTAGCTCGCATAAAGAACGAATACTCGCTATTCTTTCTCGAAATTGACCTGGCTTTTGTGTATTTACTTTCGCCTTTTGTAACTCATTTTCAATTTGCTGGATTACTTTTTCTACACTGATATTCAGATAAATCACCACCAAACTTTTTTAACACAATCCAATAAACTTTATTATACTATGGCTTTTTTATGAAAGCGAATAACAACCAAATTAAGCACTATTTTAGTCGAACGGTGGTATACTAAAAAGGTTAATTTTAGGAGGTAATTTTTTTGGACTATAAAATGATTGTATTAGACATCGATGACACACTTTTGACAGATCATCATGTGATTTCTCCACGAACTAAAGAAGCTTTACTAAAAGCACAAGATATAGGTGTTAAAGTAGTATTAGCATCTGGTAGACCAACCTTTGCAATGCATAAGCTGGCAGAAGAACTATTACTTCATGATTATGGTAGTTATGTTCTATCATTTAATGGTGGAATTATTACTGACTATCGAACTAAAAATAATGTTTATGAATGCGCATTAACAAAAGACCAAGCCCATGAACTTTACGAAATTAGTAAAAAACATAATGTGTTCGTTCATACATATATTGAAAATGATATTATTACTGAACAAGGCAATCAATACACTGATATTGAAGGCGAGCTTACAGGTATGCCTATAAAAGAAGTAAGTAGTTTCACCGGTCATGTACAAAATGACGTAGTAAAATTATTAATGTTAGAAGATCCAGAAAAACTAGCTCAAGTTGAAAAAATTCTCCAAAAAGAGCTCGAAGGTAAAATTAGCGTCATGCGCTCGAAACCATTCTTCTTAGAACTAACGAATATTGAAGTAGATAAAGGAAAAAGCCTTAATCATTTAATTCAAATTCTAGGAATTCGCCAAGATGAAGTCATCGCTGTAGGTGACGGATATAATGACCTTCCGATGATTAAATTCGCAGGACTAGGTGTAGCAATGGGGAATGCTCCAGAAGAAATTAAGCAACAAGCAGACTATGTAACTGCCACTAATAATGAAGATGGTGTGGCACAAGTTGTTGAGAAGTTTATACTGAATAATCAATAATGATGTGATCATAGTAAACGTATGATAACCCGCAAGAATGATGGGTTATCTTTTTTTATGTATTGAAATTTTGAGTGTTTGTCTTGCTGCTAACGCAAATACTAGGTGAACAATATTGATAAAGTTGTGAACCTCGTTGATATATGATCAAATCTCGTTGATATTTCGGTATACTCATGAAAAACCCGCTTAATTATTAGAGTGAACATCCCCCTCCTACACAGATACAAGCGTCTTATCAACAAATATTCCGGTTTTATCAATAAAACTTTCTATTTTATCAACAAAAATAACTACTTTATCAATAAAGTTCACAACTTTATCAACAAAATACACAAAGTGTTCGCGTTTTCCATACGGAATCAAAAGAAGCTGCCTCATAAGACAGCTTCTTTTTTGATATTGATATAACTACCTTACCGCCCAATCAATTGCTTCCATTTGAAACTCTTCTAATTTTTGATTAATTTGTGAAAATGGTTTACTTCCAAAGAATCCTCTACTAGCAGATAATGGGCTCGGATGGTGGGCTTTTAATATTACATGATGGCTACTTGTAATTAATTCTTCCTTTGCTTGGGCGTGTTTTCCCCATAAAACGAAAATAATCGGACGTTCGTGTTTATTTAATTCAGATAAGATTGTATTTGTAAATACTTCCCACCCTTTATTTTTGTGCGAGTTGGGCTCTCCTTCGCGAACTGTTAGAACCGTATTCAATAACAAGATGCCTTGATTTGCCCAATTATTTAAATAGCCGCTTGTTGGGATCTCTATGCCTAAATCACTGTTTAGTTCTTTATAGACATTTCTTAAAGAAGGTGGTATTTTTACTCCTGGTAATACAGAAAAGCTTAATCCATGCGCTTGACCTGGTTGATGGTACGGATCTTGTCCTAAGATGACCACTTTACAATCTTCATATGAACATTCATTTAACGCTTGAAATAAATGATCTTTCTCAGGATAAATGGTTTGATTTTTATATTCTTCTTCTAGAAAACGCATTAAATCTTTAAAATATGGTTTGTCAAATTCTGATTTTAATTTTTCTCTCCACTGTGACGATAGTTGAAGCAATGAAATACCACCTTTCCTGACGAAATTTCCCGAGAAATAGTCTTTATTTGTTGTTTATTGTCGTTGTCCCCAACTCAATAGAATAGTTGAATTAATAAAATTGCTAATAGTATTTGAAAGCCTACAATACTCAGTGCGTATAGTGATAGTAATTTCCCTTGTTTAATAATTCGTTTTAGATTTACGTTCAATCCTATAGCAGCCAGTGCAGTAATTTCAAGCAAGTGACTTGTATTATTAGAAATAGTTGCAGCCCAACTTGGTAGCATTCCTAAACTATATAAAACACACATAATTACAAAACCAATTACATACCAAGGAAATTGGATTCTTACTTTTTCAACTGAGTCCTCAGTAGGTAAGTTTCTTCTCTTTATATTCGATAAACTGAACACTACAAAAACAAGAAAAACTACACGAATTAATTTAAATAAAGTCGCATAATTTTTTACCTCATCATTCACCAAACTACCGCTGGCAACAACTTGACCAACTGATTGCAAGGTGCTCCCGATTAACGCAGAAGTCGGCAATGTTTGCGAGTGATATAAAACTGAAGCGATAACAGGCAGGATAAACATTAAGACTGTTCCCATCATATTTACAAGTGTCACAGCCAAGCCTTTTTCTTCTTGAGTAGCGTGAATAGCAGGAGCTGTAGCACCAATTGCTGATGAGCCACATACTGCATTTCCACTTGCCATTAAATAACTAAAGTTCAATCCAAAACCTAATTTTTCGCCGATCCAAATCGTAAAGATGATCACAAAACACATCTGAGTTACGATTAAAATAATGCCTTTTAAACCCAATAAGCTTATCATTTGAACACTTATAGTTGCTCCTAATAAAAAAATTGAAATCTCCAATAATTTACTTTCTGCAAACTTCCTACCGCCTTCAAAATAAGACTTTAAGTGAACAGTATTACCGATTAAAAGCCCTATTAGAATTGAAAATGTAGCCGCTCCAATTGGCACTATATAAGAAAGTGATTGACTAACAAGCGCGATAATAAGACAAATAACTAACCCTGGAATAATCTTCAAAACATTCCCCATAATAATCTCCAAGTTTTCACTATAATATTTAATTCTATCCTTCATTATTATGTAACGAAAAAAGAAATTCGACAATATTCTTGTCGAATTTCCAAATTTACCATATAAAAAATTTACTCTTCATCGTAGCTTGAAGATTCTACAATGTACTGAGGTCTTCTTTTTGCTTCATAATATGTCTTTCCTAAATATTCGCCTAATACACCAATCATCAATAGTTGGACGCCTCCAAATAGCATAATGAAATTGGAAATTGTATATAAGCCAGGTATTCTAATCCCTACCAAAAGTACTTTAAAACTCATCATAATAAAGATCACTAGACTAATGCCAATTAATAGTAAACCAATTTTAGTTAACAATCTCAATGGCCTCGTATTAAAACAAAGAATATACTCAATGGACCTTTTCATAGAATCAAGCTTCTTTACTTCTGACTCTTTATTAATTATTCTTGACGTGATTTCATACTCGATTTCTTTTATTTTAAATCCAATCCAATTAAACATACCTTTTGAATAACGATTTGATTCAGGCATACTTAAAATTGCATTAACTACTTTTCTGCTTAACAAACGAAAGTCTGATTCATTTTGCAAAATGTCAGGATCAACAAATTTTCTTATGAATTTCTCAACAATGCCTTTTTTCGCTTTTTTTAGAACTGAATTCTCTAATTTTTTTGAAGCAAGTACATGGTTATTACCCTTTTGGTATTCATCCATCATCTCAAGAATAACGTTTGGTGGATGTATAAAGCTTCCATCCATTAACACGACTACCTCACCCTTTGAGTGTTCAAGACCAGCGCACAGTGCACCTTCTCTTCCAAAGTGACGAGTAAACGAGATATATTTCAAATGATTGCTATGGTTTGCAACAACTTGAAGTGCCAATAATGTATCATCTTCACTTCCATCGTTTATATATATAATTTCATAATCGTCTTTAAGTAATTTTAATGTATTTGATAAGTTAACGTGAAATCTTTCTAAGTTTTCTCCACTGTTATAACAATAAACTACAACTGAAATTTTCAAACTAAACACCTACTTCTCCTAAAAGCTATGAAATGATAACTTTTATCTATGTTATAGCACTTGGTGAAACAGTTCAATCATTTTAATTTGAATTTGTATTTTTTGGCAACTAATGAATGAGCTTACTTTTTTTAGAAAGATCCACTATTTTACTAGCTCTTTTATTAATTGGCGCTTTAAAAACTACACCTATTATAATTGCAATAATGACAAATAGGGCTAGTGTCAGAAGATCCCTTTGAACGGTATTCCAAATGATTCCACCGGTAGCCTCTCTTAACAAACTTAGTGCATAAGTAAACGGTAGAAATGGGTTGATTGTTTGGAAAAATGGCGGAGTTACTTGAATTGGGTAGACTCCCCCAGCACCAGATATTTGAAGAACTAGGAAGATGATACCGATGCCTTTCCCGACATTGCCAAAGACCGAAACAAGCGTATAAACAATCAATGTAAATACGATGCTAATCAATAGTCCGAAGAAAATAAAATAACCTTTACTTGCTGCATATGTTCCTAAAATTAGGAAATTGCCAATAGTTACGACTAGTGTTTGAAATATACCAATCGAAATGAAAGTTAATAATCTCCCAAAGTAAATTTCTCTACTTTTATAAGATTTCTCTTCATGAACTTCTGTGGTTAATAAAGAAACCATTAATAATGCGCCTACCCATAATGACAAAGTCGTATAAAATGGTGTCATTCCTGTACCATAATTCGGTATTGGGAACATCCGCTCTTTCTTTATTTCAATTGGACTTGAATAAAAGTCACTTACCTTTTCGATATCTGTCCGAAGAAAATTTATTAAATCCTCGATACTACCTTTTTCTTCGGCTTTTCTAATCTCATTAGCTAATTTTTTAATTTTTGTTTCGATCAGAGGGAATTCATTAATTAATTGCTGTATATCACCCTTTTTTGTTTCTAATAAATGGGATGTATTAGCAAGTACCCCTTTAATGATCGGTATATTATTTTTAGCATCAGTCAATATCGTCTGGCTATTTTTAATGGATTCATTCACTAATCTCGATGCCTCATTTAGCTTTGGCACAAAATCTTGGTCAAAATTTGAATTTAAACTCGCTAACGTATTATTTATATTAGTTGCGCGTTCACTCATTTTCTGAAGTAAATCTGTAGGCACATTGCCCCCGTTTTGAATTTCCCTTTTTATTTGATCATTTTCACTTTGAATTGTCGCTAGGTCTGCATCTAATTGTTTTAGTGCGTTAATATCTTTATTGAAATTTACTGTAGTATTTAGACTATTAAACGATTGAAGCACTTGAATTAAAGAGGGAATGATATTTCTTGAATTTGGTATAATTTGTCCCATTTCATCTGATAGCCTAGTTGACTCATCAGGATTAATACCCTGATTCTGCATTTGTGATATAGTGCTTTGAATGACGGCTGATTGGCTTTGGAGTAGATTAAGGGTCTGTTTAATAAATGGAATTGCATTATGTATCGATTGATTAACTTGATTAAAAAATCCATTTAAACTACCCGTAAGCTTCTCACCATTTGAAACGATCTGATTGATCAGTTCAATATCTTTATTAGCTGTTTGAATGACTCCTTGTACTTTACTGTAATCATTTAATGCTTTATTTACTTCAGATTTTATTTCAGGCAAGTCTTTTTCTAGCTTAAAAATCATTCGCTCAAATTGTTTTATTTCAGGTAAGTTCGTTTGCAAATCAATTCCTATTTTATTAAATTCCTGTAGTACTTCTTTGCTAACGGTCTTTTCAAACTTCTTTGTAATCTCGCTCGCAATACCTGTTGCACCTTTTTCTGTATATTTCGGAGCAATAATATTAAGCTTTTCATTTACTTGATAAACGAGTTCAGGTTTTTTTGGATTGTCTGTTAATACCGTACTAATTTTCTCGGAAAAATCTTTCGGAATCATAATGCTAGCATAATATTTTCCTTGCTTGACCCCTTCATTTGCCTTATCCCTACTTGTAAATCGCCAGCCTAGTGTAGGACTTTCTTTTAATGAATTGATTACTTCATTTCCGATATTTATCCTATTATTTAAAACAGTTGCACCTCTGTCCTCATTTACGACTGCAATCTTTAAGCCCTTCGTGTTTCCATACGGATTCCACGAAGACTTAATATTAAACCATGCATACATTGAAGGCATGATAATTAAGCCAGCGATAATCATTAAAGCTGCCCAATTAGTTACAATTCGTTTCACATCGCGAAAATAAATCTCAAAAATTGAATTCATCTATAACTCACCTAATCTTAAATAAAGTTGAAAGTACTTAGAATGAAGGAGTTTGGCTAGGAAAAGAGACTGAAGCAATCTCCACATTCTTTCCTTATTGTTCTTCTTTTCTTCATGCCTTGATTTAGAAAAGAAATTAATTTCATATAGTATGCAATAAAAAATTCATAACTATTCTAGAAAGCAAGGATAGGAGAAATCAAAAATAGCTTAATAAAAAAAGACCTTCGCTTTAAATTAGCGAAAGTCTTCTAATAAATCCTTATTTTAAGTTTACTCCCATCTAAACGTACGAGCAGCGATTAAGAAGCTCACAACCATCCAGACGCACAACCAACCGAAGTCAGGGAGTAGATCTCCAAAGGTTGCTCCGACATTCATAATATCTCGCATCGCTGTTGATAAATGCGTAATCGGAATTGTTTTTATAATTGGCTGTAAATATTCCGGCATATTATTGATTGGGAAAAATACTCCACCTAAAAACATAAGCGGGAACGATAAGAAACCTGCAATTGGTCCAGCACTCTCTGGACTTTTTGCTAGACTTGCAATAATAAAACCAATACTCATAAACGTTAATGTGCCTAATATTACAAACAATACAACTAATAAAAATGACCCTCGAATACTGACATCGAATCCAAAATAGCCAATTAATAGCGTTAAAATTGCTTGTAAGCTATTTAATATTAGTCTAGCTGTTATTTGCGCTGCAATAAATGTAGAGGCCCTTAATGTAGTGCCTTGCATCCTTCTTAAAACGCCTCTCTCTCTCCACGATGCAATTTGGCCTGCGACACCATTCATATTGTTATTCATGATTTGCATTGCAATAATTCCAGGTACTAGAAAATCTAAGTAAGAAAGTGTAATCCCGGCTACACCTTTAAAGGTTGTAACAATTTTTGGCGTGTATCCTGCCATTTGTTTACTTGCGGCATCCACATTCGCTGTAATTGTAGCAATTCCCCCTTGGAGCTGGGCCGAATTACTTTCGTTATAAAGTACTTTTAATTGAGCAGGTGCAGTTTGTTGTTTAGATTTCACCTGATCTTGAAAGCCTTTGTTAATGACGATGACAAAATCAGTTTTTCCATCAGATAATAATTTTTTTGATTTTAATTCATTCGTTTTTTTATGAATTTTTAGCGATTTCTGGCTATCCAAAACTGAAGTAATCTGTTTACTTGCTTGAGATTTGTCATAGTCAATTAAATTTACCGAATAGCTAGTTGTATTCCCATCGTTAAATATTAGTCCGAAAATAATCATAAAGAAAAATGGAAACAGTAGTGTCCAAACTAGGGCTTGACGATTACGCACATAAATTCGAAGTTGTGCTAAAGTCAATTGATAATAAGCCTTCATTCTTCACGTAACCCCCTTCCAGTCATGTGTAGGAATACATCCTCAAGAGTAGCGGTTCTTGTTGATAAATCAGAAATCATCATATCTTCTTGTTTTGTTTGCTCTAATAAAGCCATTAAAGTAGCTTGAAGATTACGCGTATACAATGTAACGAAATCATGATTTATGACAACATTCATTACACTATCTAAATGTGTAAACTTATCTTCTTGCTCTGGCGATTTAGTTTTAAATTCAATCGCACTTTCAGCGGAGATTGAACTAACTAAATTGTTTGGTGTATCAAGAGCAATTAATTTTCCTTTATCCATAATGCCGATTCGATCAGCTAATACATGAGCCTCATCCATGTAGTGAGTTGATAATACAACTGTTTTACCGCGTTCTTTTAGCTTTAAAATGATGTCCCATAATGTTCTGCGAGCTTGAGGGTCAAGTCCCGTAGTTGGCTCATCTAAGAATATAATTTGAGGGTCATGAATCAACGCTAACGCGATCGCTAATCGCTGCTTTTGTCCTCCAGATAGTCCTTTTACTAGACTATTTTGCTTTTCGGTTAATAGCATTTCATCAATCAATGGTTGAATTGGGATATGACTTGGATAGAAGCTAGCATACATCTCAATGATTTCTTTTACTTTTAACAAATCGAATAAAGATGTCGACTGAAGCTGTATACCAATCTCTTGTTTTATTTTATTTGAGTCCTTCCCAATCTTATGCCCTGCAATCGTAGCAACTCCTTCATCTGGCTTTCTTAAGCCCACAAGCATTTCCATTGTTGTAGATTTGCCAGCTCCATTTGGGCCAAGCAATCCAAAAACTTCACCTTTTTCAACTTCAAAACTAATTCCATCTACTGCATAGAAATTTCCATAACGCTTTTTAAGGTTTTCAACTTCAATAATTGAACTCATTGTTTTATCTTCACCTCGTCTAATTAACTATTTAAAGGGAATACTCTCTCTTTTTTTAATCAGCCTGCTAAGTATATAATGCAAAAATTAATTTATTTGTCGAAAAAGATAAACATTAATAATTTTTAATGAAAAAATTACATTTTTTTCCATCAGTTCTTATTCCATACTATACAAGACTTCTAAAACAATTAGTACCATTTATGTAATAATCATTTACATTTTATAACTTTATTGTAACGTCCATGTTGTCACTCTGTAATACTCATCGTTTACAATATGTTGGACATAAAACAAATAAAATGGCTATGTTTTTTTTGTTGGTATCTTTTACACGGCCATAAAAACAAGGTGATAAAAATGAGAATAGAACGTGAAAAATGGTTGGATGTTGCCAAAATGATCGGTATCTTTTTGGTTGTTTATGGTCATTCTACAGAAGGTCCGAATTCTATTACTTTTATTTACTGGTTCCATATGCCCCTATTTTTTATTATTAGTGGCTATTTATTTAAACCAGTTAATTCTGTCAGTGAACTGAAATTTTTTATTAAAAAACTAACATGTAGATTGCTGGTACCTTATTGTACGTATTTAGTACTATTTAGTTTATATGACATTACAACAGAGGTACTTAGAGGTACGATTAGTGCTTCAAACTTATTAGATGAAGTAATTTCATTAATAATCGGTGGTAGATTTATTACAGGAGTGCATGGCGTATTCTGGTATGTAACATGTTTATTTATTACACAAATACTGTTTGCGGTAATCTGTTTATATTTTAAAAAGAATATTGTTCGCCTTTCCATTGTGATCGCTTGCTATTTAATTGCGCATTTTGAAACAATTAAATTAATTCCACATATCGGTAAAAACACCTTTAATCAAATTTCGATTCCATGGAATATGGATGTCGCTTTACTGGCAATATTCTTTTTAGGACTAGGTTTCTTTGCAAAAAAATTTATTGCATCTATTTCTAACTTTATTGGTATTTCATGTATCTCGTTAAGTATTTTTTATATGACATTATATAAAATGAATAAATTAGATTATCATTTAAGTCTTAAATATTTAAGATATGATCATTTATTTTTAGATGCGCTAATTCCAATTACGATGACCATTGCAGTGTTATTTTTATGCCAAAAGCTCGCGAAGCTACAATTCGTACAACCATGCACAATCTTTGGTAAAGAATCACTAACAATTATGTACATCCATATTTTTGCGAATGCTGTTATTTCGCAGTTTTTCGATTATGGTCCGTTATTGTACACAGTCATTGGTTTAGCCGTTCCTATGTTGACTAAGAAATTTATTATTGAATCTCAGCCTACGATAAAGCCGTTCTTTATTGGTTTAAATGTAAAGCGTAAGCAAAATTTAAAAGTAAGAACAGCATAAAAAAAATAGCCCGAGGGCTATTTTTTTTATTTTAAAGTAACAACAGCTGCATCAGTACCTTTTTGAACTGAGCCTGTAGCTGTAATATTAATATTTTCAATTACATCTCCATTTGTAAAGATCACTGGAGTAATCGTACTCTTTGCATTTTCTTTTATGTAATCAATGTTGAAAGTTAATAGATGATCTCCAGCATTAACATTTTGACCTTCAGTTACATGTGCATCGAAACCTTCACCGTTAAGTTTAACTGTCTCTAATCCAACGTGAATTAAAATCTCTACGCCATCTTTTGAACGAATTCCAATCGCATGTTTCGTATGGAATACTTGTACAATTTCTCCATCAAAAGGAGCAACAACAACACCTTCTGAAGGTGTAATAGCGAACCCATCACCCATCATTTTTTCAGCAAATACCGGATCTGGTACATCTGATAGTGGGTGTACTTCTCCAGTTAATGGTGCCTTAATTGCAACTTGTTTAGTTGCAGGAGCAGATGCTTGAGTAGTACCGTCTTGCTGTTCTTCCTCTAAACCGAACATTTTCTTTAGTTTGTTAAACATAAAACTCACCTTTTCTTTAAAATAGATTCCAATCTTATCATTATCTTTTCATAGAAAATAATACTAATTATCCTAACAGAAAAAACACTTTTTTGCCTAATAAAAAGTGAACTTTTATTGAAATATTAATCAAATTGTATTTTGTCTTCAATAAAAGACATGAAATTCCTTCATTTTCTCAATTTCCAGCTAGTTTCTACAAAATAACAATATTTGATAAAATGACAATGTACAATTACTATTTAGGAGCGATTATATGACTGAAATGGTTCCACTATTATTCACTTTAGAAAATAAAAGGGTAACGATCATCGGTGGAGGGCAGATTGCTTTTCGAAAGGCAAAAGCATTTTTGAAAAGTGGCGCTACTATTACCATTATAAGTCCTCAAATATGCGAGGAATTAAGAAATTTACCTACTATTAAGCTAATGAATAAGTATTTTGAAAAAGATGACATAAAGGACGCTCATATTGTTATTGCTGCGACAAATGATAAAAATACAAATAAATTTATTAAAGATTGTATGACAGACTTCCAATGGTTTAATGATGTTAGTGATCAAAGTAATAGTGATTTTCATACTCCTGCTGTAGTGCGTAGAGGTGACCTCGTCGTTTCAGTCTCAACATCAGGTAAAAGTCCAGTTCTTTCCAAAAAGATAAAAAAGGAGCTAGAAAATTATTTTGAGGATCATTATAGCGAAATTGTAAACGAATATGCGATCGAACGAAAAAAACCAGCCATTGAGTAATCTCCAATGGCTGGCCGGCCTTACATATTATTACTGTTTTTTAAGCTTTGCTAATGCTTCTGCAAATGGATTATTAAATGGCTCATCTTCTTGCTTGTTTTGTTTGTTTAAATATTTTTGAACGTCACGTTTAGAAACTTTACTATTTTTTTCTTTTGAGCGTCTCTCTTTAAAATTAGTAAGCTTTTCTCTATGCCCACATGAACATGCAAAAATTTGACCTTCTCCCTCACCTCTAAGTTCTAAGCGCTTGAAGCATTTAGGGCATCTAGCGTTTGTAGACTGTGAGATTGTTTTACGATGACCACATTCTCTGTCCTGACAAACTAACATTTTTCCTCGTTTACCATTTACCTCAAGCATCAGTTTTCCACATTCAGGACATTTAGTACTCGTCATATTATCATGCTTAAATTTTTGTTCAGTTTGTTTTATTTCTCGAACAGCATCTGAAGAAAATTTAATCATTTCATTCATAAATGTAGACTTAGCTAAATTCCCTTTAGAAATAGCTTGAAGTTTTTGCTCCCAATTAGCCGTTAATGCAGGTGATTTCAAAGCTTCCGGCACAAGGTTTAATAATTGTTTCCCTTTATTTGTTATGAAAATATCTTTTCCCTTTTTCTCAATTAAAAAGCTACTGAAAAGTTTTTCAATGATATCTGCTCTTGTCGCAACAGTTCCTAAACCGCCCGTCTCGCCAATCGTTTTCTTCAAATCATTACTATTTCCAGACATAAACTGTACTGGGTTTTCCATCGCACTTAAAAGCGTGGCTTCATTAAAATACGCCGGTGGCTTCGTAAATCCTTTTGTCTCAGTTACTTTTGTAATCTGGAAATTTTCCTTTTCATTAATGATCGGCAGCCTTTGGTCTTCCGTATTATCATTTTCTTCTTCGTCCTTAAAGACTTCTTTCCACCCTAAAGAGATAACCCTTTTTCCTTTAGCAACAAATACCTCATTATCAACTTCTGCGACAACTTTTTCTTGCTCATATACGTAAGGAGGTAGTAGCACTGCTAAAAATCTTCTAACGATTAACTCATATATTTTAATTTCTTTTGAAGATAGTTCACTAATGATCGGTGCCTGCTCTGTCGGTATAATCGCATGGTGATCAGTTACCTTATTATCATCTACAAATGATTTATTAGCTTTAATCGGTTGATTTGTTAGCTTCATTATGATTTTGCCATAAGGCTTTATGTTACACGCTAATAAGCGTTCCTTTAATGTATCAACTAAATCCGATGATAAGTATCTAGAGTCAGTTCGCGGATACGTAACAATTTTATGCTGCTCATAAAGCTTTTGCATAATCGATAAAGTTTCTTTAGGAGAAAAATTGAATCTTTTATTAGCCTCTCTTTGAAGCTCTGTTAAATCATAAAGCTGCGGCGCAAATGATTTCTTTTCAGCTGTTGAAACTTCTCTAATCTTCAATTGCTTTCCTTTTATAGCTCCAACAATTTTTTGTAATTCTTCAGATGTATTAATTCTTGAAAGATTCGATTTACGATCCTGCCACGTGAAAACTACATTATTTGCTACTACTTGAAGCCCATAATAAGTTTGTTGTTTAAACTCTCTTATTTCTTTTTCACGCTCTAAAATCATCGACAATGTAGGAGTTTGAACCCTACCACACGAAAGTTGCGCATTATGCCTACAAGTTAGTGCTCTTGTTGCATTTATTCCCACAATCCAGTCTGCCTCGGCTCTAGCCACAGCAGAAAGATATAAATTTTCATATTCCTTACCACTACGCAAGTTTTCAAAGCCTTTTTTTACAGCCTTATCTGTTGCAGAGGAAATCCACAGCCTTTTAATAGGTTTGTTCACCTTCGCCATTTGAAGGATCCATCTAGCAACAAGCTCACCTTCTCTACCTGCATCCGTTGCAATAATAATTTCCGAAACATCTTTTCTTAATAACTGTGTTTTAACAGCTTGGAATTGCTTGCCAGTCTTTTTAATAACAACTAGCTTTAATTTATCTGGAATCATCGGCAAATCTTCTAAATTCCATGATTTATACTTATTATCATAACCTTCTGGATCAGCTAAAGTTACAAGATGCCCTAATGCCCAGGTTACAATATATTTTTTTCCTTCTAAAAATCCGTTACCCTTTTGATTGCACCCCAGCACTTTCGCTATATCTCTAGCAACTGAAGGTTTTTCTGCTAATACTACAATTTTACTCATATCATACTCCTTAATATTTTTACAATTTCCTTATATCTAACTTTAACACTTCTAATTATTTAAACAAAATCTAACTAACTTTGATTTAATGACTCTATTCATCATCATATTATCTTTCGAAAATTGTCCACATTTGGAAACGAAACTACATGCTTCTAGCATATATAATAAGACAAAATAATGAAAAGTTTTACAAAAAATTCTATTTATTTAATGAGAAAAGAACATGTATTAATATGACTTCCTATTTACTGCTTACACTTATTTTAAGTTGTATTCTTATTTTTGTTTCTACTTTTCTATTTAGAAAAAGGCTACACTTTCGATTTATTGTTCCATTGGTAATTTCAATTATTGGTGTGGTTATAATCTTTCTTGGCATTGTATTTGGTGGTTGGAATGGGATGGGATTAAGTGCATTTGGATTTTCTCTCTTTTTAGCCTCTCCAATAGTCTTCATGGCAATTACGCTCATAACTTTCACATGGAATCACAATAATTGATCATTCGACTTAGTTTGCTTTTTTGCAGAAAAATGACGTTTTATTTTACTAAAAAAACAAAGGATTCCATCCCTTATATGGCAAATTTAACTAATTAATTCCATATATAAGGAGAGATACAATGATTAATAAAATAATATCTGTTATTTTAGGGGTATCTTTATTCTTTTTACCCACTGCTAACGCGACTTCTTTTTCTCAAGGTTTTAGTGATGATGAGTTATCGAATTATATAGATAATCTAAATTTAAATACTACTGAAGCCACCTTTGGACAATCAATTGAAATTGGATTAACGACTAAAAAACATTTCGACAATGTCGCTTTGACTTTTAAAAATGGCTCTAACTTGACAGAAGTATTACTAAAAAACCTATCTTCATCAGATCTTTATTATTCTGGAAAAATAGGTATTACTAGCTCATTTACTAAAGGAACTTACTCATTAAGTTCACTTACGCTAGATGGTCAAACATTGTCTGTATCTGACCAGAAGGTTAAATTTTTAATTAAAGATTTACCAACCCCAAAAATTAACTCAATTACAAATAAATCTACTGCTATTTCAGGAACGTTTTTAAGTAAAAGTAGCGTCCAAATTTATGTCAATAATAAACAAGTAAGTACTGTTCAAACTGACACAAACGGAAACTATCAACTCAAAACAAAACCTCTAAAAGAATTTACTAAAATAAATGTAGTTGGTGTTTCAATTGGATTGAAAAGTAAAACTGCTACATCAACCGTTGCCGACGTAATCGCACCTTCAGTCACATCAATCCCTTCAATCTCAGATCATTCTCAATATATATCAGGCAAGTCAGAGCCGAATGCTGATATCATCATTTATTTGAATAAGAAAGTACTAGTAAAAGGTAAAGTTAATACTGCAGGAAAGTTCAATATAAAAATGGCTAAGCAAAAAGCGAATTCGGTCCTTCAAGTGGTTGCGATTGATAAGAGTAAAAATCAAAGTAAACCTGTTTCAATTCGCGTGTTAGATCGGACTGCACCTTCTGCTCCTACCATTCAAACGGTAAAAGAAAACGCTACTGTAATCAGTGGAAAAACAGAAGCAATTGCTTCCGTTAAATTGTATTTAAATAATAAATACGTAGCTAAAACAAACGCATCTAAGTCCGGTAGTTATACATTTAAAGTTAGTAAATTAAAAGCCTTTACTCCTATTAAAATACAAGCTGTCGATGCAGCTGGAAACCAAAGTAGAACTTCGTATACCGAAGCTAAAAGCTCTAAACCACTTTCAAGTGGGCAACTAGTTATTGTTAATACAAAGACAAATAAACTATCTTATTACAATAAAGGAAAACTAGTAAAAACATTTAGTGTAGCAACGGGAAAAGCATCCTCCCCTACACCTACTGGAAAGTTTAAAATCTTAAATAAAATTAAAAATAGACCTTGGTATAAGGAAAATATCCCTGGAGGAGCTCCAAATAATCCGCTAGGTAAAAGATGGATGGGATTAAGTATGGGAAGCTCCCCTGGGAACTCTTACGGGATTCACGGAAATGCTAACGAGAGTTCAATTGGAAAATCAGTTAGTCACGGTTGTATCCGAATGCACAATAATGAAGTTGAATGGTTATTCGATCAACTAAGCGTTGGAACTACTGTTATTATTGCAAATACCTCGAGTTCAAATGGGCAAATAGCTCACTCATATGGTATGGCCATCTTCTAAAAGCAAACCAATTCTGGTTTGCTTTTTTTTATAGTTTAATAGATTAACCTTTCATATTCTAATAGCATTCTTTTCATTTTTCACTGATAATATTTAGTAAAAAGGAAATAGTTAGAAAGGGGTAATTTTATTTTGAAGAAGTATTTTCCTATACTGACTTTGCTATTCGGTATTCTTTATATCTTTTTTATTCCTTCAGAGCCTGTAAGCATAAAAATCTTATTTAAATTAATTCCAATGGTATTAATTATTTTCTATGCTTTATCACAAAACCCTCATCAATCGACTAAATATCGTACCCTCATACTTTTAGGGCTTATTTTTTGTATGATTGGTGATGGAACGCTAATATGGTTTGTTATTGGCTTAAGTGCTTTCCTAATTGGACATTTGTTTTATGCAGCTGGCTTTATTTCAGGATGGAAATTTTCAATTTACCGTATGCTATCAATCATTCCGATTGCAATTTATGCGTTTATTCTATGTTCAAATTTAGTAAATTCATTAAATGACAGCGGACAAGATACGTTAGTTATTCCTGTTATTGCCTATTCAGTAGCAATTTCAATGATGGTATTTACAGCAATAATGACTGGTAATAAATGGGCTATTTTTGGAAGCTTATTATTCATCATTTCCGATTCTATTTTATCGTGGGACTTATTTGTAGAAAGCGTTAAGTATGGCCATGAGTTAATTATGATTACCTATTACGCTGCACAGTTTTTAATGGCTAAAAGCATTTTAAATAGGAAGAGAACTGCGTAATATTTTACATTCAAATAATAAACGAACTAAAATATAATTGTGGCCTCTTTTCACTAGAATTTACAAATGAAAGCGCATTATCTACAAATTATGAAATGTAAAAAGGAGATTTTCACATGAAAAATGAGTTAATTAACCGCTTAACTAGTTATGCAAAAATTGATACACAATCGAACGCTAGTAGTGAAACATGCCCTTCTACACCGGGTCAACTTACATTAGGTCGCATGCTAGTTGAAGAATTAAACAAAGTTGGATTAGTTGACGTAACAATGGATGACAACGGATATGTAATGGCTACACTTCCGGCAAATTCCGACAAAGAAATTCCGACAATTGGATTTTTAGCACATTTAGACACAGCGACAGATTTTACAGGAAAAAATGTAAATCCTCAGCTAGTTGAAAATTATGACGGAAAAGATATTGTTTTAAATGAAAGTTTAAATGTTGTATTATCTCCAAGTCATTCACCAGAGTTAAGTAAATATATCGGTCATACATTAATGACAACTGATGGAACGACGTTACTAGGTGCAGATAATAAGGCTGGTATTGCTGAAATTATGACTGCAATGGAATACTTAGTTCAAAACCCAGAAATCAAGCACGGTAAGATTAGAGTAGCTTTTACGCCAGATGAAGAGATTGGCAGAGGCCCACATAAATTTGATGTAAAAGCGTTTGATGCTAAATACGCTTATACTATGGACGGTGGTCCGCTTGGCGAACTTCAATATGAGAGCTTTAATGCAGCGGGTGCAATGATTACAGTTAAAGGTAAAAATGTACACCCAGGTACTGCTAAAAATAAAATGATCAGTTCTATGAAAATTGCCATGGAAATAAATAATTTATTACCTGCTGAAGAAGCGCCAGAATCAACTGAAGGATACGAAGGATTTTATCATCTAGTATCAATTGAAGGTGATGTAGAATTAACAAAAATGCATTACATTATAAGAGACCATGACAAAGAAAAATTTGCTAACCGAAAAGAGACATTAACGAATATTGTAAGTCAATTAAAGGAAACGCATGGTGAAAATAGTATTACTTTAGAATTAAAAGACCAGTATTATAACATGGGAGAGAAAATCTTACCTGTTAAAGAGGTAGTTGATATCGCATATGAGGCGATGACGAACCTAGAAATTAAACCGATTGTAGAACCTATTCGCGGCGGTACTGATGGATCACAGCTTTCATATATGGGCTTACCTACTCCGAATATTTTTACAGGTGGAGAAAACTATCACGGTAAATTTGAATACATCTCAATCGACAATATGGTTAAAGCAACAAATGTAATGATCGAAGTGATCAAATTATATGAGCAAAAGGCAAACAATTAATTTTTAGACTGATTGCACGTATTTTCCAGGCAATTTGAGGGGCCGTCCTAAGTGTCAGCGTTGCTGAACATGGGCGGTCCCTTTTGATTGTTGATTTATGGGGGTATCTAAGTGTGGTTTTCTATTAGAGTTAGTTTAATGATCATTATTTGTAGATTTTTAGTGGTATTCTTTACTTTTTTAGTCGATTTAGAAAGAATTAGCGTAATTTTATTGTTATTGCCTAACTGTTCATCTACTTTTGACTAATTGTGGAGCTATGATACCCCAACCGGTATAGGTATTATCTTATCAAATATGATATTCTAGCAAATTTAATTGCAGTTTCACCAATATTAATTGCAGTTTGGTAATCTTATTTGCACTTTCACTAATTTTATTTGCAGTTTCTCTATTTTTATTTGCACTTCATACTTTATTTGCAGTTTCCGGCTTCTTATTTGCATATCTCACAGTTTTATTAGCACCTTCAACACTCTTATTTGCACTTCGACCATTATTTCACCTACTCTTCTTTTAAATATTTCCTATATATATAAATGAGGATGCCCCTTAAATTGGGACATCCTCTTTTCGATCACTTAATTTTACGAATAAATACAACCTTTAAATAGTTGCCTTCTTTAAACTGCTTATTTATTTGGAAATCAGCTGGAAGGCCGAATTCTTCCATTAATTTATATTGTCCGTCCATTTCTTTAAAAGCCGTGTCAATAAAGCCTTTAAATTTTTTCATTCCAAAAGTGCTACAATTTGTCGATGCAACAATTACACCGTCCATTTCGGTAATTGCAATTGCTTCTTTCAACAGATTTTTATAGTCCTTTTCGGCACTAAATGTGTGCTTCTTAGATCTTGCAAAGCTTGGTGGGTCTAGTATAACCATGTCGAATAAAAGATTCTTTTTAACTGCGTATTTAAAGTAATGAAAAACATCCTCAACGATTATGCTTTGGGTAGCAGGATCAATTTTATTAATTTGAAATTGTTCTTTTGTTTTTTCTAAGCTTCGATTTGCTAAGTCAACGCTAGTTGTTTTACTTGCCCCGCCAGCTGCTGCAAAGACAGAGAACGCGCCTGTATAAGAAAAAGTATTTAAAACCGTTTTCTCGTAAGCATATTTATCGCAAATTAGTTTCCTAACTTCTCGTTGATCTAAAAATACACCTACCATCGCTCCGTCATTTAAATAAATTGCAAAATTAACTCCATTTTCCTTTACTAAAATAGGAAATTGACCTCTTTCTCCCATCACAAAGTCATCTTCTTCAATGTACTGACCCTTTGTGTCGAAACGCTTTTTCTGATAGATGCCTTTAAATTCGACAGTATTTTGTATTGCTTGTATAACCCAATCTTTGAACTGAAAGATTCCTTCGCTATACCAACTAATTAAATAATATCCGTCAAAAAAATCAATTGTGAAGCCACCAATTCCATCACCTTCTCCGTTAAATACCCTAAAGGCTGTAGTATCAGAACTGCTATAATATTGTTGGCGTCCATTAATTGCTTGTTTAATTTTATCTTCAAAGAACTTCGGACTGATCTTTTCATGTTCGTTCAGGCTAAGAATCCAACCGATCCCCTTATTTTGCTTTCCGTAATAGCCCTTTCCAATAAAGCCATTCCGTTCATCCACTAGTTTAATAAGTGTTCCTTCATTTATTAAGTCTTTGTTATTCACTATCGATTCTTTTGAAATTAATGGATACCCAGCTTTATAGTCTTTTACAAATTTTTGTTTAATTTTTATAATCATTTCTCTATCCATAAGTCCATCCATTCATTTTGTTTTTTACTCATTATTTCCATAAAGACTTATTATAGTGTGACCTGTCCGAAAAAATTGCCGGTTTTGAGTAAAATTAAGCCTTTTCTTTAAGGCTTTTCACTCGCCATCTTATTTTAATAATGAGTCTTCTAATTTTTCCTTTATTAGCTTGATTAAGCATAGTATACACTTAAACTAATAGCAATTTATAACCTAAATCGCCGATTGGAGAAGACACCCCTGTACTTAAAATTGGGATCGTCCTCATACTTAAGAACAAATACTTTGTTAATGTGTAATACAAAAAACCTTATCCAATTGAATAAGGTCTTATAATCATTCATTAACTTGCTGAATTCTTCTTGCAAAATCGACAAATTTGAATTTATCAGGTCGATGTCTAGATTGACCGTATTGTAATAGTGAACCGTCGTCTAAATATACAAAAGTATTTACTACCGCTACCATGTCATAACCATCTAAGTCTAAATATTTTTGATCGTCTTCAGTACAAGCCTGTACTACAATTTCTTTTTTTGCAAAGCCAATATTTAGCTGTAATGTGTTTTCTATATAATCAAAAATTGATCCTTCGCAAATTGACTTTGAAAGTTTTTCGACATATTTACTATTATAATATTCTTTGTCTAAAATAATTTTCTTTCCATCGATTTTTCTGGCCCTAACTACTTTCCAAATCGCCGTTTTATCATCGATTTCTAGTTGTTCTCTTATAAATTTACTTGGTTTTTTCTTTTCAAGAATTTCGACAATTGTTTCTGCTTCTCTGCCAATTTGATTTGACATCTCTTTAAAGCTAATTAAACCGGATACCGGAAAATTTAGTTTTGTAGTGTCTAAAATAAACGAACCTTTACCTTTGACTTTATTTATATATCCATTTTGCTCAAGCATTTGTAATGATTTTCTAATTGTATCTCTAGAAACGTCGAATTGCTCCATTAAAGACTTTTCTGAAGGTATTTTACTCCCAACAGAAAAAACACCTTTTTCGATCTGCTCAACTAACTTATGGTAGATCGAAATATACTTTGCGTTCATTTTCATCACCTAGAAAAATTTTATTATATTCCAACATTTTTCTCAAGATGATAACAAACAGACTCATAAGGTCGCAAAGTAAATTCTTCAATATTTTGACTGGAGTCGCTATAATTGGAAATTAATATTCTTCTATCATATCCTTCAATATCCAGATTTTCAGGCAACTTAAACACCGTATCCTCGCCATAAAAATTATTTACTACTAATAGCATTTGATTATTAAGTCTACGAGTGTATGCAAAGATTTGTTCATGATCAATTAGTATTGCATCATAAGTTCCAGACGAAATAATTTCGAGTTCTTTTCTTAAATTGATTAGTTTTTTATAGTGATGAAACACCGATTCTTCGTCTTTGAGAGCTTTTTCAACATTTATTTGTCCATAACTCTTCCCTGTCGAAATCCAAGGTGTTCCCATTGTGAAACCGGCATGCTCTGAGTTATTCCATTGCATTGGAGTACGAGAATTGTCTCTTGATTTACTTTTTAAAATAGCTAGTATTTCGTTTTCAGGTACACCAGATTCTTTTAATATTTTATAATAGTTCAAGCTTTCAACATCACGATAGTCTTCAATCTGATCGAAATTAGGGTTAGGCATTCCAATTTCTTCACCCTGGTAAATATATGGAGTCCCTCTTAATAAATGCATAGAAGTAGCTAGCATTTTCGCTGATTCCTTATGATATTTCCCGTCATTTCCAATTCGAGAAACAATACGGGGTTGGTCATGATTACACCAAAATAATGCATTCCAGCCATTTCCTGATTGCATCCCTTTTTGCCATTGATCCAAAATTGATTTAAGAGATATAAAATCAAAATCCATTAAAGACCATTTTTGTCCATCCTTATAGTCAATCTTTAAATGATGGAAACTAAACACCATTGATAACTCTTTCTCGGATGGATTCGAGTACTGAATACAATGTTCAATTGAAGTTGAAGACATTTCACCAACAGTAATAATATCCTCTCGCTTGCCAAATGTCTCCATATTGAGCTTTTTTAAGTATTCATGGATTCTAGGTCCATCTGTGTAGAACTTTCTACCATCGCCCGTCTCGTCATCAATATAAACGTCCGGCTTAGAAATAAGATTAATAACATCTAAACGAAATCCTTTCACGCCTTTATCAACCCAGAAATTTACGATGTCGAATAGTTCATTTTGTACTTCAGCATTCTCCCAGTTCAAATCTGGTTGCGACTTATCGAACAAATGAAGATAGTATTCATTAGAGTTCTCTACTTTTTCCCAAGTTGAACCACCAAATTTTGAAATCCAATTTGTCGGTTCCTTTCCATTCTTAGCTTCCATAAATAGATAATAATTTTTGTATTTTTCATCTCCACTAAGTGCTTTCTTAAACCACACATGATCTGATGATGTATGGTTAAAAACCATATCTAACATGATTTCAATATCATGACTTTTTGCAGCACTTACTAATTCTTCAAAATCTTCCATCGTTCCATATGTAGGATCTATATTTCGATAATCTGCTACATCATAACCATTATCGTTTTGAGGAGATACATAAAACGGGGTTAGCCAAATGTAGTCAACACCTAATTCATTTAGATAATCAAGCTTTTTGGTAACTCCTTTTAAGTCTCCAATGCCATCACCATTCGAGTCATAAAAAGACTTGGGATAAATTTGGTATACGACGCTATTCTTAAAATCCTTCATTTTGATAATCTCCTTGATTTAAAAAATGAAGGAAGGAAAAATGAAATTTCCTTCCTCTTAAATAACTATGAGTTTTTCACTAGCAGTTTTTTCTTGTTAAAAATAATCGTTAAAATGAACGGAATAATGATTGCAACTAGCATAGCCATTGAAAACATTCCGAAGTACTTTGGCTGAATAGATAAGATTGCAGGAAGACCCCCTACTCCAATCGAGTTCGCCATTACGCCAGAACCCACCGAAACAATAGCGGCAATTCCAGACCCAATCATAGCAGCCAAGAAAGGATAAGCATACTTTAGATTAATCCCAAACATTGCTGGTTCTGTGACGCCTAAGAAACAAGAGATAGCAGCCGGAATTGAAATTTGCTTTTCTTCTTCGTTCTTTCTATTTAAGTAAATAATGGCTAAAACCGCTGAGCCTTGAGCTATATTCGATAACGCAATCATTGGCCACAGATTTGTACCGTGGAGTTGACTCATTAATTGAAGATCAATCGCGTTCGTCATATGATGCAATCCAGTTATAACTAATGGGGCATAGAAGAATCCAAATACTAATGCAAACAGCCATCCAAATGAAGATGTTAATCCTGAGTAAACTAAATGTGAGATAACTGAGCCAATTTTCCAACCAATTGGACCTAGCACTACATGTGCGATTAACACTGTTGGAACTAGCGCAAAGAACGGCACAACAATCATTGAAATTGCACTTGGAACGATTTTTCGAATATTTATTTCTAAAATAGATAAAGTGAAACCTGCTAAAATAGCTGGAATTACTTGCGCTTGATAACCGATCATATCAATTTTAGCAAAACCGAAATCCCAAACTGGAGGCACTGCTCCGCTAGCTACTGAGTATGCATTAAGCAGCTGAGGCGAAACAAGTGTAATCCCTAAAACAATCCCTAGAATTTGGGTTGTCCCCATCTTCTTCGTAATAGACCACGTAATACCAACTGGTAAGAAATTAAAAATTGCCTCACCAATTAACCATAAAAACGAATGTGTTCCCGCCCAAAATTGAGAGGTTTGGACAAGTGTTTTCGTACCATCATCCAATAATTTAATATCCCCTATAATGTTACGGAAACCTAAAATAAGACCACCTACAACAATCGCCGGAATTAATGGAGAAAAGATTTCTGCTAAGTGAGCAAGCAGTCTTTGAAGCCATGTCATATTTTGCCTTGCAGCTATTTTAGCTGCATCTTTTGACGTTTCGTCCACTCCAGCTAGTTTGACGAACTCATTATAAAATGTAGATACCTCATTTCCGATGATGACTTGAAATTGTCCAGCCTGAGTAAAAGTACCTTTCACAATTTTGATCTCTTGAATCTTTTTTTCATCAGCTTTTTTAACATCCTTTAATACAAAGCGCATGCGTGTCGCGCAGTGTGTTACTGTCGCTATATTTTCTTTACCACCAATATGTTGCAGTAGTTGCTTTGCTTCATCACTAAATCGGCTCATGGTAACCCTCCTCTACCAATCTATTATGTATTTTAATATATTTAATTTCATCCTGTACGTACAAGATTAGTATATTCTTGTACGTACAGGATTGCAAGCGTTTTTTTGGAAACGTTCCCACCCCTCTTAATTTCCGCGGAAATCCTAATACTTACCTGCTTAGTAATGCATGTAACGATAGGTTTCAATTTGCACAATTAAATTAACTAAAAATTTACACGTTTTTATCACTGACAATATAATCACGATCTAAAATCAAAAAAGTAAGCCATTTTAATTTGGAGGAATATTATGAAGCGAACTATTTTGACATTAACTGCTTGTTTATCAATCCTACCTGTTTCAACTTCTTATGCTGCAGATCAATCATCATCGAGAGAATCATACATCCAAACACAATTAGCAAATGCAAATTCATTTATTACCGATTCAACTGTTCGACAAGAAAAATATACTAGCATGGAGGAGTCTCCCTTTGCCTTTTACCGTGCGACTAACCCACTTTTCTATGCAGACCTAGGAACTGGTGTCATTCCTATTCCTAGCACTTGGAAAACGACTGCAAATATTAAAACGTGGATTCAAGGAGATGCACATACACAAAATATTGGTTATTTTGATAATAGTAAAGGCGAGGTCGTTTTTGATTTAAATGATTCAGATGAATCGTATGTTGCACCATTTTATTGGGATCTAATTCGCTTTTCTACTAGCGTTTTCCTTATGGCAAATGAAGCCCCAAATGTATCTTTATCAATGCAAGATAGACGTGATTTAGTAACAAGCTTTTTAACTACATATCAAGATACCTTAACAGCAGTAAATGGAAATAGCAGTGAGACGACAACGCAACTGGACGAAGGAACATTAACAGGTGGATTCGTCCAAGATGAAATGCGAGATATAAAAAGCTCTGATAGTGTAGCTAAGCTATTAAATAAATGGACCACAACCACATCTGGAATGAGACTATTTAATTTTTCAAATAGTAATTTAAAGGCTGTAACATCTACGGAACGATCAAATATTGTTAACAATTGGACAAATTATAAAGCTAGCATTTCTAATTTTGTTTCTTCAAAGCCAAGTACATACTTTACGATCAAAGATATAGCTCGACGTTTACACTCAGGACTTGGAAGCTTAGGTGTAGACAAGTTTTATGTATTAATTGAAGGTGATACGACCTCACAAAGTGATGATGTGATCTTGGAAGTAAAAGAGCAACGGAACCCATCTATGTTTTTAGAAGGCAGCTTGTCGCAAACTCAGTACAATTCATGGTTCCCAACTCATGCTAACCGATCAAAAACAGGAGAATTAGCAGATGGAATTAAAGTAGATAATCATTTAGGGGAAATGAGTTTTAATACTAAGTCTTATCGCGTTCAACGAATTTCACCATGGGATGAAACATTTGATGCAGCTGACTTTAAAAGTAAATCAGATGTGCAAGACTTTTTAAAGTACTCTGCAAAAGCCTTAGCATACGCTCATGCAAGAGCTGATAAAGACTATAACACAACATATGTAAACTATAATCTTGAGCAAGGAGTAATAGATGCAATTAATGCTTGGCCACAATTTAAAACAACCGTCCTCCAATTAAGTGAAAACTACTATAATCAAGTTTTAGCTGACTATAGTTTATTTGAGGATTTAAGAAGTACTGGAAAGTTACAATAATAAACGAAAAGTATAAAATTTCCCCACTGCTTTCAAACCAATAAAGGTGCCCCAGTAGTATAACGGGGCACCTCTTTTTAATTCTTGTTCAGTAATCTTGTCATCTACCTAATAAAAAAACCGACTAATTACAACATTTCCCATCAGCTAGTTTTCATTTAATAACCAATCCTTCTTCAACTATTCTGTGTCTACTACTCTAACTTTACGGAAAGTCCTTTTTTTATATTTTGTTAGTAAGTAGTTGCTTCACTGAGAGGATATCGCTGCTTAATATTGAACTATATATATATATCTTTTGGAGGTGCACAAAGTGAAAATTCAAGATTTGCAAGTTGAAATCGATTTGCTAGAAAATGAGATTTTAGAAAAAAAGAGACAGCTAACCGCTTTACGGAAAGCCATACCGGAGCAGAAAGTTGAAAATTATCCGTTCGTTACTTCAAATGGAGAGCCAACAAGTTTACTAAAACTTTTTGGGGAAAAAGATGAACTAATCGTGATCCATAACATGGGTAGAGGTTGTTCTTATTGCACAATGTGGGCCGACGAGTTTAACGGAGTTTATCACCATATTCGTAATAAAGCTGCTTTTGTCCTTTCGACACCAGATGCACCGGGTGTTCAAGAGGATCTTGCAGCAGAACGAGGTTGGGTTTTCCCGATTGTTTCGACGAAGGATACTACTTTTAAAATAGATATGGGCTTCGAGGTAGATGGTAATTGTCAACCAGGTGTTACAACATTTCGAAAAGACCTAGACGGTTCGATTTATCAAGTTGCAAAAGCCCGCTTTGGTCCTGGAGACGATTATTGTTCCGTATGGCATCTACTGGATTTGCTACCTACCGGCTCGGAGAATTTTCAACCGGCAAAAAAACTTAATAACCAAACACCCTATCAGCTTACTAACTATATTGCTTTTGAAGTAGATCATTATGAAAATGCAATTAAATTTTATGAAAACACAATTGGTATGAAGCTTGAAAAGAAATACGAGAATGAAACTAAATTCTCCTTAAATGGTACTTATTTTTTTATTGCAAATAATCCGGATAAAAATGTTTATTTTGAGTTTGCGGTAGATCATTTCGATCATATAATTGGCAAATTAATAGATGCCGGTTGTCATATAACAAAAGTTTATCACGATAAAAGCGTTATGATTTCTGATCCGTATGGAATTAAGTTTCATTTATTTGAAACTAAGAAAAATTAACATTCATACATTAAAAAGAACCGTTAACCTCTATTTGTTCTCAATAGAGCATTAACGGTTTTTTCTACTATTACATCATTTCCTCGGTAAAGTAATCAAATACGATACAACCTGCACCTTGAGCAACAATATTATAAGGCGTTGCTGATTTAATAATGTTAACAGGACTATTAGGGTATTTTTCCATTCTTTTTTGTGCTACATCGGAAGCTAATTCAAAGAATAATGGTTTTGGTACTAATGTGCCTCCACATATGACAACGTCGGGACGCAATAGATAAATTAGATTGGTTAGTCCAATCCCAAAATAATTAGCAGCCTCTTTGATTACTTCTAAACAAAGAGGATCCTCGCTTTCTAGTGCTTCAAGAATTTGATGATAGCTTATTTTTTCTACATCCTTTATTGATTCCTTTAAAGAAGTAGCCTCTCCTCGCTTCATCCGTTTAATAACCTCTTCCCGAATTGCTGGCAAACTACTGTACGCTTGGAGACAACCATATGAGCCACATGAACAGCGTTTTCCATGAATATCGATGATCATATGACCAAAAGCGTCATCCATTTCATTCTTATTATTTATTAATTTGCCTTGCTGAATGATTCCACATCGTATTCCCATATCACTCGAGACAAATACGATATTCTCATTTTCTTTACGATAGTTTAGTCGGTACTCTGCTAAAGCAGCTAAGTTAGTACCATTATTTAATAGTACCGGGCAATTATTAGCTTCTTCTAAATAATTAACAATATTTAAGTTTTCCCATCCATCAGCTAAAAATGACTCTGTATTAATTACATTTTCTTGTTCGATTGGGTCCAAGACTCCAACGCCAATTCCTAGTAACTTTTCCCTATCAATACTATTGTGCTCTAATAGTTCAGCTACACTTTTCGTCACAAAATTTAGTGTATATTCTCCAGTACTTTCACTGCTCATTTTTAATTTTTTTGATTTTATTATCGTTAAGTTTAAGTCAAGCAGTAATACCGTCGTAAATAAATTCGTAATTTCGACACCAACTAGGTAGTAGGCAGTTGGATTAATCTCATACATGGCTGGTCTTCTCCCTCCACTTGAAACCCCTAAACCGGTATCGTAAATAAGTCCCTCTTGTACTAATTCGTCTAATAACCGAACACAAGTAGTGTGCTTATACCCTGTAGTTTCAGTTAGTGAACTTACTTTTATTGGTCCTAATTTCCGTATTAAGCTAAATAAAAGCTTTAAACTTTTTATTTTAGGCGACTGATAGCCTATAAATTGCCTGATCATTAGTTCCTCCAATATTCAAATCTAATTTCAACGTATTTACTCAGCTTTTTATATTTTATGAATTAAGTATAGCTTTTTATACGCTAATTTTACAGTATTTTTCATAAAACCACTTAAGCTTTTTACCGAAATGATTTTAAGTCTATTTACAAGTAGGTAATTTTCCATTAGACTTAAGTTGAACGCATGATTATTTTACTAGATTTCTTATTACGAACTTATTGCTCATTTTAGGAGGAAAAAATAAATGCATAAAACTGAACATATTTTAGAAACAAGAGATTTTATATTAAATAAAACAAGCTACCGTCCAACAGTTGGACTAATTTTAGGTTCTGGTTTAGGTACTCTTGCAGATGAAATCGAAAACTCTGTTGTAATCCCTTACAGTGAAATTCCTCATTTTGCAAAATCCGAAGCAGTAGGACATGCAAATGAATTAGTAATCGGTGAATTAAAAGGACAACCTGTAGTAGCAATGAAAGGTCGCTTCCATTATTATGAAGGTTTTACTTTAGATGAAGTAACTTTCCCTGTTCGAGTAATGAAAGCACTTGGTGTAGAAAAGTTAATCGTAACAAATGCATGTGGTGCTGTTAATACAAGCTTTAACCCAGGCGATTTAATGCTGATTACTGATCATATTAACTTAGTAGGAACAAATCCTTTAATTGGTCCAAATAACCCAGAATTAGGAACTCGTTTCCCTGATGTTTCTGAAGTATATAATAAAGAATTACGCAGCCTTGCTCTAAATGTTGCCGCAAAACAAGAGATTAAATTACAACAAGGTGTATATGCTTGGTGGAGTGGTCCATCATACGAAACACCTGCTGAAATCCGCATGATCCGTACACTTGGTGCAGATTCTGTAGGAATGTCAACAGTACCTGAAGCAATCGTTGCTGTTCACGGAAGTATGAAGGTATTAGGGATTTCTTGCCTAACAAACATGGCATGTGGAATTCTAGATCAACCATTAAACCATGAGGAAGTAATCGAAGTGGCAAGCATGGTTAGATCGAAATTTGTTAATTTGGTTAAGGGCATTTTAGAAGAAATGTAATATTACCGGAGAAATATCTAGCTTAGCTAGTCCGGAAAATATGAAATATTCGTAAGTAAAGAGGTTTATCCTCTTTACTTCTTTTTATTTAGATAAGTGGGGTGTTTTTTTGAAGGGCATGCTTTATATCATTATAGGTTCTGTCAGTTATGGCGTCTTGTCTACCTTTGTAAAACTGGCTTATGGAGATGGTTTTATTGTAAATGATGTAGTCGGCATACAAATGTTTGTAGGTGCAATATTCCTATGGTCTGTTGTCATATTTAATAAAACTAAGTCATCAAAGTTAAAAACACAGCAATATTTAAAGCCAACAAAGAAGAATGTATTATCACTTATTGTATTGGGATCTACCACTGGCTTAACAGGAATGTTTTACTATTTGGCTTTACAATATATCACTGCATCGTTAGCTATTGTCTTGATGTTCCAGTTCACCTGGATCGGTGTGTTATTAGAATCAGTATTCAATCGTAGACTTCCTGAAAAAAGTAAGTTACTCTCATTAGTTCCTCTTGTAATCGGGACACTTTTTGCTACTAATGTTTTAACCGGTGGAATTGGTTCGATGAATTGGATGGGCGTTTTATTCGGGTTGTTATCTGCAGTTTCATATAGCACCTTTATTCTCCTTAGTGGTAGAGTTGCTTTAAAGACGAATCCAATGACAAAAACAGCGTTAATGATAACTGGTGGCTTTATCATTTGTGCCATCTTTTTACCACCTACATTTTTTACAAATGGACGTTTATTCGTGGAGCTCTTAACAAAATATGGTTTGATTCTTGGCTTTCTAGGTCCGTTTTTCTCTACTTTAATGTTTTCTAAAGGAGTTCCTTTAACTGGATCAGGTCTAGCTTCTATATTAGGAGCTGCAGAGTTGCCAACCGCTACATTAATGTCAGCAATTGTATTAAAGGAAACAATTGGAACGCCGCAATATTTTGGTATTATTTTAATTTTAATTGGTATTATTTTACCTGAATTCCTCAGAAGAAAGTCGTCGGTTCAATTTTCATAAAAAATAATTAGGAAACGAAGAAAGGGACCGATCCATAATTTTCGGTCCCTTTTCCATTTTTCATTTATTCATTTGAGCAAGAAATTCTCCAAGAAGATCATCCATATCTTCTTCTACTTCATCCTCATCATTTGTTGTTATTTCATTTTTACTAGCAGTTGTCCAATCAAAGTTCTCCAGATCAAGGTCATCATGATTGACGTTTGTTTCAGCTTCTTCTATATCATTTAGTTTAGCTTCCCTAGTCTGTTCTTTATAATTAGTTTCACCCATTATTTCATTTACGGCCGCAACTTCTTCATTTAAATATAGTGCCTCATCAATTTCTAGCGAATTACTATTAATTGAAGTGAGGAGCGATGCAGTTCTAATTGGATCCATTAATAATTGGTAGACAATATTTCCTAATAACGCCTCCGAATGTTCATGTTTTAACCAATCCTTTTGGGCTTTACTTAAACTTTTAGGAAGTGGAATTGTTATTGTCTGTTTTTGCTTTGATAGAGAATTATTTACCCCATCCATTACAAATTCGGCAATCTTACTAGAAAAGTTTCTCCTTTCAGTTTCCTTCAGATGTCGTAATTGTTTAACAATCTGATCAGGCGTATCTGATGGGATACGGAAGGTTATGGGTTGCCCTCTCATCAATTCTTTCTCATTCATAAAATCACCTTATTTTGTTTTAGCTAATTTTTGTTCTTCAGGTTGCTTTTCCTTTTGAGTTCTTCTATAAAAATCTGCAACTAGTTTGTAATATGCATTAGCCATCATCCAAATACTTTCTTTTTCATCTTCAAAGAAATCAATATTATATCCGTCTAGATTATTATTAAGTGTTTTAATATAATCCTTTAAGATAAGAGATCCTCCACCAATGAAATAGCAAATTTCCGTTTGTGAATTTCTTTGCCATATATTACGCAAATGGCGATATTGTTTCTTTGCTAACTCAAGAAGGATTCGATCAACAATATCATGAACGCTTGTCCTACTACCTTTTACCATGATATGGTTTCGATCACTTTTCTTAGTTATTATTTCAACTACATCTCTGCGGCTATCTAATTCAATCCCGTGTCTTGAACGGATTTCTTCACGAATAGCTTCAAGTGATTCTGATACACCTAGATTAAAGCCCTGTGCTTTATCATCATCAACTTTTCTATTTTTAATAACTGCTACATCAGTAGATAAGCCACCAATATCTTGGATTAAGATTCTTTTATCAATAAGTGCTTTATTAATAATGTTTAAATCATTATCCATAACAAGATTAATGAATGCGGCGAATCCTTCTGGGTATACTTTAACTTCTTCAAACTTAATATTTACCTTTACCCCTTGGTATTTAGGTGTTACTAAAAACTCGACTTGGTGCACAGAGCTTAGCAATCTTGAACGATACCCTACATCCTTACCTTCTTTAACTTCTCTAAGTGGAAGACCTGTCCCTAAAATATATGTAGCATCTATAACATTATTTGAATTCTTATGATGTGTATTTTCTTCTCGTGCTGCGTCTAATGCTAAAGCGGCAAACAACATAATTAGTGTTTGATCTTCTTCAGATTTATTGCTTCCTGGATCTAATTCTGAAGCATTGCTGCTCTTTGTTGCCAAATGTCCCACACGATAGATTGAATTATTTTCTTTTAAAGTAGGAGAGTGTACTCGAATATGAATACCATCAACCGGCTCTTGGTTGTCTAATTCCTCTACCCCTATGATTGGACGATCCTCCGTATCCCTAGCAATAATATTAGGAATATTAATTTCATTTTCCATCTTCCCAAAAATCCCTTTGAGTGAATCGTTTCCTACATCAATTGCCGCAATACGTGCCTTTACCATCAAAATCATCCCTTTCATTGATAGGTTAAAAAGTTTACATATTAATAGATAATTCTGATAATAGATTAACTTAAATTTAGCCTTTTGGTCAATGTTCAGCACTGAACTATCATAAAAATGTAACTAAATTGTCATCTTGTATACAAAACGGTAAACACATAAACATGTGTACAACTTTGTGTACAAGTATACTTTTCCGTATACAAAATGTTTACTTCTTGTAAACTTGTGTACAAATATGTGTACAACTGTTTACAAAACGTATACTTGTAAACAAAAATGTGTACAACTCACTTAAAAACTACAATAATTAAAAATTAATCTGTAGATAAATTGCTCCCACCTCTCAACTTGTGGATAGCTAAAAAAGATAATCAGCTTGTGGATAATTTATAATTGTAAAACCAAAAGCTAAGTTATCAACAAAGCAAAAAATCTGGCATGTGTTTTGTCGTTTGAAATAAAACTTTGTTGTTTACTAACAGAAAATGAAATAAATTATGAGATTTACTTCATCAACCACTTCTTTAATAGATAATTAAACACATTGTTTCCACGCTATTAATCCTGTGCTAATTCCCCACTAATAAAACAACTAAACTCCAGCAATTTCTATACAAAATAAATATTAGATTCGATCCCTGGAACTCCTAGTCATTACACAACCAATGGAGCCAAAACACACGCCTAAATCATAAATTTCTACTTAAATTTCAGAGTGTTGAAAAATAAAATAGTCAATAATTTAAATGTTACTAAGTGATCTATTTAATGGTGAATTTCTTATGTTGATGTTATTTTTTTGTTTTACTAGAATTTGCTTGTGAAATACCAACAAACTTTAGTAATGGACATTTTTCAGACTATAAATTACTGTGATACTAATTGTTTGATGAACGAATTTAATTATTTATTAATAAGTAAAAGATTTACAGATATGCGCAAAATTACTGAGAATCTAATTTATGTTTTTCTCAAACTAAAGGAGATTAATATGGTGCTGTATTACATGCTTTTTATTTTGAAGAAGTTGATTGGAACGGAAGGGTTCTTGACTCCTATGGGAAATGCGGGAAGGCTGAGACCCCACAGGCGGCACGCCGATGAGGCTCAAGAATCTCGCCCCATGGAAAGCGAGAACCCTGCAGTGGAAATCAACATCATACAGCATCCTTTAGATTGAAAAAATTAATAATCAATTGTTCCTCTAGCCTATTGGCAGTTAAACCCGAACTAATTCCTTATTTTTAATTCGATTCCCCTATCAATTTATATACAAAATAAATAACAGTTTTGAACCATGCAACTCCTAATCATGATATATACATTAGTACTAAAACACTCCACCAGATCTTAAATTTACTAATCAAATTTGAAATTTTTTACTTTCCTACAAAAGTTTTTGTTCTTTTATGATGAAACGATTATAATGGGAATTATGATTGTACTTTCCTAGTACAATTAGATAGAAAGAAAATTTAATAAAAAAATCCATAAGTTAGATCGCTTGTGGTAGAGGTCGCAAACCCCCCTCTACAAAAAAATAAGGCAAAAACAATATTGTCATATTGTTTTTATTTTTGTTATTCGGGATGCCCTCTTCTTTTTAAACACGTAAAGGAGAGAAGAAATATGAAAAATGAAAAAGCAATCGTTGTATTTAGCGGTGGCCAAGATAGTACTACTTGTTTATTCTGGGCTATGCAACAATTTGGTGAAGTTGAGGCTGTTACGTTCAACTACAACCAACGTCATAAACTAGAATTAGATGTAGCTGCAGATATATGTAAGGAATTAAATATCCCCCACCATATACTTGATATGTCCTTGTTAAATCAACTTGCTCCAAATGCTTTAACAAGAACAGACATTGAAATTACACACGAAGAAGGTGAATTACCTTCTACATTCGTAGATGGACGTAATTTATTATTCTTATCTTTTGCAGCAGTACTTGCTAAACAAAAAGACGCGAAACACATTATTACTGGTGTTTGCGAAACTGACTTTAGCGGATACCCTGACTGCCGAGATATCTTCGTTAAATCATTAAACGTAACTCTTAATCTATCAATGGATTACCCATTTGTTATTCATACTCCACTTATGTGGATTGATAAAGCTGACACTTGGAAGTTAGCTGATGATTTGAATGCATTTGAATTCGTTAAAAATAAAACGTTAACTTGCTATAATGGTATTATTTCTGACGGTTGTGGAGAATGTCCTGCATGTGAGCTTCGTCAAGCTGGTTTAGATCGTTATCTACAATCGAAAGGAGCCGCAAAGCATGTTTGATTTTCGCATCGTAGATCGACTTCATAAGATTGATGAGCACATCAAAAAAGAAGACTTAAAATACCACCATAAACGTGTTCTAGTGAATAAAGAATTTACCTTTGATGCTGCACATCACTTACATTGCTATGAAGGTAAATGTAAAAATTTACATGGACACACATATAAAGTCATTTTTGGAATTAGTGGTTTTGTTGATGAGATCGGCTTAGTTATTGATTTCGGTGATATTAAACAGATTTGGAAGGAAAAAATTGAAATCTATTTAGATCATCGTTATTTAAATGAAATGCTACCTCCAATGAATACAACAGCGGAAAATATGGTTGTTTGGATTTATGAGCAAATGGAAAATGCACTTAAGGCTCATACAAATCCGGCACAAGATATTCGTGTAGAGTTTGTTCGTTTATTTGAAACGCCTACTTGCTACGCAGAAGCTCGTAGGGAGTGGATGATTAATGAGTAAAATTCCTGTACTTGAAATATTCGGACCTACTGTACAAGGTGAAGGGATGGCAATCGGCCAAAAAACGATGTTTATTCGTACTGCAGGCTGTGATTATTCTTGTAGTTGGTGCGATTCTTCTTTCACGTGGGATGGTAGCGAAAAAGACAATATAAAATGGATGACCGCAGAAGAAGTTTGGGAGAATTTAGTGAGCTTAGGCGGAGATACATTCTCACATATAACAATTTCTGGTGGAAACCCTGCCCTACTTCCTTCATTAGGACCTGTAGTAGAGTTATTAAAAGAAAAAAATATGACTTTAGCTCTTGAAACCCAAGGTAGTAAGTGGCAATCATGGTTACCTTCTATAGATGAAGTAACCTTATCACCTAAACCACCTAGTAGCGGTATGAATACTGACTTCGATATGTTAGGAACCATTATTCAAAATTTAGAAAATCACCCGAAATTTTGCTTAAAGGTTGTTATTTTTGATGAAAAAGACTTAGCTTATGCAGAAACCGTTCATCAAAAATTCCCACATGTTCCGTTCTTTTTACAAGTCGGAAATAGCTGGTTAAATGCGGATGATGGGACTTTATTACAATACATGTTAAAACGTTATGAATGGCTTATAGATGAAGCAATGAAATCAAAAATCTTTAAAAACGTAAAAGTTTTACCTCAATTACATGCATTTGTTTGGGGAAACAAGAGAGGAGTTTAATCAAAATGGTAGGAAGATCAAAAGGTTCACTTGAAGAAGTATCATTACTTGGTAGCAACAACACAAAATATTTATTTGAATATGACCCAGGAATTTTAGAAACATTTGATAATACTCACCCTGATCGTGATTATTTCGTAAAATTTAATTTCCCTGAATTTACTTCACTTTGTCCAAAAACTGGTCAGCCTGACTTTGCGACAATTTATATTAGCTATATTCCGGAGCAAAAAATGGTTGAAAGTAAATCATTAAAGCTTTACTTCTTTAGCTTCCGTAATCACGGAGACTTCCATGAAGATTGCATGAATATCATTATGGATGATTTAATCAAATTAATGGATCCTCGTTATATTGAAGTTTGGGGTAAATTCACTCCACGTGGCGGTATTTCAATCGATCCATATTGTAACTATGGCCGTCCAGGTACAAAATACGAAAAGATGGCTGAACATCGTATGATGAATCACGATTTATATCCTGAAAAGATTGATAATCGTTAAGAATTGAGACTTGTCATTTTCATGATGACCTAACACTTGTAGCCTCCGTGTTCTATACACGGAGGCTATATTTTTAAAATTTTAACAAGCTAGCATTAAAATACTAGTTTATTTCTAATATAATAGTTTACTAATATTGCATAGTGACAACACCAGAATATTGCGATAAGTTCTCTGAATTAATGTCTAATATTCCTACTTCAGTTGATCTCTGACCTGTAGCTTTAATGAATTTATCTGCTTTTTCGAATAGCAACATCCCTATGATTGATAGTGCCTTAGTTCGGTAATGCATGGGAATGGTAATTGTGGGATTTAGCTGTTGCACCACTTTTGCGGCCTCTTCACCATTTAACGTCATTTTGCCGCCTACTGGGATCATAAGAACGTCCACCTTACCAATGTCTTTAATAAGGTCCTCCGTCAAAAGATGACCTAAGTCTCCACAATGGCAGACCGTCAAACCGTCCACTTTAAACCTGAATAATATATTTTCTCCCCTCTTTTTGCCATTTACTTTATCGTGGTATGTCTTGAATCCACTTATCTGTACGTCACTGCAATTGTACTCTTTTGCTTCATTGACAAGTTCATAATTTCCAGTTGCAACATGAATTTTATTGTGGTCTCCATGATCGTGAGTGACTGCAACAATATCCGTTTCGATGGGCTTAGGCATTTTATATCCAAGGAAGCGATCAAATGGATCGATTAAAATCTTTTTCCCAGCCTCTGTAGTTACCAAAAAGGCAGATTGACCAAACCATTTAATTTGCATAATAAGCACATCCTCTAATTATCTTTGTTTTATATTCAACCCTTGTTAAGTTCTTAACTCCTCATAAAAACTATCCCACAAAACTTTTGTTCTCGAAGCAATTTCAATTTGACTATTGTACAATCTACTTCTCTTCGTTATTCCATTGGATATATTTACGAAAATTTCCGCAATATGTTGAGCGGGCATTTTTGTTCGAATTTCCCCACTCTCAATCGCTTGCTCAACAACCTTAATCCACCCATTTAACTCATTTTCATGCAATTGGAGAAGGACATCCGTAAATTCAGGGAATAGTCTGTTAGCCTCGGTTAACAATGTTGTGAATTTTAAGCGATTTGTTGGAGAATTACCGATAATTCTCATAAATGTGGATTCCGACTTAGTCTCCTGAATTAATGACAAATAATTTTCATAAAATTGCTTTAATGTTGTCTGTTGGATTTGGTCAAAATTAATATGACTAATTTCAGCAGCCGTGTTCACTACTTCACGAAATAGCCCTTCTTTGCTATCAAAATAATGATAAAATGCCCCTTTAGACATTCCACTCTGCTTAACTAATTCACTCATCGTTACCTCTTTAAAGCTTTTCTGCAAAAACAGTGTTAAAGCCGTATTGATGATGTGCTCTCTTGTATTTACCATATTCTCTACCTTTCCATTCCAACCGACATACCGTCCGGTCGGTTTTTTTGATATTATACCACTAATTTAATTTTGTAAAGAGGTTATAACTTCAAGAAAAAACTGTTTTATTTGATAAAACTTATATGAGGAACCATCACCACAGTGTGTACATATTGTAGTAAAAACAAGTTGAACTTGTCTTTGTAGAAATATTTATAGATTGGATGTGTCACTAATTCTGTATTTTAAGTATAGTCCAGAAAATAATGAAGGATTATGTAACCAGCTAATGGCTTTTTTTAGAGTAATTGGTGAGTCATTATACTTTTCTAAACAAGGGAATAAAGTCGGCATTATTATAAATGATTTTCAAACAAGAAATTCAAGTGATATCATTGATTTCGACATTAATTTTTCTAAGATCAGTTTTGACGCCTTTGTTGATTTAAAAGAGCTTACTCAATTATTATCAAAAAAAAATATTTTAGTTAATCTACCAGAAAATATTGATAGTACTAAGCAGGATATTGTTTTCTGTAGTCGATTTTTAAATCGAATTATGACTTCAGAAGAGAACAAAGAAAATGGAGCTTTTATAGCAAATCATTTCCCATTTGCTAAAAAAGTATTAACGATCTCAAATGCCATAATTGACTCAATGTCATCATATTCCAATTGGAAGGCAATTCATTTAAGAATTGAAGATGAATTAGTGAATTTCCATTCAGATTCCACAACAGATTTTGAAGGTTATATCGAAAATCAACTATTACAAGCTATCGATATGATTAATACACCAAACTTATCAGCAGTCTACATTGCAGCAGGTATTAAAGAGGAAAAATTTAATAAAATTGCTCAGATATTTGGTGATAAACTACCTAACTTATTTATTTTAAACAAACTAGAAGTTTTGAAAAACCAGCCCAGTCTACTAAAACAGTTAAATGATTTAAGCTTAGAAGAGCAGGCATTGGTTGACTGGCTTGTCTGTATTGGTGCACCTCATTTCTCTGGTCTGCATGCCTCTTCATTTGCTTATCTGGCTGGTTATATACGTCATTATCGTGGTTTTGATAAAGTAACAACTCAACTTTGGCCAACTTATCAACCTCTTTGGGAATTGTGGTTTCCTCGAATTTAATTTACTCATTTGTGTTTGAACTGTAATTTATCGAAAATAAACTTTAAACCCTTTTCAATATGATTAGGGTATTTTTGTCGTACTTTCCTACTATTACTTTTTCACTATCATTTTAGTAAAATTTTTCGTTTGTGGCGCACAATATGATTATAATTTACAATGATGAAAAAGAAATAAAAAGAGTGGTGAATAGATTTGTTTAAATTATTACTCATTGAGGATGATTCTTCTCTATTCTCTGAAATTGAAGATCGCCTTACTGGATGGTCCTATGAGGTATTTGGGATCACAGACTTTAGTAAAGTAATTCAAGAATTTACTGAGATTAAACCAGACTTAGTCATCATTGATATCCAACTTCCAAAATACGATGGTTTTCATTGGTGTCGTATGATTCGTTCCCATTCAAATGTCCCAATTATCTTTTTATCTTCAAGAGACCACCCTTCGGATATGGTCATGTCGATGCAGCTTGGCGCAGATGACTTTGTCCAAAAGCCGTTCCATTTTGACGTTCTTATCGCCAAGATTCAAGCTACTTTACGTCGAGTTTATAACTATAATACTGAGAAAATCGCACTTAAAACTTGGTGTGGTGCCACCGTCGACTATGAAAAAAATACTGTTTCAAATGAAAGTGGAGCAATTGAACTCACAAAAAATGAGATTTATATTTTAAAACTGTTAATTGAACAAAAGAACAAAATTGTTAGTCGCGAGGAATTAATAAATGGACTTTGGGAAGATAAGCGTTTTATTAGTGATAATACCCTAACAGTAAATGTAAATCGTCTACGAAAAAGACTTGATGAAATAGGATTAGGACAATTTATTGAAACAAAAGTAGGGCAAGGTTACGTTGCTCTAGAAGAGGAATTCTGATGATTAAAACCTTTCTAATTGAGCGAATTAGTTGGATTCTTTTTTTTCTACTATCACAGGTATTCATTTTATTTGTTTCATTTATTGATTCTTCAATACCATTAACTTCACTGCTTTATATTGTTTTTTTATCTCTATTATTGTTTATTATTTTTTTAGTCGTTCGGTATCCAAAAGAAACTAGATTCTATAAGAGTTTGATCGATCGTGAAGATGATCTTGATTTGACAGGAATTGTAGATTCTAATAGTCCGTTTGAAGAAATAGTTGAAAACAGTTTAACGAATCAAACAATCTTATTAAAAAAAGTAGCGGTTCAAAATCAAACCCATTTAGAAGAAGAAAAGGACGATCTCCTATCTTGGATTCATGAAGTGAAAACACCTTTAACTGCAATGAACTTAATGATTGATCGAATGAAGGATGAAAAGTTAAAATCAAACTTAACATTCGAATGGTTGCGTATCCACTTATTACTAGATCAGCAGCTCCATCAAAAAAGAATACCTTTTATTGAAAACGATCTTTATATCGAAAAAATTCAGCTTGAAGATGTGCTATTTCCAGAAATTAAGACATTACAGTCATGGTGCATACATAAAGGAATCGGTTTTGATATTGAACTTGAGGAATTAGAAGTTTATAGTGATGCAAAATGGCTTTCGTATATCATAAGACAGCTTTTAACAAATGCAGTAAAATATAGTACCTCCTCTGACATTCGAATTACAAGTAAACAAAGAAATGGGCAAGTTATTCTTGAAATTGAGGACTTTGGTCGCGGCATACACTCAAAAGATTTACCGCGCATTTTCGAAAAAGGCTTTACTTCTACCACCCAACATCAAGATAACGCCTCAACAGGCATGGGCTTATATTTAGCACAAAAGGCTGCACTGTCCCTACATATTACGTTTCAAGTAAAATCAGAACTAGATAAAGGCTCAATTTTCACGTTAATTTTCCCGAAACGGAATGAATTTGTAAAAATAACAAGCATGTGACAAAATTGTCACATGCTTTTGTTTATTGTTCGGTTAATCAAAGGAAACAATAGAAGGAACCTTTTATACTTACTTTATCAAATGAAAATAAAGGGGTGTACGAAAATGAATATTTTAGAAGCAAAGAAAATTCATAAAAGTTACGGAAATAAATTTAATAAACAGGAAGTTTTAAGTGGCATCGATATAAACATCGAAAAAGGTGAATTTGTTAGTATTATGGGTGCATCTGGATCGGGTAAAACAACTTTATTAAATGTTCTTTCGTCGATTGATAAGATTAATACTGGCACGATTGCAATTGAAGGCAAAGATATTACGGATATGAAAGAAAAGCAATTAGCAGAATTTCGTAAAAACTATTTGGGCTTTATCTTCCAAGAATACAATTTACTAGACACATTAACTGTAAAAGAAAATATTCTTCTTCCTTTATCAATTACTAAAACGTCGCCTAGTGAGGCAAATCAAAAATTTGATGTAATTGCTAAAGAGCTTGGTATTTTTGAATTAAAAGATAAGTATCCGAATGAAATCTCTGGGGGCCAAAAACAACGTACTTCGGCTGCTAGAGCATTTATTCATGAACCTAGTATCATTTTCGCGGATGAGCCAACAGGTGCTTTAGATTCAAAGTCTGCATCAGATTTATTAAATAAATTAAGCGAACTAAATGAAAAAAGAAATGCCACAATTATAATGGTTACACATGATCCAGTAGCAGCAAGCTTTTGTAATCGAGTTATCTTTATTAAAGATGGACAAATTTATTCACAACTTCACAAAGGCGATGAAACAAGACAGAATTTCTTTAAAGATATCATGAAAACTCAAGGTGTATTAGGTGGTGTTCACCATGAGCATTAATCACTTGATTTTCCGAAATTTAAAAAAGAATATAAAGAACTATTATCTTTATATTTTCGCTTTAGTTTTTAGTGCTGCCTTATACTTCTCGTTTGTTACGCTACAGTACGATCCATCCATGGACGCCACAAAGGGTTCAATTAAAGGTGGAGCCGCAATTCGCTCAGCGTCGATTTTACTTGTTGCAATTGTGTCGATTTTCCTTTTATATGCAAATATGATTTTTATTAAAAGAAGAAGTAAAGAAATTGGTTTGTTTCAATTAATTGGAATGACGAAAGACAGGATTTTTCGAATTCTAACAGTTGAAAACTTTATTCTTTATTTTAGTTCATTGGTTATTGGGATCTTACTAGGTTTTTCAATTTCAAGACTAATCATTATGATTTTATATAAAATCACAGGGGTTAAAGCAATTGCTAGTTTGCATTTTTCAACACAAGCATTAGTTCAGACAATAATTGTGTTTGTTGTGATTTATGCATTCATTATGTTAATGAATTACGTTTTTATTAAAAGACAAACGATTTTATCGTTATTCCGAGTGGTCTCATCGACTGAAGGAAAACTTAAAAAAATGTCTGTATTTGAGATTTCTATTGGAGTTTTAGGTATTTTATTAATCATCTCAGGTTATTTTTTATCATCAAAACTATTTGATGGTGATTTTACTACGATGACTGAGCTATTTTCAGCAATGATCTATATTTTAGCGTCAGTTATTATTGGAACTTATTTAGTGTATAAAAGTTCAGTTCGTTTTATTTTAAATATTATTCGCAAAAAGAAAAATGGCTATTTAAATATAAACGATGTCCTATCATTATCTTCAATTATGTTTAGAATGAAGTCTAATGCTTTATTACTAACGATTATTACAACCGTATCAGGTCTTGCTATTGGCTTATTATCTTTAAGTTATATATCTTACTATTCTGCTGAAAAAACGGCGGAGAGCCATGTCCCTGCTGATTTTTTCTTAGGCAATCAGAAGGATTTACAAACTTTCACATCCGCTCTTGATAAAAGTGGCATTAAATATACAGAAAAACACATCGAAGTTCTTCAAGTTAATGCAAATATAAAGAATATACTAGATAAACAGTTAGATGGAATGATGAAGGATGCAGATAAGTTCCCACTAGCGGTCGTAAACGAAAAAGCGGCTAAAGTGAATCTTGCTCCAAATGAAGCACTATTTACCGGTTATGATGATATGCTTCAAAAATTTATGACATTGAAGGATTCGGGGAATCTTGAAATATCTAGTACAAAGAAAACATTTAAGCTAAACTATTTAGGTTTAAAACGTGATAAAATTATCCCTTCATACTTTACAAACGGAGGATTTCCTACAGTTATTGTAGATGATCAAGTTTATAAAAGTATAAAACAGAATCTCGATTCATCTATTCAAAAAAAATCTACTGAATATAACGGTATTAATATAAGTGATGAGAATTTAATCAAAAAGGCAAATGGCATCTATATGGATCATCAATTGGATAAAAATTATCCTAATGATTCTCGACTTGAAATCGTTAATAGTCAGAAAGCAAATATGGGGCTTATTATGTTCATCGTCGGATTTTTAGGATTAACATTCTTAATGACATCTGGATGTATTTTATATTTTAAACAAATGGATGAGAGTGTTGATGAAAAGCCTAATTACACAATTTTACGTAAGCTTGGTTTTTCTCATAGTGATTTATTAAGAGGAATTCGATCTAAACAGTTGTTTAATTTCGGTATTCCACTCGTAATTGGACTAGTTCATAGCTATTTCGCTGTCCAGTCTGGATGGTTCTTATTTGGTGCTGAAGTTTGGACACCAATGATCATTGTCATGGTTTTATATGCCGTTTTATACTCTGTATTTGGTATATTATCCGTTCTTTATTATAAAAAAGTAATTAAAGAAGCTCTTTAAAAATAAGAAAATACCTACTAAATAATAGAAGTTCGATTTGAGCTTCTATTATTTTTTTATTTCTTTTGAATTATAATAGCTATATAAAAACTACTTTAAAGGTGAATCAAAATGACAAAAACAATCGTTGAAAAGCTAAACTTAACAAAATATAAAAAAGCGACAGTTTTATTTCAACCTAGTAATACAAATTATTTTACAGATTTACCCCATTTTGAAACAGATCTATTGAATTCTCCTTACGATCTAATATTTGCTTTCGTACTTAATATGGACTCACTTAAAGAGCTCATGACAAAGATTATAGATAATAACTACTTAAATAAAAACGGTTATATTTTTGTAGCCTATCCTAAAAAAGGCAATAAAGTTTATCCTACTTATATTCATCGCGACGATTTATTTGAAGGATTAGGTGCAGACGAGAGTGGCTACGTCGGTTCAAGCACAATTAAGTTTGCTCGAATGGTAGGACTGGATGACGTTTTTACAGTAGTTGGATTAAAGGACGATTCGAAAACAAAGGCTACAAACAATTCAAAAGCTAGTCAATGTGTAGATGATTATATTGACCTCATACCAAACGTTGAAAAGGATTTAGAGGAAACGCCTGAACTGCTTACGATCTATCAATCTCTCACTCCTGGATATCGAAAAGATTGGGCTCGCCATATATATAGCGCTAAGCAAGAAGCAACAAAAGAAAAAAGGCGGGAAGAAATGAAAGTGGTATTAGGTGCAGGGTACAAAACGCTGGATTTATATCGTAGAGATCATAAATAATTGAGTATACACTAAAAAGCTCAGTCAGATTTTCTGACTGAGCTTTTTTCTTTAGCAGCAACGAGTTACTTTTCCACCTTTCGAATTAAAGCGGGATTCTTGTGCTTCGATAAAGAACTCTTTTCTCGTTTGAACTGGTTGATTAGGATGGTGAGTTTTCATATGTTCTACGTATTTCTCATAGCTTGGTACGCCAACAAGTAGACTAATGAACTGTTTATAATATTTTTTGAACTCCTTTATTTTATAATGCATAATTTTTAGGATCGCTTTCTTCTCGTTTTATATAAGGAGTTTCATGTGATTTTATTGGTTTATTAGACAATATATTGATCCAATTTCGTATCGAAGCAATTAAAACTAGGAGTACGATGAGCATAAATAATCCACAAATCGTTGCATCTATATAGTCATTTAAAATAATTTGATTCATTTGTGCATGACTAGTTGCCGGAGCGAGAATTGTACCAGCATCTACATCTTTAAAAATTTTAGCATGCGCTAAGAATCCTATTTTTGGTACTGGATGAAATATCTTTTGCCACCCTGCAGTCATTGTAACTACTAATATCCAAATAGTCGGCACTAGCGTAATCCATGCATAAGCTTTTTTCCCCATTTTCAACAAGATCGTTGTGCCGAGTAATAATGCAATTGCCGCAAGCATTTGATTCGCAATACCGAATAAAGGCCATAAAGTATTGATTCCACCAAGTGGGTCAATAACTCCTTGGTAAAGGAAATAACCCCATCCGAACACACAAATAGCGGTTGCAATTAGATTAGCCGGAAGGGAATCTGTTTTGCCAAATGGCTTGTATACATTACCTAGGATATCCTGCGTCATATATCGTCCAATACGAGTACCCGCATCAATTGTTGTTAAGATAAATAGTGCTTCAAATAGAATAGCGAAATGATACCAAAAAGCCATTAATGCTTTTCCACCGATTACTTTAGAAAAGAGTGCCGCCATACCAATTGCTAAAGTTGGCGCACCACCAGTACGCGAAAGGATTGTTTGCTCTCCAACATCTTTTGCTAGCGTAGATAATTCGTGAGACGTTATGGTAAATCCCCAACTCGAAACTACTTGAGCCACTTGATTCACGTCTGTTCCAATAATCGCAGGTGGACTATTGATCGCAAAGTATGCTCCTGGCGTTAATAAACACGCCGCAATCATTGCCATTACTGCAACGAATGATTCTGTTAACATAGCACCGTACCCAATAGCACGGGCATGCGTTTCACGCTCCATCATTTTTGGTGTAGTGCCAGATGCAACTAATGCGTGGAATCCAGAAACAGAACCACATGCAATTGTTATAAATAAAAATGGAAATAGATTTCCGGCGAATACAGGACCTGAGCCATCAATAAATTTTGTAACAGCTGGCATTTGTAAATCTGGTGCCACAAAAATAATTCCAACCGCTAAAGCTAAAATCGTACCAACTTTCAAAAACGTACTTAAATAATCACGTGGAGCTAATAAAAGCCATACTGGTAAAACCGATGCTATAAATCCGTAGCCAATTAACATAAGCGCAATTGTTTCACCTTTGAATGTAAACATCGCTGCCAGCGTTGGACTTTCTGCAACATATTGTCCAGCAACTAAAGAAAGTAGTAGTAAAATCACACCAATAAATGATCCTTCCCCTACTCGACCTGGACGGATGTATCGCATATAAATACCCATGAAAAGTGCGATTGGAATAGTTGCTGCAATTGTAAACATTCCCCACGGACTTCCCGCAAGAGCTTTTACAACTACTAGTGCTAATACAGCCAATAGAATAACCATAATGCCTAAAATACCTATTAATGCAATGACCCCGGTTATTGGGCCAATCTCTTCTTTAATCATTTCTCCGAGCGATTTACCATTTCTACGCGTCGAAGCTGCTAAAATAACAAAATCCTGTACTGCCCCTGCAAATACAACTCCTACAATAATCCAAATCGTACCAGGTAAATAGCCCATTTGCGCAGCTAAAATTGGTCCAACTAGTGGTCCAGCCCCAGCAATAGCTGCAAAATGATGACCAAATAATACCCACTTGTTCGTCGGTACAAAATCTTTCCCATCGTTGTTAATTTCTGCAGGTGTTTTACGGTCTTCATCAAGTTTAAACACTTTTTCTGCAATAAACTTACTATAAAACCGATAAGCTACTGCATATGTACAAACAGCTGCTGTGAGGAGCCAAATCGCATTAATTGTCTCCCCTCTTTTTAAAGCTAAGACAGAAAAACAGAAAGCCCCAAGTATCGAAATTAATCCCCAAACTACGATTGATTTTAAAGATTTCACAAACAAGAACCTCCTTCTCCATTTATAACTGAAAGTATATCACCAATTCAGAATTTTTTGTAAATTAATGGTAAAAAAAGTATAAAAACGACATTTTTACTGATTTTAAGCTAAATATTCTACAAAAAAGTAGACGAAAGTTATATTGAACTTTCCTAATTAGGGAAGTTCAAGTGAAAATACAACTTGTAACGATTGTTAACTTACATAAAAAAACCACCTTAGCATTTAAAAGCCAAGATGGTTTTCATTCATATTAAATTGACTACTTAACTTTTTGAATAAAATTAATGTCAATCAGTTCGTTCAGCCTTTGTAATTCTTGTTCCCCTAATAACATTTTTCCTTCGTTTAAAGATACTAGAGCACTTTCAATTAAATACTTACGTGGCGTTTTTGACTGCAACAACTCATTTTGCAAAAAGTCTAGTAGTTCATTGTATTTTTGTTGTTCATCGCTATTTAGCACAGACTTTTTCATAATGCAAATAATACTACAAAGCTTTTGTTGAAGATTTTCTTCAGTCTTTCTTACTGGTAACCATCTATCTAAAAGCTCCAAATTAAATAATTGTTCTCCAGATTCCTCAACATCTTTAACGATCTTAATTATACGTTTAACACTATAACGGACAACTTGATCCATACTAGTATTGATATCCTTGGCAAGGTCATAGTATCTCACATTATGGTGAATAATACCTAAAAACATAATGGCACTATCTAATAAGAAAACTTTTTTTTCACTACCAAAAATGTCTAAAAATCGTGTATACACCCAATTTAATGTTTTGAAATTACCTTCTCTAATGAATTGCTTGATATCTAGGTCATTTATATAAATTACTTCTTCAAACAGAGAAATCAATTTATTATCTCTATTTGCTTCCATTAATAAAGTTACTTGCTTAATGAAAATTTCAATATCAGAAGGACTCTGACCGATTAATAACTCATTTCTTTCTTGTTCAAGTTTTTTATAAATCGTATTAAATAATGCGACTACTAAATCACTTTTAGATGAAAAATAATTATAAAATGTACCTTTAGATATACCGCTATAATCTAGTATGTCTTGGATAGACGTCGATTGGAATCCCTTTTCTATAAACAATTCATGGGCTATTTTTACGACATGCTGTTTACGATCATTCATATAATCACCTTGGTTCTAGTTAATTACTGCTTAAAAAACATAGTACATTATTTTAGCAATTAAAACTAGTAAATATCTTATTAGATTATTAAAGATTTCTAATGGTTATTATAATTGCATCTAATGAATGAATGGTATATCATATTATGTTATATAGAAGATGGAAACACAGTTCAAAAAAATGAACTAGTTGTACAAAGGAGGGGGAATCATGGACCATTCCATGAGTAAATCGGTACGCCCACCATACGGGATTATTACAATCCTGATGATTGGGGCGTTTATTGCGTTCTTAAACAATACATTATTAAATATTGCCTTGCCTTCGATCATGAAGGATTTGGACGTTGAGCCATCAACAGTTCAGTGGTTATCTACTGGATATATGTTAGTTAATGGGATCTTAATTCCAACTACGGCTTTTTTAATCCAAAAGTATTCTGTTAGACATTTGTTTATAACAGCACTACTTTTATTCAATATCGGTACTTTTACCGCAGGTTTTGCACATATCTTTCCTTTATTATTAACTGGCCGTATGATTCAAGCTTCAGGTTCGGCTATTTTAATGCCATTATTAATGAATGTAATGTTAACTAGCTTTCCTGTTGAAAAACGTGGAACTGCAATGGGCTTCTTCGGTTTAGTAATGATGGGTGCACCAGCAATTGGACCAACTTTATCTGGTTGGATTATTGAACACTATGATTGGAGAATGCTTTTCCATGTAGTATCACCAATTGCAATAACAATTTTAATTATTGGATTTTTCTTACTAAAAGACAAAAAAGAGAAATCAAATAGTAAGATCGATCTTCTTTCAGTTCTTTTATCAAGTTTAGGATTTGGTGGATTATTGTACGGATTTAGTTCTGCTGGAACTGATGGATGGGAAAGCCCAAAAGCTTATGTTGCTTTAATTGTAGGGGTTCTTTCATTAGTACTATTTATCACTCGTCAATTAAAACTTGATACACCAATGTTAAACTTTAGAGTTTATCGTTACCCTATGTTCGCCTTATCTTCGGCGATTTCAATCGTTGTTACAATGGCTATGTTCTCAGCAATGATGCTTTTACCAATTTACACTCAGACACTTCGTGGCATTAAACCGTTTGATGCGGGATTAATGCTATTACCTGGTGCTCTATTAATGGCAATTATGTCACCAGTCACAGGTAAACTATTTGATAAAATCGGTGGAAGAATTCTTGCGATGACCGGTTTAATCATTATGACGATTACTACTTATTTACTAAGTAAATTAACACTGGATACAACCCACACTCAAATTATTGTTTTATATGCATTACGTATGTTCGGTATGTCAATGGTAATGATGCCAGTATCAACAAATGGTTTAAATCAGTTACCTAAACGATTCTATCCACACGGAACTGCTATGAACAATACATTACAGCAAGTATCTGGTGCTATTGGAACTGCTTTATTAATTACAGTTATGTCAAATCGTACAGCATCGAAAGCTAAAGAATTATCTACTGAAGCAATGAAGCATGTAACAAGTAAACCAACACCTGATATGATTGCTCAAATCAAACAAGAAATCACGATGAAAGCAATGCTTGAAGGTATTAATTTCTCATTTTATGTGACAGTTTTCGTTATAGCAGTAGCGCTGATTCTTTCGTTCTTTATTAAACGATCAATAGCAGCAGAAGAACCGGTAGTTAACGAAAATACGGATGTAAATTTTAAGAAAAAGTTAGTCGGGAATTAAACAAAAGTTCAACCAATTTAATTGGTTGAACTTTTTTTATTTAACCTTCAAATATAAAAAGTTATAATTTAATTAATGAATTATTAGAATAAATCTTTATTATTTAATACTAACTTATTGGATGGTTTAAATGTGCTAAGAAAAATTTTTTTAACTCTTTTAATCGCTTTTCTACTATTTATGACAGGTAATCAGACCACGAAGGAGAACACTGAAATGGATCAAGTTAAGTTGAATTACGGAAAATACGAGATTCCAAAAACACTAGTTAACGCTATTAACTTACAAAGTGAATTACAAAGTGAAGGAATAACACAATTTGGAGAATTAGGTGGACTATTTTTCTCATATGAAAAAATCGATACTCGTTATTTAAATACCCCATTAGATGTAATCCAATTTGCAAATACTGGTTCAGATGGAGTTCATTTTGGCTTTTTAACTGATTTTGGCCAAGTTAATGATTTAGAAAATGCATATATTGTACGTGTTTCTCCAATGGACTCTGATGATCCAGTACAAATCGTTGCTAGAAACTTACGTGATTTCTTAAGGCTACTTTGCTATGCACCAGGTGCTGTAGAGGTGGTTGATGTTACTTCTGATGAGGATACATTTCACAGTGTCCCTGAAATAGCTGCAACTCAAACAATTGAAGGCTACGATGCCAAAGCAAGAAAGGCTCTTCAACAAAGATTTTCCCTTGAATCAATTAACTCAATCGAAAGCTATTTAAACGAAGTCAAAAATGAGCGAGAAAGTGAAATCTTATTACCGACCGAGGATAGCTTAGGGATCACAAATAAGTCTGCAACGATAACGGAAGAACCAAGAATTCAAAAGTTATTTAAGTTTGATGATAATGATCTATCATTAGATACTGACGAAGTAGTTCACTTTTTTGAAACTTCCTCAGTTGAAGCAAAATTGGTGTTTCTACGCGAAGCCCAATCGAAGGCATTACTATATGATGATGAAGAACTAAAACTTTATCTTTCAAAACAACTACACTTAATGCATTTGGAAGATGAGGCAGTAAGAATTAAATATTAAGTAAATCTCTACTATTTTTATACGAAGTATCTGAAAAGTATGAGGAGAGTGTCCCAAAGATTCGTTAAAAATCTTCGAGACACTCTCTTTATTATTTTTTATAAATAAAATAATCAAAATCAGCATGAAGCCCTTGCCCAGTCGTATCCTGACACTGCATTCCAACAAACGCACCCGTAAAGAATCCTCCGCCTTGAATATAATCATCAGATAGTTTATAGGAATAATGTGTCACAGGTATTGCTGTCCACTCTTGTCCATCAATTGAGTAAGAGTACTGGTAAACATTCGTTTTCACATCTACTCGAAGGTACACATATTCAATATGTTCCGGAATAATAATTTCGTTTCCTTGAAGAGGCTGATCGAATGTAAAATTATCACATGTTACTAATTCTAGAATTCTGCCCTTCTCTTCATTCCAAGTAATTTGACATGAAGTCCAATTTTGAGTGTTATAGTAATTGACTAAACCAGCAGATTGATGGAATGTACTAGGATTAAATGCCACCTTTGTTTCTGCTGTAAAATTAAAATCCTGCCAACGTCTTGCTATAAATGACTGGGTAAATTTAGATGTAAGTGATTCTCTTCCATAAAGTCGAAGATGTCCTGGATTGTCTTTTAGCGAAACGATTTTCTCACCTAATGGAATTCTCAAGTTTTGAAAGTGAGGGTTTAATTCTTCTGAGTTAAAGTCATCCTTCTCTGGATAATCGCTTTCCCATTTTATTTCACCAATTTTTGGACCTTCTATTTCAAGTGAAGGACTATTTCCCCCCACAACATAAGGCCAATCGTTTTTCCACTCAAGCCTTTGAATTGCCGTTTCTCTTCCTAATGGACAAAAGCCCCTAGGATCTAACAACGGTTGACCTTCTCTTGGTAATGGTCTTCCTGTTAGATGGACAAGAAACCATTCATCAGTATGTGTTTGAACAATTGATGCATGTCCTGCTTTTTGAAGTGGAGTTCTTGGAGCATGGAATGACGAAATCAACGGGTTTTCTGGGTGTACTTCATACGGACCCCTTAATTGTTTTGATCTGGCAATCGTCGCTTGGTGATCGTATTTCGTGCCGCCTTCTGCTGTTAATAAGTAGTAGTAATCATTTATTTTATATAAATGTGGTGCTTCCGTCAGTTTAATATCTGTTCCTTTAAAAATTACCTCTGCTTTTCCAATCAGTTTCCTTTCTTCTACGCTGTACTCTTGTAGTGAAATACCATAGAAGCTATGATTGCTTATACGGTGATCCCAAACCATGTTGACTAAATACTTCTTTCCATCCTCATCATGGAATAGGGATGGGTCAAAACCTGTACTATTTAAGTAAACTGGATCTGACCATTCTCCATCAACCGTGTCACATGTTGCAAGGTAATTATGGCAATCCTTCCATTGACCTTCGACTACTTTTACATCAGTGTAAATTAGCCAAAACTGTCCGTCTCGATATGATAATGCGGGAGCCCAAATACCGCCTGAATCAGGATTACCCATCATGTTCAATTGACTTAAACGGTTTAAAGGTCTTGATGCTAAGCGCCAATTTTTTAAATCCTTTGAATGGTAAATTCCAACTCCGGGAAACCATTCAAATGTTGATACTGCGATGTAATAATCTTCCCCAACTCGACAAATACTTGGATCCGGATTAAATCCTGGTAAAATTGGATTGCTGATTTTAGCCATTTTAAACTCCTCCATATGAATCTTTATTTTTTAGTAAGCTCCTTTAATAAACTCAGAAACATTTTTTTGATAGAACAGCTCTAACTGATCCAATTCAGCTTTCGAAAAAGACTGGATATTCATTGCTTCTAAGTTTTCATTCACTTGGTGTTGGTTTCTAAATCCAGGAATGACGCATGTAATTTCCTTTTGATCTAAAATCCATCTAAGTGCTGCACTAGCCATAGTTGACCTACCTTCAGTAATCCAGTTAATTCGATTCGCCAACTCTACGCCCTTTTTAAATCCCAATCCTGCAAATGTTTCTCCAATATTAAAGGCAGCTCCATTTTCGTTAAAGTTTCTGTGGTCATCTTCTTCAAAAATATGATCAACCGTGTATTTACTAGATAATAGCCCACTAGCCAATGGTAATCTTACAAGAATTCCTACTCCTTTTTTATAAGCTTCAGGAAGTAGGTCCGCTAATGGTTTTTGACGAAAAATATTAAAGATAATCTGTAGGCTTTTCACATTTGGGTTCTCTAAACAAATCAACCCTTCTTCAACCGTCTCTACACTTACCCCATAATGACGGATTTTCCCTTCACTTTGTAAACGATCTAGCACATCAAACACTTGTCCATCCTTTAATATTTCAGTAGCTGGACAATGAACTTGATATAAGTCAATCACATCACGATTTAATCGTTTCAGACTATCTTCACAATAGGATTTAACCGCTTCATATGTGTAATTTTCTGGTGCAAAGATGTCACCTTTTCGACAAAACTTTGTTCCAATATATATTTTATCTTCTAGCCCTTTTGTTGCTTTAGCTAGTAGCTCCTCACTATGTCCATCACCATAAACATCCGCAGTATCAAAAAAATTCACACCTTGATCTATCGCGTGTTGCAATGACTTTAATGCTTCATTATCATCTGTTTTTCCCCACGCTCCACCAATAGCCCAAGTACCAAAGCTTACCTCACTAATCTTTAAATCTGTATTACCAAGCTCCCGGTAATTCAAGTAGACCCCCTCCTTTTAGCTCTTTGTACTACTTTCTAAATTCCGAAAGCATCACATTTAGTTCCCTCGTTTTTGTATAAACCTGTTTATAAATTAAATAAAGCTTCTCATAATTTTTAACGTTTTCTTCAATTGGTTTATATGAAGTAATTGGTTTAATAAAATCTTCTGCACAAGCCTCTAATGATTCAAACCAACCGCAACCATACGCAGCAAGCATTGCCGCTCCCATTCCAGGTCCTTGTTCACTCGAAAGTTTAATAATCGTTGCATTAAAAATATCTGCTTGCATCTGAAGCCATACAGGATTCTTTGCACCGCCACCAATCGAAATAATTGAATCAATCTTTTTACCGTTATGTCGGAAAATCTCAATTGACTCATTTAATGAAAAAGTAATTCCCTCCATGACAGCCCTTGCAAAGTCATTTCTCTTATGTGATGCGTCCATTCCAATAAAGCTAGCTCTTATAACTGAATCCGCATGCGGCGTTCTTTCACCAACCAAATATGGCGTAAACAGTAAACCATTTGAACCAATTGAAACTTGATCTACACTTTCTAGTAATTGTTCAAAATTCTCATGCTCTGCAAACGTATCCTTAAACCAACTTAAAGAAAATCCCGCTGCAAGCGTTACACCCATTGAATAGAAAGCATCTTCCTTACCATGGTTAAAATAATGAACCTTACCTTTAAAGTCGTGGTCGCCGTGCTCTTCATAAGAAAGGACAACCCCTGAAGTACCAATACTACATAGCGTATTACCCTCTTTTAAAATTCCTGAGCCAATTGCGCCACAAGCATTATCTGCTCCACCTGCAAATACTTTTACTTCGCGACTAAGTCCTGTCAGTTTAGAAACCTCTTCTGTAACTGTTCCTACGCAACTATGTGACTCAACAATTGGCGGGCAAAGATGTAAAGGAATATCAAATTTAGTACATAATTCTTCACTCCACTGCTTTTCCTTTACGTTTAACAGTAATGTTCCCGCTGCATCTGAGTATTCAGTATGAATTTCACCAGTAAGACGATAGCGAAGATAATCTTTAGGTAACAAGAATACTGATGCTTGTTCAAAAATCTCTGGTTCAAATTCTTTTATCCAAAGAAGCTTTGGTAAAGTAAATCCTTCAAGAGCTGGATTTTTCGTTATTCCAAGTAGGCGTTCTTCGCCTACGATTTCATTGATATATTCACATTGCTTAGTCGTTCTTGTATCATTCCATAAAATCGCATTGCGAAGGCAGTTTTTTTCTTTATTCAACAACACTAGACCATGCATCTGACCAGAGAAGCTAATCCCTTCTATATCATTCGGATGTCCATTAAAATCTCTAACTAATTCGGTAAGTCCATCGATTGTTTTTTCAACCCACTCTTCAGGATTTTGTTCGCTATATCCAGATTTCTCTTGAATTAATGGATAGGAACGAGACACTTCTTGGCAAACCTCGCCATACTGATTAACTAATAAAATCTTTACAGCACTTGTACCTAAATCAATACCTACTACATATTTCATAACAATCATCCCTTATCATTTTTAATCCCACCGTATGAGAAAAATGTGCTGGAAATAGTGAAATTCCCAGCACATTTTATGGTCATTTAAACCGTTGCGAATTCAGAAATCGCTTCTAATAAATATTGGTTTAATACTGCTTTTAGACGCTCTTCACGACCAGATTTATTTTGGATTTCACCTAAATTTAACGCATATGCTTCAAGTGTACGGAAATTTGCTTTATTATCTACGATTTCCTTGCCGATTCCATAAGTAAAGCTGCTATAGCGATCTTCAATAAAGTTTTCAAATACTTTATCTTCAATTAATTTACTTGCTACTAATGCGCCAATTGCAAAACTATCCATTCCAGCAATATGGGCATGGAATAAATCCTCTACATCAAATGAGCCCCTTCTTACTTTCGCATCAAAGTTTAATCCGCCTTTTCCTAAACCGCCATTTTTTATGATTTCATACATCGCTAGTGTAGTCGAATATAGATCTGTAGGGAATTCATCCGTATCCCAACCAATTAATTTATCTCCTTGATTGGCATCGACTGAACCAAGCATTCCATTAATTCGAGCAACACGTAATTCATGCTCAAATGTATGCCCCGCAAGTGTTGCGTGGTTCGCTTCAATATTGAATTTAAATTGCTTCTCTAAACCATTAGCTTGTAAGAAAGCTAGTCCAGTTGCTACATCAAAATCATACTGATGTTTTGTTGGCTCTTTTGGTTTTGGTTCGATTAGGAACTGGCCATCGAATCCAATTTCTTTTGCGTAATCTACAGCCATGTGGAAGAATCGCGCTAGGTTGTCTTGCTCAAGTTTCATATCAGTATTCATAAGTGTGTCATAGCCCTCACGTCCACCCCAGAATACATAGTTGATTGCTCCAAGTTCTTTCGCAACTTCTAATCCTTTTTTTACTTTTGCTGCTGAATATGCAAATACATCTGCATTGTTAGACGTAGCAGCACCATTTACATAGCGAGGATGAGTAAACATATTTGCTGTATTCCAAAGCAATTTTGTTTTACTTGTTTTCATATATTCTTTAATCATTTCTACAATTACATCTAGGTTTTTATAAGTTTCACTTAATGTATTTCCCTCAGGTGCAACATCTGAATCGTGGAAGCAGAAGAATGGAACATCTAGCTTTTCATAAAATTCAAATGAAGCTTCCACACGGGCTTTAGCAAGATCTAATCCTGCTAAGTGATTCCAAGGGCGTTGCATTGTTCCTGCTCCAAATGGATCTGAACCGTCTGCAGTAAATGTGTGCCAGTATGCAACTGAAAATCTTAGTAAATCCTCCATTGTTTGACCATTGATGATTCTTTGAGGATCATAATATTTAAATGAAAAAGGATTTTTTGATTTAGGACCTTCGAATTTAATTTTATTAATATTAGTAAAGTAACTCATGTTTAATTCCTCCTAAAATAGTAGTTTTAAATTCTATGACTTATGTGAAATAACAATCCATGTGCGCAATACTTTCATATCATCTGGCTCAATCCTTTGTATGCCAGTCAATTCCTCATTTACTTTAAGGTTTGGAGCGTTGGTTACCCACGTATAAGGCTCAGGGCATAAAAAACCGCTTCTCCCATCCTTGTTATAAACGACCCAGTGTTTAAAACTTTGATCAACGGTGTAGTTAATCTCAATTCCCGTTGATTGATTCATTATTTGTGCTGTTTGGAGTCCACTAGCATTTGGACTAGATAGAAAAACATCATCCAACTCTAGTCCATACAAGCTCATTCCTTCACTTAACTCATCTTTGTATTCAATATCTTCTAGTTCCCCCGTTGGTAAGAATCGATCATTTAGTTTCCAACGTTTCTTAACTGGAAGTTTGAGAATTGACGTTTCTTCAGGGAATAAAAAGCTAGTATGGTATCCAAATCCTAACGGTAAAGGCTCATTACTTTTATTTATAATTTCTGCTTTTTTAGCAAATAAATTATCATTTAATATATAGTTCATCCTGATCATAAAGTGATGTGGAAATTGAGCCATAACATCATCATGTTTACTTGAATCAAACTCAGTAACAACTTTTACTGTATGATCATTAACTTCAATACTTACTACCTCCCATTTCCTTGTGTGAACAAAGCCATGGATGTGATTCTGTTTATCTAATTCATTAATTTCAAATTGGTAAGTCCTGTCATTAAAGCTAAACTTACCTCGATCAATTCGATTAGGCGGGAATAAAATTGGAGTACCAAACAGAACTGGATTGTTTACATATTCCTTAGTAGAGGTCGGAACTCTTAAAAGCTCTGTATTTGAACCTTTATGGACCATGGAAATCAAGTTCGAACCCCACCCAGGAATAATAATAATCTCCAATTCACTATTACCCGCTTTAATCGCTGGTTCGTCTAAAAAAGAGATTTCTTCAGCATAAGTACTCATCTTTATTCCCCGTTCTGTCATTTCTAAATTCTAGACATTACTAATCTTGCTTTTTCTTACGTCTAACCGATTGAAGCTGTACATTCCACAAAACATGAAAATCCACGCAATTGATACAGCACTAAAGAATGGAGTTAATCCTGGTTCGTACAGCAGTAAAAATAAAATGGCTACTAAGCTAATTAGCATTAGCAATGTAATATGAAAATGAAAGATACTTAAAAAGAATGCGTTTTTTATATATTCCTTCAGTTTGAAATCGTAATGTACATAGATTGGGAAAATATAAAGTAAAATCATTAAGTAAACAGCTGTAATGATTAATAAAGGAACGATTAGTATAAACTGGAACAGCCCTTCTACCGTTCGAATGTAAAACACATCAAAAGCTAGGAATATTCCGCTGAAAATGAAAACCGATCCAAGTTTGTTAGCGTTTTTAAATTCCTTAAGAAATACAGCGAGAAATGTTCTCCAAATCGGCAAATCCGTTTCTTTTAAAATCCATTTACGAACAATAGTAAAAAGGGCTACTGTAGCAGGGAAAAAACCGAATATAATTAGTCCTGCGATTGAAAAGAGAAACCATAGTAGATTGACGTACGCTAATTTCATAATCCATTCACATACCGTAAACAGTTTCCCCATTGTTTTTCCGAGTATCATCTAATCACTCTCCTTTACGAAAACATTAATACCTTTATCTACCGTGATTATCCTTTTACTGACCCTGACGCAATTCCTTCAACGATTCGATTACTTAAAATAAAGAAAGCAATTAAAATTGGTAAAATACTGATCACTAACGTAGCTCCGATTGCTCCCCAGTCAGTTGTATACTGGCCAATAAAGTTTTGAATACCTACTGTTAATGTTTTAAATTTATCTGAGCTAATAAATGTATTAACGAAAACAAACTCATTCCAGTTGTAAATCATGTTGATAATTGCAGCCGTAGCAATTACCGGAGACGTCATTGGTAACGTAATCCTAAAGAAGATATGGTTAATCGAAGCCCCATCCATAATTGCAGCTTCTTCCACTTCCCTAGGTAAAGCCTCATAAAATCCAATTAAGATCATAATCGTAATTGGTAGATTAAAAGCTGTGTATGCAAGTATTACCGAAAGTGGATTATCAATTAAATTAATTTTCGTAAACGTATTAAATAATGGAATAAGCGTTGAATGGACTGGAATCATTAAACCTACCATAAATATTCCTAATACCCACTTACTTGCCTTCCAATTCATTCTTGTTATTGCAAAGGTAACCATACTTGCTAGTACAACCGTTAAGATAACAGCAGCAATTGTATAGGTCACACTGTTAAAGAAGTACTGACTTATGTTTCCTTCAGTCCAAACTTTTGTATAATTCTCCCATTTTGGGCTTTCAGGTAAAGAAAAAGGAGACATATTAAAAACTTCTTGATTATTTTTTAATGAAAAAAGAAATAGCCAGATGATCGGAAAAATTTGAAAAATCGCTACGACTATAAGGAAAAGGTACATGAGCCCATAAGCAATTTTCCCTAACATTCTATTTATACTACGGTCTGTGTTCTTCTCCGTTACAATAGCCTGAGATCCTGAAGCTCTTACCGTATCCACCTATAATCCCCCTTTCTTTTTAGTAAATATCATTATTAGATTCAGTAAATTTTCGAATAACCCAAGTGACAACTAAACAAATAATTAATAAGAAAAAGCCAATTGCGCTTGCATATCCAAAGTCAAAGCCTTTAAAAGCTTTTTGATACATATAGGAAGCCATTACTTCACTAGAACCATTTGGTCCTCCGCCTGTCATAACATAAATTAAGTCGAAATACTTAAGTGATCCAACTACCGCAAGAACAATCGTCACTTTAACAACATTCATAATTAATGGTAGTTTTATTCTTATTGCAATTTGTAATGGTGTCGCTCCGTCAATCCTTGCCGCCTCAATTAGCGATTCAGGAATATTTTTAAGAGCTGCATAGTAAATCAGAATATAAAAACCAGCATATTGCCAAATAATCGGGATAATAATCGCGTATAATGCTAGGTTAGTTTCTGCTAACCAGGCAGGAGGATTATGAACTCCAAGAGAAACAAGTATGCTATTTAATATCCCATTAGTTGGGTGATAAATTTTAAGCCAAAGCTGTGCAATTGCAACCGAGGCAAGTAGCATTGGTATAAGATAAATTTTTCTAAGAAGGTCTGCACCTTTAATTTTTCCAGCAAGTATAAATGAGATGAACAAGTAACCAATTAAACTGACTGCCGAAAATACGGCTAATAAAAAGGAGTGGAAAGCACTTTTCCAAAATAGAGGATCATGTAATAGGTGGGAGTAATTCTCTAAGCCTATGAATTCCTTTTTCCCGATTCCATTCCATTTCATTAAGCCAAAGTATCCTGTTTGTACAATTGGAACGTAAATCAAAGCAAGAATTAGAAAAAGAGCTGGTGTAATATACAGCGCAATTATTTTTTTATTCGACATTGTTTTATTCATTTCGTTTCAACTCCTTCCTCTTTAGTTAGTAATAAAAGGGCATATGAGATTAAAACCTATATGCCCTTTTTCATAAAGTCAGAAATTACTTATCTTCTGCTTTTAAAGCTTGTTCTTGTTGTTTAGCAAAATCTTTTGGTTTCACTTCATTTCCAAATAAAGACTGAATTAAATTTAAGTGAGTTTCAGCTACAGATGCACTCATTTGTACGTCTGCAAATAGTGTTAAGTTACTAGCTTGGTTTAATTGATTTAAAACATCAATATATAATGGTGGTAAATTTACTTTTGAAGTATCAACTTTTGTTGCCGGAATTACGCCTGCTTTTTCAACAGATTGCTCTCCCCATTTTTGAACAAAGAATTTAACAAAGTCTTTCGCTTCTGCTTTTACCTTTGAATGTTCTGCTACAAATAGTCCTACTCCAGGCCCGCCAACCCAGCTATTTATATTTCCTTTTCCACCTTCATATGTAGGGAATTTAAAGAAGCCTACATTGTCACGGAAATCTTTTGGAATTTCTTCATTCGTTGTAAAGTTTGGTAGTTCCCATGTTCCCATAAGATACATTGCTGCATTTCCATTTAAGAATTCAGATTTTCCTTCATCATTAGATAAACCATTAAATCCTTTATTAAATGCATTTTCTTTTACTAAGTTTTGAACCTCTTTTGCTGCTGTTACAAGCGCAGGGTCTTCAAAAGTTCCTGTACGATTAATTGCTTTGTTTAATACTTCAGATCCACCAATTCGATCTGCTAAGTACATATACCAAAGTGAACCTGTCCAACGATCCTTATTTCCTAATGCGATTGGAGCAACACCTTTTCCAGCTAATGTTTTAACAACATTTTGGAACTCGCTATATGTTTGTGGTACTTGAAGATTGTACTTTTTAAAGATTGCTTTATTGTAATAAATTGGAGCAATGTTTAATTCAAGTGGTAGACCATAAGTTTTACCGTCAATTGCATATGCTTCTGTTGTACCAGATACGAAAGAATCTTTTAATCCGCTATTTAACACGTCATCTAAATCTGCGAAAAGTCCACCTTTTACAAATGGAGTCATATATCCTGCTGCCCAAGTAAATCCAACATCAGGTAATTCATTAGAGGAAGAAAGAACTTTAATCTTGTTTTTGTATTGCTCATTTTCAAGAACTTCTACTTCAATTTTTACATCCTTGTGTTCGGCTTCGTATTGTTTAATAATGTCTGAAACAATTAGGTTTTGTTGCTTAGAACTTCCAGCTGGCCAAAGATGCATAAACTTAATTACTTTTTTGGAACCGCTTTCAGTAGAGGCATTATCAGAACTACCACAACCAGTTAAAGCAACCATCAATATAAGAACTAGTGCTAACATTAATGAATACGCTTTCTTAAACATGTCAAACCTCCATTTTTTGAATTTTCCTTACAAATAAATTCTAGCATTAAAAAAAAATCGCGGTAAGGTAACCACGATTGGATAAAATTCCACTATTTTTGGATTAAAGATTCATCAAGCTCAGAGACTTTTCTATATTTACTAGGCGTTATTCCCTCGTAATCCTTAAAGATTTTGATGAAATATTTAGCTGTCTGATAGCCCACTTCTAGGGCAATTACTTCAATTTGTAAATCTGTCGTCAACAGACGATTTTTTGCAATTTGTAGTCGCTTTCGAGTCAAATACTCACTAAACGTCAGTCCAACTTGCTCTTTAAACAACACACTAAAATAACTTGCGTTTAAATGCACTGCTTCCGCGACTTCTTTTAATGAAATCTGGTTGCTTATATTTTTATTAATAAATTTTTTTGCTTCCTTAATTGTATTAGACTGGCTACTCACTTGCTCTACTTTTAATAATTTTTTATCAGCGACTTTTTCTATATATTCAATGCGTTCAATGCTCGCTTCTTTTTCTAGCGCTTGTTCAATAGCCTCAATTAACTTTTGTTTACTTACCGGTTTTAGTAAATAGTTTACAACCCCTAGTCGGATTGCCTCCTGGGCATATTCAAAATCCGGGTGACCTGAAATAATAATAGAAACAAATTTATACCCTTTATCCTTAAGACTTTTTAATAGATCTAACCCATTCATCTCAGGCATACAAATATCTGTGACTAGTAGATGAATTTTTGTCTTGCTCATTTGTTCAAATGTCTCTTGACCATTAGCGGCACTAAGAATTTCAAACCTTCCATTTGACCATTTCTCTAGTGTTTTTTTCAGACCTTGCCTTGTTGTTTGTTCATCATCGACAATTAGTATTGTTTTTGCATCCACTATTATTCCCCACCTTTGTCTGGAACCTCGAATAATACAGTTGTACCTTTGCCAATCTCGCTTTCTAAACGAAGACCGTTTAATTCATACCCCTCGTAATATAATTTAATTCTTTTATTAATATTAGTGAGCGCCATTCCCATGCCTTTAAAGGATGACACATTATTGTTTTTAATTGCTAAATTAAGGTCTCTTAGTGTCTCTTTATCAATTCCTGGACCATTATCCTTCACTGTAACTAAAATATTAGCTGAATGATTTATCTTTTTAATCCCTACTAAAATAATCCCTTGTTCTCGATTACTTTCTATTCCGTGCATAATTGCATTTTCAACTAATGGCTGAATTAGGAGCTTCGGTATATTAATGTTTAATAGATCAGGCTCAACTGAAATCTCCCATGATAATCGTTCTCCTAATCTCATTTTCATGATTTGTAAATAACGTTCAATTTGTTCTAAGGCAGCTTGAATCGTCACCCATTCGCTACTATTCTCATTTCCAATTGTATAGCGGAATAGCCCTGACATTGCGATGACTATTTCCGCTAAATCATCCTCACCCTTTTCATCCAAAGACCAATAAAGCGCATTTAACGTATTATAAAGAAAATGTGGATCTATTTGAGCCTGCAAAGCTTTCAACTCAGTTTGGCTACGAAGTAATTCTTTTTCATAAACGACTTGAATTAAATGATTCGTATTTTCAACCATTTGGTTATAAGTCCTATTTAGCTCAATAATTTCTAATGAAGCTGGGCTTTCCTTGTTAATTTTTAGCTCGTCCATCTTTGCATTTTTCATTGTATTCGTCAGTTTTTTAATCGGTCTAGTGATCATTGTCGCTAGTATAATTGAAGATACTACAAAGATAATGAATCCAATGGCTCCAGAGAAAAGAGTGGCTTTTCTTACTGGCGTTACCCGTTCATTTAAAAAGCTTGTAGGCTTTAAGATGACAAGTGTCCAGCCCGTTTTTGTAGATGGCTGTTTAACAATCATATATTGCTTTTTATTTACTTCTATCGTTTCATATCCGTCTAGTAAAAACTTTTGAATATTAATACCGTAATTGTCTGTTATTGGTGTTAAATCCCTATCAAGAAGCATCATATAATCCTTCTCTCCAGGGGCTAAATTGCTTTCTTCAACTTGAAAATAACTATTTAATATCCTAACTACTAAATAGCCGCCATTTGAAAACCATCGATCCATTAAGCTAACCCTTCTAATTGCATAAGAGTAATTACTATTTTTAGGATCTTTACCTACCCACACTAATCTTCCTTTTTCTGCTTCCGCTTCTTTTACCCACTTTTCATCAATCACACTAGATATGTCCTTTTCGCCAAAAGGATAAATACGTTTTCCATCTGAAGAATATAACTCAAATGAGGAGATCCCATTTGAGTAAGCTAAAGAGTTATTTATTACTCTAATTAATGACTGTCTTTTATTAAAATCAACACTCTCTCCATTCTTCAAGCCGAGTAATATTTGTTGAACTGTCTCATTTGTCATTAATTGATTTGATAACGTATCAATCTGTTTATACAAGGTTTCCATTCTTCCGTTTGCTTCAACAGCCGTTTCTTTGATTTGTTTCTTTGTTGTATCTTTCATCAAAGTTCCAACTTGGTTATACACCATAATTGATACAATGGATAAAACAATCATCATAACAATCAAGAAAACGGCCAATATTTGATTGCGTAAAGTATTTAGTTTTTTCAACCGTAGTCTAATGTTGACGATTGTAATCACCTTTTCAGTAATAAATTGTTGTAAGGGCTTTCCTTAAAGTTATCATACTATATTTAGTATTAGTCTGAATATTAAAAACGCCTATATTGTAAAAAACGAGCGCAGTAGGTATTAAGAGAAAAGCTGCAGTAAATAAATAGTTTTTAGAAAACTTTTCAAAAAAATTTAATATAGTACAATACTTAACAGATTTACCTATTTTTTAGTAAAATTACATACATATATCTATTTTATGGACTATTATTTTTCAATTTATAAAATGCAATGAGGTGTTTTTATATGAGAATCGGCATAATCGGTTTAGGTGATATCGCTAAAAAAGCTTATTTACCTGTTCTTTCAGAGAAAGAAAATATAGAATTAGTGCTTTGTACGAGAAATCAAGAAACATTAGACAGTCTATCCCAAAAATATCGAATTGTAGAAACCGCTAATTCAGTTGAAGAACTACTAAAGAAGAATATTGATGCGGCATTCGTAAGTACGGCCACTGATGCCCATTTCGAAGTAACTAAAAAATTATTATTAAATGGCATTAATGTCTATATTGATAAACCTATATCGGTAAATTTTCATGAAACAAAAGAAATTGTAAGGTTAGCTGAAGAAAGTGGAAAAATAGCTATGGTTGGATTTAATAGACGTTTTATCCCTAGAGTAAAAGAGCTCTCTTTACATGGAAAAGCCAACTTAATTATCATGCAAAAAAATAGATTTAACTTTCCTGGCTATTCTAGGAGGTTTGTTGTAGAAGATTTTATTCATGTGATAGATACGCTAAGGTTTTTAATGTCGACTAAAGTGGTTGATTTAAACATAAACTTCTTAAAAAAAGATGGCTTACTTGAACATCTAGTCATCCAGCTAATTGGTGATGGTTGCACAGCTATTGGAATAATGAACAGGAACAATGGTGTCACGGAAGAAATTATTGAATATATGACACCTGAAAGTAAATTTGTTGTAAGTGGTTTAGTCGAGACTACTCGTTATCATAATGGAGAAATTAGTTTTACTAAATTTGGTGATTGGGAGCCAACTCTATTTAAGCGCGGTTTTTATCAAATCGTAGATCACTTTCTTGACTGTATAGAACAGAATAAAACACCAGATCCTTCAATAGACGATTCCTTATTCACTCATGAAATTTGTGAAAAAATCGTTCAGTATATCGATTCCAATATAAACTAAATAAAAAACCCGAATAATAGACTTTATGTCTAGTTATTCGGGTTATATTTATGTTATTTATTCTTGTTCAGCCATTGCGTCTTTTGGAGTTCCAAATAAATACGTAAGGACGAATCCACCTGCGTAACCTGCAAGTAATCCAATTAAATATTTAAGCCACATTCCGTGTGCAATTAGTGGAACTAATGCCACACCTGAAGGACCAATTGCAATTGCTCCAACGTTACCAAACATTCCAATTACAGCTCCGCCAATACCACCACCGATACAAGCAGTAATAAAAGGTCGACCAAGAGGTAGAGTAACACCGTAAATTAATGGTTCACCAATACCTAAAATACCTACCGGGAGAGCACCTTTAATCATATTTGATAAAGATTTATTCTTTTTACAACGTAACCATAGTGCTAAAGCTGCCCCAACTTGACCAGCACCTGCCATTGCAAGTATTGGTAATAATTCTGTAGCACCAGTTGTATTGATTAACTCGATATGAATTGGTGTTAAAACTTGATGTAAGCCTAACATTACTAATGGTAAGAATCCCATACCTAGTATAAATCCTGCAAAAATACCGCCTTTTGCAATAATCCAGTTAATTGCGCCAATTAAGTTGTCAGAAATAAATCCTGCAAATGGCATGATGAAGAAAATTGTAAGCAAACCTACTACTAGTAAAGCAATCATAGGTGTAATGATAATATCTAAAGAGTCTGGAACAATTTTGCGTAATTGTTTTTCTAAAACTGATAATAAATACACTGCTAGTAAAACACCAATAATACCACCTTGACCTGGAGCCAATGGATCACCATTAAAGATGTTTTTAATTGGTTGTTCAGGAACCATACCCGTTAAAAGTGTTACACCACCAATTACTCCCCCAAGGGATGGTGTAGCTCCAAATTCCTTCGCAGCATTAATACCTACGTAAATTACTAAATATGAAAAAATTGCATTTTTAATTACATTTAATACTGTTACATATTGTGACCAAGTTCCTGCATCCAAATTATGTGCAGTTATATTGTTTGATAAAATCGATGCAATACCTGCAATTAAACCTGCCCCAACGAATGCTGGGATTAGTGGAATAAAGATATTACCGACTTTACGTAAGAAATTTTTAAATGGAGTGTTATTTTTCTTTTTTAAATCGGCTTTCATATCTGAGCCCTTATCTTTTAAGGCTTCTGATGAAGTAGCTTTAGTCTTTCCTGTTGAATTGTTGTCTAAAAGACCAAACTGTTCAGCTACTTTTGTTACCGTACCAGGTCCTAAAATGATTTGATAAGTCTCATCATCAACAGTTCCTAGAACTCCGTTAATCTTTTTAACTTGTTCTTCATTGATCAAACTACGATCTGCAACATTGACACGAAGTCTTGTCATACAGTTCGTATACGAAACTACATTATCAGTACCACCAATAGCGTCTGCTATTTCAGAAGCCATTCTTTGATATTTATCCATCTTTTTATCCCCCAAAAGATTTATTTTTGTATCGCTTTTCGGACAAATCCTTCTGACTTTTTCAATTGTTCAATTGCTTGTTCATAAGTGAATCCAGTAAGAATCATTACAATTGCTACTTTAGGACTTTGATTTGACTTCGTTAAAAATTCTTCGGCAATTTCATACGTACAAGATGTTGCTTCCATTACAATTCGTTTTGAACGCTCAACCAGCTTCTCATTTGTAGATTGAACATCTACCATTAAATTACCGTATACTTTTCCAATACCAACCATTGATGCTGTCGATAACATGTTGCAAATTAACTTTTGAGAAGTACCTGCTTTTAATCTTGTTGAACCAGTTAATACTTCAGGTCCATTCACTACTTCAATTGCAGTTTCTGCTTCTTGACCAATCTTTGAATCTTTATTACAGCTAACTGCCACAGTAGCTGCACCAATTTCTTTAGCGTATTTTAAACCTCCGATCACGTAAGGTGTACGACCACTTGCTGCGATTCCTACGACTATGTCATTTTTACTTAGCTTAATATCCTTTAAATCTTGGATGGCAAGTTCTTCGCTATCCTCAGCACCTTCAACGGCTTTTATAAAAGCTTTTTCTCCACCTGCAATCAATCCAACTACCTCTTCTGGACTTGTTCCAAATGTAGGAGGACACTCTACCGCGTCTAATAATCCGATACGGCCACTTGTACCTGCACCAATATAAATTAAACGACCACCACTCTTGAAAGCCGTTACAATTTTTTCAACAGCTTTTGAGATATTAGGAATTTCATTTCGAACAGCAGCGGCAACTTTTGCATCTTCTTCGTTCATTACTGTTAAAAATTCTTCTATAGACATTTCATCTAAATTCATTGTTTTTTCATTTCTTGATTCAGTTGTTAAATTCTCAAGCATGTGTATTTCACCTCAAGTAATTATTTGAAAGTAAATTTAATTTCATACTTATTATAACTATCTTTGAAATAAAATTTCAACATTAAATATTTATAAGGGAAAATTTTCTTATTTTATGTTCACGTTTTGTTAACATAAAATACACATTTACCAAAATTTATTCTGTTAATTTTTATTAAAAAGATGCATAAATTTAATCGTTTTACATTTATTAGGCTGAACATAAAAGTTTAAATTCAATTTACATTTTCAAAACATAATTAATAAACTAATGTGGTATTTTAAACCTAAGTATTTTAAATATGATTGTAATTTTAATCACATCCAATTTATAAATACATTCACTTCACAAATAAAAACAAGCCACTAAAAAACATCATCCTCCCAATGATTAAGGATATTTATGTCACTTAACAAAAGAGGTACACAATGAAAAAGTTTATACATGTTTACAAAAGTTTGTCTATATTAGAGAAAAGCATACTTTTTTGTTTTCTCTTACCTCCATTAGGTATGTTGTTACTACTGGTGATTGGGCTACAAACACTTTATACTCATTGGTTTATTAATAAGCGTTTCATTTATTCAATTAGTTCGTATTTTTTCTTATGCCTTCTTATTTCTACACTTGGTGCTGCTCTTTTAGGTAGAAATGGTTTATATTTACTAGTCAGTATCCTAATTCTTGGCTACTGGGGCTTATATTGTAGGATTTTAGGGTCGGAAAGAAGTCAATTATTTCAAAGGTTTCGTTTAATCATAATCTTCGGGGGCGTTTATAGTTGTGTAATAGGATGGATATCCAAATGGTTAGTATTTCCTAAGGCCATTGACTATTTATTAGGTACTGTATTATTTTGGGATGCTAGACCAATACATTTTAACCGTCTGATTGGTTGTGCTTACAATCCAAATTTTAATGTGTATATTTTATTAATTGCTATTTCTTTTCTATTCGGTAGCTTACTCGCTAGCATTCGAAAGAAACATTACAATTGTTTAGCTTGGCAACTTCCAATTCAGCTCTTACTTAGTTACGGAGTTTTTCTAACTGGCTCTAGAGCCGGCTTTGCAACGATGCTTTCAATTTACTTGCTATTTATCTTCAGACTAAATCGAGTACTTTTCTTTACTTGCTCTTTCATTGGCCTTATCTTTTATAAATTTTTGATTTATATAATGCCAAGAGCAGATTCTGTTATTCAGGCAAGCCAAAAAAGAGTAGATATTTGGAAAAACTCATATAGCATTTGGGAAAACCACCCATTCTTTGGTGTGACGCCAATCGGCTTTGGTCAAGAATATTTCATGCAATATAATCAATACACACCACATGCCCATAATATATTACTTGGTATGTTTGCAGAATATGGAACATTAGGTGGGCTAGCTTTCCTAATACTTGCTAGTGTAAATATTGCAAAATGCATTCATTTATTCTTTTTTAAACTTAATAAGAAGAGTTTAGTGAACAGCTTTATACTTGGATTGCCCATTATTTTGTTTACGGGGATTTTTGATGAGCCAATATTCTCTCCACAAATTGGCTTTTTAACGGTCGTCTTCCTCGGATGCTGGGATCATTATTCAAAACGGATTCAATATAATATAGAAATTTCGTCACTCCATAGAAGTATTTACGGTAGCACAGCTAGGATCGTCGTCAGTTCTTACACGATATTTCATTATTTAAAATCAAAAATTATTAGCAATAAATATAATAATTTATAAGAAATAATGATGATTTAATTGAAATGAAAGTTCAAAAGACCCCAAACTTGTTTCGTTTGGGGTCTTAGTAGTATAGACATCGTCCACAAAATTTGATTTTCAGACTGACCCAAAACTGTTTAGTTTAGGGGTCTTTTTAGATGAATTATGATATTTTTTTCGTAGCTTGCACTTCTACTACTATATCTCGTTTTGTTAAGAATAGATTTAAAATAATTGCCGTTAATGAACCGGTTACGATGCCGTTTTGCATTAACATTTTTAAGAAGTCCGGTAGTTGATCAAACATTTGAGGTAGCGTTGCCGAACCTAATCCAACTGCTATGCTACAAGCTGCGATTAGTAAGTTATCGCCTTTTCCTAGATCAACTTCTGAAAGAATTGATATTCCAGCAGCTGCTACAGAACCAAACATAACAATCATTGCTCCACCAAGAACGGCATTTGGAATAACTGTCGTTAATGCTGCTAGTTTAGGTAATAATCCTAAAATTACCATGATACTTCCCGCGGCATAGATCACTTCGCGAGACTTAACTTTTGTAAGTGAGATTAGGCCAACGTTTTGAGAAAAAGCCGTGTATGGAAATGCATTAAAAATTCCACCGAGCATAATCGCAAGTCCTTCTGAGCGTAAGCCATTTACGATCTGATCCTGTTTTACTTTTTGGTTAGTCGCTTTCCCAACTGCAAGATATACTCCAGTCGATTCCACCATACTAACAATGCACACAATAATCATTGTAATAACGGCTGTAAAACTGATTTTTGGAGCTCCAAAGTAAAATGGCTGAGCAATACTAAACCATGATGCCTCCGATACGCTCGAAAAATGAACAATCCCCATTGCGTATCCTGCGATTGTTCCAACTACTAAACCAACAAGTACTGAAATTGTGCGTAAAAATCCTTTAGCCCATCGATTAATGACTAAAATGACTACAAGTGTAAGAAGTGCTAATAATAAATTGTGTTTTTGACCAAAGTCTGCACTTCCTTGACCGCCCGCTGCATTATTCATAGCTACTGGTATAAGAGAAAGTCCAATAATCGTTACAACTGATCCTGTTACTATTGTAGGGAAAAACTTTAAAAGCTTTCCGTAAAAAGGCGCAGCTACTATAACAAATATCCCAGAAATAATAATTGCCCCATAAGCTGTTGGTAAGTTTGAAGTAGATGCAATAGCTATAATAGGTCCTACTGCAGTAAAGGTACAACCTAAAACAACTGGTAATTTGCTACCAAAGTATTTTGTCCCCATACTTTGTAGGATTGTTGCGATTCCGCAAGTAAATAAATCGGCTGCAATCAGATAAGCAATCTGAGCAGGGCTCAGTTTAAGTGCTCCACCAATAATAAGCGGTACAACGACTGCACCTGCGTACATGGCCATTACGTGCTGAAAACCTAATGTAAATGCTTTTTGTTTACTTAACAATCTGATTCTCTCCCTTTTCCTTGCTAAACCTATTTATATTTATTGGCGTACAACTCTTACTCTTTTATAAAACAAAAAAAGACAGGCTCCACTTGAGTCTGTTTCTCTCAAGTGAAACCTGTCCTTCTGGGTTTTTATCCCTAATGGTGTAGCACTAATGTGCCCACATCGCTCGGACCAGCCATATGTCATAGACAAGTATGCGGAACCCTAGATGCGCTTTCACTCATAGTCGGTCGATTATAGTGGTCGTCCGGTAGAAACTTATGGGCCATATCCCCATGATTATATGAGTTATTTATCTATTTGTACCTAAATTATGTTACACAAGCTTTTCAATATTTTCAAGTAGAAATGATAAAGAAAACTCGATGTTTAACAAACCTTAGTCAGATAAGCAATTACACTTATACCTAAATTTGGAATCTAAGTCGATTTTTCTTCACTGCTACCAATTTTTACTTTCTTACTATACAAAAAGAGGTGTTCCATTTGGAAACACCTAATCGGAACACCTTCTCTTATGTTCTACGCATATATGCTTTTACAGTTAACGGTGCAAATATTGCTACGATTGCAGCAGCACCAATCAGAGAAATCACTAAATCTGATCCAGCAGTTCCTGCGTTCGTAAGATTTCTTACTGCAGTTATTAGATGAGAAACTGGGTTTATTTTTACAAACCACTGAAGCCAATTTGGCATTGTATCTACTGGTACAAAAGCATTTGAAAGGAAAGTTAATGGGAATAGTGCAAGCATTGATATCCCTTGTACACTTGAAGCCGTACGTGCAATTACTCCAAAAAAGGCAAAAATCCAGCTAATTGCCCAAGAGCATACAATGACAAGAAGTCCGGCTAATGCTACGTAACCTAATCCGCCTTCTGGACGATAGCCCATAATATATCCCATACTAAAAGTAAGTACAGTTGCAATCGTATAACGAATAGTATCTGCTAATAGAGCTCCTGCTAGTGGGGCAATACGTGCTATTGGAAGTGACTTAAATCGGTCGAATACGCCTTTGTCCATATCTTCCCGCAATTGTACACCCGTAACGATTGATGTAGTAATTACAGTCTGCACTAAAATCCCTGGTATGATTACTGGCAAGTAGCTCTTAACATCTCCTGAGATTGCTCCGCCAAATATATAAGTAAACATCAGTGTGAAAATAATTGGTTGTAGTGTAACATCAAACAGTTGTTCAGGTGTACGCTTTATCTTTAGAACTCCACGATAGGCCATTGTAAACGAGTTTTTTACAGTTTGCTTGAAACTCGTTCTATTTTTTAGCTCACGATACGCAGTTGAAGTACTCATGCTCTAACTCCCTCCATTTCCTTTGATTTATCAAACTCCTTTGAACCATCATTTTCTAATCCATTTCCAGTAATAGTAAGGAATACTTCATCAAGCGTAGGCTTTTGTACGCTCATTTCTACTAATTGGATACCGGCATCACGTAAAGCAATTAGCAGATCAGTTACTAGGTCAGCGTCCGCCATAGGAGCCGTAAGCTTTCCTTCTTCTGGTTTTACATTTGACTTTACTTTTAGAACTCGCTCTACAGTTTGACGTGCTTCTTGAATATCCCTAACATCTTGGATTTTTAATTGCAATGAAGAAGTTCCAACTGAAGCTTTCAATTCATCAACGGTACCTTCTGCTACTACATGACCACGGTCAATAACAGCAACTCGGTCTGCTAGTTCATCCGCTTCTTGAAGGTACTGTGTAGTAAGTAACACCGTTGAACCGCTTTTCACTAAACGACGAATTGTGTCCCACATTTGATTACGTGTACGAGGATCCAATCCAGTTGTTGGTTCATCTAAGAAGATAAGTGGTGGCTGAGCAATTAAACTTGCTGCCAAGTCTAGTCTACGGCGCATCCCACCTGAGAAATTTTTCAGTGGACGTTTTGCAGCTTCCGTTAAATCAAACTCCTCTAATAAATCATCTGCTTTCTTACGTGCCTCCGCTCTTCCTAAGCCTAATAATCTTGAGAAAATAATAAGATTCTCCGTTGCACTTAAAGACTCATCAACTGATGCATACTGACCAGTAACTCCAATTAATTGACGTACAATTTGAGCCTCTTTTAATACATCATATCCAAATATTTGTGCAGTACCTGCGTCCTGTCGAAGTAACGTAGCTAGCATTCTAATCGTTGTTGTTTTTCCTGCTCCATTTGGTCCTAATACACCATAAATACTACCTGCACGAACATTTAAATCTACTCCGTCGACTGCACGATTTTCACCAAATGTTTTAACTAATCCGCGTGCTTCTACTGCCAAATCTCCATTATTTGGGGTAATTATTTTTTTGTTTATAAATTCCAATGTAGTTCCTCCTTCTCAAATTCTTACTTTACGATTTTTTGATTGTTTTTGACTGATTACACAATGAATATATCCATAAATTGTGAATTAAGTATGAACTATAATGTAAAAGTTTCTTTAAGAGTGTTTTTGAATTTTAATAAAGAAGTCCTAAAATAGAGTCGATTTAAAATCGATTCAATTAAAAGTAAAGGTGGTAGAAAATTTTAGTTGTGGGTCTTTAGCTGGGCTGTTAGTGTGTGTAGGACAATTGCAAATAAGGATGAGATTTAGGGGTATAACTGTTCAATTAAAAAAGGAGCACCCATCTGTCAAATAGCCTGACTGATGGGGTAGCCCTATTTTAGTTAATCATGTACAATCGTTTGATTTAGTAGTAAATCAGAAGAAACCCCACTTAAAAAAGTGGTCGCTTCACCTAAGCTATATAAATGTAATTGATGCATTGCTCTTGTACATGCAGTGTAGAATAATCTTCTCAGACTCTCATCTCCATAAACTTGAGCCGATGCATCATATATTATAACGGCATCGAATTCAATTCCTTTTGCCAAATATGCAGGAATAATGACTACACCTTGTTCATATTCAACTGAGTTTCTCTTCACAAGCTTAATTCCTTCTATTTCTTTTAACGCTTCATATGCATCTATGCTTTCTTCAGTCGATTTACAAATAACTGCGATTGTATTAAAGTCACTGTTTTTTAATTCCTCAATTTTAGAAGCAATTTGACTGTGCAGATCCTCTCGATTTGATAGCTGTGTTAATACTGGCTTTTCACCAGAACGTTCAAATGCATTAATTAGATTTCCTGCTGGTATGAGTTTTCGAGTAAACTCTACAATCGGTTCGGTTGATCTATAACTACGAGTCAGATTTATGACATTCGTTTCATCCGGCCCGTATAAATCTTTCAGCACATTGAAATCTCCCATTTCGCTGGCATGTGCAAAAATAGCTTGATTGAAGTCACCAAGTACTGTCATTTTTGCTGCTGGGAACAAGCGCTTCAAAAACTCGAATTGAAACGGAGAATAATCTTGCGCTTCATCTACAAGCACAAATTTAATTGAAACATTCGATTGAAAACCTTGAATCAATTCTTTCAAAAGTAAATACGGTGTAGCATCTTCATAAAGCAATTTACCTTCATCTAACATCTTTAATGTTAACTGACAAATATCTTCCCACTCTTTTGGCGTATCCCCTTTAATCCATTGCTCAATTTGAGCTGGTTCAGAAAATAACTGTTTATAAACTCCCTTTATGTCAATGAAACGTAATGCTTTAACCCACTCACGAAGTGGCTTTAGCTTTTTACGTACAATCATTTTACTTAAGATCCTAGTTTCTTGTTCATAATCATCAAATGAGTCCTCTGTGGAGCCACGCTTTTTCTGTAAAAATTTATATGCTTTTTGATAATCATCTTTACTAAGCAATTCAATTTCATCTTGTACCCATGTTTTTTTCAATTCAGCTTTTTCTGTATCATTTATTATTTTGTTTAACCACTCAGTTAATTTCTCAAGTCTGTTGTTAAATTTAAAAGTCGTATCGGTGCTATAAAATCTTTCAGAAATTTGCTTAGCTGTAACGACTGATTTTCCTCTGAATTTAAACCCTCGAAAAACCATTCCAGACGATTCTAAAGATTGTCTATATGCTTTAATAGTCTCAAAAAAATGAGTTGAAGCTTTAAATCGAATACTCGCAGTTCTTGTCTTATAAGAAGGATCATCCATAGCTGTTAAAACGTATTCTAATTGTTCATAATTATCCTCAACTTGGAAAGCATCGCTGAGCCTATGCACTAAGTATTCTTGGAATGTGACTTGTTGCATGTTTTCTTCGCCTAGTTCTGGCAAAACTCTTGATACATAATTATTAAACATTGCATTAGGTGAAAATAAAATTATTTGATCGGCCTTTATCCAATTTCTATATTTATAAAGTAAATAAGCAATCCTCTGTAAAGCTGCAGATGTCTTTCCACTGCCCGCTGCACCTTGAACAATTAGCAATCGACCTTTGTCATAACGTATAATCTGATTTTGCTCTTTTTGAATACTGGCTACTATACTTCTCATATGCTTGTTTGTTCCTTTGCCAAGCACATGCTGCAAAATTTCGTCCCCTATTGTAAGACTAGTATCAAACATTGATTCAATGACACCATTACGAATAATGTACTGCCATTTTTGGTCTAATACGCCACTTATTTTACCACCTGGTGTATCATATTCAGCCGGACCTGGTGGATAATCATAATAAACACTCGAAACTGGTGCTCTCCAATCGTATATTAAAATATTTTCACCAGTATCATCCATTAAGGTTGAAACGCCGACATAAACTTTTTCCGTTTCAGGAACACCATCTTCTTTGAAATCAATTCGACCAAAGTACGGTACGTCTTTCATTCGGCGTAGAGCAGATAAGCGATTGGAAGCTTGCTTATGGTTAATTTGACCAATTGCTAAGTATTGTGCCTGTTGTCTTAAACTAATAATTGTTTCTAGATAGTCATCAAAACTATCTGTATTAATTTTAACTTCATCCCAAAAGTTTTTACGAACGTTAATTACTTCGTTTTTACGTTGAGTTGTTTCGTCTGTTACACTGCTGATTCGATCAGTAATAACTTCTAATACATCATTTACTCTTTCTTGTTCTTTTTGAAGTTCGGTATTCATATCATACGCTCCTTTTAAAAGATAAAAATGGGGGTTGACTTAAGAGGATTTGTATAGTAAAATTAAGATAGGGAAAATATGATCTACACCTTAAATTTAATTATATATACTGTATTAATCTACCACGTTTTTTTACTTTAAGCAATACTCCTCATTTAAAATCATCATTATTTCGTCTCAACTAATCAGTTACATTGCCCATATTCACTAAAAAGACCCTCTAAAAATGACGTTATGTCCACTTATAGTAAGGTCAATTAATTTTTATATTAACTTCTTCAATACATCCTTTAATTTACTACTTCTTCAAAACTTTATTCAAATCCACTTTTTCTTTTCATTCTTGTTCATCATTTTCATAGACAAAATTTCCGTTTACGATCGTCGCTTTAACGTTGAATTTGCGATCAATTAAAACGATATTTGCTTTTTTTCCTGGCTCTATGCTTCCGACCTCGGTGTCAATTTTAAGTAGTTTTGCTTGGTTTAGGCTAACCATTGGCAAAAGATCTTCTAAAGGTAACTCTAGTACCTTTTTAATATTTCTTAAACATTCCATTAAATTAGTTGTACTACCTGCTAATGAACCGGTTTCCACCGTTCTGGCAATTTTATTTTCCACTATAACTTCTAATGAGCCAAGCGTATAATCTCCATCTGGTAAATCTGCAGCTGCCATTGAATCGCTTATTAAAATGATCCGATCTTTCCCTTTTGTTTTGTATAGGAGTTTGATTGCTCCAGGATGGACATGCTGTAAGTCAGCTATACATTCACAATAGCAATGATCATTTGTTAAAACGGCACCTAGACATCCCGGATCACGGTGATTAAATCCCCTCATACCGTTAAACGTATGAACTGAGATCATCGCTCCATTTTCGATAGCATTATTTGTAGTATCGTAATCTGCATTTGTATGCCCCATTGATACATGAATACCATTTTCCGTTAAATATTTAATAGCTTCTTGGGCATGTTCCTTTTCTGGAGCAATTGTAATGACTTTAATTGTACGTTTTGAAATTTTTATTAGCTCAGTTAGCTCATCCATATTTAGCTCACGCATATACTTTACAGGATGCGCACCGCGGTGCTCGCTCGTAATATACGGACCCTCAACATAAGAGCCAATTATTTCTGCACCGTCTGTATGACCTATTACTTCACTTACATTCACGACTGCTTTTTTAACTTTTTCAAAATCATCTGTCAGTGTAGTCGGTAAAAAGCTTGTAACGCCATGGCGTGCAAGTGACAAAGACACTTCTTGCAAAGCATGGACACTACAATCCATCGTGTCATGTCCTGCAAGTCCGTGAATATGTAGATCAATCATGCCAGGAATAGCCTCGAAGCTTGAAAAATCTAAAATCTCACAAGAAGGTCTGTTCTCGGTAACTTTACTAATCTTTCCATTTTCAATTACTATATATCCGTTATCAAATACTTTCTCAGGTGTATAAATTTTTCCAACCTTGATTGCCTTCACTTAGCTCCCCCCATGTCATTACGTTAAGTAAGACCAAAAGGCAACACTATGTAGAATGTTGCCTGTCAACTCGTTCTATTATACCTTTAAGTAGTTTAATTTTTTTAAAGTCGTATAACATGCTCCATACAATCCAGCATCGTTTCCAAGAATTGAAGCATATACGATGGTATCTTGATTATAAATCGGCATGATTTCTTTTTTAATCTCAGAGTTAATGTCTTGTATAAACTTGTCTCCTTGCTCAACAATTCCTCCACCGATTATAATGGCTTCCGGGTTTAGAAGATGGACAATATTTGATAAACCCACACTAATGTGGCATATAAATTTTTGATAAACGGTTGATGCAACCGAGTCCCCTTCCTCCACTAAAGCTAGTATTTCTTCTCCTGAGATATTCTCTACAGTTATGCCTTCTTTCTTTTTTTCCTCAATAAAGTCGTTTACGAAGGCTGATGTAGCGGCATATCGTTCAAAACAGCCCCTACGACCACACCCGCAAGAACGGCCACCGCTAACGATTACAGTATGACCTAATTCTCCAGCTAAATGACGTGTACCACTCACAATCTTCCCATCTACGATAATCGTACTTCCAATTCCGGTTCCTAATGTTAAAAACACTACATTCTGTTTCCCTTGAATGGCACCCTTCCACATTTCTCCTAAGCAAGCACTCTTTACATCATTCTCGACACTAACCGGTAAATTAAATAAATCGGAAAGTATTTCAGCTAGCTTCATTCCTGAGTAGCCAGGTATATTATTAGAGAATAAAATTTCACCAGTTTCATGATTAACGAGTCCGCATGATGAGATTCCAATCCCTACAATTGAAAAGTCATTTTGGAGACTTTTTATTTTCTCGGCTAAAAGATCAGGAAGCAGCCTTTTTATATTACTTATAGGAGTCGGTACTTTATCTTTGAAAGCTAATTGACCATTACGATTTATTAATCCATATTTGATGAATGTACCCCCAATATCAAAGCAAACTACATATTCCATTCCTTCCCCCCTACTAATTCCTCCACCTTTATTTGATTAAAGAAATCCTGAACTTGTGATAATTCAATCGAACCGGTCTGCTCTGATGCAGCATTTGACATTCCGCAAGCACATGACCACTTGAAAACATCTTCAATTAGATAACCTTTAGAATGTGCAAAAGTAAAGCCAGCAAGCATGCTATCACCCGATCCAACTTGATGAACATTTGTCAAAGTGGGAATGATAGCTTTTAGTATTTTGTTTTTGCTTATTAAAAGGGCACCTTCTTTTCCTAGAGAAAGTAAGACGTAATTAGTACCCTTTCGGCAAATGTCTAAACTGTAATTAATCATATCCTCTAGCGAAACGTCATTTAACCCTATTAACTTGCATAACTCTTCTTTATTTGGCTTTATTAAAAATGGTTTCCCTTTAATGCCATTTGCTAATGACTCTCCACTTGAATCTAATAGAAAGTATTTGCCTTTTTGATTTGTTTTTTCTATTAGTTGCCTATAGAAGTTAGATTCAATTCCAGTTGGTAAACTACCAGAAGCTACTATATATTGATTCGAATCCAAAATAATATCGAAATTTTTCAAAAATTCTTCTCTTTCATTCTCCAATATTTCAGGTCCTTGTTCAAGAATTTCCGTATGCCCTTCTTTTGATTCAATTGCTAGACAAAATCTTGTCTCACCTTTTATGTTTACAAATTGATTTTCTAAACTCAAAATTGAAAGCTGTTCGGCGATCCACTCGCCACTTTTCCCACCCAAAAATCCGGTACAAGTGACTGTAGCCTCTAGCTGACACAAGACGCGTGAAACATTTAGTCCTTTTCCGCCAGCAGTTTTATCTACGGATTGAACACGGTTTACTTCATCCAACTGAAAGGCAGGAAGATTATAACGAATATCAATTGCTGGATTTATTGTTATCGTAGCAATCATTTTCCTATCCTCGATTCATGCTACCGCACATTTTAATCTTATCAGCTACTACTATTTTCATTTCTTGCACAGCATATTTAAAATAATATCTAGGATCATTGGCATCCGGATGTTCATTCAAATATTGACGCAATCCTTTCACAAACGCCATCTTTAATTCAGTAGCGATATTAACTTTGCAAATTCCATTTTTTATCGTTGTTTGTACTAATTCATCAGATAAACCTGATGCCCCGTGAAGAACTAAAGGAATATCGACTTCTCTTTGTATTGCACCTAGACGTTCAATATCTAATTTAGGCTCACCTTTATATAGACCATGTGCAGTACCAATAGCAACGGCTAATGAATCAATGCCTGTTCTAAAAACAAACTCCTTAGCCTGTGCTGGATTCGTATAAATTTGGTCCTTTTCATCTATTTCTAAGTCATCTTCTATCCCGCTAAGACGCCCTAGCTCTGCCTCCACTGCGACTCCAAATGATGAAGCATAATCTACTACCTCACGTACGATTCGAATATTTTCCTCAAAATTATGATGCGATGCATCAATCATAACTGAAGGAACTCCACTTTCTATTAAAACTTTAATATCTCCCACTTTTTCATGATGGTCTAAATGAAAGCAAATTGGAATATCATAGCTTTTTTTTGCAGCCTCCATCATATTAATAAAAAATTCCTGTCCCATATAACTAACCGTACTAGGAGTCGCTGCAATCATAACCGGTGACCTTAGCTCTTGTGCTGTTTCTAAAACGGTTTTCATCGTTTCCAGGTTATGAATATTGAATGCCGGTACAGCATAGCCTTTAGACTGGGCATCTGAGAGAATCGTACTTCTTGAAGTTATCATGAAAAATCTCCTCCATTTTTTAGTTCATTCGCATAGGCATGAATTTTTACACCTTTAACAACTCTGTTTACTACTCCTAATGGAGATGGATTATCTGGTGAAAAACCGAGATTAATAGATTTGTACATAGCAAAAGTTTGCGCATATAAAATAAATGGGAAGGTAAGAAGAATATCTTCATTAATTTTTGGGAGTCCTACATTATAGAAAATGTCACTATAGGATTCGGCTACATGATCCGATGACGATGAAATTGCTATGACTTTTCCACGATTTGTTTCCTTATAGATTTCTTCTAAAATGTCTACATCATATTGCCTTGTATATGGGTTGCTAGATAGAAAGATAATGACGACTGTATCCTTATCCAAAATTGACTTAGGTCCATGTCTAAAACCTAATGAAGTATCAAAGGTAATCGGGATTGACCCTCCAGTTAACTCTAATAATTTTAAAGATGCTTCTCTCGCTAATCCTTCAAATACTCCCGATCCTAAATAGACAACTTTTTGAAAGGATGAATTAGCTAGTTGTTTAATACTTTCTTCACTATCGCTAATAATTGAATGACCTGTGCGAATCAATTCATCAAGCGTATTCTCCCATGTATGAATCTGATCGAGATTGAAAAGTAGAATCGATGAAAGGAGCATAGTCGTAAAGCTGCTCGTCATCGCGAAAGCTTGATCATTCGCTTCCTCCGGCATATAAATAACTAAGTGATTTTTATCATTTTTCTTCTTTTGGGCTAACAGTCCATCTTGATTACAAGTAAAAATAATGCCATAAAAATCGTCAATAACTTGTTCACCTAAGTTAATAGCTGCTAAACTTTCTGGGCTATTTCCCGAACGTGCAAAGGAAATCATAATTGTTGGAAGGCTCTTATCTAAATAAGAATAGGGATTGGAAACAATATTTGTTGTAGCAATACTTTCAACTATTGTTTTTTTGCTGTTAACAATTTGTTTTAAATAAGGAAGAACGGTGTCACCGACAAATGCAGATGTTCCGGCACCGGTTAAAATAATGCGAAATTGATCGTGTTTATTTTCAATACTCTTTAAAAAAGAAAAAATTTTATCTCTATTAAATAAAATGAGTTCTTTTGTTTCATTCCATAATCTAGGTTGCTGGGCAATTTCTTTTGCTGTGTTACTTGCACCAACATTCATTCTTTCATATTCACTTGCTTTTAAAAGCTCCATCCTTTTTCCTCCTACCATACTGTTAATGTCATCATTACCAGTAGAGTTAAAAATAGATACTCAAGTATCTATTTTAACTCTACCGTGTAAGTGAATTTATCTCCTCTAGCAATCGAAATCGTATACTCAATTACTTTGTTTTGATCATAAGTAATTCGCTTTAGCTTTAGGCATGGTGCACCCTCACTCATCTTCAACATATCGGATTCTACTTTATTTGCACTTACTGCCATAAAGCTTTCTAAAGCACTAGAAATGTTCACATTGTACTGAGTTCGAAAGATTTCATACATTGGCGTATGTTGCAATTCTTCACTTGAAAGATTTTTAAAATCCTGTACTGGTAGATAAGAGGTTTCATATAACATTGGTTCCTCGTCTGCAAGCCTTAACCGAACGATCTTAAATACTTCTTCTTCGACCGGTATATTCATGACCTTTGCAACTTTACTACTACAGTTGACTTTTTCAAAAGAAACGACAGCTGTAGTAGGAGTCTTCCCTGCTTTTTTCATTTCCTCTGTAAAACTATAAAATTTTACAAGACTTTGGTTATACGTCCTTTGCGAAACAAATGTCCCCTTGCCATGAAGTTTATAAATATAACCTTGTTTTTCAAGCTCCTGCATTGTCTGTCTTACAGTTGTGCGGCTAACTTGATACGTATCACATAATTCTCGTTCAGATGGTAGCTGGTCATTTTCTGCCAACTCACCTGATTCGATTTTTTCTAATAAAATATCCATTAATTGATAATAAAGAGGAAGTCGTGAATCTTTTTCAACCATGATTAGCTCCTTTAGGTGGTATCTTTGTCATAACCAGTTAAATATACATATATTATACATAATATTGAAAAAGTTACCACATATGTCGCAATAGATTTTTCTACAAAACTTCCTCTTTTGTCATTTTTATATTTTGCATATATTCTTTTAAAGAAATCATTGTTCCAGAAACTCTTGACTCCTCTGCAGCATAAGCGATCATATGGCTTTTAGCTGATACGATGGCAGAAGTTAAGCTTCCATGATCTTTGTCCTTTACGCATTGTATGAAATCAGCCATGATACTTGTATCAGCCCCCATATGACCACCATCGACTGTCGAAGGTCTGATTAATTCTTTTTTACCTGAAAAATAGTTAATTTCGATTTCATTTTTAGTATCATTTCCAATAATTTCGCCTTTTGTTCCCATAATTTTAAAGTTACGGAAGGTTTCATTTGTAAAAGCAGTCATTGTGAATGCAACTGTTACATCATTTTCAAATAATAAATTAACTACTTGATGGTCTACAACATCATTATCACAATGATATACACAACGTCCGTATGGACCGTCTTGGATGGCTTTTAATCTACTTTCAAGACTAGAATTTGCCGAAATAACGTTTGCTGGCCAAACATCTCGATCATGTAAATACCATTTTGCCGCAGAGTACGCGCATTCTTTTTCAACCTTGCAACCATCCAAACAACGGTATGTTGAACCTTCTGGCGCATTTTCCTTTTTAAAGTAAGTTAAGCTTCCGTATGAAGAAACACTCTTACACTCTGTTCCAATTAACCATGCAAGCATATCCATATCATGACAGCTTTTTTGTAAAAGCATCGAGCTAGATTCAGCTGAATTTCTCCAATTACCACGTACAAAACTGTGGGCTTGGTGGAAGTATCCAACATTCTCATTCCATTGGATCGAAACGATGTCTCCAATCACCTTTCGCTCAACTACTTCCTTTAATGCTTGATAAAATGGTGCATATCTCATAACATGGCAAACTGTTAATAATGTATTATGTTTTTTTGCTGCTTCAGCTATTTCCAATGTCTCAATTGGTTTTGGTGACATTGGTTTTTCTAACAAAATACTATATCCTTTTTCAATTGCTTTCATGACTGGCTTGTAATGGTCACGGTCTGGACTACAAATTAAAAGAGCTTCACATAATTGTTCTTTTTCTAACAGCTCAGTCCAATCCTCGAATCTCATGTTCTCAGGAATATTATGTGCTTCAGCAAATTTTTCTCTTTTTTCTTTATTAGGTTCAGCTACAGCAATAAATTGAACTTCGTGTGGATACTGTAGGGCATATGACCCATATGCATAAAATCCTCTACTTCCTGCACCTATTAACGCTGCTTTCATAATTAGTTTCCTCCAACCCTCTTAAAGTTTTTATTTACTTCCTGTAACTGCAATTCCTTCAATAAACTGTTTTTGCAAAATCATAAATAAAATAAGCATAGGTAAAATTGCTAAAAATGATCCTGCCATTAAAACTGGATAATTCGTTAAGTATTGACCTTGTAAAGAAGATAAACCGACTGATAATGTCATTGTATCTGGAGAGCTATTAACAATCATAGGCCACATTAATTCATTCCAGCTCCACAGTGTCGTAAAAATACCTAAAGCAACTAAACCTGGCTTAGCTAAAGGAAGCATAATTCTCCAATAAATTTGAAAATGATTACAACCGTCTAGTCTAGCTGCTTCTTCCAATTCCTTAGGTAAGCCCATAAAGAATTGACGTAGTAAAAATGTACCAAAAGCGCTAAATAAACCTGGAACTATTACTGCTTGTAATGTATTTAACCATCCTAATTTAACCATGATCATATATTGTGGTAATAAAAACACCTGTCCTGGTACCATTAAAACCGATAAAGCGATTAAGAAAAGAAAATTTCTCCCTGGAAATTCAATTCTTGCAAAAGCGTAAGCAGCTAAAGAACATAAAAGTAATTGTCCACCAGTACGAATGACAGTGATAATTAGTGTGTTAAACATGAATTTAAAAAATGGTAGTAAATCAAATACATCTTTATAATTCACCCATTGAAAATTCTTTGGAATGAAAACAGGTGGAACATGAATCGACTCAGCATAAGTTTTTAATGAAGTAAGGATCATCCATATGAAAGGGAAGACCATCGCCAATGAGCCGATAATTAGAATTAAATGGATTAGAATTGTTTTACTAGAAACAAGTTGTCTCGTTTTTTCCAATGGTTACTCCTCCTTCAATCATAATGAACCCATTTCTTTTGTAAAACCATTTGAATCGCTGTAATGAATAAAATAATAATTAATAATAAAACTGCGATTGCGGCCGCATAGCCTTTATCATTTAACACGAATGCATGCTGGTAAAATAAGTACACAATTGATTGAGTACTTTCCAAAGCTGTACTGCTTTTTCCAATCATCATAAAAATTAAATCAAACACTTGGAATGCCCCAATAAAGGACATGATTGTTACGAAGAATATAACTGGGGAAAGTAACGGTAGTGTTATTTTAAAGAAGACCCTGATTGGCCCAGCACCATCAATCTCCGCTGCTTCGTAATATGTTTTTGGAATTCCTTGGAGTCCAGAAAGAAAAATAACCATGTTATAGCCAAGTCCGCTCCAAATTGCTACAACAATTATAGAATATAATGCAATCTTTGGATCACTGACCCAGTGCGGACCTTTAATTCCAAAGATGGATAAGAGATAATTTAAAAGTCCATAGTCGGAATTATATAGCCATCTCCAAACCATAGCGATTGCTGCTGGCATCGTAATAACAGGTAAAAAATACAATGTGCGATAAACAGATTTTCCTTTAATTTTTTGGTTCAAGAGAACGGCTATTAGAATCGATAAGAAAATACCGATTGGTACTGTAAATAGAATATAGATTCCCGTATTCTTAAAGGACTGTAACAGGTTAAAATCATGTAGCATTTGTTTATAATTAGCTAATCCAGTCCACTCATATTGCCCAAATGCTCCCCACTCAGTAAAGCTAAAGTAAACCGTTTGAATGATTGGCCATAAGTAGAAAATTGCTAAACCAATCATCGTAGGAGCGATCATTAAATAAGCCCAAAAATAGTCTGAACGTTTCTTTGTCTTTGTTAAGTTAGGTGCCCTTAACTTACTTTTTGATTTCATTTCAACTTCAACTTGTAGAGGCATTTCCTTCACTGTATTCACTCCTTTTAAGGAAATAAAGAGAAGAAGTAAGTTTCGTATGACTAGAGCTTCTTCTCTTCATTTTTTCTAGTTCTTAGATAGAGCCTCGTCTGCTTTTTTTGTTAACTCTTTCGCAGCATCTTCAACACTCTCTTCATTACTCCAAGCCTTTTTCAAGATATCTGTTTCATACTGCCAGATTTCTCCTGTGTTTTTTACACTTGGTAATGGAACTGAATAGTTCACTCCATCAATAAACGCTTGAAGATTCATTGTCGGTACAGCCTTTAACCAAGCTTCTTGCGTACCATTATAAGCAGGAATTACTGTGCCTGTTTTTGCGTATACTTCTGCTGCTTCTTTAGAGCCTAAGAATTGAACAAATTTCCAAGCAGCATCTTTATGCTTCGTGTTTGCTGCAATCACGTTAGCTAAACCATGTATAGAAACTGCGCGCTGTTTTCCTTTAGGTACAACAGCTACATTTAGATCAGGGTTTTTCTTATATTCTGGTACCATCCATGGACCATCAAACATCATTGCAATCTTTCCAGAAGAGAATAACTCCGATGGTGCTGTTTCTGTCATTTGAGCTTGAGTTGGAGATAAACCATCTTTAATGAAACTAATATTATATTTAAGTGCTTCAATTGCCTCAGGTTGATTAAATCCGACAGACTTGCCGTCATCAGAAATAATATGTCCACCATTTTGCCAAATGAAATCATAGTATCCACCTTGGTTACCCATTAAGGCAGCAAATCCATAAATTCCTTTATCTTTATTCGTAAGCTTCTTGGCAACCTCTTTTAATTTATTCCAGTCCCAAGTATCGTCTGGATATGGAACGCCTGCTTCGTCAAAAATCTTTTTGTTATACCATAATCCCGTTGTATCAAAATCTTTTGGGATCCCATATAGGCTACCATCAACAGTGTAAAGATTGATTAGTGACTTAGGATAATTATCCAAGCTGTAGTTATCTTTTGAAGCTAAGTCGCTAAGTGGAACAATTACTTTACCTTCCGCATATTGAACCACATGCGGCCCATTCATCCATAAAACATCAGGTAATGCTCCGCCAGTTGCTGCTGTTTCTAGCTTTTGAAAGTATTGTGCATATGGTGTAAGTTCAGTTTTTACTTTAATATCAGGATTTTTCTCTTGAAATAATTTTATAATTTCATTAATTGCAGGTACTTGTTTTTTATCCCAAAATCCATAAGTAATTTCAACTTTTCCATCCTTCGCATCTCCAGATGTACTATCACTGCCACATCCAGCTAAACCTAGTAGTCCTAAAGCTAAAGTTAAAAGCATAATAAGCCATTTTTTCATCCCGTTCCCCTTCTCTTTCTTAAAAATTTAGTAGCCTTTTAAACTAAAAATTTCTTTCAAAAGACGTCCCTTGGAATACAAACGTTGTCATGATGTTATTACCAGTTGTTATGTAAAGGCTTACAAATATTTTGTTTGCCCCTCACATAAAATTTCTAACACCCCCTGTTATCCTTCAAAACAACTTATTAGTAATGATGTCATTACCAGTTGTATGTAGTATATCACCTCTTTTTTAAATCCTGAACCCTTTTTTAGAAATTTTCCGAAAATTTAAATCGACATATTTCATCATTTTTCTACTAATAGGCTTCTGAAATAACCAAAAAAAGAACCTCTAATCAAAGTCGATCAGAGGTTCCTAGTTGTTTTAACAATTAGCTATAAACTAATTCTTTTTGGATTAGTCCAAGCGTTTTTGATGTTGAAGCCTGAATTTCTTCAAAAAGCTCTTGGTTGTCTGCTAGTGAAATACCGAATGAAGGAATCATTTCTTTAATTTTAGGTACCCACTCCATCATATGCTGCGGGAAGCATTTTTCTAATACTTCAAGCATTACATGAACAGCAGTTGAAGCACCAGGTGAAGCTCCAAGCAATGCAGCAATTGTTCCATCTTGTGCACTAACAACTTCAGTACCAAATTGGAGCGTGCCTTTTCCAGCCGCTGTGTCTTTAATAACTTGTACACGTTGACCAGCAACTACGATATCCCAATCTTCGCTCTTAGCGTTCGGAATAAACTCACGTAATTCTTCGATGCGCTTTTCATTTGATAGTAATACTTGTTGAATTAAATACTTCGTTAATGCCATTTCTTTAACGCCAGCTGCTAGCATCGTCATCACATTATTCGGTTTAACAGAACTAATTAAATCTAAATTTGAACCAGTCTTTAAGAACTTTGGTGAGAACCCAGCAAACGGTCCAAATAATAATGACTTTTTATTATCAATATATCTTGTATCAAGATGTGGTACAGACATCGGTGGAGCACCAACTTTGGCTTTACCATAGACTTTTGCATGGTGTTGTTCAGCAATTTCTGGGTTGTTACATACTAAGAAAAGTCCACTAACTGGGAATCCTCCGATATGTTTTGACTCAGGAATACCAGTTTTTTGTAGTAAAGGTAGACTTGCTCCTCCACTTCCGATAAAAACGAATTTTGCAGTGTGGTATTCTGTTTTACCAGTGTTAAGATTTTGAACTTTTACACCCCAAGAGTCATCGCTAGTACGTTTAATGTCCTCAACACTATGTTTATAATTGATCTCAACATTATTGCTTTCTAAGTGCTCAAACATCATACGTGTTAAAGCTCCAAAGTTAACGTCTGTTCCAGAGTCTATTTTTGTTGCCGCTATTGCTTCATTAGATGTGCGTCCTTCCATGATTAGCGGGATCCATTCTTTTAGCTTTCCAGCGTCTTCTGAGTATTCCATCCCTTTAAATAAAGGATTTTTAGAAAGCGCTTCAAATCGTTTCTTTAAAAATTCCACATTTTCTTCACCTTGTACTAAACTCATATGAGGGATTGGCATGATGAAGTCTTGTGGATTACGAATCAAATTGCTATTTACAAGATAAGACCAAAACTGTCTTGATAGTTGAAACTGTTCATTTATATTTATTGCCTTACTAATATCTACAGATCCGTCTGCTTTCTCAGATGTATAGTTAAGTTCACATAATGCAGCATGTCCCGTACCCGCATTATTCCATTCATTAGAGCTTTCTTCGCCTGCTTTGTCTAATTTCTCAAATACTTTGATTTCCCATTCCGGTGCTAATTCTTTTAGTAATGATCCCAAAGTCGCGCTCATGACTCCGGCACCAATTAAGATAATGTCTGTTCTAGTTTGTCTGTTGCTCATAATAACCTTCCTTTTCCCCTTTATTTGCAAAAAAGTAGGTTTTCCTGCTTAGGTGTCACAAAAAGCAAGGCACCACCTAGGAACATACCTATTCTGTCTGAATCATATTTTAGTAATAGTATAACACATTTAATTGGAATTTTAATTATAGTATATCACTATTTAATTATATCGCATTAATAGTATATTTCTATTACTATTTGCTAAAAAAAATTTTTTTATCTTTATCTGATAATTATAAACTATTTAAAGAATGTACAAAAGTTAAATATCTATTATTAAGGTCTTATCTTACAAAAATAAATTCTAAAGTCCTACAGTTTATTTCCTCGAGTATATAAATAGTATCGCATATCCATCATATGACTTGCATACGGTTTCAATTATCCCATAAATGTGTTGCTTATTATTTCAGAATCATTTAATGAACCTTAAATTCAGTTTAATTTCGTGCCGATTATGAATTAAACTGTATAAAAAAATAGACTGCCGAGAAGGTCCCGACAGCCTTATTCGACTCAAAAGAGCCTTTTTTGTTCTTCACTTGAAAATTTTTTTCAAATTATACTCTTATTTTTTCTTAAATGTTACGTAGATTGAATGGTCTTTTGTTACATTTTTAATCGTATACGTGTTATTCGTTACTTTTACTTTAACACCGTCTACTTTTAATGAAGAAATTACATAACCTTTCTTCGGTGTAATTTTGAACGTTTTGCTTGATCCATCAGTTATTGAAACTTTTCCGATTGGGCTAATCGTTCCGTGCTCACCTGAAGTGACTTTAATAGTATGGACTTTCTTCTTGAACGTTACACTAATTGTATGATCTTTCGTCACGTTATTGAAAGTGTATGTGTTGTTTGTTAGTTTTGTATTCACTCCGTCAACTTTAAATGTAGCTACCTCATATCCTGTTTTCGGTGTGATTTTGAATGTTTTAGCTGTTCCTTCACCAACTGCAAGTCTACCATTCGGACTAATTGATCCATTACTTCCTGCAGACGCTGTAATTGAGTGTAGGATTTGCTTGAACGTTACACTGATTGTATGATCCTTCGTTACATTCATAAATGTGTACGTATTGTTTGATAATTTTGCGTTTGTACCATCTACAGTAAACGTAGCCACTTGGTAGCCTTTTTTCGGTGTAACTGTGAATGTTTGAGCCGCTCCATAATTCACAGAAACATTTCCGTTAGGACTGATTGTGCCATTGCTTCCTGTTGATGCTTTGATCGTGTGTACAATTTGTTTAAATGTTACGCTAATTGAATGTTCCGTAGTTACTTTCGTAAATGTGTACGTATTGTTGATTAATTTAGCATCTTCGCCATCTACTTTAAATGTTGCAACTTCATAGCCTTCGTTAGGCGTAATATAAAACGCTTGATCTGTTCCATAATTCGCTGTAATTCTGCCATTTGGACTAATTGTTCCATGGCTTCCAGCTGTTGCTGTGATGATATGAACGATTTGCTTGAACGTTACATTAATTGAATGATTCTTCGTTACATTCGTAAATGTGAACTCGTTATTTGTTAATTTTACTTCTTGTCCATCTACTTTAACGCTTCCAATCTCAAAACCGGTATTCGGTGTGATTTTAAACGTTTGATCCTTACCATGTTTTACCGCAACGAAGCCGTTCGGATCGATTGTTCCATTACTGTCTGTTGTTGCCGAAATCAAGTGTGATAAATCATCACTAATGATAATTGTAAATGAAGCGTCAACATAACCATTCGCTGAAATTGTAAACTTATAATCACCTAGATCCTTAAATAAAGATCTGTCAGCAAATGTCAATTCATTAGCAGTAAGAGTGTACTTACTAGAATCAACCACTTTTCCATTTAATGAAACAACTGGTGATGCCGCAAGCCAATCTGAATCTTGACCATGACTAATTGTAATCGGTGTATCTTCTTGAATATAAGCAATTTTTGAAGCAAACGCTGGCGGATTGTTCTTAACTACTTGCGTTACTGTCGTATCTGGGTAGCAGAATGCTGTAAACTTAATTTCTTTATTTCCAGTTGCCGGGAATGCACTACCTGGAAGTGTAATCGTAATATTCTTATCATCTGAAGAAATCGTCGAATCCGCTTTAACTGAAACTCCGCCTACAGAAATATCACCTGTTGCTGTTTTTGTAGCATTTGCCCATCTCATGTTTTCAGCGTTGTTAGGTACAGTCATAATGACTGACTTGCCAACTCCACTTGGTGTCAAATTAGGCGTAGGAGCCGTTCTTTGAACAAATGGTTGTGCAATTGTAATTGGTGCAAAGTAAGGCGATACGAATTTAACGTTCTTATTACCTGCAGCTGTATTCGACTGAGTAGCATATCCGTCAATTGTTACTGTCCCAGTACCATTTTTTACAGTAGATGTTACATAAGGTTTTACTGATGTAACTGATGACATTTGAACAGTAACGTCACCATTATCAATTGATTGATCAGATGTTGGTGCAAGTAAAATTGAACTTCTCCATAAGGGATTATCATCACCAGTAATTGAGTAAGAAATGCTATCACCAAACTGTGGTGTTCCTGCAGGTGCCGAAAGCGTAAGTGCAGGTGCAGTTTGAGGCGTAACAGTTACATTTGAATTATTATCTGCATAACCTGGAGCTGAAATAATTAAACTCCTTGAAACTGCAGATCCACCATTTGTTCTTACTAAATCATACGGAATCGTTAATGTTCCCGCAGTCTCATCGATGACAACACTTGTTTTAATCGACGGTGTTGATGAACTACCAAATTTGATCGTACCACCGGACTTCACTGCAGCGATCCAATCGGATGCAACTGTCCCTGGATTAAATTTCATTACTAAGTCTTTACCTGCATAAATTGTACCTGTAGGACTTGTAAGTGTTACACCTTGTTTATAAAAAGGCTGAGCAACTGACATTGTAGTATAATTTGTAGCTATAACACTTATAGTAATGCTTCCTGGTGCCGTAATTAGTGATTTATCAATCTTTATTGGCGTTCCAGGTGCACCCACTGTAATATGACTAGCTTCAAAGTCTGCTTTATTAATCGTAGTGCTACCAACTTGAATAGCTGAAATTGCGTCTCTCCATGCTTGTGTATCGTTTGTAGCGCCAACTCCAATCGAAATCGGGTTTAAATTACTATCATTAAAGTATCGATTTGGATCAGCTGTTAATGTTGGAGCTGCGAACGCATTAATTCTTTGTGAAAATGAATACGTTCCGTAATTATCTGCTGCGACTTCAATCTTCCAATCAGTGAATCCTCCACTTGGATTCACAATTGATGGTGATGAGAAAACGCCTGCTGGAATTGTAAAGTTAAATGTTGTCGCATTTGCTGGTGTCACCTGATTAAATAGTCCAGCAAGTTCAGTTCCCTTATAAACTTTAGCAACATTACCATTTGGATTAGTCAATGTGATTGAAGTAATGTTAGGTTGCCAACTATCGCGGTAATGAGCTGCTGTTGAACCTGTACCATCTGCACGGCTAAACGTTAATGCTTTTCCAATTGTATTAACATTATTTGGTGCAGTTAATGTAAAGCTATTACCTGTACCATCTTGCATTTTGAATTTCATTACTCGATCCATATAACCCGGAGCCTTAAACACGACTGTGTGAATCCCCGATTTTGCAAATAACGATGGATCAAATTCATATTGTCCCTTGTTTGAGACAACATTTTCAAAAATTGATTTTGTGGAAACACCATTATAAGTATTCGTTGCTGTTTTACGGTCAACGCCATCAATTAAGACTTTTCCTCCGTCACCGTCTAATGCTGCTCTCCAAGCTGTATCATCTATTTGTGTAATTGTAGTAGCCCCAGTTGTAAGTTCTGGAGTTTTATAACTAACGGAGAACAATTGGAACGGATTTACTTTACCGTAATATACAAAAGCAGTACTATCGCTTGTTTTGATATATGGTACTGGTTTTACAACCATGTTAAAAGCTGTTAAATCAGAACCACTTGGTATCTTACTAAATCCTGTTAAAGTAATATCTTTACTAGTAGTTGTTGCTATTTTTCCTGCTAAATCTGTTGCATTTGGAGCAGTTGTATTGTATTTGCCAAAGTTTTTGACGATATATTCAAAATCCGAATAATCAATTGAACCATCAAAATTAAAGTCCGCTGACCTTGTATAAGTCGATGGTGTCGCAATATAAGCATTGTAAGCGGTGCTTTCTGCTTCAATGTCCTTCATATCAATCACATCATCGCCATTTACGTCACCAGCTAGCATAATCGCATTAGGGACCGAATAATTTCCTCCTGCTGCATAACCATACTGACCTGCTGCGTTTACACCTAATGTGCCATAATAAGTTAAATGACCTGGCATTTTCATTGTAAAGTTGTACGGTTTTGTCCCAGCCTGTATTGGTAAGTCAGTTCCGAATAAGCCAACCTGGTTAATACCTGGATTTGTACTCGAAGGACTAATTGTTGTATCTTGAACATTCTGTAATTTAGAAGTAACTCCACCACTATTAGGATCCTCAAATTTAATCTCTACACCAGATCCATCTGTCGTTATAGGCGTTGATCTACCATATACGCCCCCTGTAGCATAATTTTGGAAGCCTTCTGGTCTAATACTTCCGCTAATATATGCCCCACCTTTAACGAATAGGTGTTTATCTAGGAAAGTTGGTACTCGGTCTGATCCAAGTTTACCACCACTGTATGTCGTGATTTCCGGAATTACAGCAGATCCTTGCAGCCACATTGTATCCAATCCAGCGTCATTTGTTACTTTGTATTTAATTGTAAAGATAGGCATTTCTTGAGCAACACCATTACTCATCGTATCTGAAGCGTTTAATACTCCATGAGCTTGAACATTTTCTGGTAAATTGAAACTGAAAATATAGTCATCATTAATATCAGTATCTTTATGAATCCAATTTTTATCAGTTGTAATTCCTTTTGATGTTAAGAATGCTTTGTATTCATCACTAAAGTCAATATCCTGAACGGCTGCAAATGGAAGCTCATCTACATAGAACTTTGCTCCAACAAGGTTTTTAGGATATTTAACAGATAATGTTGATTTAAAATTATCACCTTTAGCGACCAATGTCTTATCAGTAAGGAACGCTGGGTCAACCCCATTTAATGTTGTTGATCCTGGTGTATCAAGACGTGCAAATCGATTGACTACATACTCGTTACCTTTTTTAACAAAGTAATAATATTTACCTTGAGTTTCAAGATTACCTGCAAAAGAGTAATCTTCAGGGTAAATTCTGAACTGTACACCATAGTTTTCTTTATAAGGGTCATCAGAAGTATTCACAAGGTCTTCTTTAGATACACCAAATTTAAATGTTCCATCGTCATTCATGCTAGTAAAATAGTTGACGTATGGTGCAGAGTTTGAGTCTCCTAGCATTCCATCAATTTTCCCTAAAGCTTGGCTTACTTTTGTATCTGTATCATAATTCGGTGGTGCAGGAACCTGTGTATCATGTCCAACGTTTTTCATATAATCAACGTTTGAATCGTAAGCTTTTCCTGAGAACCATTTTAAAGCACCGTCAGTCGAAGGACCATCAGCATCTATTTCATAAATTCCTGGTTCACTCCCTTTATCCATATCTAATGTAGGAGCGTGGTTATCTACATAAACTGTGCTATTTTTCTCATATAGCTGTCCACTTGTAGCGTCCATTGCACGAGCTTGAATGATGTATCCACCTTCTTCTACTACTCTTTGAGTTGATAATATTTGAGTAAGCTTAGTAGTAAGGTTCGGATCATCTTTAGAAATAGGAGCACTATAAGGGTAGTAAGCTCCATTAAGTAAGAATGGTGCAAAAACTGTATTTCCTAGAGTTAAAAGATTTGGATTTAAAGTACCAATAAACCCTACATATTTAGTTCCAGTTATATCCATTACGTAAAGTTTAAGGCCAAAAGAAGGGTCAATTGGACTTTTTACTTTTATTTCTCCCCAAGATTGTGGAGTAATAGCAAACGTATTCGGATTAAATTCTTTGTCCCCGTTAAGTGTAAATGCCTTTCTTTCAACTCTGAAATCTACACCTCTACTTTGAATGTTAATAGCAAGAGGTAAACGATAAGTTTCAGAAGGGCTTGCTGAATTTCCAAAGTTAATATACGCCTCATAGTATCCACTTGCTGCTGAAGCAGGGGCTGTGAATTTTACTGTAAGATGAACCGTTCCACCTGCAGGAACAGTGATTGAATTTATTTCTGTATCAGGTGATGTTGCGTTACTTACGCTAATTTTCGCGCCTTCTTTTGCACCATCTTGTCCTTCACTGACATACGTATCTTTAAAGAAAGCACTAGACGAATTAAAAGTCTTCGCAGCAGAACCATTATTAGTTATATACAAGTCACCTGTTTTCGTAACAGATCCGTCTACTGAACGCGACGTGTAGCCAAACGAAAATGAACCCGTTGTATTTGAAATACTAACGATATTAGAACTAGATGATGTATCAGTTGATGTACGGGACTGAACATAATCTTTAACTTTAAATTGCATATCCGTGTGCACAGCTTGATATGGATCTGATTTACCAGAACCGATTTGGAATACACTTTGTTGTGTACTGATAGGATCTGCAGTTGCCATCAGAGCTGTTTTAACATCCTCAGGCTTATAGTTCGGATGAGCTGACAAAATTAATGCCGCCATACCAGCAACGTGAGGAGTTGCCATTGATGTACCTGATAAAGTTTGGTAATTATTTGTATAATCCTTACTATTTGGTTCCCAAATATCATAAGGAGCTGTTGAGAAAACATCTACTCCAGGCGCAACAATGTCAGGTTTAATCGCTACTGAACCTGTTACAGGACCTGTCGAGCTAAAGCCCGCAAGTGTATTACCACCCATTGCGAAGTTTCCAGCGTTTGAAACAGAGATTGTTTTAATCGTACCGCTCTTAAATGCATTATAGAATTTCGTACCTTCAGTTGAGTTTAATTGTAATGTGTAAACTACACCACCAACGGTACCAAAATAAAATGGATAATAACCTTGGTCATCGACAAGAAGATCTGGATTATCATTTGGTGTATACACAATCATAGCTTTAACATGCTCTGCAGCTGCATACGACATAAGTTCGTTCATGGCTGCGCCACCACGTTTAACTAATACAACTTTATCTGCAACACTGATGTTTTTATTTCTTAAATCATTGTACCAAGCAGGAGTACCATACCCAGCATCTACTAGGTCATATTTCGTTGTACCACTAAGCTTCGTATTCGTTTCCGTGAAATCTCTTCCGATTATACGTGAATTCACGATTGAATATGAATCTTGTCCTGATGCTCCATAAGAATGAATGTCAAAGGTAGGAACTTGTTTTGGATAAGTAATTGCGCCTACTGTAACTGCCTTTGCTGAAGCAGCTGGAGTTCCTAGTGTTCCTACAGACGGACCACTATTACCAGCAGCAATAACAGCTGTTACACCTAGGTCGGTAACATTGTTTATCGCAACTGCATTTGAAGTCAATGAATCGTTATAATCTGAACCAAGTGATAAGTTAATTACTTTACACCCATCTTTATACGATTGTTCGATTCCAGCGATAACAGCTTCATCGCTTCCTCCGTGAGGACCTAAAACTCGGTAAGCATATAATTGTACTTCTGGTGCAACTCCTCTAACTGCGTATGGAGAGCTACTTCTTGATTGACCCGCAATCGTACCCGCAACATGAGTACCGTGAGAAGTAATATAGTTATGGTAATCTGTTGGAAAACCTGGGTCTTGTTGATTAGGTGGAAGTGCATCATTTGCTTGCTTCGCTTTTAACCAGTCAGAATAAACTGTTTCCATTGGGTCATTGTCATTATCTACAAAGTCGTAACCACCTTGGTACACGCCAGCAAGATCAGGGTGGTTATAGTCAATACCAGTGTCAATAACGCCGACTTTAACACCTTTACCTGTAATATTTTCATTTTGTAAATCATGAATTTTTAACCAATCAAGAACTGGTGTTTCACCTGATTGTGGGCCCTCTGGACCTGGAGGTGGAACTGTACCTGACTGTTGTTCAACTGAATTTCCTGATACAGATTTATTTTCAGAAGCAGAATTGCCAGTTGATTTTGCATTTGTACGATCTGGACTTATTGATGGTAATAAATTTGAATTTGTTTTTTTATCTGCAGTCTTTCCGTCACCAGTCACACTTGCTGAAGCCTCAACTGGCTCGGAAGCAGGGATTGGTGCATATTTAATATTTTGATAAACACTCTTTACATATGGGAGTGCCAATAAATCATTAAGTGAGCTTACTGGAATTTTTACGGCTACACCGTTAAATACTTGTGAAAACTCTTTACCCAACTTAAAGGTACTAGTATCACCTGTAGCTTTTATTTTTTTAGACTCATTGTTTACGAAACTTTTAAAACTACTATGAGTCAAGTCAACGGCTGCTTGAGCACTTTCTAATGTTACATCTGCGCTTTGTTGATTAATCGATTTTCCAGAAGACGCACTTTTTTGTTGATTCACCATTTGAACCGGAGCTGGATCTACATTAAATTGGACAATCAAATCTAATTGTTTAGATGAAGTTAATAGTTTTGGATCAAACTGAAGTTTTTCTAAATATAAATTTTGCAGATCTTGACCTTGAGTTAATTCAGCCTTGCTACCCGTGCCTTCTAACGCAGTCTGAATTGTTTTTTCAGCCGATCCACCTGTCATGGCAAACGTCGGTACTGTGTAGCCTAGCAACGTAGAAGTTGCAAGAAACGTTGACATGATCATCTTTTTCATTTTATGATGGTTCATTCCTTTATCATTTCCTTCCTTTTTTTATAATTTATAGAGTTAAACTCTACTCCCCCTAACCACTTCTCCCCCTTTAATAACTGAATCTTAATATTTTTAAAAATATTACGACAAATTATCTGCCATTCTTCATTATAATTGGGCGATTTATAGACAGTAAATTGGGGTAATTTGGTGTAAAACAAAAAGATAAATTTGTCATATTTTGTTAAAAAATTTGAGTAGTACCCATTTTTTCATTGTTTTAATTGCTTATATACATGTAATGGGGTTGGGGGAATTCGTCAGATGTTATTCTACAAATTTTTTAGACTTACATTATTTGGATTAAATTAGTAATTATTAATTTCCTTTTGCCCTTTCTTTCGTATTTCACGTCATGATCTACTCTCAAAAAAAGAAAAGACCTCTCAATTTTTATGAGAGGTCTTTTCGCATGTTTAATATATCTACTACAATCTATTTTTTAACTTCTTTCACAAACTTCCATGTTCGCCCTTTATCCTCTGATTGATAAAGTTCACTACTGTTACCGTTATAATCTCCATCTGCACCTTGACCAACTAGCATATTTAAAACTCCATTCGTCTTAAAAGGCATACTTGGCGTATCAAAAGGTTTTATAGGATGCCCATTATCTAACTTTACTTCTTGAAGTGTATAATTTACTTTTTTGAAAGAATTACCCCCATCGTCCGTTCGATACAAAGCACCTTCATTACCAGAAAGGTTAACTGCTCCTAAAAATCCGAGCTTGTCATCGAAAAAAACTATGCCAGAAGCTCCTCCAACTGTTCCACTGTATGGGTCATTATTAATAACAGTCCATGTATTTCCGCCATTTGTAGTTTTGCTTAATGAATAAAACGTGCTTCCTAATGCTTTATCTGCAACATTTAAACGATATCCGATTTCTTTAGTTTGGAAAAATTGTTCGTTTGTATTTGTTCGTTCATCATTTTTCTCACTAGGAGAAGCCTGGTTTGGAGTAATAGTTGGCTTACTCCAATCTGGATTACCGATTAGATTATATCTAGCAGGTAAAATCACTTTATCCATTCCAGGTACAAATAGAGATACCGTATATCCTATTATTTCGGAACTTGTATTTTCCAAACTATACTCTTTTCCATCTTTATCAATATTGATGATTCCGTTTGAATTGTATCCCCAATTTCTTTTACCGTAATAAACTAACCCGTACTGACTTTCGTTCCATTTACTAACTGCTTGTTTAATTGGAATCACTTTAACGGTTTCAATTAATGGCTCTAACAGTTTGTCATCATTATAATTAGTACCTGCATACCCGTTTAAATGTATCGTAATCCTGTCTGATTTGTTTTTGTCATAAGATATTAGGTAGCTTTCTTCCTTTCCGTTATCACTTTTCCCATGAACAAATGTATCAAAGGATGTGATCGTCCCATCTGAATTAAACTTAAGGGAAAAATTATTTACCATATATAGCTTTTCAGGTAAATTTTGTTTTTTCTTTATGTCTTCAAAAATTCCTTTTACGCCATACTTATATAAATTGTTTTGATCAAATTTAACTGACCTTTCGTTTTTCAACCGTTCGATATACCATGCTAGTTTACCGTTATAATTTGTTCCACTTTTATAGATGTTTACTCCATATAACAATGTGATTGAGATAAACAAGATGATCGACAAGTACGTCCATCCCTTTACATTAGTCAGTTTATTAGGTTGATATTCACTATTTTTTATCACTTTAATAGTAGTAAATAAAATAGTCGATAGTAAAATGATTATGGCGAGAACGAAAACAGGTAGATTTTTATTGAGACTGCCGAACTTGCATATTAAAGCCAGTTTTTTTCCAAACATCCAGTATCCAATTAAGAAAACTGGATTTGTTAGTAATGACCTAAGTATTTTTTTTACGTTTCTCCTCAATATGTACTTCCCCCTATATCTGAATTTAGTCATTCTATTCGTCCATTTTAAGTATACTTTGTTTTCCGAGTCGTTTGCATGATTCGCGATTATTGTGTTGTCACATTGAATAACAAAAAAACACCCCATATTAACCTATGGAGTGCTAAATCTTACTTTAAATTATTATGTTTAGGGATTTTAATCATCGCCTTAAATAAATCGCCGTCAACTTGAATTGAGAACTGTCCATTTTGAATTTCAATTAGACTTTTAGCTATTGAAAGTCCTAGTCCACTTCCTTGACTATTTCTTGATTCATCGCCTCTTTTAAAACGTTCCATTAGTTCATCTGCAGATATATTTAATTCATATGCCGATATATTTTTGAAGGTAAGAAGAATCTCATTACCTAAATCTTCAAGATCAATATATACGCGTGATCCTCTTAATGCATATTTAAAGATATTAGATAATAAATTTTCCACGGATCTCCATAATAGTTTCCCATCTGCTGCGGCATATAGTTTATCTTGAGGATGATTTATTTTAATTGATAAATCTAATGCCTCAATTTTTGCATTAACTTCGCCTAATCCTTGGGTTATAAGTGATAAGACATCTATCCGCTCAAGGTTAACCGGAATTGTACCGCTAGAAGCCTTCGCTGCCTCAAATAAATCATTCGTTAACAACTTCAATCTTTGCGATTTTTGATCTAAAACTTCAACATATTCTTCAATTTTTGCCAGGTCCTTTTCCTTTTTCAATAAATCTACATACGTAATAATGGAAGTCAAAGGCGTCCTAATATCATGTGAAACATTTGTAATTAGTTCCGTCTTCATCCTCTCACTCTTTAATTCTCGATCAACCGCTGTTTTCAAACCATCTGTAATGCTATTAATATTACTAGAAAGATTTGCAAACTCGCCTTTTCCATCTATCTTTATGCGATGGAGAAAATCGCCTGCCTTTATTTGCTCAACGCCTTCTTTTATCGCATTAAATTTTTTTACTTTTTTATTTGCAAACCATGCTGCAACTCCTATTGTAATCGGGAACATAAAAAAAGTTGCGGCAATTAAAATTGGATAACCAATTACAAGTAATACAGTTTTAACACCAATACTCCCATTGCTATATACATCCCTGATAAATAGGAAAAGTTTGTTTAATAAGAAATAAATTAACGTGTGTTTAATGATTGTTCTGTTTTTACAATGCTTTATAATCGATAAAATCAAAAGAAGCGCTATGATTGAGAATGGAATCGTTAAATAGAAAACCAATTTATTAATAACCGTTATTGTTAAAGGCTCTATTAATGCAAACCAGGATATAATTAAGGATGCAAGAAGCACGATATTAATATCATTAAACATTCGATCGATTACATTTAAATGTAACTCGCGATCTTTAAATGACTTTCTACCAATAATGAGTGCTAAATAAACGAATGCTACTAGAAATCCTATAGAAGAGCTTAAGAAAAAATAAAAGGATTTCGTCGCAATTGCTTTATTTTCTTTCCACTCTTTTATTTTTTGATCTAGAGCACTTTGTGTGAATCCTATCGATACTACTGTATTTTTGGGATTTAACTGACTGAAATCCTCACTGATCCAATTAAAACGTTTATTCTGTTCAATTGTAGTCGGATAAATTTCTCTTTTATAATTCTTGTAAATTATATAGGAAGGATTTGTTTTGAATTGTCCTTTTAACGTATTATTTGTGAATTCGTTAATACCATCACTACCGTAATATAGTAAGTCTTCTTTCTCAGCTAGTGCTTGCAATAAATTATGATAATTTTGTAAACCATCTGTTATCATCTGGCTCTTTACTCGATTAATTTCTTTTGCATCGGCTTTTTGAAAATTTTTAAAGTTTTCCTCTTCACTTAAATTTGGGTTATATATGTTCGATCGCGCCGTAAAATCTGAATATAAAGATTCTTCGATCGACCTTAGATCCTCATTACTGATTGCTCCACCCTTTAAAATATTCTCTTCACTTTTATACTTATTAACTAATTGAGTCAGGCTACTATAAATTGGCTCAACTTCTTGTATATAAGATTTACTAAGAAAGTAATTTTCTTCAAAAACGATTCCAAAATCCTCATCAGTTAAAGCCGCTACATTCGCGATAGACTTAAGTATGCCTGAAAAAAATAGAATAACAATTGCAAAAACGATTATTTTTGTTGTTAGTGAGTGACTATATTTTTTCGACCTTATATCCAACTCCCCACACCACCTTTAAATATTTTGGTTCTTTAGGATTTATTTCAATCTTTTCTCTAATTTTTCGAATATGGACCGATACTGTATTTTCTGGATTAAAGGCTGTTTCGTTCCATACTCGCTCATATATTTCTTCAATAGAAAATACTCTACCAGCATTTTTAGTCAGGAGCTTAACAATCTTATATTGAACTGGAGTAAGATGAACAACCTCACCATCAACTGTAATGATTTTACTTTCATCATCAATTACAAGACCACCGCTTTGATGGATATTACTTTTTGCCTCAAAACTTCCTAGGCTCGTGTATCTTCGTAGTTGCGATTTAACCCTTGCAATTAGCTCTAAAGGATTGAACGGTTTTGTTATATAATCATCCGCACCTAAATTTAAGCCTAAAATCTTATCCGAATCCTCAGATTTTGCCGAGAGCATAATGACAGGTACTTTAAAATTCTCCCTAATCTTCATCGTTGCTCTAATTCCATCAAGCTTAGGCATCATAATATCCATTATAATGAGTTGAATTTCTTGGTTTTCGATAACTTCTAGCGCTTCTTCTCCATTGTAAGCCTTGAACATTCGATAACCTTCGTTTTCTAAATAAATGCAAATAGCTTCTACAATTGACTGATCATCGTCGCAAACTAATATGTTCATATAAGTTCTCTCCTATCTATATTTTAAAGTTTGTATCACCTCTTTATTTTAGATGTTAAGAAGATGATATCAGCTAAATCTTAATAACTTCTCGATGCAAATCTTAAGATTTTCTTATGATTATTAAAAAAAATAGATTTATCCATTTAAAAATCTCTTTAGACTACTAAGAGGTTCCACACACTACTGATTGTTGCCATACTCCCTACTTTTGCTCATAGCCTACTAGGTTAAAATCACTGCTTTATTATTAAAGAAGTTGTTACTCCTTCTTGATGAATCTCATTCTATTTTTCGCCGTAAAAATAGGCAGTGTCCACATTAATTTACTTAATAAAAGAAGTACAAAAGTTTACTTAAAATTAAAACTCTTCAAAAAAATATTATGATATTGTGTAAATAGGCAAGGTAAATCTATGGAGCAAGTAGAAGTGAGTATGTTGTGTGAACGTGAAAGGGATGCATATTTTTAGTTGGAGTTTTTTCTAAAGCTCGCTAAAAGAAATGATGGCTTTAAACTATATTTTGAGGAGGTGCTAAAGAAGTTTTAGATTCCTTCATGTAGATCAATCTTACTTTACATTAGTAATGATTTTTTTTTGCCTTATTTAAGTAAATATCCTACTACCCTTACCTTGTACAAATAATTATTTAATCTCTCTACAATCAGTGACCATGCAAAACTACAAGATTCCTCAACTAGATTTTATCTTGGGACCCCAAGACTAACATATTTTTCACATAATCTTTAGCCATACACAATCACGTTTAAGCATCTTATTTTTGTCTATATTAAATTATTTTTCGATTGATTTCATAATATAAAAATTAAGTAGGAGGATTTTGTTATATGTTACATAGCAGATCGGCACAAAATACAGTTTTATCTAAAAGAGTTATGAAAAACTTCAAAAGAAAGACTACCATACTTGTATGTTCTAGTTTAGTCTTTTTTGGTGGTGCTTTTGGGAACTTATTTAATAAACCTGCACAGGCAGCTGTTGGAACTCACGTTGTTATCAGTGAAGTTTACGGTGGTGGCGGTAATAGTGGTTCTTCTTATAAAAATGATTATATTGAACTTTACAATCCAACAGATTCAAGCGTTAGTTTGTCTGGATGGTCCATTCAATATGCCTCTTCTACTGGTACATTCAGCAGCATTACAAATTTAACTGGTAGCATAGGTTCACATCAATATTATTTAGTTAAAGAAGCAAGCGGCGGTGGCGGTACTGTTGACCTACCAACATCTGATGTTACAGGTACAATTAACTTAAGTGCAAGCAGCGGAAAAGTTGCACTAGCAAATGTTACTACCTCAGTATCAGGTTCAACGAGTTCAAATGTTGTGGATTTTGTTGGCTTTGGTTCTGCAAATGATTCAGAAACTTCGCCTACTGGTACTCTTTCTGCCACAACAAGTACAGAACGTAAAGATAATAATGGCGGAACTACACAAGGCAATGGTAATGGTTGGGACACAAATAATAATGCTAGTGACTTTGTCATTACGAGCAGTTTGGTACCTCAAAATTCATCTTCTGCTGCTGAACCTAGCTCACAAGGACAAACAGGCACAGATAATGATCATATGGGATTAGGAAATCCAAGTGGTGCTACAAGCAATACATCCAATTCAAATAATTATCTAATGGTTAAACCACAATACGATTTATCCTACAATAATAGTAAACACGAACCAAACTGGGTTAGCTGGCATATAGGTTCTTCTGATCTTGGAAGTGCCGCTCGTCAGGACGACTTCCGTGCTGATACAACATTACCTTCAGGATGGTACCAGGTTACTGCTAGTGAATTTTCAGGTAGCGGATTTGACAGAGGCCATATGTGTCCTTCTGCTGATCGCACTTCTACAGTTGCCAACAACTCAGCAACTTTTTTAATGAGCAATATGATTCCTCAAGCTCCAAACAACAATGAGGTTACTTGGGCAAATTTAGAAGATTATAGTCGTTCACTTGTATCAGCTGGAAACGAATTATATGTAGTATCTGGTGGTTACGGGTCAGGTGGGACTGGATCTAATGGGTATAAAACGACTGTAGGTAATGGTGTCGTTGTACCAGCACAAACTTGGAAGGTAATTGTTGTATTATCTAATGGGAGTAATGATATAAGCCGAGTTACATCATCTACAAGAGTAATAGCTGTATTATTACCAAATGATCAAACAGCTTCTAGCCATCCTTGGAGTTACTACAGGGTAAGTGTTGATTCAATAGAGTCACTCACTGGTTATGACTTCCTATCTTCAGTTCCTGCTAGCGTTCAAAATGCTATTGAATCTAAGGTTGATAGTGGTGCTACAAATTAAATAGTAATATAGCCTAGTAATTAAATAATAAAAGGGAATGTGTTCCAAAAGTTTTTTGGTAACACATTCCTTTTTTATGACTTTTTATTGAAAGAGTTTCACTCAAGCCGGTACTCTTTTTTGGCTCCGAATAATTCATCTATTATTTCCTTTGCACTTGGTACAGTCTTTAATAGTATCAAACATCGTTACCCTTATGAACAATTACAGATCGTTACTTATGATATGGCTCGTTCCTATTAATTCGAAAAGCTCGATAAATCTGCTCCACTAAGATTAATTTCATCAATTGATGCGGAAAAGTCATTTTTGAAAACGATAATGTATCATCCGATCTTTTCATCACCGCATCACTTAAACCTAATGATCCGCCTATTACAAACGCAACTTTACTGTTTCCATATGTAGCGAGTTGATCTATTTTCTTGGCAAGTGATTCAGACGTGTGCTCCTTCCCCTTTATGGCAAGTGCAATCACATATGAATCGTCTGCTATTTTACTTAAAATCCTCTCGCCCTCTTTTTCCTTTACGATTAGCATGTCAGCTTCGCTTAAATTCTCTGGTGCTTTTTCATCTGCGACTTCAATTATTTCTATTTTGGCATAACTTGATAATCGCTTTATGTATTCATCTATACCCATCTTTAAATATTTTTCTTTTAGCTTTCCTACACTGATAATTGAGATATTCACACTATATCCTCACTTTACAAACAAGTTATACACAAAAGTTATCCACATACCCACAATTTCTATCCACATTTAGTGGGGGAATCTATGTTCGATACAATATATATGGCATCATTTTGACAATATTCACAGGTTGTGGATATATTATGCGTTTTTTCGACTTTATTCAACAACGGTGTTTCACTATACTTATCCACAAAATCGTCAAGAGCCCATTCTACATGCTCATCACAGCTTAAAATTATTTTTTCCACTTATACACAGCTCCTTTTTTTAGCAAAAAAAAGAGGAGAAAGCAAAATCTCCCCTTTGTACGTTTATTATTATACATACACTATATCTGTTGGCTTTTGAGGGTCTGTATCGTGAAGCTCAAATTGCATTCCGACATCAAATCCTTTTCCCTCGAGCGTTTGTGTAACAGACATTTTGGCAAGCTCTTTCATATTATTATCTTGGCTTAAATGAGCAAGATAAATACGTTTTGTTTTATCCCCAATTACATCTGCCATTGCAAGTGCAGCATCTTCATTTGATACATGGCCGACATCACTCAATATGCGACGTTTTATACTCCACGGATATTTACCCATGCGTAACATCTCTACATCATGGTTACTTTCAAAAATGTACATATCTGCGTTCGAAATGATCCCTTTCATTCGATCACTTACATAGCCTGTATCGGTAATTGTAACAAATTTTTTACCATTATGATGAAATACGTAAAACATTGGTTCAGCAGCATCATGTGATACACCAAATGATTCAACTTCTATATCCCCAAACTGAATCGTCGTTTCCATGTTAAAAATGAACTTTTGTTCTGTTGGAATTTCTCCGATTAAGTGGTTCATTGCTTTCCAAGTTTTTTCATTTGCGTAGATAGGAACTTGATATCTTCTGGCAAGAACTCCAAGGCCTTTGATATGATCACTATGCTCATGTGTGACTAGAATTCCTGAAACTTCTTTTATGTCCTTGTTGATTTCTTTAAATAAAGACTCCATCGCTTTTCCGCTTAGCCCCGTATCAACTAAAAGCTTAGTTTTCTCCGTCCCAACGTATAACGCATTTCCGGTACTTCCGCTGGCAAGTACACTAAAATGCAAACTCATCAATACTCACTCCATTGTTTTTTATCCATCTTTATTATCTGTCCCTCGATTGCATTTACAAAGTAATCCTGGTGTTCGTTTACAACGATATGCCATGCTGGCGCGATGAATTTTACTCCAGTTGATAATGGGATTACTGTATAATAACCAAAATCAATTTTTGTAATGCGATCACTTGGTTTTAACTCATCTTTAACATATAAATTTTCAATTGCTTTAATTGCTGGTAAAGCCTCTTGTACATTTTTTTTATCGACCATTTCTTTTAAGTTTTCTAGAAACTTTTGTTTATATCCGTAAATCTCATTTTTATCGTTATAATTTAATATAACTACTGAGCTTGAGATATTATAAATAAGCCGATCTTTATAGGTTTGACAGAAATAAATTGTTTTAGTGTTTTGATCTGTTTGACAATAGTGATAGCTATTTCCATTCCAAACATACTCTTTTACAAAATTCTCCAAGAAGAGAGTTCTATTATTCTCTGCAATTGGAACTGGTTTTTTTAACTCACTTTGTAATACATCTTTGTAAATTTGTATATCTTGTCCTTTTCGATCTGCCATTACTTTTTTCGAAAAGTCCTTACTATTGCCGGAAATATAGGATTCCTTCAAAGTATTTTTTGGTAATGTCACATATGTGATATCATTTTCCTTCAACTGCTCCTCAATACTTGACTCCGCCATCGTATCAAACTGATCACTACTTCTCTTTTGATAAAATTGAATCGCTAAAAAGATATCTAAAACTAAAAAAGTTAAAATAAATATTGTTTTGATTCTACTCCAATCCAACAATATTCACCCCAGTTCTGCTAAGCATATCTTGATCGATCTTCTTATATGAATCACCGTAATTAATGATCCAAACAGGCTTCAATTGAATCGCTCTGTTATAGTAAGGCTGATTTATTGTCGTTTTAAAATCATCAAATACCGTCTCATAGCCTAGACTAATATCTTTAATGAGAGATTTATTGATCGACTTGTTATTTGCTATTACTTCCATAATCTGAGAACCAGACAATAACTCTATTTCACTTTCTTTTTTATCCGCTTGAATTCTAAATTTGTACAACGGACGCTTAAACGTTTCAATATCATCTACGCCCCAATTCGTCGTAAGTGTTGCATTATTATAGACCGGTAAATTATTTACAAAAAGTCTAAAAGAAACTTCATTATTTTCTGGTCTGACTCTCGTCAAAATATATCCGTCGGTCCATCCACCATGAGCGTTGATAAAATCAACACTTCTTTGAACTAATATATTTGGACTTTGGTTATTATTATTCTCAGTCGCTGTCGGGTTAACGAATGCAATCGAACGATTTAAAGGTGAAACTGTCATCAATCTAGTACCGTCCGTGTATGTGTCTCCTGAATCAGAGCCCTCTTTTCGAACATTTGATGGATCACTAAAAATAGCATCTTTTAATTTATCTACATCGATATCTGTTGTTAGGAACTCCATTGTTGTTAACTTAATTGGTTTTTTCGGTAAATAAACCATTTTACCCGATTCTAGCTTGTACTTTACGCTATCAGTAAAGCTATGATAACTATCTCTTAAATTTTCAACAGATGAAATAATCGAAGAGTTATCAAAAGAAGCCTCATAAAGAATGTTTTGTGCCTCATTCGAAAAATATATTCTAGCTGTAGTATCTGATTTAGCAGATAAAGTGATTATAATTCGGTCAAATAGAACATTTTGTAATCTCTTCGCGTCTAATTTAAGAACTTTGCTTAAAGTCTCAACTGGTACCACAGTTGGAAAGATAATTTCTATTTTATTTTTCCCTTTTGTAATCGACTCGAAAGAAAGCGCGGACGTTTTATTTGTTAAGTTTTCGAAATTTTTAATTTCAGTTTTCTGCAATGCTCTATAAATTGGTGAGATATTATCTTGTTTAGTTGTTACATAATTTTTACTTGATTCATGAACCACTAATAAATTAGGGATTACGATGTCTTTAAAGTCTCTTTTCGCACCTATAGAAACCTTTTGCACATAGTCTGGATTTTCAATAACATCGTATGTTGGTTGATATGACCATAAGCTATATGAAAGAACTAAGCTTACTAAAACAAGAGTAGTTAATATAACTGATTTTATATGTTCTCTTCTCATTCCCACTCATCCTCTTGATCATCAGCCACAGGAAGTGTGAAATAGACAGTAGTGCCCTTTCCTTCTTCACTCTTAGCCCAAATATGACCATCGTGCGCGTAAATCATTTCTTTTGCTAATGCAAGGCCTAGGCCTGTTCCCCCTACTTGTCTTGATCTAGCCTTATCTACTCGATAGAAACGATCAAATATCTTTGATAGGTTTTCTTTTGGAATTCCCATACCTTCGTCAGTAATACTAACTAGAATTTGATCTCTAGACTCCTTAATACGATAAGTTACAGAGCCACCCTCGGGTGAGTACTTTAATGCATTAGAAATGATATTATCTAACACTTGTGTAATTTTGTCTTCATCTATAAATACAAATCTTGTTTTATTAATAAATTCTCGTTTGAATAGTACTTCTTGAGACTTACTCATTTCAAATCGATCAATTATACGATTAAACATTTCTGTGAAATTAACCCAATCCTTCATTAAACGATACTCAGTACTGTCAAGCTTAGATAGTTGTAATAGATCGTTTACTAGCCTAATCATTCGTTCGGTTTCATCTTGGGTTACTTGCAAAAACTTAGGTGCAATTTCTTTATTCTCCCAAGCCCCGTCTGATAAAGCTTCCAGATAGCTTCTCATTGTCGTTAACGGTGTTCTTAATTCATGTGAAACGTTAGCAACAAACTCTCTACGTTCTTGCTCTATTTTTTCCTGCTCAGTCACATCATAGAGAACAGCAATTAGACCGTTAATTTTACCAGACTCTTTTTGAATGATTGAAAAACTAGCACGTAAAATCATAGGTCTTTTATTATCACTATAATCCAACATAATTGAATCTGGTTCATCGTATAAATCATCTAAAGCATTAATCTTTTCGATTCCCAATACTTCTAATATTGATTTGTTTAATACCGTTTCACGTGAAACATTTAGCATCGTTTCGGCTGGATCGTTTAAGAGAATAATCTTACCTCTACGGTCAGTAGCAATTACTCCGTCAGTCATATGCTCCAAAACAGATTGGAGTTTTCTTCTTTCTCCATCCGTAGATGCTCTGGCTTGTTGTAAATTGCGTGAAAGATTATTAAATGATATTGTTAACTCCCCAATCTCATCTTCACTATAGGCTTTTAGTTTACGAGAGAAATTCCCCTTTGCCATTTCCTGAGCCTGTCTTCTTATTTCAGAAATCGGCTTTGTAATAGCTTTAGCTAATAATATACCTAGAATGGATGTGATTGCGACTGCTATAAGTGTTCCAGTTGAAAAGATACGGTTAATTAATTCCATTCTTTCATATGTGCTTTCCATCGATGCACTCGTATAAATGGCCGATACAATTTCGTCGCCTTCCATTACGGGTGTAACAATGATTTTCATTCGATGACCATTTTTCGGATCAATTAATACCTTTTCAGTTCTAGTACCTACTAACAGTGCTCTTTTAATTAAAATATCAGTTGTTCTTCTACCCACTATTGATCGATTATTTGAATCAGAAGTAGCGATTACTTCACTATTTTGGTTAATAACTTTTACCTCTGATATTCCAATATTCTTTCCAAAGTCAGAAACGATTTTTTGGATATTAGCTTTTACCTCAGGATCATCTAACGTTTTCTTTTTTTCATACTCAATTTTAATATTGTAAGCCAATAGCTTAGCTCGTTCATTTATCGCCACAGTAAAACTATTTACCAGTTGTTTTTCAAGTTCTCTTGAAAAATAAACACTGATGATTTGCATAGCGACCAATATTAGTAAGATGTAAACAAGTACAAATTTAAAAACAATTGATTTAAATAAACCAACTTTATTGTAAGCTGCCATTAATCTTGCTCCGGATCACGCAGGTAATATCCTACTCCTCGTCTTGTTACAATAAATAGTGGATAACTTGGATTGTCCTCAATTTTTTCACGAAGTCGACGAATTGTAACGTCAACAGTTCGAACATCTCCGAAATAATCATAGCCCCACACCGTTTGTAATAGGTGTTCTCTCGTCATAACCTGTCCGATATGTTTTGCTAAATAATAAAGTAATTCGAACTCACGGTGGGTTAACTCAATCTTCTCACCACGTTTTGTTACGATATAAGCGTTTGGATTAATAACAAGTGAACCAATAACTACTTCAACTGATTCTTCTTTTTCAGATGTAGTTCCAGCTTGATGTCTTCTTAAATTGGCCTTTACTCTAGCAAGCAGTTCGCGTGTACTAAAAGGCTTCGTAACGTAGTCATCTGCTCCCATTTCTAAACCTAATACTTTATCTAATTCAGAATCTTTTGCTGTAATCATAATGATTGGCATTTCGTGATTCTTTCTAATTTCTCTACATACTTCTAAACCGTCTCTAATTGGTAGCATGATATCTAATAAAACTAGATCTGGAAGGAACTCATCTACTTTTTGTAATGCTTCCTCTCCATCATACGCGCACACAATTTCAAAACCTTCTTTTTCTAGATTAAACTTTAGTATATCAGCAATTGGTTTTTCATCATCGACTATTAATATTTTCTTATTCATTCCCCGCACTCCTTTTCTAGTCAGTTTTTGCCGCCATCAATTCTATACATATCTTTTGCAATTTACTATTAAATTAGGCAACAAATAAACTATTCATAGTAATTTCGTTTTGTGGATTTCTCTCTAGATATAATAAGACTACTATCTTAGTGTTATTCTATATCCATACCTACGCTAGATTTTTTTGAAAAAAACCTCTAGCTTGTTGCTAGAGGCCTATTCCACTTATTTCTATTTTAAATTAAGTATGTTTTTTTGTAAAATCGAACAGTTTTTAACTAACCTAAAATTTTTCATTTTTATAAAAAACTGAGGATAAAATAAAAAACTACTGTATATACAGTAGTTTTTATGATGGCTCGGGACGGAATCGAACCGCCGACACGAGGATTTTCAGTCCTCTGCTCTACCGACTGAGCTACCGAGCCATTATATGGCGGTCCCGACCGGGATCGAACCGGCGATCTCCTGCGTGACAGGCAGGCATGTTAACCGCTACACCACGGGACCAATATTTGTTTTATAAAAGGATGACCCGTACGGGACTCGAACCCGTGTTACCGCCGTGAAAGGGCGGTGTCTTAACCGCTTGACCAACGGGCCACATTAATTTGAAAAGATGAGCCATGAAGGATTCGAACCTTCGACCCTCTGATTAAAAGTCAGATGCTCTACCAACTGAGCTAATGGCTCACAATTATATATAAACTTCATAAACTAAGTACTAGTCATGACGACAAGATTTATCTTATCATACTTTCTAATAAATTTGCAATAGTTTTTTTAAAATAAAATAATAAAAGCCCTTAAAAGTTTTATTTAAGGGCTTTTTTATTATTTTAAGCTCCGTAAACGTTACGTACGATATTAGTTTGGTTACGATCTGGACCTACAGAGAATACAGATAACGGAATACCTACTAATTGTGAAACACGTTCTACATAATGTCTCGCATTTACTGGTAGTTCATTAAGTGTTTTTACTCCTGTAATATCTTCTGTCCAACCTGGAAGTTCTTCATAAACTGGTTCACATTCTGCAAGCTGTTTTAAGCTAGCTGGGAACTCAGTGATTGTTTCTCCACGGAATTTGTATGCTACACAAATTTTCACAGTCTCTAGACCTGTTAATACATCAATAGAGTTAAGTGATAAATCAGTAATACCGCTAACTCGACGAGCATGACGAACTACTACGCTATCAAACCAACCAACACGTCTTGGTCTTCCAGTAGTTGTACCGTATTCACGACCTACTTCTCGAATTGTATTTCCGATTTCATCGAATAGCTCAGTTGGGAAAGCACCTTCACCAACACGAGTAGTATAAGCTTTACATACACCAACAACGTGATTAATTTTTGTTGGGCCAACACCAGAACCAATTGTTACTCCACCTGCAACTGGGTTAGAAGAAGTAACGAATGGGTATGTACCTTGGTCAATGTCTAACATTACACCTTGTGCACCTTCAAATAATACACGTCTTCCACCATCAATTGCATCATTTAATACAACAGAAGTATCACAAACGTATTTTTTAATTTGTTGTCCGAACTCATAATATTCTTCAAAAATGTCTTCAATATTTAATGAATTAGAATCATACATTTTTTCAAATAAGTTATTTTTCTCTTCAAGATTACGCTTTAATTTATCGTAAAACTCTTCTTTATCTAAAAGGTCTGCCATACGGATTCCTACACGAGCAGCCTTATCCATATAAGCTGGTCCAATACCTTTTTTAGTAGTACCAATTTTATTATCACCTTTACGCTCTTCTTCTAGCTCATCTTGTTTTAAATGATAAGGCAAGATAACGTGAGCACGGTTACTAATACGTAAGTTATCAGTTGAAACACCTTTATCATGTAAGTATGCTAGCTCTTGAACTAAAGCTTTAGGATCTACAACCATACCATTTCCAATTACACAGATTTTATCTGAGAAGAAAATACCTGATGGAATTAAATGAAGTTTGTACTTTTCACCATTAAAAACGATTGTATGACCTGCATTGTTACCACCTTGATACCTAGCAACTACTTCTGCTTGTTGTGATAAAAAGTCAGTAATTTTTCCTTTTCCTTCGTCTCCCCATTGAGAACCAACTACTACTACTGATGACAATGTACTGCACCTCCGATTAAAAATACGCTATTTCCGAACTAAAACCAAAACTAGTATATCAAACTTACGGAATTTGTCAATAAATCTCTTGAATTATTTCTTTTCTAAGTTTTATTTGTTCGTAATTACTTAAATAAAGAATTTAATAAAAATAGTTTACCCTAACAAAAAAAAATAATCACATAGATTCACTATGTGATTATTTTTTAGATGGTTTCCGCTAAGCACCAGGTGCATGCTCATCTTCAAACCTTCGTTCTAGATTTACGAACTTGTTATATTCTTTTACGAATGCTAATGAAACGGTACCTACTGGACCATTCCTTTGTTTAGCAATAATGATTTCAATAATATTTTTATTCTCTGATTCTTTATCATAGTAATCGTCACGGTATAAGAATGCAACAATATCAGCATCTTGCTCAATACTTCCCGATTCACGAATATCAGACATCATCGGACGTTTATCCTGTCTCGATTCTACGCTACGTGACAGCTGAGATAAGGCTATTAGTGGCACCTTTAGTTCCCTCGCCAGTCCTTTAAGTGATCGCGAAATTTCGGATACTTCTTGTTGACGATTTTCGCCGCTTTTTCCGTTACCTTGAATTAGCTGTAAATAATCAATTAAGATCATACCTAAACCATGCTCTTGTTTCAATCTTCTACACTTAGCTCGTATGTCATTTACTCTTATACCAGGTGTATCATCAATATAGATACCTGTTCCTGCAAGGCTACTAGCAGCCATTGTGAGCTTATTCCAGTCCTCTTGTTCGAGATTACCTGTACGCAATGCCTGTGCGTTAATATTCCCCTCTGCGCAAAGCATACGCATAACAAGTTGATCTGACCCCATCTCTAGACTAAAGATAGCTACGTTTTCATCTGTTTTTGTTGCTACGTTTTGTGCAATATTCAACGCAAAGGCTGTTTTACCTACTGAAGGTCGGGCTGCTACTATGATTAAATCATTTGGCTGAAAACCTGCAGTCATACGATCTAGATCAGTAAAGCCTGTTGGCACACCTGTGGTTTCACCACGTTGATTAAACAATGTCTCAATTTTACTAAATGTAGTAAATACTACATCTTTAATGCTTTGAAAGCCTGAAACGCTTGTGCGCTGTGATACTTGTAAAATACTTTTTTCAGCTTCATTTAAAACGACATCTACTGGGACATCTGGCGCATAGCTTTCCGTCACAATATTTGTAGCCGTTCTAATTAATTTTCTTAAAGTAGATTTTTCTTCAACGCTCTTCGCATAATATTCAACGTTAGATGCCGTTGGTACTGAAGCCAACAAATCATTTAAGTATGATACTCCTCCTACTTCTTCTAGCACTCCTTGATTAGCCAGTTCCGAAGTTAGTGTAATAACATCTAGAGGTTCATTTCTTGAAGCAATCTTAAGCATCGCTTCAAATAGTCTTTGATGGGCAGCCCGATAAAAGTCATCTGGTAAAAGCCGTTCTGAGGTTGAGATTAAAGCCTCTGAGTCTAACAATATGGCCCCTAATACTGCCTGTTCAGCTTCTATATTCTGTGGTGGAGTACGATCATTTAGCAAATCACTCATTTATAGTCCTCCAGATGCTTGTTTTTCTTATTGTTCTTTTACGTGTACTTTTAAAGTTGCACTAACTTCAGGATGCAATTTTACTTTAATGTTTGTAACGCCAAGTCCTCTAATTGCATCATTCATTTCAAACTTACGCTTATCTAATTTAATACCATGTACTTTTTGAAGCTCATCTGCAATTTGTTTACTTGTGATCGAGCCAAAAAGACGACCACCTTCACCAGACTTAGCTTTTAACTCAACAGTTAATGCTTCAATGTTCTCTTTTAGTTTTTTACAATTTTCTAATTCAATTTGTGCATCTTTTACTTCTTTATTTTTTTTCGCTTCAAGCGTTTTTACGTTACCTGCAGTAGCCTCAACTGCGTCTCCATTTTTGATTAAGAAGCTCGCATAGCCATCTGCAATATTTTTAGTTTCCCCTTTTTTACCTTTTCCTTTTACATCTTTTAAGAAAATTACTTTCATTTGTTCGTTCTCCCTTCAATGTATTGATCAATTATTTCCAATAAGCTCTGTTCTACTTCTTTAACTGAAGAAGATTCAATTTGTGCGGCCGCATTGGTTAAATGACCGCCTCCGCCTAGCTCTTCCATTATCAATTGTACATTTATATTACCTAATGAACGACTGCTAATGCTAACAATATTATCCGATCTTTTTGCAATTACAAACGACGCAATGACATCAGTCATCGTTAATAAGGTGTCTGCAGCTTTTGCAATTAATACTTGTTCGTAATTCACATTATCTTTTCCATAACTAATTGCAAAGCCGTTTTTGTACATATAGGCCTCTTCAATTAATTCTGCTTTGCGTATATATTCATTCATATCTTGTTTTAGTAAATTTTGTACTAGAATTGTATCTGCTCCATTAGTTCGCAAGTATGACGCTGCATCAAATGTTCTAGCCCCTGTTCGGAAAGTGAAACTTTTTGTATCAACAATAATACCTGCGAGTAAAGCTGTTGCCTCAAGCATATTCAATTTAATTTTCTTGGGCTGATACTCTAATAACTCAGTAACTAATTCTGCAGTAGAGGAAGCATATGGCTCCATATAGACTAAAATTGCGTCTTTAATGAAATCCTCGCCTCTTCGGTGATGGTCTATAACAACTATTTTATCTGTTTTATCTAAAAGTGATTCTTCTTCAACCATTGTTGGTCTATGAGTATCCACTACGATTATTAATGTATCTTCAGAAATAAGTTCTTTTGCTTTTTCAGATGAAATAAAACAAGACATAAATTGTTCGTTTTTGCCCATTTCCCTCATCAAACGATTAACACTTCGATCTACTTCGTCTTTATTAATTACGACATAGCCATCCACTTCATTATGCATGACCATTTTCAAGATACCGACCGCTGAACCAAGTGCATCCATATCCGGTAACTTATGACCCATTATCATAACATTAGCGCTACTTTTCATTAAATCTCTTAAAGCATGAGAGATCACTCTTGCTCTAACTCTTGTTCTCTTCTCGACTGGGTTTGTTTTCCCACCGAAAAATTTTACTTTTCCATTAATGTTTTTAACAGTTACTTGGTCCCCCCCACGCCCTAGTGCCAAATCCAGACCAGATTGTGCAAGTTGGCCAAGCTCCGTTAAGTTTAAACTTCCAACACCGACGCCAACACTTAGCGTAAGTGGTAAATTTCGTTTAGTTGTTTCTTCTCTTACTTGATCTAAAATGGAAAATTTATTATTCTCTAATACGCCAAGAATACCTTCATTTAAGACTGCACTATATCGATCTGATGACACTCTCTTTAAGAAAATCCCATGGTTGTTGGCCCAACTATTTAACATAGTTGTTACTGCACCATTTACACTTGAACGCTCTTGGTCATCTAATCCCTGTGTCATTTCATCGTAATTATCTAGTAAAATAATTCCGATTACTGTTCTTTGATCTTCATATAATTTTTCCAACTGGGCCTGTTCAGTTACATCAAATAAATAAATATAACGCGCTTCTCTTTTAATTACTACACGGTAAGTTCTTTTATTTATTATTAATACATCTTCTTTTTTCTCTTTTTTTGAAATTAAAGCCATTAAACCTTCAGATAGATCATATATGTGTTTACCAATCAGTGAACGATCGTCTAAAATATTTAAAATATACTGGTTGCCCCATTCAATATGGTACTCTCTATCGTAAAGTAATACTCCAATCGGCATTTCTGTAATTGCTTCGTTACTTAAATTCCTTACTCTCGACATAATTGATTCTATATACATATCTAAAACATAGCGATATTTTATCTCTAATTTAACAACTAGAAATATCACGCATAAAAAAATAATGATAAAAATGATCCCTATGTTAGGTTTTATATAGACTACAGTTCCGATGAGAAATATTGAAAGAGCAGTTAAAAGATAGACGGGTATAAGAAACATCTGTTTCTTATGAAAATCTTGCATAAGTTCAACCCCTAAATCAAATAAAATCTAACTTCCATATTAAAGATTATTCGCACATAATCAGTTAAATAGCACATGTGAAATATTAATTTCTTCTTCTTCTATTAAATATTCCAATTGAAACGATTCCAATTAATAAAACTATACTAGTTAATGCTTGGACAAAAAGACTCACAATCAAAATAGTCGTTGGGATCGCTTTAGAAAACTGTTTTAAATAACTAAAATAATATATTGATGCATACCCTTGAATGACAAGTAAAATCTGAAGAACAAAAATCATGTTAGTGACTGCGGTATTGAGGAAACTACCTGGTGTTAACTGAAAAAATGAAACAAACATTACGATTAAAAAGATCCACATAAATCCTACAGGGAGCCTAAACTCTCTAAAAGGTTTGAATTTTGGAATTTTATAACCAAGTCTTCTTATTAATGGAAAGGTTACTAACTGAGTTAAGAAGGCAAGTATAAAACTAGTCATTAATAGTAACGAAGGGAGCAATGTAGGGACTAACTTAATAGTATGAATAAGATTATTTAAAGCATCATCATTAGTTTTTGTACCAAGGCTGGCACTAAGTTCCTTACTTTTTTCAATTGCTTCCGTTAGCAGATCAATATTCTGTTTAACTATGTCAATATGAAAAACTGCTTTAGATAGTATGTACAGAAGTACGGTATGTATTAAATATAAAAAGGTACTAGTAAGTAAAATCTCGCCTTTACTTCTCTCATTCTTTATTAAATACCCAATTGCAATTCCAACTGTCGAATACATTAAAGTAACAGGGAGTAAAGAGAAGGAAGTAATAACAAGTGTCAATCCAAGTGCCACACAACATATTAGAAGTGACTCTTTGATTGTATATTTAATACTAAGAATAATAAATGGCAGTGGCATAAGGAAAGCCATTATTAATGAGAGAAATGGTACGAACCTAAATATTAGTAACAGTACTGAATAGATTGCTAAGAGTACTGCACCTTCAGTAATAAAGCGGGTTGATTTCAAAATTTAGCTCCTTTCAACTACTTCTACTTATTTACGATAAGCATACTATTTCTTATTTTACCATAAAATTTATTTTTTCATAAATACAAAAAAAGTACAGCACGAGAATGCTGTACTTTTTATTATGCAGCTTATTCAGCTACGTATGGTAATAAAGCCATTTGACGAGAGCGTTTGATCGCGATCGTTAATTTGCGTTGGTATTTCGCAGAAGTACCAGTTACACGACGAGGTAAAATTTTACCACGCTCAGAAACGAAACGTTTTAATAACTCAGTATCTTTGAAGTCGATTGTAGTGATGCCGTTTGAAGTAAAGTAACAAACTTTACGACGTTTAGCGCGTCCACCTTTACGTCCACCCATTGCCATTGTTATTTCCCTCCTCTACTTAAAAATTTGTTTTTTAGTAATGCTTTTCGTTCGGCATTACTTTGTTTTTATTATTTAGAAAGGAAGATCGTCGTCAGTAATATCAATCGTTTTGCTTGTCCCACCAAATGGATCATCATTAAAGCTAGGCTTTTGAGATGGTGCTTCGAAAGGATTTCCAGCGTTAAAACCTTGATTTTGTTGGTTCGTACTGAATGAACCACCTTGGTTACCTGACGCATTTCTTGGTTCTAAGAATTGAACAGAGTCAGCTACAACTTCGGTTACATATACTCTCTTACCATCTTGACCATCGAAACTTCTAGTTTGAATACGACCTTCAACACCAGCTAAACTTCCTTTTTTCAAGAAGTTTGCTACGTTTTCAGCAGGTTTTCTCCAGATAACACAGTTAATAAAATCTGCGTCTCTTTCGCCTTGCTGATTTGAGTAGGTACGATTCACCGCTAGAGTAAATGTCGCTACGGCAACCCCACTTGGTGTATAACGCAAGTCTGGATCCTTTGTTAGGCGACCTACAAGTACAACACGATTAATCATCTGATTCCTACCTCCCTAAAACTTTTTTGAAAATATTATTTTTCTTCTTCACGAATAACGATGTGGCGGATGATATCTTCGCTGATTTTCGCTAAACGATCGAATTCTTGTACTGCTTCTGGTTTAGCAGAAACGTTTACAAGCATGTAGTGTCCATCACGGAAATCGTTAATTTCATAAGCTAAACGACGTTTACCCCACTCTTTAACGTTTGTGATTTCTGCACCTTGTTCAGTTAAAACGCTGTTGAAACGCTCAACTAATGCTTTTTGTGCCTCGTCTTCCATGTTTGGACGAACGATGTACATGATTTCGTATTTATTCATCACAATGTCACCTCCTTTTGGTCTAACGGCCCAATTAAGGGCAAGGAGCAATTTTATTAATCACTCACGAGTTAAAATTATAGCATAGTTTTTTTTAGATAGCAAATCAATAATTGAGTTGCTTATTTATTAAACATTGAAACGGAAGTGCATTACATCTCCGTCTTGAACAATATACTCTTTACCTTCTAAACGTACTTTACCAGCTTCTTTTGCTGAAGTCATGTTACCGTAATTCGCTAAATCTTCATATGAAACTGTTTCTGCACGGATAAACCCACGTTCAAAGTCAGTATGGATTACGCCAGCGCATTGTGGAGCTTTCATGCCTTTTTTAAATGTCCAAGCTCTTACTTCTTGTACACCTGCTGTAAAATAAGTAGCTAGTCCTATTAAAGAATAAGCTGCACGAATTAATTGATCTAAACCTGATTCTTCAATCCCTAGCTCTTGAAGGAATGTGCGCTTTTCTTCGTCATCTAGCTCAGCAATTTCTTCTTCAATTTTCGCACTAATTACAATTACTTGTGAACCTTCTTCTGCTGCAAATGCTTTTACTCTTTCAACATATTCGTTATCTGAAGAATCTGCAAGATCATCTTCGCCAACGTTTGTAATGTAAAGCATTGGTTTTGTCGTTAATAAGTGTAATCCTTTTACTAATTTCATTTGCTCTTCTGTAAACTCTACTGAACGAGCTGGCTTATCACTTTCAAATGCATCTCTTAATTTCACTAAAATTTCATGCTCATAAGATGCATCTTTGTCTTTTTGCTTTGCTAATTTTGCTACTCGATCAATACGTTTTTCAACTGATTCTAAGTCTGCAAGAATTAACTCTAAGTTAATTGTCTCAATATCTGCAATTGGATCAACTTTTCCGGATACGTGAGTAATATTATCGTCTGCAAAACAACGAACTACTTGGCAAATTGCGTCTACTTCACGAATATGAGATAAAAACTTGTTTCCTAAACCTTCACCTTTACTTGCACCTTTTACGATTCCTGCGATATCAGTAAATTCGAAAGTTGTTGGAACAGTTTTTTTAGGCTGAACTAATTCAGTTAATTTGTCTAAACGATAATCCGGTACTTCTACTACACCTACGTTTGGATCAATTGTACAAAAAGGATAGTTTGCTGATTCAGCACCAGCTTGTGTAATTGCATTAAATAATGTCGACTTTCCTACGTTTGGTAAACCTACGATACCTGCTGTTAATGGCATATTTTCCACTCCTATACGAACTTAGTTAATCTTTCACAATTATATTGATTTCGAAAAAAAATAACAAGGAAATATTATTTCTAAACATACGAAAGGTATCTAATATGAGCATTCCTTAAAATTGCTCTACTAGATACCCCTTTGATTTTAAAAATCGGCCTACTCTTCAGCTCGAACTAAAACCTTTTTTAATTTTCGGGAGAACTCTCGACGTGGTATCAACACGCTATGCTCGCACCCCTCACACTTTAAACGAATATCCATACCCATTCGAATAATTTTCCATCTGTTCTCACCACATGGGTGAGGTTTTTTCATTTCAACTATATCGTTTAGATTAAAAGATTTTTCTTCCACGCTAAAATTTCACATCCTTAAAATAGTAGCATACAAACTATACATTCGCATTTTCATTTTTAGCTTCTGGTTGTTTATATAATACCATCTTTGGATACGGCATATCTATGTTATTTCTTGCAAGTACTTCCTTAATTTCTTTTCGAATTGCTCTAGAAATTTTAAACTGTGTCATGGCTTTAACTTCCGAAGCGATTCGTAATGTTACTTCTGTTGGCCCTAAATTTTGTATTCCAAGAAACTCTGGAGCCTTTACCATATCTTCATATCGATCTGGCATTGTTTCTAAATGTTCTTCAATTACATTTTGCGCGTGTTCAATATCGCCTTCATATGAAATGCTAATATCTACTAAGGCAACTGCATTATGTAATGAAAAATTGGTTACTTCCGTAATCATTCCATTTTGAATAATATGAAGTTCACCAGTTGAGCTTCTAATTTTTGTTGTCTTTAATCCAATTGATTGTACCGTTCCTTCAAAGGTTTGAATTCTTATATAGTCACCAACTGAAAACTGATCTTCAAACAAAATAAAAAATCCAGAAATGATATCTTTTACTAAGCTTTGTGCACCAAAACCGATTGCTACACCACCAATTCCGGCCCCAACTAAAAGCCCTTTAATTTCAACTCCAAATATCGGAAGAATGGTCAAGGCAGCAATAAAAAATACTACATAGGCAATTATATTTTCCATCAGCTTAATAAGTGTTACAGATCTTCTTTCTGATACTTGTAACGGGCCTCTAGCATTAACTTTTAAAAGATTACGAATTAACTTTCTCCCAAGTTTCACAGCCAAAACTGAAGCAATGATAATTAAGGCAACTTTTATTGATGAACGAAAAATGGTGTCCCATTGTTCTGGCGTTAACATACTTTGTTTAATTGTCTTTTCGGCTGTCTCTATTGTATCCGCCGCGTTATTCATTTTATGCTTTCCCCCTATTTTATTTCAAATGACTTCAAACGTAATACTAAACGAATTGTCATTTTAAAACTACAAATATAAACAAATGTAATAATAGTTTAATTTAATAACAAAGATTTGGTGACTAAAGTATAAATTATTTAAATTTTGCATAAACTAATACTACTCTCTTAAATGAAAAGTAGGCGATATTATGCAATTTTCGGCAAATCCTTTGCGTAACCTATTTAAGGATGACTATTCAGTGTTTTTAGATGATGATAACGCTATTAATCGATTTGCAGATCGTTTATGTAAGTCGCTTCCAAGTTTACACAATAAGGAAATTGTTTTTGTTTGCATTGGAACTGACCGTTCTACTGGAGACTCTCTAGGTCCTCTAGTTGGAACTATGTTAGGAGAATTAAACTTAAGTAGGTTTCGTTATTATGGTACTCTTGATGAGCCAATTCATGCGTTAAATCTTTCAGAACAGCTCGAAAGAATTAAAGGGAAGTATAACAATCCGTTTATTGTTGCTGTAGACGCATGCTTAGGTCGCGTGAAAAGTATTGGCAGTGTACGTTTATCCAATGGACCACTAAAACCTGGCGCCGCTATGAAGAAAGAATTACCTCTGGTTGGTGAGATTAATTTAACTGGAGTAGTAAATGTTAGTGGGTTTATGGAATTCTATGTTCTACAAAACACTAGGTTAAGTCTCGTTATGAAGATGGCTAAGTTTATTGCAAATTCAATAAAAGAAACTGAAACAAGACATGCGTGCCAATTAGAATTTTAGTGTAATAGAATAATAACTTTCAATTATAAAACAATAAAAAGCAAGGGAATATTAAATGCATCGGATGAGCCAACACAGTTAATATTCCCTAATAATGACTTATTTTATAATTGAAAGGATTCTTTCCAAATCTTCTTTATTAAAGAATTGAATTTCTATTTTCCCTTTATCTTTAACTGACTTTATTTTAACTGAGGTCCCAAACTTTTCTTGTAAAACATCTTCGTACTCACTAAAGAATACGTTCTTATTTGAAGTTTTCTTTGGTGTTTCACGTGAAACATTTTCATTTAAATCATTAACTAGTGCTTCAACCTCACGAACACTAAGATTTTTTTCGATTACCTTTAATGCAGTACTTTCGATTAATCCTTTTCGCTTAAGGCCTAGAAGTGCTCTTCCATGTCCCATAGAGAGAGTGCCTTCCTCAACCATCTTTTGAACAGAGTTGGGTAATGTTAAGATTCTTAAATAGTTGGCAATATGAGGTCGACTTTTGCCAAGTCTCTTTGCCAATTGCTCTTGAGTTAAATGTAATTGTTCAATTAAGGTTTGATATGCTTCAGCTTCTTCTAGAGGATTTAAATCATCTCGCTGTAAATTTTCTAATACAGCTAACTCCATCATTTGTTCTTCGGAAAGTTCTCTAACAATAACTGGTACTGTATTTAGACCTGCGTTTTTTGCTGCACGGTATCGTCTTTCTCCAGCAACAATTTGAAAACCTTTTATACTTTTTCTAGCTATGATTGGTTGAAGAATTCCATGTTCAATCACAGATTGAGTTAACTCTAACATCGCTGCTTCGTCAAATACTTTGCGAGGCTGATATGGGTTAGGTCTAAGTTCTTTAAGTTCAATTTCTTGAACTAACTCTTCTTGTTGATTAATATCTTGAAAAAATGCTCCAATACCTTTGCCTAAACCTTTAGCCATTATCAATCACTTCCTTTGCTAGATCGAGATAAACTTCTGCACCTCTAGACTTTGGATCATATGTAATGATCGGTTTACCGTGACTCGGTGCTTCGCTTAAGCGTACATTTCTTGGAATAATTGATTTATAGACGCGATCTTGAAAATATTTTTTTACTTCTTCAATAACTTGAAGCCCTAAATTTGTACGAGCATCTAGCATTGTTAATAACACGCCTTCGATTGCTAAATTTTTATTTAAATGTTTTTGAACTAAACGGACTGTACTTAATAATTGGCTTAATCCTTCAAGTGCGTAATACTCGCACTGTACTGGAATAATAATAGAATCAGATGCGGTTAACGAATTTAAAGTTAATAACCCTAATGACGGAGGACAATCTATTAAAATATAATCATAGTTACCTTTTACAGTATCTAAGGCACGTTTTAATCGTACTTCTCTTGAAATAGTAGGTACTAACTCAATTTCTGCTCCAGCAAGTTGAATTGTTGCTGGAATAATATCGAAATTTGGAATAGCAGTGTTTAAAATGACATTTTTCGCCTCTACATCATCAACTAATACATTGTACACACACTGATTAACATCAGCTTTTTCAATTCCAATACCACTAGTTGCATTACCTTGAGGATCTATATCGACCAGTAATACTTTTTTTCCTAAATGAGCTAAGCAGGCACTTAAGTTAACAGATGTTGTAGTCTTGCCAACACCACCTTTTTGATTAGCTATAGAGATTACTTTAACCACTATGTAATCTACTCCTTCCACAACAAACAATTCTTATTTTCTATTTTACCATGAATAGAATCATCATTGTGTTTAGATTTAAAAATGGATAAAAAAAATTCACCACTGAAAAGGGGTGAATTAAATCTTATTTCTTTGGAATTTTAATTGTTATTTGATAATACTCATCATGTTCTTCTTCTTGACTATCAATATTCATACCGGTTTTAGTGACCATTTGTAAAGACTCTCGGATCGTATTCATCGCTATTCTAATATCTTTACTAATAGCTTTGAATTTCCGTTTAGGCTTTGGTTTTTTTTCTGTCGTTTCTGTAAGTAACATTACTACTCGATCTTCCGTTTGTTTTACATTTAATTGTTTTTCAATTATTTCGTGAAGAAGAGTTATTTGTAATTGTGGTAGCTTTAATGGAATAAGTGCTCGAGCATGACGTTCCGTTATTGACTTGTCCAATAAGGCCTGTTGTATTTCCCCGGGAAGTTTCAATAATCTTAATTTATTTGCAACAGTCGATTGACCTTTGCCTAATCGTTGAGCTAATGCTTCTTGGGTTAAGTTATGTAAATCAATTAATTTTTGGTAAGCGACAGCTTCTTCGAAAGGAGATAATTCTTCACGTTGTAAATTTTCGATCAGAGCAACAGAAGCGGTCTCTGTGTCATTAAACGCCTTTACAATTGCAGGAATTGTGTCCCAACCCAAAGATGAAACTGCCCTGAATCTTCTTTCCCCGGCAATTATTTCATAAAATTTTGGTCTAATTTCCCTAACGACAATTGGTTGAATAATGCCATGAGTTCGAATCGTTAGCGCTAATTCTTTAATTTTTTCATCATCAAAGAATGTTCTAGGCTGATACTGATTCGGTACAATTTCTGATACTGGAATTTGGCGTATAACTTCATTACTTGAAGCAGAATCCTGAATATCATCATTTTCCTTTTCTGATAAGCCAAATAACCTAGATAATGTGCTTTTCAATGTGATTCCCACCCTTTTAGAATTTCGTTCACAATAGAATAAACATAACAAATGTTTCACGTGAAACATTTGTTAGTTTATCATATTAAATTTCTAACGGTTCTTTACCTGGAGTACCCGGTTTGCGAGGGTACTTAGTTGGTGTTTTACGTTTCTTTTCTACTATAACAATATTTCGATCACTATCTTCGCCTGGAAGAGTAAAATGATTAATAGATTTAACTTTTCCGCCAAGAGTTTTAATTGCATACTCCGCTTTATCTAACTCTTCATGGCCCGCAGCACCTTTTAGTGCAACAAAGTAGCCATCTTGTTTAACAAGTGGTAAGCATAGTTCAGTTAAAACTGACATTCTAGCAACAGCTCTGGCTGTTACAACATCAAAAGATTCTCTCATACCAGGTCTTTTAGCAAAAGTTTCAGCTCGATCATGAATAAATGTTACATTTTCTAATTGTAATTCCTTCGCTAAATGATTTAAAAATGTAATCCTTTTTTGAAGGGAGTCAACGATTGTTAGACGGATAGATGGGAAACATATTTTAATTGGAATAGAAGGGAAGCCCGCTCCTGCACCAATATCACATATAGTCATCTCATCATCAAAATTGAAATAGAAGGAAGCGCTAATCGAATCATAAAAATGCTTTAAATACACTTCTTCTTCTTCCGTAATAGCAGTTAAGTTCATTTTATTGTTCCACTCAACTAATGTGTGGAAATATATATCAAATTGTTTTAATTGAAAATCTGATAATTGAATCCCTTTATCTTTAAGTGCAGCGATAAATTGTTCTTTATTCACTAGTAATTCCCCTATCTATTATTAGTTCGATATTCTTGCAATTTTTCCTTGTTCTAAATAAACAAGTAGGATTGAAATATCTGCAGGATTAACACCAGATATACGAGAAGCCTGACCAACTGATAATGGACGCACTTGCTCAAGCTTTTGTCTTGCCTCAGTAGCAAGGCCATGAATAGCTTGATAATCGATATTTTCAGGGACTTTCTTTAAATCCATTTTCTTCATACGTTCTACTTGATTAAGTGACTTTTCAATATAGCCTTCATATTTAATCTGTATTTCAACTTGCTCTTTTACATCTGAATGTAACTCTTTTTCAGATGGAGAAACAGTTTCTATATGTCCATAAAGCATTTCAGGTCGACGTAGAAGATCAGCCGCTTTAATTCCATCTTTTAGTTCACTACCACCATTTTGAGCAATTAATTCCTGTACTTCTTTGGTTGGTCTTAATTGAGTAGTTTTTAAACGTTCTATTTCTTCCTCAATTAACATTTTCTTTTGTTCAAATTCAGCATATCTTTCATCAGATATTAGGCCAAGTTTTTTACCTATTTTCGTTAAACGTAAATCTGCATTATCATGACGTAGTAATAAGCGATATTCCGCTCTAGAAGTAAGAAGACGGTATGGTTCATTTGTCCCTTTCGTTACTAGGTCATCTATTAAAACGCCAATGTATGCTTCAGAGCGATCTAAAATTAACTCTTCTTTATCTAAAGAACGACATGCAGCGTTAATACCTGCCATTAAACCTTGGCCAGCTGCCTCTTCATAACCTGATGTACCGTTAATTTGACCTGCAGTATATAAGTTCTTAATTGGTTTAAGTTCTAATGTCGGCCATAATTGTGTAGGAACAATTGCATCATATTCAATTGCGTATCCAGTTCTCATCATTTGAACATTTTCTAGACCTGCAATCGAACGCAGCATTTTTTCTTGTACGTCTTCAGGTAAACTAGTCGATAAACCTTGAACATACACTTCTTGAGTATTTCTACCTTCTGGCTCTAAGAAAATTTGATGTCTCGGTTTATCATTAAATCGGACAACTTTATCTTCAATTGAAGGACAATAACGAGGTCCTGTTCCTTTAATCATACCAGAATACATCGGCGAACGGTGTAAGTTATCGTCGATGATCTGATGTGTATTTTCACTCGTATATGTTAACCAACAAGGAATTTGCTCAGTTTCAACTGGTTCTGTTTCGAACGAAAACGCGCGAGGCACTTCATCTCCTGGTTGTATCTCTGTTTTTGAGTAATCAATACTATGACTATTTACACGTGGAGGCGTACCTGTTTTAAAACGAACAAGTTCAATTCCTAATTCCTCTAAATGCTCAGAAAGCTTAATCGCCGGTTGTTGATTATTAGGTCCGCTTGAGTATTTTAATTCTCCTACAATAATTTCTCCGCGTAAGAATGTACCAGTTGTAATAACAACTGTCTTCGAACGATAGATAGCCCCAGTTTGTGTAATTACTCCAGTGCATTGTCCATCTTCCACAATTAGTCGTTCAACTAGTCCTTGTTTTAGTGTTAGGTTTTCCGTATCTTCAATCGTTTTCTTTAATTCATGTTGATAGGCAAATTTATCTGCTTGTGCACGTAAAGCACGTACAGCAGGGCCTTTTCCTGTATTTAACATTCTCATTTGAATATGCGTTTTATCTATATTTCGACCCATTTCGCCACCGAGCGCATCAATTTCACGTACAACGATCCCCTTGGCAGGTCCACCTACCGATGGATTACATGGCATAAATGCTACCATATCAAGATTTATTGTTAGCATTAATGTTTTTGCACCCATACGAGCAGACGCTAATCCAGCTTCACATCCAGCATGACCAGCGCCAATAACGATTACATCATAATTGCCTGCTTCAAAACTCATTTTTTTCTCCTCCTAACCATTTTATTTTCCTAAACAGAACTGAGAAAATAGCTGGTTGATTAAACTTTCCTGAACTGTATCTCCGACAATTTCACCTAACAACTCCCAAGCTCTTGTTAAGTCAATTTGTACTAAATCAATTGGCATACCACTATTCATTGCCTCAATCGCATCATTAATCGTCTGTTCTGATTGTTTTAGTAGTGCAATATGTCTAGCGTTTGATAAATAAGTTAAATCTTGCGCTTCAATTTGGCCTTCAAAATATAAGTCTGCAATCGCCTTTTCTAAATCATCAATTCCTTTTTCCTCTTTTAAAGAAGTTGTTACAATTGTAGCATTGCCAACTAATTCTTTTACTTCATTCATATCAAGCTTTTGTGACAAATCCGTTTTATTAATAATAATGATTACATCTTTATTGCTCATTTCAGCAAATAAATTACGGTCCTCTTCACCTAAATGTTCGTTATTATTTAATACAAATAAAACAAGATCAGCCAGATTTAGTACCTTTTTCGACCTTTCGACACCAATCGCCTCTACAACATCTTTCGTTTCACGAATACCCGCTGTATCAATTAGTCGTAGTGGTACACCTTTTACATTTACATATTCTTCAATTACATCGCGTGTTGTACCAGGGATATCAGTTACAATTGCCTTACTTTCTTGCACAAGCGTATTTAAAAGAGAAGACTTTCCGACATTTGGTCTTCCTATAATGACAGTAGAAAGTCCTTCACGTAAAATTTTACCTTGTCTCGATGTTTCTAAAAGTTTCTGTATCTCAATTCGAACTGTTTTAGCTTTTTCAATTAAAACAGTATTTGTCATTTCTTCAACATCATCATATTCAGGATAATCTATATTCACTTCAATATGAGCAAGAATCTCTAGCAATGTTTGTCTTAAGCTATTCACTAGCTTTGATAAACGACCTTCGACTTGGTTCATTGCAATGGCCATTGCTCGATCAGTTTTAGAACGAATTAAGTCCATTACCGCTTCAGCCTGAGATAAGTCGATTCGGCCATTTAGAAATGCTCGTTTTGTAAATTCACCGGGCTCAGCTAATCTAGCCCCTTGCGAAAGTACTAACTCAAGTACCTTATTAACCGAAAAAATTCCACCATGACAATTTATTTCGACAACATCCTCACGTGTGAACGTCTTTGGCGCTCTTAAAACCGAGACCATAACTTCCTCAACAGTATTACCAGAAGTAGGATCAACTAGATGGCCGTAATGAATTGTATGTGAGTCAACTATATTTAAATCTTTTTCTTTGAATAACTTATTTGCTATTTGAACAGCTTCGTCACCACTTAGACGAACGATGGCAATAGCACCTTCGCCTTTTGGCGTCGATATTGCTGTAATTGTATCGAATTCCATAAAAAATCACCTCGGAGCATGTTAAACGAAAGTCAACATGTTACTTCTAAATCTATAGCATAGCATAAAGAATTTTATAAATGAATGTTTTTATATTATAACCGTACGAAAGTACAAGTAAACTCATATGACTTGAATGTAGGACATAAAAAAACCAATTAAGGATTAACCCCTAATTGGTTTCTTAATATCTATAACTAATTTACGATGTGGATCTTGGCCTACAGATTTTGTAGAGATATTTGGCATATCTGTCAGTATGTGATGTATTATTTTTCTTTCAAATGAAGGCATTGGCTCTAAAGAAACAGCTTTTCTTGTTTTTAAAACTGTTTGAGCAGTTTTCCTTGCAAGAATTTCAAGCGATTCCTTGCGCTTTAATCGATAGTTCTCTGCGTCAACTACAACATGAATTAACTGTTTTGAATGACGATTTACAAATGTTTGAACTAAGAATTGAAGAGCATTTAAAGTATTACCCCTTTTTCCGATAATAAGAGCAACCTTTTCACCTTTTATTGTAAATAAGAAGGTTTGTTCTTTTTCTTGTGATTCATATAGAACATCTGCAGTCTCATCAAGACTTTTAACAATATTCGAAAGGTAGTCAAAAGCTTTTTCAACTAAAGTTTGCTTTTTTACAACTAATACTTTTGCAGGTTTAGCGCCAAATCCTAAAAAACCTTTTTTGCCGTCTTCGATCACTTTAATTTCTACTTCTTCTTCTGTTGAACTAAGTTGCTGAAGTGCTATTTGAACTGCTTGTTCGATTGTTTGACCAGTAGCAGTTACTTCTCTCACTTACTAGCCCCTCCTACATTTTTATTTTTTACGGTATTGCTACCTTTATTAACAAATAATGTTTGAAGAATCATAAATGTATTACCAACTACCCAATATAAAGCTAATGCAGATGGTAATCTAACAGCAAATACTAAAATCATGACTGGCATTACATAAAGCATAATTTTCATTTGTTGAGCTGCAGGTCCTTCCATAGAACCAGTACTCATTGAAACTTTTTGTTGAATGAAAGTTGTGATACCAGCAATAATCGGTAAAAGATAAATCGGATCCGGATGACCTAATTGGAACCATAGGAAATCATGTGCTTTAATTGCCATTGTTCTCATAATTGCATGGTAGAAAGCAATTAAGATTGGCATTTGAATGAAAATTGGTAAACAACCTGATAATGGATTCACACCATGTTGTTGATACAACTTCATTGTTTCTTCATTTAATTTTTGAACAGTTTTTTGATCCTTAGAAGAATACTTTTCTTTAAGTTTCTTCATTTCAGGCTGAATTGACTGCATTGCTTTAGTGCTTCTAATTTGTTTGATCATTAATGGTAATAAAGCTAAACGGATTAAAAGTGTTACAACGATAATCGCCATTCCATAGCTTCCACCAAAAATTTTAGACACAGCTGTGATTAACCATGATAGTGGATAAACTAAATACTCATTCCAAATCCCCGTACTTTCAGAAGTAATCGGTTGGTTTGTTTGTGAACATCCCGCTAACACGACTACTAAGAAAAGAACTGTAACTAGCATTTGGTACTTCTTAGTCTTCAAACTAGTTCCTCCTTTAAGATGTTACATTTAAATATGTAATTACTTAATTTGTTTTTTATCTAATTTATTTTTTGAATCACGTATTTTAAGCGCTTCCGCCCTTTTCAACACGTGAATTAAACTCTTTTTAAACTCATTAAAAGGTAGCTCAGTACAGGGCTTTCTTGCAATAACAACATAATCCATATTTAAATGAAGATCATTACTCAATTCAGTAAGAGCTTGTCTTATATATCGCTTTATATGATTTCTCACAACAGCATTACCGAGTTTCTTACTGACAGATAATCCTATACGAAAGGAAGTTTGGTCTTCTTTTTTTACAGTATAGATTACAAATTGTCGGTTTGCAGTTGATGATCCCCCTCGAAAAACGCGACTAAAATCTGCATTCTTTTTTATTCTGTTTTTCTTGTTCATGTTCCACCGACACCTCAAATGATTCCTTCAATTATCATAACAATTTTTTTATAAAAAATGAGGCCTTTTTTACTTACAAATTGTGACATAAAAGCAAAAAAGGCCTTCTTATTAGTGAAAAAGACCACTGTTGACAGTGGCCTACGCAGATAATACTTTTCTTCCTTTTTGACGACGAGCAGCTAGAACTTTACGTCCATTTGCAGTGCTCATACGGCTACGGAAACCATGTACTTTGCTACGCTTACGTTTGTTTGGTTGAAATGTTCTTTTCATTATATGACACCTCCCTGAGGAATTACTGTAATAGACAGTCCTATAAATTATAAAGAATAACTACTAAGAATGTCAATGTAAGATGTTAAAACATAATCATTAAATATTTCCATTTTATGAAGAATAGCTGATCCATTAAGATTTTTAAATAAAAAATGGAGTTACTCATTTAAATATAGTAATCATTTTACTCCTATCTTTTCCTTCCAACGAATTTATAAACAGCTAAGCACATACTAAAAATGATGGTGTCGAAAGATTTTTTTTATCGACTTTTAAATGAATAAGAAAATTGTTTAAAAACCGCTGCTCCCTTTTTTTAAGAAATTGTTAAAGGCTCTGTGGATAAGATTTTTCTGTACTTTTTTTACCCACAACAGTTATCGACAATTTTTACACAAGTTATTTTTCTGTGGACAATTTTTTTAAACAAGTGGATTAGCATGTGGATAACATTAACTACTCATTGAAATAGCTAACGATTTTTGATATTATTAATTTGTTTTCCACTTTGGACAAGTTGTTTTTTATTATTAATTGTCCACAGATGTTAATAACTTGTGGACAGGTTTTACACTTGTACCATTTTAAAGTTATCCACATAGGTGAATACTGTCAAATAAAGTGGATTTTTGCAGCTTTTTAAAAATAAGCATATTCAATGAGATGAATAAAAATAAATAGTCGAGAAAGACGCTTGTACAAAAGTTGAACAAGCTTTGTAAGGAGGGATTTTTGTTTGGAGAATATAGGGGATCTGTGGTCTAGGGTTCTGACTGAAATAGAAAAAAAGATAAGTAAACCTAGCTTTGAAACGTGGTTAAAATCAACAAAGGCATTTTCGTTAAAAAATGATACGCTAACAATTATTGCCCCAAATGAATTCGCCCGTGATTGGCTTGAGTCAAAGTATTCATCATTAATAATGGATACTGTTTTAGAAATAACTGGAGCGGAACTAGAAATCAAATTTATCCTTCCTCAAAATCACGTAGAAGAAATAGAGATGAATATCCCAGCAGTTAAAGCTAAAGTTAAATTTGAGGAGCCAGTAGAGTTCAACCAAAGTATGTTAAACCCTAAATATACTTTTGATACTTTCGTAATTGGTTCAGGTAACCGTTTTGCTCATGCAGCTTCACTTGCTGTTGCAGAGGCACCTGCTAAGGCCTATAATCCATTGTTTATATATGGGGGCGTAGGATTAGGAAAGACCCACTTAATGCATGCAATCGGACATTATGTGCTAGAGCATAATCCGAATGCCAAGGTAGTTTATTTATCATCAGAAAAATTTACAAATGAGTTTATTAACTCAATTCGTGACAATAAAGCGATAGAGTTCAGAAATAAGTACCGAAATGTAGACGTTCTACTTATAGATGATATTCAGTTCTTAGCTGGAAAAGAACAAACACAAGAAGAATTTTTCCATACTTTTAATACTCTTCATGAAGAAAGTAAACAAATCATTATCTCAAGTGACCGACCGCCTAAAGAAATTCCTACATTAGAAGATCGACTTCGTTCGCGATTTGAATGGGGCCTTATTACGGATATTACACCTCCAGATTTGGAAACTAGGATTGCGATTTTACGCAAAAAGGCTAAGGCTGAAGGGTTAGATATTCCAAATGAGGTTATGTTATATATAGCAAATCAAATTGATACGAATATTCGTGAGTTAGAAGGAGCACTTATTCGTGTAGTCGCTTATTCATCGTTAATTAATAAAGATATTAATGCTAGTGTAGCCGCTGAAGCTCTTAAGAACTTAATTACAGCGACGAAGCCTAAAACATTATCAATACACGATATTCAACGAACGGTTGGAGAATTTTATAATATTAAATTAGAGGATTTTAAAGCAAAAAAACGTACGAAATCCGTAGCATTCCCAAGACAAGTTGCAATGTATCTATCAAGAGAGCTTACAGACCATTCTTTACCTAAAATAGGAGAAGAGTTTGGAGGACGAGATCATACAACTGTTATTCATGCACACGAAAAAATTTCAAAATTAGTTGATACTGACTCACAACTGCAATCTCAAATTAAAGAGATTAATGAAAAATTAAATCAGTAGAGTCGTTAACTTGTGTATAACTCACCAAACCTTTTACACAGTCTATCCACATGTTGATAGACTTATTTTTCTTTACTAAAATACAGTTATCCACAAATTCACAGGCCCTACTACTATTACTATATTATTTTATAAATTATATAAGGAGTACAAATTATGAAATTTACTGTACAAAAAGATCATCTTGTTAAAGCTGTACAAGATGTTATGAGAGCTGTTTCATCTAGAACAACAATTCCAATCTTAACTGGTATTAAATTAGTAGTTACAAACGAAGGACTAACTTTCACAGGTAGTGATTCAGATATTTCAATAGAATCGTATTTACCAACTGTATTAGATGATCAACAATTAGTTGATGTAAAAAGACCTGGAAGTATTGTATTAAACGCTCGATATTTTAGTGATATTGTAAAAAAATTACCTGCTGATTTTGTCGAATTAGAATCCGACAGTAATTATGTTACGACTATTAGAGCTGGAAAAACTGAGTTTAGTCTAAATGGTTTTGATTCAGAAGAGTATCCATTACTTCCGCAAATTGAAGAACATGAAACGATTTCTATTTCTGCAGATTTATTAAAGTTTATGATTCGCCAAACAGTATTTGCAGTATCAACTTCAGAAACTAGACCAATATTAACGGGTGTTAACTGGAAGATCGAGAATGACGAGTTAACATGTATTGCAACAGATAGCCACCGACTAGCTTTAAGACAAGCTAAAATTGATGGTGGTTTAATTTCAAGTGATTTTAAAGCTAGCGTCGTAATTCCTGGTAAAAGCCTAAACGAGTTTAGCAAAATACTTGATGATAATAGTGAAAAAGTAGAAATTGTTTTAACTGAACACCAAGCTTTATTTAAAACAAAACATATACTATTCTTTACACGCTTACTTGAAGGGAATTATCCAGATACATCAAAATTAATTCCAAGTGAGAGCAAAACTGAGCTTACTGTAATGACAAAAGAATTTTTACAAGCAATTGATCGTGCTTCATTATTAGCTAGAGAAGGAAGAAATAATGTTGTTCACTTGGAAACAGTTGGCGGCTCAACAGTTAATGTGTCTTCTTATTCTCCAGAAATCGGTAAAGTAGTAGATGAAATTGTTTGTGAGGATATTAAAGGTGAAGAGCTAAAGATATCTTTTAGTGCTAAATATGTAATGGATGCATTAAAAGCAATAGAGAGTCCAGAAATTTATATTCAATTTACTGGAGCAATGAGACCGTTTTTAATTCGTACGGTAAATGACTCAAGAACATTGCAATTAATTTTACCAGTTCGCACATACTAATTAGTAAATTCTAAAGAAAGGGGCTGTCCTAAATAGAATGTACTAGCAATCTCCAATGGATCTAGAGAATAAATAAAAAATTTATTCTACAAATTTTGTTTGGGGAGTGCATAGTACATTTAGGTCAGTCTTTTTTTTACTTAATAGACAAAATAAGGGTTAACTGTTTTTTTTCTTACAGAAGTTTAGTACAATTAAGGAATGGATATTTGAGGGTGGTAAAAAAATGAAAAACGAAAAAGTTAAAATAAAAACAGAATATATTACACTAGGTCAATTTTTAAAGCTTGCAGGAGTGATTGATACAGGTGGAATGGCTAAATGGTTTTTAGCGGAGCATGAAATCTTTGTAAACAATGAACCTGAAAATAGAAGAGGAAAAAAATTAGTTCTAAATGATACAGTTTCAATCACTGGAATAGGTTCGTATATTATAACTTCATAAGTTTTGGGGGAATCCCATTGTATATTAAAGATTTACAACTAAAACAATACCGTAATTATGAAAACCTTGAGTTGAATTTTCAAAATAATGTTAATGTCATTATTGGTGAAAATGCTCAAGGTAAAACAAATTTAATGGAATCCATTTATGTGCTAGCTTTAACAAAGTCTCATCGTACAAGCAATGACAAAGAAATGATACGTTGGGATGAAGAATATGGTACAATAAAAGGTACGTTACAAAAGAAAAACCAGCAAGTAACACTACAACTAATCCTCTCAAAGAAAGGTAAAAAAGCAAAGCTGAACCATCTAGAACAGATGAAGTTAAGTCAATATATAGGCGTGATGAATGTCGTTATGTTCGCACCAGAAGACTTACATTTAGTAAAAGGTAGTCCACAAGTGCGTCGTAAATTTCTAGATATGGAACTAGGACAAGTTTCGCCTGTTTACCTACATGAGCTAAGTCAGTATCAACGAATCCTCCAACAGCGAAATTCACTACTACGAACATTACAAACTAGTCGTGATCGGAATTATTTAATGCTTGAAGTCCTTACATCTCAACTAGTGAAACATGCAATAAAAATAATCGAAAAGCGAATTTCGTTCATTAAATTATTACAAAGTTGGGCTTCGCCTATTCATAGTCAAATTTCTAGAGAGACCGAAAAACTAGAAATTATATATAAACCAAGCATTAATGTATCAGATTTAACAGATTTGACGAAAATGGAAGATGAGTACATAAAACAATTCGAAGCTGAAAAAGAGCGTGAAGTATCCAGAGGTACTACATTGCTTGGTCCGCATAGAGATGACTTAGTTTTTATGGTCAATGATAAAAACGTTCAGACATTTGGATCGCAAGGACAGCAGCGGACAACAGCTCTTTCATTGAAACTAGCAGAAATCGAACTGATTAAAGAGGAAGTTGGAGAATATCCTATACTTTTATTAGATGATGTTCTTTCAGAACTAGATGACTATCGTCAAACACATTTATTAAATGCAATTCAAAATAAAGTACAGACGTTTGTTACAACGACTAGTGTTGACGGAATTCAGCACGAAACGATAAAGCAAGCTAATATTATAAATGTTTCACATGGAACAATTATAAGCACTTCTCAATAAATAATTTATGAAATTTCTACTACGCCGCCTAATAAGCAAAGCTGAAATTTACTAATTCTTTTATGTAAAATAAAAAAAGTAGGTGAGTGTTCATGACAATGGATCAAAAGATGCAAGAACATAATTATGATGAAAATCAGATACAGGTTCTTGAAGGTTTAGAAGCTGTACGTAAAAGACCAGGTATGTATATCGGTTCTACAAGCGGAAAAGGATTACATCACTTAGTATGGGAAATCGTTGATAATAGTATAGATGAGGCATTGGCTGGATACTGTGATGAGATTAATGTAATTATTGAAGAAGATAATAGCATTACAGTTAAAGATAATGGTCGTGGTATCCCGGTAGGTATTCATGAAAAAATGGGTAGACCGGCATTAGAAGTAATTATGACAGTACTCCATGCTGGTGGTAAATTTGGCGGTGGCGGATACAAAGTATCTGGTGGACTACATGGTGTAGGGGCTTCAGTAGTAAATGCATTATCTACTTTACTTGAAGTTCATGTTCATCGTGATGGAAATATTTATTACCAACAATTTGCTAAAGGTATACCAGTTGCAGATATGAGTATCGAAGGTGAAACGGATACTACAGGTACAATTACTCATTTTAAACCTGATCGAGAGATTTTTACTGAAACAATAGTCTATGACTTTGATACATTAGCAAATCGTTTAAGAGAATTAGCATTCCTTAACAGGGGTATTCGCCTAACGATAGAAGATCGTAGAGAAAATAAGCAAAAGAAAGAGTTCCACTATGAAGGTGGAATTAAATCTTATGTTGAACACTTAAATCGTTCAAAAGAAGTAATTCATGACGAGCCAATATTTGTGATTGGTGAAAAAGATGGAATTAGTGTAGAAATTGCACTTCAATATAACGAGAGCTATACAAGTAATATATACTCATTCACAAATAATATTAATACACATGAAGGTGGAACTCATGAAGTTGGGTTCAAAACAGCATTGACTCGTGTTATTAATGATTATGGTCGTAAGAATGGGTTAATTAAGGATCAAGATAGTAACTTATCTGGTGAGGATGTACGTGAAGGATTAACAGCTATCGTTTCTATTAAACATCCAGATCCTCAGTTTGAAGGACAAACAAAAACTAAACTAGGTAATAGTGAAGTTCGTACGATTACAGAGCAAGTTTTTGGAGAGAAACTTGAAAAGTTTTTATTAGAAAATCCAACTGAAGCTAAAAAAATCGTTGAAAAAGGTTTAATGGCAGCTAGAGCGCGTGTTGCTGCTAAAAAGGCTCGTGAATTAACAAGAAGAAAAAGTGCTTTAGAAGTATCAAGTTTGCCTGGGAAATTAGCAGATTGTTCTTCAAAAGATTCTTCAATTAGTGAAATTTACATCGTTGAGGGTGACTCAGCGGGTGGAAGTGCTAAACAAGGTCGTGATCGTCACTTCCAAGCAATCCTTCCTTTACGTGGAAAAATCATTAACGTAGAAAAAGCTCGACTTGATAAGATTTTATCAAACAATGAGGTTCGTTCGATGATTACTGCCTTTGGTACTGGAATTGGTGATGACTTTGATATTGAGAAAGCCCGATATCATAAAATTATATTAATGACAGATGCCGATGTAGATGGTGCTCACATTCGTACGTTATTGTTGACGTTCCTATATCGTTATATGCGTCAAATCATAGAAAGTGGTTATATTTATATTGCTCAACCACCTTTATATAAGATTCAACAAGGTAAAAAAATACAGTATGCTTACAATGATCGACAAATGGAAGAAATTATGTCGACCATTAATGCTGTACCAAAACCAGTTATTCAACGATATAAAGGTCTAGGTGAAATGAATCCTGAACAGTTATGGGAAACAACAATGAATCCTGAAACTAGAACATTATTGCAAGTTAACCTTCAAGATGCTATTGAAGCGGATGAAACGTTTGAAACGTTAATGGGCGAAAAGGTAGAACCAAGACGTAACTTTATCCAAGATAATGCTAAGTACGTAAAGAATTTAGATATTTAATAGTTAAGATTAAGGAGCTTTTATGCTCCTTTCAGTGTATAGATGTAGTCTGAACGGATACAAATTTAGACTAATAGAAAATGTTTGTTCTTTTTTGTGTGAAATTTGTCGAGATATTGGATTTATTATTGAATCTTGGTCAAGTAAAACACCGGAGAAGTTGAGCGTTTGTCAAAGTCTGATAGGAGCTTTTTAGCTCCCTTTCTTACATGATACGAAAACTAAAGGGAGGTGCCGATGTTGAGCGAAAATCAACAAATCAAAGAAATTAATATTAGTCATGAAATGCGTAATTCCTTCCTAGATTATGCAATGAGTGTAATTGTTTCTCGAGCGTTACCAGATGTACGAGACGGCTTAAAGCCTGTACATAGAAGAATTTTATATGCAATGAATGATTTAGGTATGACAGCTGATAAAGCTTATAAGAAGTCAGCGCGTATCGTTGGTGAAGTAATTGGTAAGTACCATCCGCATGGTGACTCTGCTGTATATGAAACAATGGTGCGTATGGCTCAAGACTTTAACTTTAGATATATGTTAGTAGATGGCCATGGGAATTTTGGATCTGTCGATGGAGACGCTGCAGCGGCAATGCGTTATACAGAGGCTAGGATGTCCAAAATATCGATGGAATTAATTCGCGATATTAATAAAAATACGATTGATTTTCAAGATAACTATGACGGTTCTGAAAGAGAGCCGATCGTTCTTCCTGCAAGATTTCCTAACTTGTTAATAAATGGGGCAACAGGTATTGCGGTAGGGATGGCTACAAATATTCCTCCACATCAATTAGGCGAGGTAATTGATGGTGTACTTGCACTAAGTAAAGATCCTGAGATTACTACCCAAGAGTTAATGGAGTATGTTCAAGGACCTGATTTCCCTACTTCGGGTATGATTCTAGGGAAAAGTGGTATTCGTAAAGCTTATGAAACTGGTAAAGGGTCTATCATTATTAGAGCTAAAGTCGAAATTGAAGAAAAAGCAAATGGAAGACAAACGATTATAGTTACTGAATTACCATATCAAGTAAACAAAGCTAAGCTTGTTGAACGAATTGCTGAACTAGTCCGAGATAAAAAGATTGAAGGCATAACTGATTTGCGTGATGAGTCTGACAGAACCGGTATGCGTGTTGTTATTGAAGTAAGAAGAGATGCAAACGCAAATGTACTTTTAAATAATCTTTATAAACAAACCGCGCTTCAAACGAGCTTTGGTATCAATTTATTAGCACTTGTAAATGGTGAACCAAAAGTGCTATCTCTAAAGAGTTGCTTGAAACACTATTTAGACCACCAAATTGTTGTTATTAAACGTAGAACAAAGTTTGAATTGGAAAAAGCGGAAGCACGTGCACATATATTAGAAGGCTTAAAAGTTGCCCTTGATCATTTAGATGCGGTTATTAGCTTAATTAGAGCTTCTCAAACAGCAGAAGTCGCTAAAAATGGCTTAATGGAAACATTTAATTTATCTGAAAAGCAAGCTCAAGCAATTTTAGATATGAGATTACAACGGCTAACTGGGTTAGAGCGTGAAAAAATTGAAGAAGAATACCAAGAGCTAATCAAGTTAATCGCAGAACTAAGAGCAATTCTTGCAGACGAGGAACGAGTACTTGAAATTATTCGTGAAGAGTTAACTGCGTTAAAAGAGCAATATAATGATAAACGAAGAACAGCGATTGTTCCTGGTGGTGTTGAAATCATTGAAGATGAAGATTTAATACCAGTTGAGAATATCATTGTAAGTTTAACTCATAATGGATATATTAAACGTCTTCCGGTCTCTACTTATCGATCTCAAAGAAGAGGTGGACGTGGTATTCAGGGAATGGGTACTAATAATGATGACTTCTTAGAACACTTATTGACACCTTCAACTCATGATACAATTTTATTCTTTACGAATAAGGGGAAAGTATACCGATCAAAAGGTTATGAGATTCCGGAGTTTAGCCGTACAGCTAAAGGACTACCTATCGTAAACTTACTTGAAATTGATAGAGGTGAAAGTATTAACGCTATTATTCCAGTAAGTGAATTTTTAGAGAATTGGTACCTATTCTTTACGACGAAACAAGGAATAGCGAAACGTGTACCTTTATCTGCATTTGCAAATATCCGAACGAATGGATTAATTGCAATTAATTTAAAAGAGGATGATGACGTAATTTCAGTACGTTTAACAGACGGAACGAAAGATATTGTTGTCGGTACCTCAAAAGGTATGATGATCCGTTTTAATGAAGATGATGTTAGATCAATGGGAAGAACAGCAACAGGTGTTAAAGCTATTACACTTTCTGAAGATGACTATGTTGTAGGAATGGAAGTTGTGGAGGAGCACTTAGATATTCTTGTTGTTACGGAACTTGGTTATGGTAAGCGAACTGCACAGGAAGAATACCGTATTCAAAGTCGTGGTGGTAAAGGATTAAAAACACTGAATGTTACAGAGAAAAACGGTAAAATGATTTCATTAAAATGTGTAAGTGACGAAGAGGATTTAATGTTAATTACTGAATCAGGTGTTATTATTCGTATGCCAATTGAACAAATCTCGCGTCTAGGACGAGTTACTCAAGGTGTTAAATTAATAAGACTAGACGAAGAAGGTCATGTTGCTACAGTAGCAATTGCAGCAAAAGAAGAGGAAATTGAGTCAGAAGATGAAAACGATGATGAAATGCCGATTCTGGAAGATGAAGATATTACTGAAACAACTGAAGAGTAGTTTTTAAATAATGCTAAGGAGAGAACATATTTGTTCTCTCTTTTTTTTCTATGTGAGGATACTAATGTTTCTTTGAATTGAAGATAGTAGGGTTTTATTTTAGGTTTGTCAGTTTTGTTCATTTAATCTTTATGGGGAGTATTAACTCCTTAGTTCTATTAAATCTAAAGCTAGGAAAATAAGAATATTAAGTAAGGTTTTTGCTTAAATGAAATTAGTTTAATTTTTTTTTAAAATATATTATAAAAACTATTGACCGAGGCTAGTGGATTTGTTATTATATAGAAGTCGCCAAGAGACATCGCGACAAAATGAACTTTGAAAACTA